>JARGGH010000010.1 GCA_029210945.1 Anaerolineales bacterium
CTCTGCTACCCGGCCCTGATCCAACGCATTCCAGGCGATGTAAAGAAATATCTCCGGAATCGGAACGCTGTAGTTTGTTAAAACTTCGGCCCATTCTTCGAGCGTCTGCCAACGCCCTTGTTGATACATCTCTTGCGCCTGCCGTTCAGCCAGATCCGCCGCCAGCTCGAACTCCCCGGCGGACACATAGAGATCCACTGCCTGTTCACTCGCACCCTCATCTTCAAGATATCGGGCGGCGCGCTTCTTCAGCCTGGTCAGCCGTTCCGGGTTGGAGGCCTGCGCCGAATCCAGCAAGAAATCCCGGAATTGCGGATGGTACTCGAATGTGCGCGGCGTCTCGTTCGTGGCGGAGACAAACAGCCCTTCTCGCAGTAACTGCAGCAATATCTCCCGGCTGTCTTCCCGTTCCAACACCTGGTCACAAGCCGCGGCGGTCATCACCGGGAAGACCGACGAATCCATCATGAAACGACGTTGATCATCCGGTTGACGGTTCAAGACGACCGAAGCAAGATATTCATAAACCATCGGCCTGGAGTCAAACACGAGGGACGGGAGATCTCTGCCAGATAATTCGCCTGAGAGGATCAGCCCGGTCACCCAACCCTTGGTCTCCTCAAACAACCGGGCGGCGTGATCCTCGGTGAGCGACAACCCGGATTGCTGTTTCGCCAACTCAATAATCTCGGCCGGCGTGAGCGCCAGGTCCTGCGGGCCGAGACCGGCCAGCGCACCCTGGGCCATCAAGCGCGCCAGTGAAACTTCAAGCACTTCCCGGCCGGCAGCAATCAATGTGACTTGCTCGGGGAGCACCTCAAGCAGTGAATCCAGAAACGTTGTTGTGCCTTCAGAGTTGTTGATCAAATGGACATCGTCCAGAACGATCACGAACGTCTCTGAAACGTGCTCATCGATCGTTTCGGCGAAGATCCGCCCGAGCGATTCCGGCGGGGTGCCGAAGAGTTTCTCGAGGTTAATCTTCCCGCTTAATCGGCGGAAACGTTTCTTAAGCGATTCATTGAAGATGTTGACGAAACGGTAGACATCTTGATCCGCAGCGGTGATCCGGACCCAGCAGACGGGCAGTTCGGTGTTGGCAGTGAAATCGGCAAGCAGCGTCGTCTTGCCATAGCCAGGGGGCGCCGCGATCGCAATCAGCTTCCGGGGCACATTCCCGTGCAGCAGATCTACCAGGCGATCACGATGAACCTTGGCCTCGTCAAAAACCGGGGGGGTGATGGCGTGGCGGATGACCGAATCCAGCTTAGCCATGCCGGCCATCCTCCGTCAGGAAGAGCTGCTCTTCTAGTTGATCGACGAGCCCGGCCTCCTCGTAACTGACCCGAATATCTACGAGCAGCGGCTCCTCGGTCTCTGGATCTCGCAAGTGAAGCGTCAACGACATCGTTGGCTCGGTCGCGCCGATTATGCTGAGACTGCTGACTTCCTCCTCGCGGGCATCCCGGACTACGACCGCAATATCGGGAGGTGACTGAAACGGTGTCAGCTCTATCAGCATGCGAACCCTGCGTCGGTCCGGATAGGGTTGGAAATGGACCGCGCAAATCCTGACCTCGTCAGGCGGCAGCGGCGTTTCTGAAGGGTCCCCAATTTGAAGATACATGATCCAATACTACAATATTAACAGCAATTGAATATGGAAACAGATAAATTCCGGTACACTTCAACCGAATCATTGTAATCCGAAAGGCGTACGAATGAAGCAAAGCTTACGATTCGAAACGCTCGCCATCCACGCCGGGCAGGAACCTGATCCCGCCACCGGCGCCGTCATGACACCAATTTACCAGACTTCGACCTACAAACAAAGCGCCGTCGGTGAGCACCGGGGTTTCGAATATTCACGCACTGGCAACCCCACCCGGAAGGCGCTGGAGGATGCTCTCGCAGCGCTCGAAGCTGGTCAGGCGGGATTCGCTTTCGCCTCCGGGATGGCCGCCAGCGATGCCGTCATCCACTTGCTCCGACCAGGAGACCACATCCTTGCGGTCAGCGATCTATACGGGGGAACCTACCGCATTTTCGAACAAGTCTACCGGCAGTATGGGCTCGAATTTGACTATGCGAAGGGCACAGACCCCGATGAACTGCTCGAGAAGGTCCGCCCCAACACACGCATGATCTGGCTTGAATCTCCGACCAACCCGCTCCTGCGAATCGTGGACATTAAGACCATCGCCGATGAGGTCGGAAGCGAGAGATCCAGACCCTGGATCGTCGTGGACAACACCTTTGCGACGCCCTACCTCCAGCAACCACTGCAGCTTGGCGCCGACATCGTTGTACATTCCACAACGAAGTATCTGGGAGGGCACTCCGACGTACTCGGGGGCGCGGTTGTCGTCAAGAACGATGAGCTTGCCGGGCGGCTGGCGTTCCTGCAGAACGCGATCGGTGCCGTTCCCGGTCCGATGGATTGCTTCCTGGTATTGCGGGGGATCAAGACGCTCCCGGTTCGGATGGACCGCCATGCCCGGAACGCCGAAAGGATTGTCCAATTTCTTCTGGAGCATCCCACTGTCGATTCGGTCTTCTATCCGTTCAGCGACCAGCATCCGCAGCGCGCGCTCGCCATGCAGCAAATGCGCAACGGCGGCGGGATGGTTTCGTTCATCCCAAAGGGGGGAGAGGAGGTCGCCCGCAAGATCGCCGAACAAACGAAAATATTTACGTTGGCCGAATCGTTGGGCGGGGTCGAATCGCTGATTGAAATTCCGGCCCGCATGACCCACGTCTCGACAGCGGGATCAGGTTTTGAGGTCGATCCAGCGCTGGTGCGGCTTTCGGTCGGCCTCGAATCGGAGCTGGACTTACTGGAGGATCTGAAACAGGCGCTGGGATAAGAGCGGATTACTCATCAAACACGATCGTCGCTTCGGCATAATAACGCACGGCTTGCTCCTGGACGCGCTTCTGAATCCACGCTTCCAGCGCGGTCTGTTTCTGCGCAAGCGATTTTTCTTCAGCCAGCAAGCCTAAAGGATAATTAACCCGCAGAGCGCGCGGCGAGACGATAAAGCGTGTCAGACCCGCCGGCAGGACGATATCCTCGATCGCGGCTTCAATCACTTCCTCGACCTCAATGGAGGGAAACACCAACACACCTGCCAGACCCTCGTAGACGCCGCTAAGTCCAGCCACGTCCATCTCGCTCGTCCGATCTGTCTTCCCCGTCTCGATACATGCTTCGATTAATGCACCGAGGTGCTCCATCCGGTCATCGAGCGCCTCGCGCTCCCGCCCGAGCTCCCAGGCTGACCCATCCGGCAGGTAAAGGTACGCCAGACGCATGCCGGCCGCGATGCGCTCGAGCTGCTCTATCCGGTCGCGCGGGGCCGGTGTGATTTCGGTCTGGGCGTCGAGGCGGTCGAAGAGCGCCCGGGGATCCGCAGCGAAGACAACCCGGTTCCAGGTCCGCAGTCGGACGGTTTCAACCCCGGGCCGGACTAGTTGGACAAGTGCGTGGGGAATGTCGAGGGAGTTAAATGCCATTGTGCGGTTGGCACCGTCCAGCACCAGATATTCATCTGCCTGTGTGTGCAAACGCATGACGAGCGGTGGGTTTTTCAAGATGCCATCGGATTGCAGTCCGCGCACGATCGGCTCCACGCGTCCTTGTTCGATTTGCTCGTGCGGTTTGAGCGAATTCGTCTCAATTATCTTCAGTTCGGGAAGTTCTGGCAGTGGTCTCAGCAAAGCTCCCTACCCGTGACGTACTCGAGCGCGTCGATCATCGTGAGGATCCCTTCCGGATGACCCTCGTCATCGGTCAGGATCACCATCTTGGCGTCCATCAACTCTGGCAGGACCTGGTCAAATAACATAGATGAGACAGCTCTGGGGACATCCCGGTTCACCATGGTTTCGATGGTTTCATCGGGCGCGTGTTCGTGGTCTGCGTTCAGCAGGTGATTCAGCAGATCGACCTCCGAAACAACGCCGAGCAGCAGCCCTTCACGATCAATCACGGGCAGTTGGGAGATCGCATCCGCTCGCATTCGTCTCATCACTTCCACGACCTGGTCGTCCGGCGTGGCCATAATCAATTCGGACCTCCCGACACTCCCGGCGACTTGGCGCACGCTAACGGGCTCGCGCTCTGCTGGCAGCATGCCGTGCTCGCGCATCCAATCATCATCGAAGACCTTCGACAGATAGCGGGACCCAGAGTCCGGAAAAATCACCACCACGATCCGCTCGGGGCCAAGATCCTGCGCATACTTCATCGCCCCGGCGAGCGCTGATCCGCACGACCCACCGCAGAATATGCCCTCCTCACGCACCACTCTGCGCGTCCAGGAGAAGGACTCGGCATCGCTCACCCGGACGACTGCGTCGACGAGCGACAAATCTAATGTCCCCGGGATGAAATCCTCACCGATCCCCTCGACCAGATAGGTCTCTGCCTGCAACCCAGAGGGGTCACCGCCCTGCTTCCAGGCGTCATAGAGGATCGATCCCTCCGGGTCGACGCCGACGATCTTCACGTCATGACCCTCGTCCCGAAAATAGCGCGCCAGCCCGGTGATCGTGCCGCCGGTACCCATGCCGAGGACGATGTCCGTGACTTTACCGTCCGTCTGATCCCAGATCTCCGGTGCAGTGGTCTCATAATGGCTTTGCGGATTGGCCGGGTTGTGATACTGGTTCGCCAGGATGGCATTTGGAGTTTCGTCTACAATCCGGCGGGCGACCGAGTAGTACGAGCGCGGATCATCCGGTTCTACCGCCGTCGGCGTGACCACCACGCGGGCACCATAGGCGCGCAGCGTGTCGATTTTCTCCTGGCTCATTTTGTCGGGCATGACGAAAACCGATTGGTAGCCCCGCATCGCACAGATCATCGCAAGACCGACACCCGTGTTTCCCGAGGTCGCCTCCACAACGGTCCCCCCTGGTTTGAGCTCCCCGCTGTGCTCAAAGGCATCGATGATCGAGATCCCGATGCGATCTTTCACCGATCCGCCCGGATTCATCATTTCTAGTTTTGCGTACACCGCTGGTTGAACATCTCCGGTCACACGGTTCAAGCGGACCAACGGCGTGTGCCCGATGGCAGACGCCACGCTTTCGAATCTGCGTTTAGAGAAATCGTTGGAGAGACTCATCCCCTCACCTCACTCATCTGAACCAGGATTGCACGGGGTCACAGCCTTTGGCGGGGCATTTCATGAACGCGGGCATCGATCCTGGTGGTAGAATAGCGCCGTCAGGCAGAATGCACCCGGGCGGTCTTGCCTGATGAAAACACTTAACCGCCCCTTTGGATCATGACTAGTTTGGAGCAGACCATGTCACTCGACCAGGCCATCGAATATGCAGAAAATCACAAAGACGAATTCTTAAGGCAGATATTCGCCTTGCTCAGGATACCATCAATTTCCACCCTTCCGGAACACGAAAAGGATATCACAAGCGCGGCACGCTGGCTTGTCAACCGCCTTGAAGAGTTGGGCTTTGAAAATGCCGAGATCTTGCCCACCAAACGGCACCCGGTCGTTTACGCTGAAATGCTGCGTGCCGGCGCCGAGGCACCCACGGTCTTATTCTATGGACACTACGATGTCCAACCGGCCGATCCGCTCGACGAATGGGATTCGGCGCCGTTCGACCCGGTCGTCCGCGGCGAAGATGTCTTCGCTCGCGGCGCCTCCGACATGAAAGGTCAGGTTGTCGCCTTCCTGAACGCTGTTGAAGCGATGCTTGCAGCCGGTGACCTGCCGATCAACTTGAAGTTCATGCTCGAGGGTGAGGAGGAGATTGGATCGCCGAATTTAGAGGCATTCGTGCAGGAACACCGGGACAGGCTGGCATGCGACTTCTGCCTGAACGGTGACTCCGGCATCCTGGCGCCCGACCAGCCATCCATCACGATCGCACTACGCGGCCTTTCATATTTTGAGATCCGCCTGGAAGGTCAGCGCTCCGACCTGCATTCCGGGATGTTCGGCGGCGTTGTGGACAATCCAGCCAACGTCATCGCCGAATTGATCGCCGGGATGCGGGACGAGCACGGACGTGTGCTGATCCCCGGCTTCTACGAGGATGTCCGTGAACTTTCCGACCAAGAGCGAAGCCTGCTTCCAGAACTCGATGAGGAGTGGTGGAGGAAGCATGCCGGCGCTTCGAAGCTCTTTGGCGACCCGGCTTACAGCGTAACCGAGCGAGCCCGCGCCCGCCCGACATTCGATGTCAACGGCATCCTCAGCGGTTTCACCGGAGAGGGCTCAAAAACCGTGCTTCCCGCCCGGGCGATGGCAAAGTTATCCATGCGCCTGGTCCCGGACCAGAAGCCTGAGAAGATCCGGGCTGCCCTGGAAGCGTATTTAGAGCAGAATGTCCCAGAGACGATGACCTGGGAATTGATCGAGCATGCAAGTTCGCCCCCGTCCGTGATTTCTCACGAATCGGCAGAGGTACAAGCAGCCTCAGAAGCCCTGGAAGCCGTCTGGGGTAAACAGCCGCTTTTCGATCGCATCGGTGGGACGGTGCCTGTCGTCGGCATGATTCAGGAGATCCTGGGTGCCGACAGCCTGATGCTCGGCTTCGGCCTCCCGTCTGATAACATTCACGGCCCGAATGAGAAACAGCACCTCCCGAATTACTTCCGTGGAATCGAAACCTACATCCGTTTCGTTCACTCGGTTGGAAAATAGCCCCTGATGACTGAAAAACTCCCCGTTTATGGCGGACAGGCGGTCATTGAAGGCGTCATGATGCGTGGCGCAAAGGCGCACGCCATCGCCGTGCGCGCCCCGGACCAATCGATCGTGATCAAGACGGAAGAACTCGGCGCGCTCTATAAAAGTCATTTCGCCCGCACACCATTAATCCGTGGATTGTTCATCCTCTGGGATGCGCTCGTGCTCGGTGTTCAGGCGCTGACATTCTCCGCCAACGTTCAGGCAGAAGAAGAGGACGAGAAGATCGAGGGTGGCACGCTCCTGCTGACGCTGCTCACATCGCTCTCACTCGGAGTGGTCGTCTTTTTCCTGCTTCCCGCAGGTGTTGGCTATCTGGTCGAACGCATCTTCCAATGGTCGGGGTTCTGGAGTAACGTTGCGGAGGGATTCACCCGTCTGGTCCTGTTGATCGGGTATATCTGGGTGATAGGTTTCGTTCCCGATATCGAGAGGGTCTTTGGTTATCACGGTGCCGAACACAAGACAATCAACGCTTTCGAGGCTGGCGCCCCGCTGACGCCGGAGAGCGTGGCTGAATTCTCACGCGAACACCCCCGCTGCGGCACAGCCTTCTTGCTCACCCTTGTCATCTTCTCGATCCTGCTGTTCAGCGCGCTCGGGTCACAGACGCTGTTGATGCGTCTGCTCACCCGCATTCTGCTCATCCCCGTGCTGGCGGCGCTGGCTTATGAATATTTACGCCTGAGCGCCCGCCTCATCCGCTATCGCTGGGCGCGTGTGCTGATCGCACCAAATTTATGGCTTCAGCGCCTGACGACCCGCGAACCCAGTCTGGACATGCTTGAGGTGTCGATCGCCTCGTTTAAGGCGATGCTGGAGAAAGAACAGGATGGGCAGCCAGCAGCCCGGGCAGGAGCTTAATCCCCAACGATCGCGAGCTCTTAACCGGGATGCTGGAAAGGCCGCATGTGGATATCTCGCAAGCCCGGCGTAATTAAAGTCAATCTGAGCTACGGCTCAGGAACACTCACCGGGAACCTCCGCCTCACTTACTGCTGGCAAACGCCCCTGAATCAATCGCACTGCGCGCTCGTAGGTAAGATACTCCCACGCCCAGCTGATCAGTACCATCAAGCGGTTCCGGAATCCGACCAACTGGATCAGGTGAACAACCAGCCACACAACCCACGCCAGGAAACCTCTGAAGCGCAATCGCCCGATTTCTGCCACCGCAGCGTTCCGGCCGATCGTCGCCAGCCTGCCCGGGTCCTTGTAACGGAACGGTGCCTGGGATTGGCCCCTCAGATCCCGCCTGATGTTCGCAGTAGCACGCTCGGCCATCTGCGTCGCTACAGGCGCCATCATGGGTAGGGCTTCTTCTCTTTGAGCCGGGATATAAGCGCCGTCGCCGATAACATAGACTTCGGGATGCGCCTCGAGTTGTAGCGTCGGGAGCACGGCGACACGTCCCAGGGGGCCGTGCGGCACATCCAGACGCTGCAGCAATCCAGCTGCACTCACACCTGCTGCCCAGATCAGCGTTCTTGCCTCGAGATATTCCCCATGGTCAAATTCAACCTTGAACCCATCATAGGCACGCACTGCCCGTCCCAACCAGACTTCGACACCTTTCCCGGATAGGCTCTCGAGCGCCGCCTTGCTTGAACTTGTTTGCATTTCGGGGAGTAGACGCTGAGCCATCTCAGCCAGTATGATGCGCGCGCGGGGCAGCCCCATGCTGTGGAATTCACCCGAGCGCAAGTACTGCACAAGCTCCGCTAACGAGCCGGCCATCTCGACTCCGGTCGGCCCTCCCCCCACCACAAGGAAGGTCAACCATGCCTGAGGAAGGTCATTCTGGCTCTCCCATGTCGCACGTTCGAAGCACCTGAGTATATGATTTCGTATCTGAACGGCGTCATCGAGATCCTTGAGATGAAGCGCACATTCAGCGATTCCGGGGAGACCGAACGAATTGGATTCAGCCCCGGGGGCGAGAATGAGATAGTCATAGGTGAGGTCGCCGCGATCGGTGATTACGCGTCGCGCCGGGAAATCAATCGCTTCGACCTCAGCAGTTAGAAATCGAAAATTCTCCTGGCCGCGCAGGATCCCCCGTACCGGTCGCGCAACCTGCTCTGGCTCAAGACCGGCAGTCGCGACCTGGTAGAGCAGCGGCTGAAAAAGGTGGTAGTTATTGCGATCGATGAGCAAGACCTCGATTGGCTCGCTGCGCAATGCGGTTGCCGCCCGCAGACCGCCAAATCCGGCTCCAACGATCAAAACTCGCTTTAAATTCGTCTTCGTAATCACGGTAAGCTTAATTATACTAATTTTATCCATATATGGGCTGTCGCTGACGCCCCTCACGCGTTACAATCGCCGGAGAGGGAAAACCATGCCGGCAAAGATTCAATACAGGGACCAGATTTTCGACGTCCGATCAGGGATGACAGTCCGGGCGGCGTTGCAGAAGTTAGAGATCTCACCGGAGTCCGTCCTTGCGACCCGCAAGAGCGAACTGATCACCGACGATGAAATCCTTCAAGATGACGACCACGTCCGCTTGATTCCGGTGATCTCCGGTGGTCAGAGGTGAACACCTAAGAGCGATGATGAAGTGCAGGAAGTGCGGCCGCAAGGCGGTCATCAATATGCGGCAGCACAAGCTGGCGCTCTGCGCGCAGGATTTCCTTACCTGGTTTGTTAAGCAGACTGAACGCACCATCCATCGAGATGCATTGTTCGAGCAGGGTTCGAATGTGCTGGTCGCCGTGTCGGGGGGCAAAGATTCTCTCGCCTTATGGCACGTTCTGCAGCAGCTCGGATACCCCTGTAATGGCCTGTACATCGGTCTGGGTATCGATGACGGGAGCGCCTATTCGGATCGTTCTCGGGCATGCGCTCAACAGTTTGCGGATCAGCACGGTATGAACTTGAAAGTTGTCGATGTGGCTGCATCTCACGGTGCGACTATCCCGGAGGCAGCCCAGGTCACCCGCCGGGGCGCTGGAAAACCGTGCTCGGTGTGCGGCCTGACCCGCCGCTATCTCATGAATCGAGCTGCGTTGGAGGGCGGTTACGACGTGCTCGTGACGGGGCACAATCTCGATGACGAAGCCGCGACGCTGATGGGCAACACCATGAATTGGCTCGTTGGCTACCTCGAAAGCCAGGCGCCGCTGCTGCCCGAGAAACCGGGTTTCGTGCGCAAAGCGAAACCCTTCCATCGCTTCTATGAACGTGAAACTGCCGCGTATGCCCTGCTGCGGGGCATCGATTACATCCAGGAGGAGTGCCCGTACTCTGCGGACGCCAAGAGTATCTATTATAAGAAGGTCCTGAATCAGATCGAGACCGACCGGCCAGGCGCCAAACAGGCTTTCTACCTTTCATTCCTGCAGGCTAGAGATCAGATCCAATTCACCGGCAGCGGGGAACGAGGACCCCTTCCCGACGCTCGCTGCAGCACCTGCGGCCAGCCGACGCGAGGCGGTCGGCAATGCGCTTTTTGCAGCACCTGGCAAAATGTGCGCGCCCGGAACAAACCTTTAGAGCCCGGCCGGTAAAAAAACAAGGCACAGATTTGTGCCTTGTCTGAATCCCGGGTTGCCATCGCTCAGGCAGTCTCGAGGTAATACTCGATCTCCCAATCCATGACCCGCGTACGATACTCGTCCCATTCCGCCCATTTCGCACGGGTGAACGCTTCATAGATTTCTTCACCGAGCGTCCCCTGAAGCACGCGATCGCCCTCCAGCTCGCGCAGCGCTTCCGCCAGCGATCCGGGTAGCTGTTCGATGCCCTTCTCAGACAACTCTTCATCCGTCATCTCATAGATATTAAGGTTGTTGACCGGAGGCGGACAGTCCAATCCGCGTTCGATGCCGTCCAAACCGGCAGCGAGCATCGTCGCAAACGCAAGGTAGGGGTTGCAGGAAGGATCGGGGAAGCGCAATTCTGCGCGCGTCGACATCGGTCGTTCAGAGGTATTGCTGGGAATGCGGATCATCGCCGAGCGGTTGATCTGCGCCCAGCAAACGTAGACCGGCGCTTCGTAGCCGGGCACGATGCGCTTATATGAGTTGACCGTCGGCGCAACCACCGCCGCCAGTGCTGCAGCATGATCGATCTGCCCGGCGATAAACCCGTAGGCAATCTCAGATAGAAAATACTCATCTCGATCATCGAAGAAAAGGTTTGTGCCACCTTCGTCGATAATTGACTGGTGGGTATGCATGCCGGATCCGTTGATGCCGAAAATCGGTTTAGGCATGAACGTTGCCACAAGACCATTCTTTGCCGCCAGGGCGCGGATCGTGTATTTCAAGGTCACCACGTTATCGGCCGCTCGCAGCGCGTCTGAAAACCGGAAATCGATTTCGTGCTGCCCCAGGGCCACTTCGTGATGGCCCATCTCGACCTCGAGTCCCATGCTGGATAATGCGAGCATGAGCTCAGTACGCACGCGCTGGGCTTCGTCGCTGGCGGAGAAATCAAAGTACCCGCCGACGTCGTGGGGGACCGGATGGATATTCTCGGGGCCGTTGCGCTTCAAGAGGAAGAACTCGGGTTCGGCTCCCACGTTGTAGCGCCAACCCTTCGATTCAATTTTCGCAAGGATGCGTTTCAGCACGCCGCGCGGATCTCCCGGGAATGGTTTTCCACCAGGTAAGTAAATATCGCAGAAGATGCGCGCCCGCTTCCGCTCCTCCTGCGACCAGGGCAGCACAGCATACGTATCCCGGTCGGGTACCAGACGCATGTCGCTCTCCTGGATGCGCGCAAACCCCTCGACAGACGATCCGTCGAACCAGACCCCCTCTTCCAGCGCCGACTCGAGCCGGTTCACCGGGATGTCCACGCTCTTCACCGTTCCGGTAACGTCGGTGAACTGCAGACAGATGAACCTGACCCCATCCGCATGTGCTCTCTTGACGATCTCGTTTGCCATCTCTGGCCTCCTTGTCTTGTAGGCTCTCGATACTCGGATCCGGTCTGGCAAGCGATCCGGGATACAGCTCCCGCACGCGCCGTGATCGACGGATCTGGACCAGCGAAGTGGGTACCTAAATAAAAAAATGGCACGCCGGGCGTGCCATCGCAGATACGTATGTTCGCCCTTCCAGAATTCGTCGAACGACCGATCCTTCCCGATCGGGTCACTCGGCCACTGTGAAACGATTTGTCCCGGGCGTCGCCGCCCGGTTTTGCCGCTTACTGTCCTGGAAGGGAGAGGGAAGCCTGTGGCTGGCTTCGGAGGCATCCGCTGATCTGTTCGATTTTCCCCGGGGCTGCAGCCCCGGGTTAACCCCACATCGCTGTGGGGAACCTCCACCTCGTGATCTCACTCAAATGTGAGATCCATACGCTGATCTCCCGTATTCAATTGTAGGCTTAGCCTTCAAGCTAGCCAGCATTCTAGCAAAGACTTTTTGGGAAGTCAATTCCTGCTACCGCCAGCATCCCCCGGGAGAACCTTCAGATGCACGGCACGGTTCGTTGATTCCTTGATGCGGAATGAGTGTCCGATATTCAGTCCCGGTACCCAGACAATCTCCCCGCCAGAAAAAAGCAGCGGCCAATGGGACCTTGCCAGGCGCGGAATCTTCGAATTGATCATGAGGTCAGAAATTTTAATGCGACCCTGCATGCCCAGAGGCTGCATGCGGTCGCCGGGTTGACGCGTGCGCAGACTCAATGGCGTAGAAAGGCTGCTCTTGTCGATGACCACTTCCCATCCATCGGCCTTCGCACGTGTCACCTCCGCAATATTATCCTTGATTTCTGCGGAGACGATCTTCCAGCCGTACTCAAGCTGCACCTCACCGGGAACGGACAGCTTACATTCCCCTGCACTCATCTGGGGAAAGTCAGGCACCGCTGGCAGCGGCTCAACAGCCGCCAACAGGACATCTTCATCGTAGTCGTGGATCAGCAGGTCATCGATCAGCGGCTGTGAAGTTGGCCGGTCCGACGCGAGAATATATTTAACACCCCGTTCAATATGCTCGAAACCCAAATCACGCAAATCCTGGCGTAAAGCGAGAATCGCCCGCCGGATTAGTCCACGCTGAATGGCAAGTGGCTGCTGTTTAAATGCCCTTCCACGGAGGATGAGGCCGTCAGCCGCCAGCTCGACGACGACTTCCTGCCAGCGGCGCTCGACTTGATCGGTGAGAAAGTCCACCTCCGCGCGCATGATCTCTCCGAGACGGTAAATGACCGAACGAACACCCGGGTTGTAACCCTCGAGGACCGGCAGCAGATGATGTCGGATCTTGTTGCGGAAGAATCTCTGGTCCCGATTGCTGCGATCAATCCTGGGTTCCAGCCCGATCGTTTCACAATGCGCCATCGTCTCAGCGTGCCGTATACTGAGCAGCGGTCTCACGAGCGAGATTCCGTCTGCCCCGGAGATACCGGTCCAATCACCCATTTGAGTCTCCGGCAGGATCCCTCGCAGCCCCGACGGTCCCGCCCCACGCAGAAGATGCATCAAGATCGTCTCGACTTGATCATCATAAGTGTGACCGACCGCCACTTTCTGTGCTCCATCCTTCCGGGCGACTGCAGCCAGAAACGAATAACGCTGGAGACGCGCCCATTCTTCAAGCGAACCACCCTGCCCGGGATGCAAGTCAGCCCTCCCAAGTTCAAACGGGTGGCCATACCGGTCGGCAAGTGCCTCCACGAACGCAGCATCTGCGGCACTCTCCGGCCGCAGCTGATGGTCGAGATGAGCAACGACAACATCGACGCCCCAGCGTGAAAGACAATCCAGTAAGCAGAGACTGTCCCCCCCGCCGGAGACCCCTACGACAAGGCGCTCACCGGGCCTGAGCAGCGCGTAATCTCGAATGTAGGCTGAGACCTGATCGAAAATGTCCATTGTGTGAGATTATAGCATCGCGGCCCGACGCTGATCGGGCGGCTCAAATTTGCACACGCTGGGCTTTCGGCGAGGATAGCCGCGCATGATATAATCGCTTCTTGGCAACAACGGAGGTGTTTCGCCTTGGCTTTCAACCCCCTCAATTGGATTTTAGGCCTATTCTCACTCGATATAGGCATTGACTTGGGCACGGCGAATACCCTCGTTCATGTTAAGGGTCAGGGCATCGTGATCAACGAACCCTCCTGGGTCGCGATAGACAAGAAGACCAAGCGGACCCTCGCGGTCGGTGCCGAAGCGAAGCAAATGGTTGGCCGCACTCCGGCCAATGTCGTCGCTATTCGTCCGTTGCGTGATGGCGTGATCTCCGAATATGACATCACGGAGAGCATGCTTGAATATTTCATCGCAAAAGCGCATGAACAGAGCATCGTCCCTGTACCGCGCCCGCGCGTCGTGGTTGGCATCCCCAGCGGAGCGACTGAGGTTGAAAAGCGAGCCGTCTACGATGCCACAATGGCTGCCGGAGCCCGCGAGGCGCATCTCGTTGAAGAACCAACTGCGGCGGCATTGGGGGCTAACTTGCCGATCGGCGAAGTGGTCGGTTCGATGATCTGTGATATCGGTGGAGGGACCTCCGAGATGGCGGTATTCTCGATGGGAGGGATCGTGGTTTCTCGCTCGCTCCGGGTCGCCGGCGATGAAATGGATCAGGACATCATCAATTACATTCGCAACAAATACAACCTGCTGATCGGCGAACGTATGGCCGAGAGGGTGAAGCTAGGTATTGGCTCAGCTTACCCATTGAAAGAAGAGAAGACGATGAGCGTGCGCGGCCGCAATCTGGTCACCGGACTGCCGGAAGCGATCGAGGTCTCCTCGATTGAGATCCGTGAAGCGCTGGCGAGTTCGGTCAAGATCATCGTCGATACGCTGCGTGACGCGATCGACGAAACCCCACCCGAAATCATCGCTGATCTAATGGAAGAGGGTATCTGCCTCGCAGGCGGCGGCTCTCAGCTGCAGGGTCTGACAGAGCGCGTTGCAAACGAGCTGCGGATGCGGGTCTGGCAAGCGGAGGACCCAATGACCTGTGTCGCGCGCGGTGCCGGATTGATCCTCGAAGACTTCGATTATCGGGGCCGTTTTCTTGTCGGTCTGGAACGCGTTTCCCGCTAAACCAAATCGTCATTATCCCTATCCAGTATGCATCCGAGATTGTCGTCATGAGAAGGTTTTCGTCCAGAGCACTCATTGCCGCGATACTCTTGCTGATCGCCGCAGGGATGCTTGTCCTTTTCCAGGCGGGATTCCTGACGCCGCTGCAGAGCACGATCGCCCTGCCTATGACGGTTGTTCAGAACTGGGTCGCGACGCGTTATGGCGCGCTGAGAGACCTGCTGACATCGCCGCGTGAGATGACCGCACTTCGCGAGGAGATCAACCGCCTTGAGGCGGAAAACGCTTTTTTGCAGCAGCAAGTAATCTCACTGCAAGAGCAAGCGGCCGAAGCAGAGGGCCTCGCCGCACTGCTAAATTATGCCCGCAATCAGCCTGAGAACCGTTATCTAGCAGCCAACGTGATCGGCAAAGATGTCAGTCCGTTCCTGCGATCGGTGTTCATCAACCAGGGCTCTGATGCGGGGGTCACACGCGGCATGCCGATCGTCACCGCACGTGGCCTGGTGGGCCGGGTGGTCGAAGTCTTTGCGTCCTACTCCCGAGTGGAGTTGATCACAGATCCGCAGACGGCGGTCAACATAAAGTTTCAAGACGCGAGAGCGGAAGGCATCCTGACAGCTCGAATAAACGGTGAACTGCTTGTCGACATGATTAATCTCGAAGCCCCGATCAATCAAGATGAACTCGTTCTGACCAGCGGCTTGGGTGCGAAATATCCTCCTGACATTCCTGTTGGCAGCGTCGTCAGCATCCGCCGTCGTGATTTTGACCTCTTCCAGACGGCTACTATCCAACCGAGTGTATCCTTTGATGATCTCCAGGTCGTACTGGTGATCACTAACTTCACCCCATTTACGCTCGAGGAATAACCCGACGGGGATTTTCATGGCTTACCTGATCGGTATCCCGCTGCTGGCGTTGCTGGCGATCCTGCAATCGACGATGTTCGCCGATTTTGGCTTCTATGAAGGGCGCCCGGACCTGGTTCTGCTGGCGATCGTCGGCTGGGCACTCACCGGTGAAGGACGGCAAGCGATGGCCTGGGGGTTTATCGGGGGCATCTTCCTGGATACACTCTCTGCGCTGCCGTTGGGAACTTCAAGTATCGCCCTCATTTTCGTCGCTTATTTGGTATCCTTATATGCTAGGAGGATCTGGGAGGTCAATCTGCTTATGCCGCTTGGCGTAACGCTGGTCGCTTCACTGCTTTTCCACAGCGTACTGCTCATCGCGCTGCTCTTCGTCGGGAGACAGGTCCAGCTCGAATATGCCTATATACGAGTGATCCTGCCAAGCACATTCATCAACCTGCTGCTCACTCTGCCGGTCTCACAGGGTCTCGCCGGTCTGCAGCGCTGGCTGTACCCGCCTGAAATCGAAGCCTGATCTGGATTGGTATCTCAATGAGTGAACCAACTAATGGACGCATCCCTGAAATTCGGTTAAGGACCCTCTACGCCCTGATCGTGATCATGCTGCTCATTTTCACGGGGCGTCTGATCTACCTTCAGGTTTTCGAATACGACGCGTATATTGATCAGGCCCGGGATAACCGCATGGACGAAGTCAGCCTCCCGGCCCCGCGCGGCGTAATCTACGATCGCAACAATTCCCTCCTGGTGCGCAACATCCCCTCCTTCAGGGTGACGATCACGCCCGCGCTGCTCCCGGACAGCCAGGCTGAGGTCGAGGCGATCTATCTCCGCATCTCCGAACTCACTGGAGTGCCCATCGACCAGAAAGGACCACCGGCGGCACCCTGTGTCCCCGGGCGGGGTATCAGGCAACTGGTGCTTGAAGGTGATACCAACAGCCCTTATGACGCCTGGCCGGTCGCCTGTGACGTCGATGAAGACGTCGCCCGCATCTTGCGGGAGGAGCAAATCGACATGCCCGGTGTGGAAGTGACCGCCATTCCGATCCGGGATTACACGACCGGGGGATTGACATCCGCACTGATCGGTTACCTGGGCCCGATCCCGGCCGTGCTTCAAGATTATTACGAAGAGCAGGGCTTCCGCACCGATCGCGACAAGATCGGTTACGCTGGCATCGAGGTCGGATATAACGGCCTCTATCAGGAGATCCTTGCCGGGCGGAACGGGTTGAAGAGCGTCGAACAGGATGTCGCCGGGCAGGTGCTCCGTGAAGTGGGAGAATTCAGTCAACCCACGCCTGGCAGCAGTCTGCGGCTCACTATCGATACACGTCTGCAGTCCATCGCGCGCACTGCCCTGGAGATCCGCATGGATTTCATCCAGCGCTCAGCCGGCCTGGAGAGAGCCCCGCTGGGTGTCGTCATCGCGATGAACCCGCAGACCGGCGAGATCCTGGCGATGGTTTCTCTGCCAACGTACGAAAACAACCGCTTTGCTCGCTTCATCCCGCAGGACTACTACCAGGAATTGGAACAGGATGATCGCGGCAACCCGCTGACCAACCATGCGATTGCCAGTGAATTCCCTCCCGGATCCACTTTTAAATTGGTAACCGCCACAGGTGCGCTCAACTCGGGCGTTATCACCCCGGAGCAAGAACTGTTCGACCCCGGAAGGATCACGATCGAGAACAAGTACTTCCCTACCGATCCGGGCAAGGCGAAGGATTTCGTCTGCTGGAAAGAAGACGGCCACGGCGACGTCGATTTCGTGCACGGCATTGCCTATTCCTGCAATGTCTATTTCTACAAGATCGGCGGCGGCTACCAGGATGAAGTGCCCGGGGATGGCCTGGGGGTCGATGGGATCAATCTCTACGCCCCAGCCCTCGGATACGGCGCACCGCTCGGCATCGACCTGCCCGGTGAGGAGAACGGCCTGATCCCGGACCGTGATTGGAAGCGCATCAACCTCGGCGAGAACTGGTCCACCGGCGATACCTACAACACCGTCGTGGGGCAGGGATTCGTCTCCGCAACACCTTTGCAGGTGCTCACTTCGGTGGCGACGCTCGCGAATGGGGGCAAGGTTATGTGGCCGCATATCGTCCAGGAGACGCTTGACGGTGAGGGCAACATCATCGAGCGCTATGAGCCCTGTATCTTATGGGATATCGCCGATGGTGTGATCACACCGCTGGATGAGATCGCTGCCGATTGCCCCAGCATGCCCGACGCGCTCGTGGACGTCGTCCGTGAAAGCCGGCGGGAGACATTTAACGCCTCCCCGGATGTCGATATCCGCCCGGAGGTAATCGACCTCGTGCAGGAAGGCATGCGTCTCGTCGTGGAGGATCCAGACGGCACCGCTAATGGCTATGCGAACCTGGAATCGATCTCCTCTGCGGGCAAGACCGGTACCGGTGAATTCTGCGACCAGGTGGTTTACGATCGCGGGCTGTGCAAACCGGGTGAATGGCCGACGCACTCATGGTATGCCGCCTACGCACCCTATGAAAACCCTGAGATCGCCGTGATCGCCTTCGTCTACTATGGCGGTGAGGGCGCCGTGACGGCTGGCCCGATTGTCAAGCAAGTGCTGGACGCGTATTTTGAACTCAAATCGATCGACATAGCCCGGGCACAATAAGGCCGCCAGATCGGCTCGCTCGAAGACCGGCAACCATTTGTACTTAACATAAATTAATAATCCCGGACCGATCCCGGTCATCTCGCCCCACATTCCCGTGCGTGCTATAATCGCACAGCAAATGCGTTATGGACAATTCTCTGAAGATTAAAGGCATCCAGCAGGGTCTTCTGATCAGCCTGCCCGAAGGTGATTGGCCGGCTGTCAGCACAGATTTGTTGGCGGCGATCCATGAACGGGGAGATTTCTTCCGGGGGGCGCGTATCGCGCTGCAGATCGGGGACCGGGAGCTGAACGCTTCCGATCTTGGACGGCTCCGTGATGCTCTCTCAGACGAAGAGGTTGCGCTCTGGGCCGTGCTGAGCCAGAGCGAAATCACCCAACGCACGGCCGCTGACCTCGGCCTCGAGATCGAGCTGGTGCAGAGCGCGCTGGAAGATGACGACGCTGTCGAACCATTCGACACCGTGCTGCCGGGTGAGGAAGCGGTACTGGTCGAACGCACGCTGCGCTCCGGCCACAGCATCCGCTATCACGGGCATGTGATCGTGATGGGCGATGTGAACCCCGGGGCTGAGATCATCGCCGGCGGCCATGTGATTGTCTGGGGGAAGCTGCGCGGCACGGTGCATGCCGGCGCTGCCGGCGACCTGGCCGCAGTGGTCTGTGCGCTTGATCTGGCGCCCACCCAGCTGCGCATTGGCAGCCAGATCAGCATCTCACCGAAGAAGCGCGGGAAAGCACACCCGGAGCGCGCGTTTATCAAGGATGATCAAATAGTTGCCGAACCCTGGCGAGAGCCAGAGCGGCGTTAAGCCCAACCGGCTGGGAGTTGTAGATGAGTGCCAAAATCGTAACGATAACATCCGGTAAGGGCGGCGTAGGGAAGACGACCGCGACCGCAAATCTTGGCGTCGCGCTTGCATCCACAGGCGCCAGCGTGGTCTGCATCGATGCCGATATCGGGCTTCGCAACCTGGATGTCGTCATGGGGCTCGAAAACCGGATCGTGTATGACTTTGTTGACGTCGTCGAGGGTCGCTGCAAACTGCGCCAGGCGATGATCCGTGATAAACGCCTGGAACAGCTCTACCTGATCCCCGCCGCCCAGACGCGCGATAAGACGGCGGTATCACCGCAGGACATGATCCGCCTGACGGATGAACTGCGCAGCGAGTACGACTGGATCTTGATCGATTCGCCAGCGGGCATTGAGCGCGGTTTTCGCAACGCAATCGCGCCCGCCGATATCGTCCTGATCATCACCAACCCGGAAGTCTCCGCCGTACGTGATGCGGATCGGATTATCGGCTTGATCGAGGCCGAAGAAAAGGGTCCCGGCAAGTTGATCCTCAACCGCGTGAAGCCTGAAATGGTGCGCCGTGGTGATATGCTCGGGACCGAGGATATCCTCGAGATTCTGGCGATCGATCTGATCGGAATCGTACCCGAAGATGAAGCCGTCCTGGTGGCCACCAACCACGGCGTACCGGTCGCTTCGGATACTGGCTCCAGGGCCGGGAGGGCTTTCCAGAACATCGCCCGCAGACTGAACGGTGAAGAGGTGCCTTTCGAAAGCCTTGATGGCCGGGATGGCTTCTTCGGTCGAATAACTCGCATGATGAAAGCGGGAGGCGAAGGATGAATTTCCTTGAAAAGGTCGGCTTAGGAAAATCCCGCAGCGCGAAAGACGCCAAGGAGCGCCTTCAACTGGTATTGATCCATGACCGCGCTGGTCTGTCCCCCGGGCGGATCGAGGCCCTGAAGGACGACCTGATCGATGTCATCAGCAAACATGTGGAGATTGACAGAGATCTGGTCGAGATCACGCTGACCAAGGATCGTGACCGCCAGCGGTTGGTCGCTGATATCCCACTGGCCCCACCCCGCAGACGGCGATAACGCTCACCAGCATCGATGCAATCGACTAGAATCTGGCGCCATTTTGATGTGTGGCTTCTTGCTGCGGTAGCCCTGCTGACCATCGCGGGCGTGGCGATGATCCAGTCTGCGATCGCAGGCAATGAGTTCCTCATCGAACAAGATACCGTCCCCCGGCAGATCATCTACGGACTTGCCGGTTTCGTCATCCTGTTCCTGACCGCTGCGATTGATTACCGTTTGTGGTCCGCCTTGTCGCGCCTGCTCTACCTCTTCATCCTTTTCTTTCTGGCGCTAATTCCCACCGCGGGTATCGTGGGCTTCGGGTCGGCACGCTGGTTCCAGCTAGGCATCGTCACGGTCCAGCCTTCCGAACTTGCCAAGATCTTCATGATCCTGGTGATGGCTGACTACCTGGCGAAGAATCAATTCCGGCTTCACCAGATTAAGATCGTGATGCGCAGTCTCCTGCTCATCGGCGTGCCAGCTTTGCTGGTCTTTCTCCAACCAGATCTGAGCACCGCCATAGTGCTTGGCGTGATCTGGGTCGCTCTGCTGTGGGCAGCCGGTGTGCAGCTGAAACACTTCGCCATCCTACTGGGCATCGGCATGCTCTTGCCTTTGTTCGCCTGGCCGTTTCTGGAAAACTACCAGAAGGCCCGCATCATCACATTCCTTTTCCCCGATCCTGAAGCCGGGTTCGGCGCCACATACAATGTCAACCAGGCGCTGATCGCAATCGGTTCGGGAGGTATTTTCGGACAGGGTTATGGCAGTGGAACCCAGGTCCAACTGCGCTTCTTGAAAGTCCGGCACACCGACTTCATCTTCTCGGCCACCGCGGAAGAACTTGGTTTCGTCGGCGTGATGGTGTTTATGCTTCTCTTCGCCTTCGTCATTTTCCGCTGCCTGCGCGCAGCCGGCATGGCCCGGGACCTGTACGGGGCGCTGATCTGTTACGGCGTCGCCGTTCTGCTCTTCTTCCAGGGTTTCTTCAATATCGGCGTCAATTTGAACGTCTTTCCAGTATCGGGCTTGCCGCTGCCTTTTCTTAGCTACGGAGGCTCTTCCTTGTTGACCAGCCTGCTCGCCATAGGTTTGGTCGAAAGTGTTATCCTCCGTCATAAGCAGATCGAGCTTTAGCCCTAGAAAAAATCGAGGTAATCCATGATGCCAACCCAACCCGCCCGTGTCCGCTTTGCGCCCTCCCCCACCGGCAGGCTTCATATCGGTGGAGCGCGCACCGCGCTTTACGATTTCCTGTACGCCAGAAAGACAGGCGGGCAGTTCATCCTGCGCATTGAGGACACCGATCGCAAACGCTACGACCCGGAAGCCGAGCAGGAGTTCTACGAAACGCTGCGCTGGCTCGGTCTGGATTGGGATGAAGGTCCCGATATCGGCGGCCCTTTTGGCCCATACCGGCAATCAGAGCGCATGGAGATCTACCAGGAGTACATCCTGCGACTGATCGACGCCGGGTCCGCCTACTACTGCTTCTGTTCCGCGGAGCGCCTGCAGCAAGTGCGTGAGCTGCAGCAGAAACGGAAAGAACCGCCGCATTATGACGGACACTGCCGCACAATCCCGCCCGATGAGGCAAAGCAGCGTGTGGCGGCCGGAGAACCTTCGGTCGTGCGCTTCAAGGTGCCGCGACCCGGCCGGACGACCGCCGTCGATCTGCTGCGCGGTGAGATCGCGGTTGAAAATTCCAGCATTGACGATTACATCCTTCTGAAATCGACCGGCATGCCGGTCTACCATTTCGCCGCAATTCTGGATGACCACCTGATGGGCATCACGCATGTTCTGCGGGGATCAGAATGGCTTCCGACATTCCCGCTGCACGTCTTGATCTACGAGGCGTTCGGCTGGGAACAGCCGGTTTGGGTGCACCTCTCGGTCCTGCTCAACCCGAGCGGGAAAGGCAAACTCAGCAAACGTCATGCAAACGCTGAAAAGAGTGGCTCCAGAGCCGTTTTCGCTCTCGACCTGCGCGAGATGGGCTACCTGCCAGAAGCCGTCCTGAACTGGATCGGGTTGATGGGATGGTCCTACGATGACCACCAGGAATTCTTCCCGATGGACGAATTCATCTCGAAATTTTCACTGGAGAAGCTCAATCCCAGCCCGGCTGCGGTCAATTTCAGCAAGCTCGACCACTTCAACGGGCTGCATATCCGCGCGTTAAGCACCGATGAGCTCACCAACCGGCTGGTTCCCTTCTTCGAGCAGGCTGGTTTACCGGCCGAGCGCGAAATGATCAGCGAGATCACACCTCTCGTCCAGGAGCGGATCCGGACGCTCGATGAAGCAGTAGAAATGGCGCGCTTCTTCTTCAAGGAAGAGATCCCCGTCGACCGCGAGGATCTGATCGGGAAGAATCTGAGCACGGACGAATCCGCTCACGCGCTCGAGCAGGCTGCTGCCGTAATCGAGTCGCTGAACTCTCTCGAACAGGCACCCTTCGAGCAAGCGCTGCGGGATCTCGCCGACGATCTCGATCTTAAAGCCGGCCAGCTCTTTGGCATGCTGCGCATGGCCGTGACCGGACAGCGCGTCAGCCCGCCTCTCATCGAAAGCATGACGATCGTCGGCCGCGAGAAAGTCCTCGACCGCATACAAAAAGCCACCACGATTCTGCGCCAGTCCGGCTGAGAGTTTACAGCCGCGAACGGCTGTGTTAAAATGTCCCCACGTTGGGGGTTCGTCTAGTGGTAGGACAGCGGTCTCTGGAACCGTAAGCCCAGGTTCGAATCCTGGACCCCCAGCCTGAAGACCACCCGCTGAGATCCTTGCGGGTGGTCTTTTCTTTGTTATCTAGCAGCCGGCTGCGCTGCGGCATCAATTCACAGAGCGCTCCCGAGGGACCCGGATCGATTGTGGCTATGCGAAAACTCCTGCGCGGGTTCCCGCAACGGCGACCGGCGGAGAGGATGCGCGGGATGGTATAATCCCGGCGTGATCCCCAATTCCTGGCAGGATGCGCTTGAGAGAACCCGCAAGACGACTTTCGGGCGCGTCGCGACCCTCCTTGGACAGACAGATCTCACAGATAGCTTCTGGGACGAACTCGAGGCCGAGCTCATCCTTGCAGATCTGGGCTTGAAGACCACCCAATCCATCCTGGCTCCGCTCCAGCAGGAGGCGCGTGCGCAGGGATGGACCCGGGGGGCGGAGCTGCGCTCCGCTCTGCGCAATTTGCTGATCGGCATGCTCGAGGAAGGGAAACCACTCGATTTCTCCACCCAACCGGTTGTGATCATGTTGGTCGGGGTTAACGGCTCTGGCAAGACAACCAGCCTTGCAAAACTGGGCTACCGGTTGCAGCAGGACGGCCGCTCGATCCTGATCGCCGCTGCCGACACCTACCGGGCTGCCGCCACCGACCAGCTCCAACGCTGGGCGGAGCGGCTTAAGACGCAGGTCATCACGGGGCTGGCTGGCAGCGACCCGGGCGCAGTCGTATACGATGCCTGCCAGGCGGCCCAGGCTCGCGGCGTCGAGGCCCTGCTGATCGACACCTCCGGCCGGATGCACACGGAACACAATTTAATGTCCGAATTGCAGAAGATCACCCGCGTTGCCGGAAAAGTGATCAGCGGCGCGCCGCACCGTGTTTACCTGGTGCTCGATGCGACGACGGGCCAGAATGGGCTCTCCCAGGCGCAGGTTTTCATGCAGACGATCCACATCGACGGGATCATCCTGACGAAGCTGGACGGCTCGGCCAAAGGCGGCGTTGCCGTCGCGATACAACAGCAGCTGGGTATCCCGATTGACTATGTCGGGCTGGGAGAGGGTCTTGGAGCGTTCTCCCGCTTCGACGCCCGCTCATACGTCGATGGATTAATTGGACCCACATCCGGTGGATAACGGGGTAGAATCAATTGGGCTCCGGGAAATACCAAAGGTGGAGGCAGCCGTAGATAGGTATGGAAGATCTTAGGACTAGAGCAGAGAACATCCACGCACGGATCGAAGACCTGCTGGTGCGTCTTTGACTTCGAGACGCGTGTTTCCCAATTAGAATCCCTCCAGAAAAAAGCGGAAGCTCCATCACTCTGGGATGACCCTGACGGCGCCAAGAAGGTGATGCGGCAGTTTGCGCGCCTGAAACGGGATGTCGACTCGTGGCGGGAACTGCGACAGCGGACACGCGATCTTGTCGAGCTGCTTGATTTAGAGGATCAATCGCTGGAAGCCGAACTTGAGAGCGAGGTGGAGTCGCTGGAAGCCGAGATCGAACGCCGCGAAACGCACGCCCTTCTCTCCGGTGAGTACGATAACTCCAATGCGATTCTGGCGATCCATGCTGGCGCGGGCGGAACGGATTCGCAGGATTGGGCGGCCATGCTGCAACGCATGTACCTGCGCTGGGCCGAGAATCACGACTACGATACACAAATCCTGGATCTCAGCGAGGGTGAGGAAGCGGGCATCAAGAGTGTCACGATCTCACTTGAAGGTGACTACGTCTACGGCTATCTGAAAGCGGAGAAGGGCGTTCACCGTCTGGTTCGCCTCTCACCTTTTGACTCCGCGAGCCGGCGCCACACTTCATTCGCGCTGGTGGAGGTGCTGCCAGAGGTTGAAGCCGAGGAGGATATCGATATCAACCCGAATGATCTTCGCATCGACACCTACCGTTCTGCAGGCGCAGGGGGGCAAAACGTCCAGAAAAACGAAACCGCGATCCGCATCACGCATATCCCAACCGGCGTGGTGGTAACCTGCCAGAATGAGCGCTCGCAGACGCAGAATAAGGAAAACGCCATGAAAGTGTTGAAGGCGCGGCTTCTGGAGCTCAAGGAGGCACAGCAGGCAGAAGAGTTGGCCGAGATCAAGGGTGACCATGTGAAGGCTGAATGGGGAAGCCAGATCCGGTCCTACGTGCTGCACCCATACCAGATGGTTAAAGACCACCGCACGGATGTGGAAAGAGGCAACACACAAGCCGTCCTGGACGGCGATCTGGATCTGTTCATCGAATCCTATTTGCGCAGCACGATCGGCGAGGGAGCATAGCAGGGCTGCCGGCTGACCGAGAACATCGCCGCATCTTGTCGCGCCCATTCGTGTCTGCTATAATCCGGCGGCTTGCGTTCGAGAGGAGATAATTACTGTGGGAACCTATCTAAACATCGCGCTGATCATCGTATCGATTGCCATGATCGCGGTTATCTTGCTTCAGAGCCGCGGCGCCGGATTGGGTGGTCTGGGCGGCGGTGCCGACTTCGGCGGCTCTGGATTCCATGTACGCAGAGGTATCGAGCGAGTCCTCTTTAACGTGACCATTGCACTCAGCGTGATTTTCTTCTCGCTCGCGTTGCTCACGGTGACCCTCGTCGGGTAGATCCGCCCTCGCAGCTGCTTTCCCACTCCAGACTGTTAATGCGCAAATTGCGTCTGCCCCTGCTCATCGCGACTTTCGGCATCATCCTTGTTGTCGTGCTGCTGCTCAGGCAATCTTCCACTCCGGGAGTGATTGCGCCGCAGCCAGTGGAAGGTGGCGCCTACTCCGAGGCGCTGATCGGGGAAATCCAGCGACTGAACCCGATCCTGGATGATTTTAATCAACCGGACAAGGATATCGACCGCTTGATCTTTAGCGGGCTTGTCCGTTTTGATTCGCGCGGCAACCCCCACAAAGAAATGGCCGAATCCTGGGCGATCTCAGCTGATGCTTCGCTCTACACGATTACGCTACGCGAGGATGTCGTCTGGCACGATGGGGAGCCGGTGACCGCCGATGATGTTGTCTACACATTTTCTAAATTCCAGGATGAAAGTTACCCCGGTCCTGCAGACCTGCAAGACTTCTGGTCGGAGATTAACATCATCCGCCTCGATGACCGCCGGGTTCAGTTCCAGCTTCCCGAGCCATTCGCACCTTTCCTGGATTACCTGACGATCGGCCTGCTCCCCGATCATCTCCTGAGGGGCGTATCAGCCGGCGCATTGATCGACCATCCATTCAACCTGCGCCCCATCGGCACGGGCCCTTACAAATTCGATTCCTTCATCGTTGAGGAAGACGCAATCGTGGGGGTTAGCCTCTCCGCGTTTGAAGAATACTACCAGTCTCGTCCTTTTCTCGATCGCGTAGAATTTCGAACGGTGCCCGACGCGCAGGCGGCCTATCTTGCTTTCCAGAACGAACAGGTATCTGGCATCAGCAGAGTGGACAACACAATTCTGGACGAAGTTCTCGAAGACCCACAGCTGAACCTGCATACCGCCCGGCTGCCCCGCATGGGCATGCTCTTCATTAATGTGAAGCACCCGGTCAAAGATTTTCTCGCCGATAAATCCATTCGACGAGCACTCATGCTTTCTCTCAACCGTGAGTGGATAATTCAATCGGCGCTCGATGGGCAGGCGGTATTGCCGGTTGGACCGATTATGCCGGGGACGTGGGCGTTTGCCGAAGGGCTGAAACCTCACACGTATGACCCCATCGAAGCAGCACGGATCCTCGACGAACAGGAATGGGAATTGACCGCAGGGGCGGTGCCGGGCACGGATGAGTACGTCCGCTCTAATGAAGACCAGACATTGAACCTCTCCCTGGTCCACGCGGATGATGCCCAAGCCACCCGGATTGCGGAACTCATCGAAAGCTATTGGGAAGCGGTTGGCATACAGGTAACCAGAACCGCAGTGCCCGCGGGCGAGATCCTCACGGAGTATCTCGAGCCGCGCGATTTCGAAGTTGTTCTCGATGAAATCCATTATGGCCGCTATCCCGATCCTGATCCTTATCCACTCTGGCATGATTCGCAGACAGAGACAGGGCAAAATTATTCTGGCTTTGAAGACCGCAACTCGAGCATCTGGTTGGAACAGGCACGCACCAACCCAGACCCCTCCCGTCGTGCGGATCTCTACACGAGTTTCCAATACCGTTTCCAGGATCAGCTGCCCTCTCTGCCGCTCTACTACCCGGTTTATAATTTCGCGCTCGATGCACAGCTGCAAGGTGTCACCATCGGCCCACTTTTTGATCCCAGCGACCGATTCGGCTCGATCCTCGAGTGGCACTTGCTTGCCCGGCGGGGAGCTGGCCCGACCGCAACCGCTGAGTAATCTTGTGCGGCGCGTTCTGCGGCGCATCGAACAATTGTGAACCAGCTTGCATGGTATAATCCCATCGGTCTGCGACAAAAATGTTGCAGATTGTGTTTGTCAGGAAGGTGAAACAGTGTCAGATAAGGAAAAGCAAACACCGGGTCAGACTTTAAGCTCAATCAAACCCGGTCAAAAAATTAAGGGAACAATCTCCAAAGTTGAACTCTTTGGCGCTTTCGTCGATGTAGGGCTCGACCACCCTGGCCTTGTTCACATCTCGCAGTTGAAACGGGGTCGTGTCAATCGTGTCCAGGACATCGTCAAAGAGGGCGATGAAGTCGAAGTGTGGGTACAGAAGGTCGATCCGGCCAGCAACCGGCTCGAGTTGACCATGATCAAGCCCGTCGAGGTTAAATGGAACGATCTCAAACCAGGAACAACCTATCCGGGACAGGTCATGCGCATCGAGAATTTCGGAGTGTTTGTAGATATCGGGGCGGAGAGACACGGCCTCGTCCACGTCAGCGAGATGCGCGACGACTATGTGCGCGATCCAGCTGAACTTGTCAGCGTGGGAGATACGATCGACGTCAAGGTCCTCGAAATTGATCGCAAGAAACGCCAGATCCGGCTTTCCATGAAAGAAAGCCCTGAAGAGATTCTTGAAGATGTCGAACCCGAAGAGGCTATCCCGACCGCGATGGAGATAGCCCTTCGCCAGGCACTCGATGAGAACGAACCGCCGGCAGAAACCCCCAAGCCAGCCGATGTAAAGAGCTCCAAGAAGCACAGCAAAGAACTCGAAGATATCCTCAGCCGAACGCTCCAGCGCAAGGTCAGCACATCCAAGGATTGAGCGGGCGAGTCGATCGGTTAATAAATCAGGGCGCTCTGGGCGCCCTTTTTGATTCACGCATTGATGTCAGCAAGACCGGTATGGTCGATTAATATTCTTCTTCCTCGAGCCATTCGGCATCTCCTTCATCCTCGACGAAGAGATCTTCCTCATCCTCATCCCAGAATTCTTCGAGTTCGTCTTCTTCCCAGTCTTCATCTTCCGCTACGTCAGCCAGGTGAGTATACGTCAGGCAGCCCTCATCGGGATCGAGATCGACAGAGCTCGTCCCGCAATAGCCATCCTCGAGGAAGACACAATCCAGATATCGACATCGAATCCGAGGCATCTCCAGGCTCTCCTCTAGCTGCTCGTCAACAATTCCTGTAACCTGTATATGCTTATCGCAAATAACATCAACATAAGGATTGCAGATATCACGCAATACGGGCAAACCGCCTTGAGCACCGCGATTTCAATATAAGTCAGATAAGCAGAATAAATCGTCCCTGTCAGAGTAAACCCAAAAAATGCCAAACGCAAGCCCCCTTCCCAATCTGGCACTTTGTGCTCGATCCCGACCACCACGATGATCGCAAGATAGCCCAGGATACCGATCAACGCGATCGGGACACCGGCAATTTCAGCATAGCGGCTGCTGTTGACCGCTTCACAGTTGCCGATCGGCCCGCAAGTCGCGTACGAGCCGGTAAATTTCACCCAGGTCAGGTAAACCGAGTCTAGAACACCCAGCACCGCGAGTATGACAGCCGACTTCTCGATTCGATCCATCCATCACCAGCTTTCTACGGACGTTAGACATGTGGAATTTCCGCAACGTGTCAACCGGAGGGCGCGCACGCCTCTCAGCGCCGGCACGATGCAAAAGGATACCCGAATTTCAAACGATTATCCAGGGGGTAAACGACGCGCTTCAAGCACATTGGGAAGCGCTTCCAGACGGTTAAGCACCCGGCTCAGTTGGGCGACGTTCTTGATCGCCATGACCACATCGAAAATCGCCAGGCTGTTCTTCGTTGTGACCTGTATCGATGACATGTTGATGCCCTCATTCGTGACCAGCGTCGAGACATCCCTCATCAATCCATCACGATCATACGCCCTGATGCGAACCGACACCGGGTAGGTCTGTTGTGCTTTCCCCCAGGATACCTGAACCACCCGCTCGCGATCCTTAACACGCAGGATGTTGGGGCAATCCTGGCGATGGATCGTCGCTCCGCGCCCGCGGGTGATATAACCAACGATCGGATCACCCGGCGCAGGGTTGCAGCAGCGCGCTAATCTGGTCAGGACTCCCGTAAGCCCCAGAACGCTGATCTCGTCGGAAACGCGCGTGGGCTCGGCTCCCGTCTCTGCAATCAATGTTTCGTCGAGATCGCTCGTCTCTTCCGGGATGACGCTGGCAACGATCCGGCTCAAAGAGAGGTCGCCACACCCGATCGCGGCAAGCAGATCGTCCACTTGAGTAAATCCGAGATCCTTACTGACGGATTCGTAGGCGATCTTTTCGAGCCCCAGGCGACGGAGCTCGCGTTCCAACAGCAGGCGCCCGTGGGATACATTTTGCTCTCGATCCTGGCGCCGGAACCACTGGCGAATTTTGCTGCGCGCCCGTTGGCTCCTGACCATTTCGAGGGTGGGATTCAGCCAATCCCGGCTCGGTCCGCCGCGCTTGGCGGTGAGTATTTCGACGGCGTCCCCGGTTTGCAGCTTGGTATCCAATGACACAAGCTTGCCATTCACCTTCGCCCCACGGCAGGTATGGCCAACTGCTGTATGGATGTGATAAGCGAAGTCGATCGGGGTCGAACCGGCCGGCAGATCGATGATGTCGCCCTTCGGGGTGAAGACGTAGACTCGATCGTTGAACACATCTGATTTCATCGCATCAACGAAATCGCCGGCGTCATCCACATCCGAACGCCATTCCATCAACCGGCGCAGCCACATCACCCTGCGCTCGAACGAATCTTCCTTGCGGCGCCCCTCTTTATAGCGCCAATGCGCAGCAATGCCGTACTCAGCGTTCTCATGCATCTCCGGCGTGCGGATCTGGACCTCGAGCGTCTTACCATCATCGTATATCACGGCCGTATGGAGCGACTGATAGAAGTTATCTTTAGGCGTCGCAATGTAGTCATCAAATGCACCCGGAACGGGCTTCCAGCGATTATGGATCACGCCCAGCGCGAGGTAGCAGTGCGTCTCTTCAGCGACCTGTATGCGCACACCCCGCACGTCGTACACCCCCTCGAAAGGAACGCCCTTGCGTTCCATTTTGCGGTAGATGGAATACAGGTGCTTCGGTCGCCCGGTGACTTCCGCGTCAATGCCGGCCTCATGCAGCACCTGGCGAAGCGTGTCGGTGATGCTATCTAACGTCTTCTCCCGATCAACGCGGCGTTCTGCAAGGTTAGAGGCGATCGCTTTATACTCATCGGGTTTGACATAGCGGAATCCCAGATCCTCGAGCTCCCATTTCATCTGCCAGATCCCCAGCCGGTTGGCGAGCGGTGCAAAGATCTCAAGCGTCTCTTCCGCGATGCGTTTCTGCTTCTCGAGGGGCAAATGGGACAGCGTGCGCATATTGTGCAGGCGGTCGGCGAGCTTGATGACGACGACCCGCACATCGTCGCCCATCGCCAGGAAGGTCTTGCGCAGGGTCTCCTTGGCCAGTTCGCCTTTTGTCGCCAGGGGATCCTTTGATCGCTTTCCGGTATGGCTCACGCGCGGCAGCTGGGTCAGCTTGGTGACGCCATCCACGAGGTCAGCGACTTCATCACCAAAATCCCGCCGGATGGCTTCAAGACTGACATTGGTATCCTCAACCGTGTCGTGCAGTATTCCTGCGACGACGGCCGGCAGCGGGGCTCCAAGCTCTTGAAGGATACCTGCAACCGCCAGACAATGGTTGATGTAGGGCTCACCGGAGGAACGTTTCTGCTTGCGGTGAGCCTTCTCAGCTACTCGGTAGGCGCGTTTGACCATCTCCCTGTCCGCCGGGGATACATGATCGGGCAGCTCGTTGAGTAGATAATCGATATTCATGGCACTATAGTTGGAAGTATAGTCGCCCAGCAAGGGGCCAACAAGGGTTGCACACAAGCAAAGGGACCGGCTGTTTACCGGTCCCTCTTGTTGGATGATTTAAAAGCCGAAGGACAGACCTATCTCAGGGGCCCGTGGCGGCAACAGGCTGCGGCAGGTGATCGACCCATTCCTCGTTGATGGTGATCTCAGCTTCCTGGCGCAGCGTGTTCAGGAAATTCGAGTATGCCTGTTCCTCCACCAGCGAACGAGCTTCATCGGAGAGCGGCCGCTCTGCGCGTTCCTCAACCTGGAAGAGGTGCCATCCAAATTCGGTCTGGAAGGGTCCGGACACTTCACCTTCCGCCGTCCCGAAGGCAGCCACGCCTGCCTGGCCGTAGGCCGTCAGCAATTCACCCAGCGTGCGCCAACCCAGCGATCCTTCCTCAGAACCAGCGGAGGGATCCTGCGAAAACTCGATGACCAGATCCGCCCAGTCTTCGCCGGCCTCCAACCTTTCGAGCACTTCTTCACCGGTCTCCAGATCTGGCACGATGATCTGTTTAATCAGCACCTGCTCTTGTTCTGACGGCAGCTCCGGTTCATACGCTTCCTGGAGTTTCTCGCGATAAAGCTGCGCCTCTACAAAGGCGAGATAATCCTCCTCACGGATGCGGAAATCCGAGAGCGAGTCCATGAATTCCTTATATTCTCGTTCGAACGCATCGACGGTATAGGCAGTTGGTGAAGGGCGCGGCGTGCGCGTCGGCGCGGCAGTCGGGCTGGCGCCCGGTGTCGCCGTCAGCGCCGCAGCAGCGGTGGCAGTTACATCCGGTGTGAAGGTTGGGAATGGCGTAAATGTCGGCAGCGGGGTCGGGGTGCCATCGACGTAGAGACCGAAATCCTCTTCGATGCGGCGCTGGACCTCGGCCTGACTCACCTCGATCCCACGATTCATCGCTTCCTGGATGATCAGTTTGTCAAGGATCACCTGATCGATCACATCCCGGCCGAGAAATTCAACATCCGAGAGCTGGGCCTGGATCTGTGACTGGAGTGAACGGATCTGTGAAAGCGTATTGGGGTCGGAGGCAAAAAAGGATTCCATCTGGGCATACGAGTTGAGCTGCGTCAGCAGTTGGCGCTGCATCAAACGCACACGCCCCTGGAACTCTGCCTTGGTGATCGTCTCGCCGTTCACCTCCGCAATAACGATTTTCGGTTGAACGAAGCGACTGTCGTACCATCCGTAGGCGAGCAGCCCCACAACCAACGAAATTGTGAGGATCGTTCCGGCCAGTATCCAGCGACGTTGAATACGCTCACGTTCCGCACGAGCCAGATGTTTTCGGGTTACCCCGCCCATTGGAGGTCTTTTAGCCATCGGTTAACTCCCGCATTGAAACTCGAGCCGGTAGGCTTCCGGTTCCTCAGAGCGGTCACAAGACACTATGACCCCTGAGAACCGGACGGTATCGCGGACTCGAGCAGTTTGTGTGGCAATTACTGTTAGTTAGCGAAGCCGGTCGGAGGCAAACGGCAGGAGCGCCATCTGCCGGGCACGTTTCACAGCACCGGCCACCATACGCTGGTGCTTGGCGCACGTTCCGGTCACACGGCGCGAGTGGATTTTGCCACTATCAGAGACAAAGCGTTTTAGAAGGTCGACCTGCTTATAATCGATATGCGTCGTTCGCTCTGCACAAAACTGGCAGACCCGCTGACGCCGGCCAAACCTGCGCCCTCCTGAAGGTCTTCTTCCCCGTGATGAATGACTGTCAGACAATGTATCTACTCCCCGCCCCAATCGGGGCGATTGATCCTGTTTTCAGCCCGATTAAAAGGGCAATTCTTCCTCTTCATCGACGTCGGCGCGGTACTTTCCATCGTCCGGTTCGCGTCGATCACCGAGCATGATCATTTCGCGCGCGACGAGCTCGGTGGTGAAATGCTTGTTGCCATCAGAATCTTCCCAACGTCTGGTCTGCAGGCGCCCTTCAACATAGACCTGCTGCCCTTTATGAAGATGCTGGTTGCAGATTTCGGCCAGATTCCCCCATGCGACCACGTTGAACCACTCCGTCTCCTCATGGCGTTCCCCGTCCGAGGAATGCCAGGATCGAGAGGTCGCAACGCTGAAAGTCGTTACCGGACGACCCGAGGGCGTATAGCGCATCTCGGGTTCACGGCCCAAATGGCCAATGATCATCAGCTTATTCAAGCCACGACTCATGCCCGTCTCCTTCCCCGCCTGGGAAGACTCGCCGAATTATGCTATGCCGTTTCCTGGGCAGTCACCATGAAACGCAGAATCTGCTCGTTGAGACGCAGGTTCCGCTCGATCTCGATCGGGGCCGTCGCCGGCATCTCGGCCTTGACAAAGTAGTAATGGCCATCATTCTTCTTCTGAATGGGGTAAGCCAGCCAGCGTTTTCCCCAGCGGTCAACATCGGAAACTTTTCCGCCGCCTGCCTCGACCCAGCTCTTTACTTTTTCTTCAAGCTCGGCCAGTGCTGAATCGTCTAGATCAGAATCTGCGATGTACGCAATTTCGTAGTTGCGCATTGAGGTTCTCCTTTCCTCGGGATCTGCCCCCGGTCATGCGTCTGGCGACGGCAGCCGGGAGCGGAAAGCACGCCACGATGTTGGCGTTGCAACGGACGGGAGTCTAACACGAAGAAGGTGGAATCGCAACATCGACTGGATGAGCGACCTCTTTCACGGTATAATTTTTGCGGACTGAGGTCAAATCCAAATAGAGAAGAAAGCGTCTCACGCACCACGAATCTTTACGCAATTGGCAGGAGATGTGTGCACCAGCAGAGTTGACGAGGCCAGGTCTCTACTTACCTGGCCCGATTGCTGTAACAACAGTTCCTGATCCTTGTCAGGTTCCGAAAGGGAGAGATCAACGATGGGTTCCAGACCGATCAAATTTGGCACTGACGGTTGGAGAGGTCGCATTGCCGACGAATATACCTTTGAAGCCGTCCGGCGCTGCAGCCATGGGTTTGCTGTTTACCTCAAGGAAGAGGAAGGGCCGGATCAATCGATCGTTATCGGAAACGACAAACGCTTCGCATCGGATGAATTTGCGAGCACAGCTGCGGAGGTGATGGCCGGGCATGGTTTCAAAGTCCTGCTCCTGAAAGGCGCCACACCGACACCCACGATCTCCTACACTGCGGTCGAGCAGCAAGCCGCCGGAGCGATTAACATCACCGCCTCACACAACCCGCCTGGCGACAACGGCTTTAAAGTCCGCGATCGCAACGGCGGCGCGATTGCGCCTGAAGGCCTCGCGATCATCGAAGCGAACATCCCGCCAACCGAAGAAAACATCCCACGCATTGCATTGGAAGCGGGGCTCGAGAGCGGACAGATCAGGTACCACGATCCGAAACCTGCCTACGTCAAGCAGATCGAATCGCTGGTAGATCTCAAGCCGATCCGCAACGCCGGATTGAAGGTCCTCGTCGATCCGATGTGGGGCAACGGCGCCGGATGGTTCACTGAACTTCTAACCGGTGGGACGACCACGGTCAGCGAAATCCATGACGAGCGCAACCCTATCTTCCCGGAGATGACGCGGCCAGAACCGATCCCGCCCAATATTGACGCCGGACTCAGAGAGTCATTGGCGCGTGGGGCGGACGTGCTGCTGATCACCGACGGCGATGCAGACCGGATCGGCCTGGGCGATGAGCATGGCCAGTTCGTCGACCAATTGCGGGTCTACGGCCTGCTCGCGTACTATATGCTCGAGGTGCGCGGAGAACGTGGTCCGATCGTGAAAACCCTCTCCACGACCTCGATGCTCGAGAAACTGGGCGAGAAGTATGATGTCCCGGTTATCCAGACGGGTGTCGGCTTCAAATATGTCGCCCCCAAGATGCTCGAGGTGGACGCGCTGATCGGCGGCGAGGAATCGGGCGGGTATGCATTTCGAGGGCACGTCCCGGAGCGTGACGGTATCCTGGCCGGTCTCTATCTTCTAGACATGATCGTTCAGCTCGACCGCAAACCCAGCGAGCTCGTCGAGTTGCTCTTTGAGACCGTTGGCGCCCATTATTACGATCGAATAGACACCCCGCTCAACCCGGAAAAGCGCCAGGAATACCTGGCCAGCATCGAGCTAGCCAACCCCGACGAGATCGCCGGCCTTAAAGTCACCGGTATCGTGACGCAGGACGGGTATAAGTTCAACCTTGAGGATGGTGGCTGGCTGCTGGTCCGGTTCTCTGGAACCGAGCCAATCGTGCGCGTCTACTGTGAGACGACTTCGGAAGAGCGCGTCGATCCAATCCTCCAGGCTGGCTTGAAACTGGTGGGCATCAAATGAAAACCCGGCCGGCGCCGTTTGTTGACACTCACTGCCACCTGAACCTGGCAGCCTTCCAGAATGACCTCGAAGCGGTCCTGGAGCGTGCACACGATGCCGGAATCACAAAAATACTCGTTCCCGGAACAGATTTTGAAACCAGCCAACGGGCTGTCACCCTGGCTGGTCAGCACCCAGGGGTTTATGCTGCCGTCGGATTCCACCCGCACGATGCACAGAAGTGGGATCGCTCAAATGCATCGCAGCTCAAACAACTTGCAGAACATCCCGGGGTCGTTGCGATTGGTGAAATCGGTCTCGACTACTATCGAAACCTTTCAGGTCGCGAAGTCCAGCGCAGGGCTTTCGAGGAACAGCTTGAACTTGCGATCGAACTGGAGCTGCCGGTCATCGTCCATAATCGCGATGCGACGACCGATGTCCTGGCGATGATCAACGAATGGGTGAAAGAGCTCCCACAGAACCTGCAGGGGCGTGCCGGGGTTTTACACGCGTTTTCAGCTGATGAAATTGCCGCCTCTAATGCGATTGAAATGGGCTTCTACATAGGGATCGCCGGACCGGTAACCTTTCAAAAGGCAGAAGCGCTGCGCAGTCTGGTCTCCAATCTTCCCATCAAACGGATCCTGACCGAAACAGATGCACCTTATCTCACTCCTGATCCGCACCGCGGAAAGCGCAACGAGCCAGGTCATGTACAGTTCGTTGCAGCCGCGATTGCAGAAACTCGCCAGGTTGAACTCGAACAGGCGAAGGGACAAATGGCGGCAAATGCACGTATACTCTTCCAATGGAATCATGAACTCTCAAACAGCAACATTCTTTGATCTCGCACAGCCGCAGCTTGAAGCTGTGGAGGCTCAGATGATGCGCAGTTTTGATGGGCATCATCCTAGCCTTGGTAAGGCGCTGTCCCACCTGCTCAGCTCTGGCGGAAAACGCATCCGCCCGACAGTTGCCATCCTGGCTGGAAAGATGCTGGATGTCGAGATGGAGCACCTGATCCTTCACGCTGCCGCGATCGAGATGCTGCACACAGCTACGCTGGTTCATGATGACCTTATCGATGGCGCAATGCTGCGGCGCGGGATCCCGACCCTCAACGCCCGCTGGAGTGCCGGGGCAACCGTCCTGACCGGAGATTACATCTTTGCGCGCGCGGCGCACCTCGCCGCTCAGACCGGGTCGTTGGAATTGATAGAAAGCTTTGCAAGCACGCTGATGACGATCGTAAACGGGGAAATCACCCAATTATTCGAACTTGAACCTGATGACCTGCAGCAGTCGTATTATGATCGCATCTATGCTAAAACCGCCTCGCTCTTTGAGATTTCTACCGCAGGGGTTGCGTTGATTGGCGGCTGCGACGATGAAACCTACGAGACGATGCGCACCTTCGGTCATCACATCGGGGTAGCGTTCCAGATTGTCGACGATATTCTCGATTTCACCGGTGACCAGGAGAGTGTCGGCAAACCCGTCGGCAGTGACCTGCGTCAGGGGTTGCTCACGCTGCCAACCCTCCTGTACCTCGAGCAGCATGAGGACGGCCGAAACCTTGCCCGCTCCTTGCGCGAAAAAGAGATCGATGAACTTGAATTAGAGCAGCTCATCGACGCTGTGCGAACATCCCCGGCAATCGGTCTCGCCTTGCAGAAAGCAGAGCGCTTCACTCAGCAAGGCGAAGAGTTGTTGACCAACATGCCGGCCACACCGGAGCGCGGGGCGCTGATCGAGATCGCCCGTTATGTCGTACGCCGGAACTTGTGAATCACGATTCAACATAGAGGAGCAAGCCATGGACATCCAAACCCAGGAACATAAAAGAGTGGTCGTTGTTACTGTGCAAGGCCGCATCGATTCGGCAACCGCCGGCGAGTTCGAGGATACGCTCAACGAATTCACCCAGCAGGGAAAAAACAACATTGTGCTTGATCTATCCAATGTTGATTTCATCTCTTCAGCGGGCCTGCGCGTACTGGTCACCACCCGTAAAGCCGTCAAGGGTGCTGGTGGGAACATCGTTTTTGCAGGTTCCTCAGAACAGGTCTTAGAGACACTCGAAATCGCCGGACTCGATGTCCTTTTCGAGAAGTACTCGGACCGGGAAGCGGCGATCGGATCATTCTAAACCTGATGGATTCAGCGACGCTTCGGATCGAGGGCCAGTACGACCAACTCCAATCGGTTCGAGATCTGATTAACCAGGCGGCTGAAAATGCTGGCTTCTCTTCAAAAGAATGTTACGCCTGCCAGCTTGCCGTGAGCGAGGCGGTCGAGAATATCATCCGGCATGGGTACGGCCGCGAAGTCGAGAACAAGATCCAGGTGACCGTATCGACGGAGCCGGGCGTGCTCAACGTCGAGCTGACCGATGACGCCCCGCCGTTTAACCCGACCAACAATCGCAAGGAACGTCAGTGGTCGATCGATGATCCCCCTATCGGCGGTCTCGGCATTGAAATTATCCACAGCATCATGGACGATGTCGAGTATTCACGTGAATCTGGACGGAATCATTTATCCCTTCAGAAAAAGAAGCGCGCGAGCTCTGAATCGACAGATTAATACGCCCTGGTTGACGATCTAAAAGATGACTTCCTTCAATCGATTTGAAGATACTCACCCCAACGATCCCCATCGCCTCCAAATGGTCAGGGGATCAATTTCTATAAAGACCTCCTGCATGCGCACAGAGGGACGCCGTGCGAATGGATAATCGCACAGATCTCGATTTAAAATCAGTCGCTGCAATGCTCGCCGCGATAACCCGCAGCGCCGGCGATCCGCATGAGCTCGCCGAGGTGACCTTCCTCGAGGTCGCACGCGTGACCGAACCAGATGTCTTCGAAATCGGGCTGTTTGGACCAGGCGGCTACGAGACCCTCATCCGCGTCGTCGAGGGTACCCGCGTGGAGAATAAGGACCTCCCGGAGGTCCACGCACATTCGGATCTCCTGACCTGGGTTCAAGGATCGGGCGAGTCACTTCTGTTCTCGGATTACGAGACTGAGAAAGACGAACTTCCCGCGAGCAAAATCCTCACCTCCGGGCAGATGCCGCAATCTGGCCTTTTCATCCCGCTCCGGTTCGGTGATCGTGTTCTGGGTGTGCTTTCACTGCGCAGCAACGAAACCAACGCGTTTACAGAGAACGACCGTGAACTTCTTTCAATCCTGGCGGCCAGCATCGCGCCCGCGCTCGCCACGACCAGCCTGGCAAGCGAAATTGAATCCCTTACCGTACAGATGCTGTTGGTTCAGCAAGTCTCACGGCTGCTGATGACGCTTGAACCACTCAACGACCGGATGGAACGCATCGTCGCCTTCCTTTCACAGGTGCTGGAAATCGAGCAAATTGCGCTTTACGAAGTCCTCGACGGCGATATCGAGCTGCGCACACAAACAGCAGGCAAACCGCTGACGGGGGGAGAAGAAACCATACCCGAGCTGGTGCGAGCAGCGATCGCTTCCGGGGAGACGCAGTCATCCCAATTTGAATTGGATCCCGGGCAGCGCAACGGGGAAACCACCCTTGAAGCCGAATGGGCTTTCCCACTGAATATCGCCGAACACCGCATGGGAGCGCTGCACCTCTGCTGCCCGGCCGGGACGTCACTCAAGGGAGATCAACTGAGCGTTCTCGAAACTGTCTCACAACAGCTCGCATTTGCCATTCTCGAGGCGCGTAATTACGCACAGCACCAGCAGGAAGCCTGGGTGACGACGGTGCTCCTTGAAGTTGCCCGGCATGCCGCCCAGCCCGGAGATCCCCTCTCAGCGCTCCAGGCAGTCCTCCAGTTAGCCGGGCTGCTTGTTGGCACCGAATGGACCCTGCTTCTGACCCCCTCCGCTGACGGAGAAACGCTGCAAATCGCGACGTCGGCCGGGCTGAAAAGGCAGCAAACATTCATGTTGTCTGCCCTGGAATTCTCACCGGCTGAACTGGGCTTGCGCGGGACTTACATTGAAAACGAACTGCCAATCTTCGTGGATTTACCCCCGCCCATGAAAAGCATCCTTAAAGATGACCGGGCGCTGGGCATGGTGTTAAGCGACGGCCAGGATCTCCTGGGCTTATTGCTCACCGAGAATGAGGGGATCTCGGGGAAGCAACCTTCGCTGATGGCCGGGATATCCCATCAGGTCTCCCTGCGCCTTGAGAATACACGCCTGATTGAAAGGGCCGCAAGCCAGCGATCGTTTGAACGTGAACTGGCAATGGCGCGTGACATCCAGGTCAGCTTCCTGCCCTCTTCCCTCCCGGAGCTGCGCGGATGGGAGCTTGGCGTCGCCTGGCGCGTGGCCCGCGAGGTCGGGGGGGATTTCTACGATTTCATCGCCCTTCCTGACGGCGAGCATGGAGCTCGCTACGGCCTCGCCATCGCCGACGTCGCCGATAAAGGCATCCCGGCCGCGCTCTACATGGCGCTCTCAAGAACCCTCCTGCGTACCCTGGCGATGGAGTTTCAAGACCCGGGTGAGTGTCTCCAACGAGTGAATCAGCATTTGATTCAGGACACGCACGCCGACCTCTTTGTATCGGTATTTTATGGGATCTGGGAGCCGGAAATCGGCCGGCTGCAGTACGCTAACGCCGGGCACAATCCGCCCTTACTTTTTACCCCCCGGCAGCGTGGCGAACTTCTGCGTGAGCATGGTATGGTACTCGGGGTGCAGAGTCCTTGCATCTACAAAACCCGCACTGTGGAGATCGAGAAGGAGCAGCTGCTCGTGCTTTATACGGACGGGGTGACAGATGCGCTGGATGAAAACGAGGAGTTCTTCGGGATCCAGCGGTTGGAAAGCCTCGTGCTGGGCTTGTCAAACTGGCAGGCACAGTTCGTAGCTGATCAAATCGAAGACCGGGTGCTCCGATTTACCGGTCGCAGGGACCTTTACGATGATCTCACAACAATCGCACTTCATCGTTGATCTGAAAAAAATCGTTCGATCAGGAAGGTAAGGAAAGGGAGTTGAAATGGATAATGTCTACACTTCAAGTCACCCGCTCGTGCAGCACAAACTCGCCAAACTCCGCAATCAAGAAACCAATCCCAAGAAATTTCGGGAATTAATCCGTGAGATCGCCGCGTTGATAACCTACGAAGCGACAACGGACCTGTTAACAGAGGCCGTGGAGGTGAACACACCGCTTGAAACAGTGTCAGGCGAGACGCTTGCAGAGAAAATCGGATTGGTGCCGATCCTGCGCGCCGGCCTCGGGATGGTGGAGGGTGTCTGGGAGTTAATGCCTTCGGCTGAGGTCTGGCATATCGGCCTATATCGCGATGAAGAGACGCTGCAGCCGGTACAGTATTACAATAAGCTCCCGGTAGAACCCACCGTTTCTGTTTGCTTGATCCTCGATCCGATGCTGGCAACCGGCGGCTCTGCGGTCGCCACGGTAGCAATTCTCAAACGCTGGGGAGTTCGCAAGATCAAGTTCGTCGGTGTGATCGGCGCCCCGGAAGGTATCCAGACACTGCATGACGCTCATCCGGAGGTTCCGATCCACCTGGCTGCGGTCGACCGCCAGCTCAATGACAACGGTTTCATCTTACCCGGACTCGGTGATGCCGGAGATCGCCAGTTCGGCACCGGATAATTCCCCGGTCTCCTGAACTGAAAAATTAAGCGCCCCAGGCGAAGTAATACCCGGGGCGTTACGCACCGAAGCCTGCCGTGCTCGTTCAGAGTGCAGCCCGGATGATCTCTGAAAAGGATCTCGCCTCCAGGCTCGCGCCCCCGACCAGCGCCCCATCGATCCCCTCAATTTTGAAGTAAGAGGCTGCATTATCCGGCTTAACGCTCCCGCCGTAGAGAATACGCATCGCTTCAGCCTCCCGCTCGCCAATCTCATCCGTCAGGGTTTTTCTGATCGTGTCATTGATCACCGCAGCTGCATCCCCCGGTGTGGCCGCCCTGCCTGTCCCGATCGCCCAGATCGGCTCGTAGGCGATGACCATCGTCGAGAGATCATCCGCCGAAACGCCCTGAAGTGCCGCCTGGATCTGTCCCGAGACGAACGCCTCCGTCTCACCGGCCTCTCTCTGCTCGAGCGATTCGCCAACACACAGGATGGGATGCAGCCGATGCTCAAAGCACGCCGCCAATTTCCTGTTCACGATCTCATCCGTCTCGTGGAAGTGGGCTCGCCGTTCCGAATGCCCGACGATCACAAATGTGCACAATTCACGCAGCATCACGGGGGAGATTTCCCCGGTATACGCGCCCTGCTCCTCCCAGAACAAATTCTGCGCACCGAGTTTCACCTGGCTTCCAGCGATCTCCGTCTTCAACGGCGCCAGCGCCGTGAAAGGCGGACACAGCACGATCTCGACTTCATGAAGATCCAGAACCATCGGCTTGAAAGATCCAATGAACGCGATGGTCTCTGCGATCGATTTGTGCATTTTCCAGTTTGCAGCTATGAAAGGCGTCCTTGCCATCGATTCCTCCTCACTACGGCTCATCCCCAATCGCCCGATTCATGCGGTGGAGATGTTCCTTCAGCCACGGCGGCATTCGCTCCTGCTGTGAGATCAGCTCGCCCAACATCCGTTCAGCCTCCGCCGGATCACCCTGCAGGAGTTCAAATTCAGCCCACACAGTTCGCGCTAAGACGTCATCGCCCTCCGCTCGCAACGCTTGCTCGAGCAGCGGGATCGTGTGGTCAACCTCTCCGACGAACAGATGAGCGCGTGCCTCAATCACAAGCAGGATCGGCCACCCCTCTGCTTCATTGGCGGTTCGTTCCAGGATCATCCATATGCCTTCGTCGGCGGCTCCCAGGAATGCTGCCTGGGTGAACTTGCTGACCACGTCTTCGCGCTGTTCGAACAAGACCCGATCGAGCTCAAGGGCGCGCAGGTAGCTATCCGCAGATTCAATGAACGCCTCCTGCTGTAGAAACAGCTCACCAGCCCTGACAAAGGCCTGCGCCGCGAGCACGTTGCGCCCACCACCGGCAAGCTGCTCAGCGCGTTCATAGGCCGCTGCCGGATCGGTCAGGGCCTCCACCAATCGTGTCTGAACTTGCTCCGACGGAGATTCTTGTTCTTGTCCGAGCGACGTCGGGGGTGGATCGGCACGGTCTGCAGACTCAGAGGCTTCGGGTTTGGCGCTGCTCAATGCCAGCAGAAAAACGAAAAGGCAGATCAATGTGGACGAGATCCCCACTGCAACCCACGGCCAGCGTCGCTTGCGCCGCGACCCACTCCCTGAGCTCTCTCCCTGCGCTGTGACAGGCTGCTTATCCTTCTCGGGGTGACTCGACTTCTCTCCTGAGGAGGCGAATTCTGATGCGGCTCCGAGGACTCTTGTCTCCATTTCGGCAGGCAGTTTCCCCTCCGCCACGGCGGAACTGAACGCACCTACCAGCGCCTGCACCGAGTCAAAACGATCGGCGGGATCCTTCGCCAGGCTCTTCAGGAGCACCCGCTCCGTCACCCCGGGCACGTTCGGATTGACCGCGCTGGGAAGCGGCAGCGGTGTGTAGATGTGATCATGGATGATCGAGAAAGGTGTATCAGCGTTAAATGGAACCCTGCCTACCACCAGCTCATAGAGAACGACACCGAAGGAATACACATCGGTACCTTCGTGCAGCTCGATGTTGCCTTTCGCCTGCTCGGGTGAGATGTATTGAGGCGTCCCCAGCATGACATCTTTAGAGAGCGTGGAAGCTCCGGCCTCAGCCATGCGGGCCAGCCCGAAATCTGCAAGATAGATAGATCCATCCGGGCTGAGGAGAATATTGGAAGGCTTCACATCACGGTGAAGAACGCCGCGTTCGTGCGCATAGGTCAGCGCGTTCCCGACTGCCTGGACAATGTTAAGCGCCTCTTCTTTATTCAAAGGACCTTGATTGAGTCGGGCTTTGAGCGTCACCCCCTCAATGTATTTCATCACAAGATAGGGCTGCCCCTCATGCTCTGCGAAATCGTAGATCGGCACGATGTTTGGATGTTCGAGTTTGGCGACTACGCGCGCTTCGCGCTGAAATCGTGAGAGAAAATTCGGTTCCTTTTTGAACGCAGGATGGAGAACTTTTATCGCTACAAAACGATCAAGCGCAGGATGATAGGCTTTAAAGACAGAAGCCATCCCCCCCTGCCCCAGCTGCTCAATGATGCGATACGGTCCTACATTTTCGCCCGGTGCGAAGCTCATTCTTCCTCCTTGCACAGCATGGGATCATTATAGATGAGCGTAATGCCCGGAACAATAAATACTTGTTAACTGTAAGTAAACTGACAAGCTCGGCTGCCGGTACGTGATTTCCAGATGATCCCGGCAACCTGCATCAGAACGAAAAACCTCCCATCCTTAACGATGGGAGGTGACAAACACCAGGCCTGCTTTGCTTCGGACCTCAGCTATCCTTGTCAAGCAGCGCTGCCACACCCGGCAGCGTCTTGCCCTCCATGAATTCGAGTGAGGCCCCACCGCCTGTAGAGACATGGCTGATTTTGTCTGTCAGACCTGCTTTTCTGATCGCAGCCGCGGAATCGCCCCCCCCGATGATTGAGACAGCGTCAGTCTCAGCAACGGCCTGCGCAATGGCATACGTCCCCACCGCGAACGGTCCCATTTCGAAAACGCCCATCGGTCCATTCCAAACGATCAGTTTTGCCCCCTGCAGTTTCTCCTTGAAAAGGTCAACGGTCTTCCCACCGATATCAAGCGCACGCCATCCGGCAGGCACATCATCGACCGGCACCGACCTCACACTTGCGTCATCCGAGAATTCGTCCGCAACGACGAGATCCACCGGGAGCACCAGCCTGTCTGTCGCGGTCTGAAGGATCTCCCTGGCCGTTGGCAGGGCATCCTCCTCAACCAGCGATTCGGCCAGATCGAATCCCCGGGCTGCGAGGAAGGTATTTGCCAGACCACCACCGACGAGCAGGTGATCCGCGATCTGAAGCATGCGTTTGACCACATCGATCTTGTCGGAGATCTTTGCGCCCCCCATGATGGCGACGAATGGATGTTCGGGATCGAGCAGCGCGTCGCCCAGGTAGCGGATTTCCTTCTCCATCAGGTAGCCAGCAACTGCCGGCAGGTACCGGGCAACACCCTCTGTGGAGGCATGTGCACGGTGTGCGCTTCCAAAAGCATCATTTACGTAAACCTCGGCCAGCGAAGCCAGCGCGCGCGCAAACTCCGGGTCGTTTGCTTTTTCACCCGCATGGAAGCGCGTATTCTCGAGCAGAACAATCTGCCCCGGCTGCAGATCTCGAACGGCATCTTCCGCCGGATCGCCAACACAATCATCGGCAAATGCGATGGGAACCCCCAACAACTCCGAGAGATGTTCAGCGACCGGCCGCAACGAGAGTTCGGCTTTCACCTGCCCTTTCGGTCGTCCCAGGTGGGAGCAGAGGATCACGATCGCACGGTGATCGACCAAATACTTGATCGTTGGCAGTGCGGCCCGGATGCGGGTGTCATCCGCGACGCGGCCATCTTCTAATGGCACGTTAAAATCCACCCTGACCAGGACACGTTTCGAGTCGAGATCGATGTCCTCAATCGTCTTTTTGTTAAACATAAGCCCTCATCTAATAAAGAGCGCCGCAGTGAAGTCTGCGGCGCTGATGCTATCTCATAGACTTTTGGCGACCATCGCCGCCAGATCCGCCGTCCGGACTGAGTACCCCCACTCGTTGTCGTACCAGGACACCACCTTGGCCATCGTCCCGTCCATCACAAATGTGAACTGCGCATCGATGATGCTCGAGCGCGGATCCATCTTGTAATCCATGCTCACGAGCGGTTCCTCCGAGAAGCCCAGGATCCCCTGCATTGGGCCATCGGCTGCCTTCCGGAAAGCATCATGCAGCTCTGCGGTTGTGGCTTCTTTTTCAAGCGTAACCACAAGGTCAACGACCGAGACGGTTGGCGTGGGGACCCGCATCGCGAATCCGTCGAATTTTCCCTCGAGTTCCGGGATCACCAGCGAAACGGCTTTGGCGGCGCCGGTCGTCGTCGGAACGATGTTCAACGCGGCAGCGCGCGCTCTACGAAGATCTTTGTGAGGTAAATCAAGGATGTTCTGGCCGTTGGTGTATGAGTGGATCGTCGTCATTAATCCGCGCACGATGCCGAAGTTCTCCAGGATGACTTTCGCCGCCGGGGCGAGACAGTTGGTTGTGCAGGATGCATTCGAAATGATATCGTGCTTGTCAGCTTCATAATCAGCATCATTGACGCCAAGCACGATCGTGAGGTCCGGGTTCTTCGCCGGCGCGGTGATGATGACCTTCTGCGCGCCAGCCTGGAGATGCTTGGCAGCGTCATTGCGCGCCCTGAATCGGCCGGTGCCTTCGATGACGATGTCGACACCCAGTTCCTTCCAGGGCAATTCTGCAGGATCAGGAATCGAGAGCGACTGTATAAAATCGCCGTCGATCACGAGACCATCCTCTTTGACTTCAAGGTCACCTTCAAAACGGCCGTAATTCGAATCGTATTTGAAGAGATGCGCCATCGTCGCCAGATCGCCGAGATCATTGAATGCGACCACATCGAACTCAGACGGGTATTTTTCCTTCATGATCTTCAAGACTTGACGACCGATACGGCCAAAACCGTTGATGCCTACTTTTGTTGCCATATTCTTACTCCTGATTAGATTAACGTGTCTGTAGTCAGATCGCGACTTTCTTCGAGTGCGAATTCTTCGGCCCAGTCCAACGGCCCGGTTCGCTCTTCCAGAAGGGCGATCAGAACGTCCGCAAGCATGTCCGGATCGTGGCGGGCGGGATGCGCTCGATCCACGAGGTCTTCCGTGTAAATCGGCACCGGGTAAGATTTTTCCAGCGCCGGGTCGACAGCTACAAACCCATCGGGCATTTCAACGTCGAGTTGGTCGTTCGCCACGACCGTATCGACCAACACCGAACCGATATGCGATTGGATGGCGGCAAGGTGCTGACAGCAATCCAGACGATCTGTCTCGCCGGGTTGGGTAGCGATGTTGCAGACAAACACCTTGTAGGCCCGGCTGACTTTGATGGCATCCGCCAGGTCGCGAATCAGCAGGTTCGGGATGATGCTCGTGTAGAGGCTGCCGGGCCCAATCACGATCATATCAGCCGCCAGGATCGCCTGGATCGCTGGCGGGTAAGCCTGAGCGTCGTTCGGTTCAATCTGCACCCTGCGGATCTGACCGGGGAGCGCCGGGATATTGCTCTCACCTTCGATCCGCACCGCGCCGCCGTTCGACGAAAGGGTTTTGTCGGCTGCCAATTGGATGTGGCTGGCAGTCGAGGGAACAACCTGGCCCTGAATACCCAGCACCCGGCCAGCCTCAAGAACGCCCTCCTCGAAGCTGCCCGTCACGCCAGCCAGCGCAGCGATGAAGAGGTTCCCGAATGAGTGACCGGTGAGCTCCTCGCCGGACCGGAAACGGTATTGAAAGAGCTGTGTGAGCAGGTCCTCATCTGCTGAAAGAGCAGCCAGGCAGGCACGGATATCCCCTGGCGGCGGCAGCCCCAACGATTTGCGAAGCCTGCCGCTGGAACCGCCATCGTCGGCGACCGAGACGATTGCGGTGAGGTTCCCGGTGTGTTTCTTCAACCCGCGCAACAGAGTCGAGAGCCCGGTTCCGCCGCCGATCGCAACGACGCGGGGTCCCCGCCTTAAACGCCGGTGACGCGAAACAGCCTCCACCAATGACCGCCCCGGCCGAATATAGGGGGCCAGCAAAGTGCGGTTGATGCCGACAACAGCCAGCGATAGAACCAGGAAGCCGATTCCCCCCAGAACCAGTGCGCGCAACCAGCGCGGTAACAGACGAAGGCTCAAAACTCTCAGCCAGGGGGACTCAGGATGTGCCCAATAAATATCAAGCAGGATGACGGCAAGGCCGAGCCCGATGAGCGCAGTGCCAAACACCATTAAAATCAGCCAGCGTTTGACGCCCAGACCGGGTTCTAACCACCGCGCAAGAAGCTTCAACCGGCGTGAGGGACGGCCGTTTGAATGTTGTTCACTCGTCCTTGATTGCACGGAATCGACTATACCAGAGTAGGGTTAGAGCGTCAACGCGGGCGGTTTAAGAGCAGTTTGTCACTCTCCCATCAAGATGTATAATTCTAAGCACTATACTCACCCGAAAGGAGGACGGCCCATGTCCAGCGTGACATACGACCACGTCTACAAGCGTTTCGGCGAGGTCACCGCAGTAAACGATATGAGTATTGAAGTAGAGGATAAAGAGTTCCTTGTTCTGGTGGGGCCGTCCGGATGCGGCAAAACAACGGCCCTACGTCTCCTCGCCGGATTGGAGGAGATCACCCAGGGTCAGATCCTGATCGGCGACCGGGTTGTGAACGAGGTCGCCCCCAAGGACCGGGATATCGCAATGGTCTTCCAATCCTACGCACTCTACCCGCATATGTCCGTGTACGACAACATGGCATTCGGGTTGAAACTGCGCAAGACGCCACGCGAGGAGATTAAACGTCGCGTCGAGGAAGCAGCCGACATCCTCGGGATCGGCACCCTTCTGGATCGAAAACCCCGGCAGCTCTCGGGCGGGCAGCGACAGCGCGTCGCCGTCGGACGCGCGATTGTTCGGGAGCCAAGCGTATTCCTTTTCGACGAACCCCTTTCAAACCTGGACGCGAAACTGCGCGTGCAGACCCGCGCTGAAATCACAAAACTCCACCAGCGTCTTCAGACGACCTTTATCTATGTGACCCATGACCAGGTCGAGGCGATGACGATGGCAAGCCGCATCGCAGTGATGAAGGACGGCATTCTGCAGCAAATCGAAACCCCTCAGAACCTGTATGATTACCCGGCGAATGTCTTTGTCGCCGGTTTTATCGGGTCGCCCGCGATGAATTTCTTCAATGCCAAGCTGGAGCGCAGCGATGGGAGGTTGATCGTCGATGCCGGCTCCTTCAGCGTGCCTGTTCCAGCCGACAAGACGGATCAATATCAGAACAAGGTGGGCGAGAATCTGGTGTTCGGCATCCGCCCGGATGACATTCACGATCCGAACTATGCACCCCCGAGCATCAAGGCCGCACCTGTCGAGATCAAGGTCGATGTGACCGAATTGATGGGCAATGAGATTTTTGTCTACATGTTGAGCGGCGACGACACATTCGTTGGCCGGCTCGACCCACGCTCCAAGGTCAATGTTGGCGAGAAAGTCCAGGTCGTGTTCAATATGGACAACATGCATCTCTTCGAGAAGACCGGTCTGCAAGAACGGATCGTATAAGGTCGTATTCGTACAGACAAAGCCCCGCTGAATAAGCCAGCGGGGCTTTGTCTTGCGAAGGAGAAAAATCTTCAATGGCGAATTTTGATTTAATGCGTGAATTACACGTGAAAAACGACGGAAAAATCGTTCTGCTGATCATGGATGGGCTCGGCGGGTTGGCTTCCGCCCCGGATGGCAAGACCGAGCTTGAAGCCGCGGAAACGCCTCATCTGGACCGGCTGGCACGCGAGGGCACGCTCGGTCAGGTTGTGCCGATCGCACGCGGCATCACCCCGGGTTCTGGTCCCGCCCATCTTGCTCTCTTCGGTTATGACCCGCTGTTTTATGATGTCGGCCGGGGCGTGATGGAAGGCTCCGGCATAGGTATGCACATCGGGGAAGGCGATGTCGCCGCCCGCGCTAATTTCTGCACGCTTGATGACCAGGGAAATATCACCGATCGCCGGGCGGGTCGGATCCCGACAGAGGAAGCCATCCCGGTTGTGGAAAAACTGAAACAGATCAAACTGCCGGGAGTCAAGATCGACGTGCAGCTCGTCCGGGAATACCGTTTTGCGGTGGTCATGCGCGGCCCGGACCTCGATCCCGATATCGAGGATACAGACCCACAGAAGACAGGGGTTCCGCCGCGCAAAGTGACCGCTCAATCACCTGGCGCCGAACACACTGCGCGTTTATTTCAGCAGTGGGTTGAAGCTGCTTGTGAAGCGCTCAAAGACGAACCGAAGGCGAACGGGATCACTTTGCGTGGTTTTTCCACCGATCCAAAGCTGCCCAAGTTCCCGGAAATCTACGGCCTCAACCCTGCCTGCATTGCCGTATACCCCATGTATCGCGGCGTTTCAAAACTCGTTGGTATGGAGATCCTTAAGTTTGAGCAGGAGTCTCCGGAGGCCGAGTTCACGGTCGCACGCCAGCATTGGGATGATTACGATTTCTTCTTTATCCACATCAAGAAAGTGGACAGCCGGGGAGAAGACGGTGATTTCGATGCGAAAGCGGAGGTGATCGCCAGCGTCGATCGGGCGCTGCCCGCTCTGCTCGAGCTCGAGCCGGCGGTGATCGCCGTGACCGGGGATCACTCGACACCTTCGCAGCTGCGCAGCCACTCATGGCATCCGGTGCCGTTCTTGCTCTGGGCACCCGGGACCGTTCGAATAGACGCCCAGAAAGTGTTCGGAGAAACCGCCTGTGCCCAGGGTGGGTTGGGCACGCTGCCCACGACGGATATCATGCCTCTTCTTCTGGCGCATGCAAAACGTTTGAGGAAGTACGGCGCATAACACGGGTTTCTTGGATTAAAAAGAGCCGGCCGCCTTTTTTTCGTGGATACCGGAGTCTGGCAGCTATGCAAATCGATCAACCTGCGATAACTCTCATGGCCAGAGCTCGCCGGTTGCTGAGGATGAGGATTTTCCGAGTTTCAAGCTTCCGGCACGTATGCATATCGGAAAATCCACAGCTGATTTCCTAGAGTAACAATTCGATTCTTACTTTCCCCTTCTGCGAATGTTTCCCTTTTGAATGGATTATCTATGGTTATCCTTCGATGCAAGCCATTTATGATGGAGCCTATGATCTCGGTGCTTTAATTAAAGCGATGAATTCTCACGGTTGAAGCACGGTAACTGGGCCTCCCTCGAAATCCTTCGGGTTTCTTGTCACAAGATAATCTGCTCGACCCCGCGAAGCAACTGCCATTTGCACTGCATTCTCAAAGTCGGACCATCGGTACCCGATTGCTTCTTGAATGACATCTTGGCCTATGGCTGCAATGGAAAAAACCTTCAGACAATCTTGAACGACATTGTCGGCTGTCACACCATCAACATTGCGTCCTATGAGATAGTGTAGGGTTGTAATACTGTGCGCGGCGATGAGCCCCTCCGCGTCCCGCCGCTCTACGGCTCCCCACACCTCCGCTGAGCCTTCATAATGAGTCTCTCTTCTGCCAAGTACATCCAGGAGGACGTTGAGATCAACCAGAATTTTCATCGTTGATCCCATACTTTTCTTCCAGATGTGTCCTGTGTTCCTGGGCGGTAACATCAGGAGGTAGAATTCCGCTCACGCGTTTGAGGATTGGAGCCTCTCGCCTCGGATCCGATTTAACTGGCAGATTTCGAAGAAACTCGGATATAAGCTTGGACAGTGATGTGTTGTGTCTTGCAGCGTACTCCTCAGCTTCGTCGATCCACCGGGAATCTACCCGTACAGTCAGCTTTCTCTTTTCAGCCATCGCTCAACTCCCCGGAACAAGAAATGCCGTATACATTACATAGTAATTATACGGCAATAGACATAGCACGTTTCCGATCAATAATCTTGGCTAAAGTATCGCGAAATATGCCGAGAACGATCAGCGATAGCGAGTCAGAGGGAATCTGAACTTACTGATAAGCAACACAGATGATCTTCGATCACTTGATCACATGCCAGCAATATGGAGACTAGTTTATGAAAGTAGTGTTAAGTTTTTTCTGTAAAAATGGATGAAAAAGTAGGTCAGGTGTATCCTTTAGCAAGGAATCAACCCAATAAAAGAGAACACCAGATAGCCATCCCCTAAAATAATACCAAGAGGAAGTGGAATTTTCTGGTTGCACGCCCCATTAATTGTGCCAGCAGGTTGCGGCTAACAAAACATAGGACCTGGCGCGCTGGGTGAGAACGTCCGGTCTAAGTGGGGTTTCGATGATTCTTGACTCCGGGATGAGATCAACTGAAGATAGTATCGAGATTGCACCAGAGCCGCCTGATAGGCGGCTCTGGTTGTTGATCGGTCTGGTTAGTTCAGGGGCAGAGGCAGAAAGGATCCCTCACGCCCGTGAACCAGGTGCCCCCAGCCTCGATGCAGGCGTCCTCTCCAAGGTCCTTCTTGCAGGTGCTCTCCGGCTGCTGGATCTCCGGCTGCTGGATCTCTGGGATGGTCAGCCTGGGCTGGGTGAAGACCGGGTCATCGCAGCCATCCTTGAAGATTGCCAGCTCGGCAAGCGTTCCAACATCCCCCGGCTGCAGCGTGAACATGCAGTACAGGCGGTCCGGGAAGCCCTGCTGGTTGCACAGGTGGGACGCTTCCGTGCCCAGCGTTCCTCGGTAGGGCATGGATTCACCTTCCTCAAGACCGGGCACCGCACCCGGAAAGCGCAGGTAGACCGGGAAGGATAGAGTCTCTGGATTCACGCTGAGTACGTAGACCCCGATCTCCAGCCCCTCAAAAGGATCGCAGTTGGTCGCCTTGTCTGGCTCCTCTGTCTTTGGGGGCGAGGGCGGGGGAGGAGGAGGGTTGTTAGAAGCGTATTCGATTGCTCCTGGCTCACATTCGGACCCTTGAGGCCGAAAGTTATCTAGCTGGTCGTCGGCGGGATTGCAAATCATCGGAACATTAAAGAGATCGATCAATGGACTTCCGGCAAGGAACGGGACGTAGGTGCCATTGAAGCTGTCCAGTTGGGGAGAGGGTTCATGGGCGAGATCAAAACCGCAGGTATCATCGGAGTCTTTGTTAATCAGTCTCCAGTAGCAGTACGGATCGTTGCAGACAAAATAATCGCCCTTTCCGTGCATTCCCTGGTTTAGGTCGCAGTCCTCGTTGGTATTGAGAGCTACCAAGCTGCCATCGATAAAGACCGTGCCATTGAGGTTCAATCCTCCGCCGCCGGAACGGTTGTCACTGCCGCCATCGGTAGCAACGTTATAAGCTACGGTAACATGGGTGAGATTGAGAACAGGATCAGTGCTGCCGGTGTATTCAGTATACAATCCTCCCCCGCGCCAGGCGGTGTTTTCGGCGATGGTGCTGTTCTCAATACCCAGGCCGCCCGCATATTGATAAAAACCCCCGCCTTCATTGGCAGCGGCATTGTTGCCGATGGCACTTTTCCTGATCCACAGCCATCCACCGTGGTGGGTCCAGATCCCCCCTCCCTGATCACTTGCCTGGTTATCCGTGATAAAGCTCCCGGTAATGCGGGAAGTAAAATCTAAAAACGCAGGGCTGAGGGGGTTGTTGTCGTCGGTAGGAAATCCGACTGCCAATCCCCCGCCGCGGCTGGCTTGGTTCTGGCGGAACTGCGATCTGGAGACCTCCAGTTCATCCATGCTGATCAGCGCGCCCCCGTAGGTGGCCGCCTGGTTATATTGCATTTCCGTACGCCGGATGGTGAGTTCACCCATCACATGACAGGCGGCGCCGCCGAAGCCACTCAAGGCTTCATCCATCGTAAAGTTGCTGTCGATGATTTCTGATTGGGAGCTGATTCTCGGGGCAGTTTCCAGGTCCCCGGCGGGCAGGTCCAGCACCGGATAGCCTCCCAGCTGGATAGCGCCGCAGCTGGCAGCCTGGTTGTTGGTAGCGAAGACATCGTCCAGCTCCACGTCGCTGTTTTCGGAGAAGATTGCCCCGCCGTTTCCAGAAGCTGTGTTGTTATTGTAGGTTGAATCATCGCTCTCAAAACTGCTGGTTTCTCCCTCTGCGGATCTCCTGGTAAAGACTGCGCCCCCATGAACGGCCTCATTCTCGAAAAACTCACTATCATCAGCGACCAGGCTAGAATCCTGGCTGAAGATCCCGCCGCCCAGCCCCTCCGCGATGTTTTCCGTGAAAAAGCCTCTGGCGATAATCACCCATTCGGATTCATCCAGCAGGTACAAGGCGCCGCCATCCTGGAGAGCCCAATTGCGGCTGAACTCGGTATTGTTGATTATGACCCCGCCCTTCAGCTCGTCCCCGGGATTTCTTTCCGAATAGACCGCGCCGCCATTCCCGGCAGCATAATTTTCAACAAAATAGGAGTTGGAGATTGTCAGCCTGCTGTTGAGGCTGTAAACAGCCCCGCCGAGATTGGGACTGGCTGGCATTGTCTCTCCTGCCAGATTTCTCTGGAAGATGGACTCTTCCATGATCCTCACATTGCCGGAGGTGCTGAAGATCGCGCCACCCCTGGCAACCCCATCACCGCTGCCCGGGTAGGCAAAGTTGTCAAGGAACTTGACATTGGAGACAAACAAATCACCATGGTTGTTGATCACAGCCCCGCCGACCGGCCGAGCGCCGTTGGAGAGGGTAAGATCGTACAGGCTCAATTTATTATCAAATTCCAGGAAGAAATGTCCGAAAGTGGAATTGGGCGCGATATCAATTACGGCATTGTTGCCCCGGATGATGATCTCACTAGAGATGATCGGCAAGCCGTTGTGGATGACCAGGCTATTCCAGTTCGAGATCGTGTTGTCTGCCGTTGTCAGGGGATAAACACAGTTAGCGGGCAGCTGGATCTCACTTGGCACGCCATCATTATTGGCATCATTGATGGCTTCGATCAAACTGGCCACTTCACAGGTTGGCGTCAATACCTCGATATTTGGAGTGGGTGTGGAGGGGCTGCAGCCAGCGATCAGCAGCACCAGGGGAACTGCCATTGCCAGCCAGCGGAAGATAATCGAGCGGGTGTTCATGGATGGTCCTCCCTTGCTAAATGAGTTTTGTTTAGCAGTCATTGTTAGCTGCCTAGATGCCAGGAGCAGGTTATTTACTGACTTAACGGATAAAGGGAGCTGAATGTGACAAACCGATAGAAAACTGATTGTAGGACCAGTCCATTTTCCCGATACAGGAGAACCGACCGCGGGATCAGAATCCCGCCCATACACATTGGGCGGCAGCCGCTCTCGATCCAGGAAACGGCCGCTGCAGGGAGCCCGAGAGTGAGAATGGAACTTTAAACAGAAGTATACTACCAGGTCCTGATATTATGAAATCCGGTTGAGTTCTTCTACCCTACGGGATCTTTCATGGTCATGTTCATCACGAGAAGGGACGATGTCGGGATATTACCCGGAGGTAGCAATGCGAGGTATGAATGTGACTGGCAGGTCAGCAGCTAGTCGACGAGAAATGGGCAGGGGTATGATCGGTACCCTGTAAGCGAGATAGCGCTGGCCTGATCTTCTTTGCTGTTTTCGAAACTCATTATAGATAGTCAACAACTACGGTAGAGTTTTACCTCAGGTGTTCAACCATCAATTAGAAACAGCGTCCATTTTCATCGGAATGCACGGGCAAGGAAATCTATTCTGCTGGCAGTTCTTCGGTAGTGATATTGACATTGATAGTCAGGATAAACAGCTTGCACTCGCCGACATTAGAACAATCCTCCTCAGGGTATCGAATTGTAAGGACTTCTTCGCCTCCTGTGAGCGTCGTCTGAAAAGTATAACTTTCAGTTGAGCCTTGATTCACTTCGATAATTTCTGAGTAATTACTACCGACTCCGATCACCATATGGGGCCATTCCTCGCCAACTTTGGCCGCGGCGGCCTTGACGGTGACTCCAATCTCACCTTTCGGGAAATCGAACGGATAGAATAATGTATCCGCACTCCAGATCACTTGACTGTCACGATCGACAATCGGTTTGTCTCGCCCGTAGGAAGCAAGATAGAGATCGGTGGGGCCGCGCAGTGTGAATTCAATTGGAATCGAGAGGAGATCAACCGCCGCCTTATAAGTCTGTTGAGCAAGTGCAATCTCATTCAGACCAATATGGTGTACCAGGAGCGCCAGATAATCTCGCCCAGATTGGGTTCTGGCATCATTTCCCGCTTCCTCCCAGTAGCGAAGGAGCAGCTCGAGCTTCTCCAATTCTGCGGTGAAGGGAATCTGCGGTTCGAAAGTTACGGTCAATGTTTTCTGTTCACCTTCTCTGAGATGGACATTGGTGGCCATACGGCGGTCTGTTTCGGGATCTTCAATAACCACCTCATACTCGCCGCCAAAACCGAGAATTTCAATCTGCCCTTCCGAATTGAGAATGCCCTGACCTGAATTTGTCCACGACCGGATCATAGTCTGATAGGTTAGGTAGCTCTTCTTGGGAGTTAAGTCGAAATCAACCAGACCTCCGTTCAGAATAAAACCACCGGGATCGTCCATACCTTTGAACCAATTAATACCCATGACATAGGGTTTGCTGAAGGAAATGGTCGCAAGGTATTCAAAGTACTGTGCTTGCAGGTCCTCGCTCCAAGGATAACCTGCATAACCTGGCACCCAACTCGGAGCTTCAGACGGCAGGGACATTTCAGAAGCCCCGATTAGGACCCCGTAAGATTCAAGCAAGGTGCCGTATTGTTCAAGGCATCGGTTGATTTCTGCAAGGCTTAAATGTGGCGCCTGAAAACTATAGATTGGATTGGTGAACGAGTTGTAGTAGAACTGCAATCCAAGAATATCAAAATTGATTCCATATTCAAGGATGTCAACAATCTTCTGCCGCTGTGAATAATCGCATGGGATGCTCTGGTTTATGCTGATCTGAGCCGTTGGGTCATATTTCCGTATGATATCCGCAGAGAGCTTTACCAGCACAAGATATTGCTGCCGCGACCAACGATAGGGATTGTTGAAGGTATATTCGGGCTCAAGGTAAGCTTCCCAGATGTCGACATCATCTGCGAATCGAGAAACTAGCCTCGTCAGATGTCGCTGTATGTATTTCATCTGTTTCTCAAAGTCGCCTTGAGGAAGCATCGGATACGTGTCAGAGGCAGAGAAGACGTCCTGAGCGTAGTAACTCAAGCCGCCCGATGATACTTCTTCAATGCCTTTGAAACGATTTAAGAAACTTAGCCGAAACGAGCCAAGTTCAGGTTCTACGAATGACCACCAGAGATTCGATTGAAAACCATTGATGCCGAGATCTTTCAGATAACGGAGAGCGTAAGGTTCATCCCACACAGAGAAGATGAAGTCTTGTGCAGTCTGTTTGTAACTGACGAGGTAGCTCTCCAGTGGCTCGCCGCTATTATCGACTACCGCTAGAGTGAGGGCACCCTTTCTATTAGCTTCGAGGTCTATGAGCGCCTGACGATAAGCCGCTTCGTCTGCGGCAGGAAATTCGATTGCCTCGTAGGGTTTTCCAAGAGAGCCTGGAATTGTCATTGCTGTTGGCAGTGGGGTAAACGTTGGAGCCAATGTGGGGGAAGGTGTACTGCCTGTCGTCGGGGTTGGCTTCCGGATCATCTCTTCACTAGTGGAAGTGAAAGTGGGTGTAGCCAACCTAATTTCCGATGCGGTACATGCCATCAGAACAAGGCCAAGGATGCATGACCAGATAACATAACGCATAAAGCTCCCCTTCTCTATGGTTCCGTTTCTCCAGTATAGAAGGAGGTGTATCTAGTATTCAAGCGGATCTCAGTGCCAGACGCTGATTATTTTTCGCTGATTTGTATCATGCTCCTGGTAAACTCATAATTTCGAAGACGGCCTGCCCCCCTTTAATTTTTCTTGAACAAGTTTCCCGCGCATCGGGTTATGACAGAATTGTAGCAAGTGCTTTATCCATCTATGGTATCTGGTTCTATTAACTTCTCCATATATAGGATAAGAATCTGAGGCCAGACTTTGAAGGAAACTCTGGCTTCTGATAATCTTGCGACCCGGGTTTAGATTACTATCCAGGAGAGAAGTTATTGGTCGCCGATAAGGATAGTTAGCGGATACTCCCCCACATTTTGATATTGACACCAGCCCTGATTGACAAACACTCATACCTGCTCGCGGCTTCGCTTCAGCGCGGCCGGCCCAAATCTGCCGGCCAGGTAGAGCAGTCCCGCCTCGATGAGCGTCACGATAACGACTAGCGCGAACGTGTCCCTCCAGAAGCGTTCAGGGTACAGACGGATGAAGGTATCCGAGTAGGCGAAGAGCCAGGTGTCCCCCTCAAAGAAGATCCGGTGAAATCCAACAAAGAACACGCCGAAGCCGACCACCAGGCCCACGCCGATTGCCAGCATCAAGATCAATATCCACCGGGCAGCCGCCATCAGGGTCGCTCCGACGAGGTCAAGAGACCCCCGCCAGCCCAACAACACCAGCCCCGCCGCGGCGGCAACCGAGCCCCAAGCGTGAACGCTCCATACGATCTGGATCAAGTCGTAAACATCCTGCATGTGCCGGAGTTCACGCTCATTGTGCATCGGCGCCCCTCCAGGCAAACGGTAATCATCGAAGTAGGAGAGTTCGTCCTCGCCAAGCAAGAATTCAACATCGACCTGTGACCAAAAGATGCGGTCTTCGGTTGAGAAACCGAAACGATCCGGCGGGAATCCTGGCATGCGGTACTCGACCGGGATCCAGATCCTGGCTGTCCCGAGGATGATGCGCACAGCGAGCAAGACCAGCACGATAACCATCAGGTCTTGGGTGATGACCTGGAGCATCCGGAGTGGTTGTGATCTATTCATCGGTGCGATTCCACCTTTCCTTAGCGGAGCAGATCCATCTGGTCGCTCAAGACGAACCTCAGCGCGATCGCATTGGTGAGCTGCTCGATCGGTGCTCTGTCATCCGTAAAAACTACCCCGGAATCCGGCGTCGGTTTCAGATTCTCAGCGGACCGCCGCAGGACATCGACGAGCAGAGGGTGGGCCCCACCTGCCTCGAGCTCTAACTCGTTCAGGACCAGATTCTCTGCAGATGTTGGCTGGGTGGTTGCGAAGATGATCGTATTAAACGTCTGGGGCACGTCGACCACATGCACGGACTCGAACACGACCTGCAGTGTCCCCACCATTCCTTCGATAATTCGCCGGTCTTGAGGGGTCCTACCGACATTGATGACGACCGTGCCCTGTGGATCGAGATGATCATGCAGGATTTCAAAGAATTCAACCGTCGTGAGGTGGAAAGGGATATAGGGCAAGCGGTAGGCATCGACGCCAATCACAGTATAGGTATGTGGGCTGTGCGCGATCCCCCAGCGGCCGTCCTGCGCGATCGCGTTGAGATTGGCCTCGTTCATGTCGAACCACCGGCGGCCGACCTCAATGATCATCGGGTCGATTTCCCACCCGTCAATCTGGACCGGGCCGAAGACCTCAGTATATTGTTTGGCGATCGTACCGGCCGCGAGCCCGACTATGCCCACTCTCTTGACTTCAATTTCCGTCTCCGGCGGGTAGAAAAAGGGCGCCGCCAGGAAATAATCCCAGGTGCCGTAGGTGGCGGTCATACCCGGTGCATAGATAGAGTGAATCCCCTGCCCCTCGTTCAGCATCAACATACGGACACCATCGCGCTCGACGACCTGGATGTAGTTGTAGCCCGATTCAACCTCGTAGATCTGCCCGACCGAATCTTTAATCGGTGCGGAGGCTGTCAGCGCCGCCAACCCAAGGATGACCAGCGGCATCCAGAGATGGTAGACGAACTGCTTGCGATCGCTCATGAATAAGCCCACAAGCGCCGTTCCGATCAGCATCAAGCTGAACAGCACGAACGTGTTAGCAGTTCCGATGCGCGGGATCAGCACCAGCACCGGCAGAAATGTCCCAAAAATGGACCCGAGCGTCGAGAGGGCGTAGATCCGCCCCGAGGTGCGGCCGGCATGCTCGCGATCCTCAATCGCAAGACGGATGGCGTAGGGCGACACGCAGCCCAACAGTGTCACCGGCACGCTGAACAACAGCAGCACCGAGATGAACGAACCCACCATGAGCCCGGTCTGCAGTCGCTCCACAGACCGCGCTGCCTGCAGCAGCACTGGTTGAGCGATGACCGGTACGAGCCCGGCGGTAAACCCAGCCCAGACGATCACCCGGTAGAATGCGGTCGGGAACGGCCAGCGATCAGCCCAGCGCCCACCCAGAAAATAACCGGCGGAGAGGTAGACAAGAATCAACCCGATGATGTTCGCCCAGACGATGTTGCTCGTACCGTAAACTGTTCCCAGCAACCGGGAAGCGGATAATTCGATTGCCAATGTGGCCATACCAGCGATGAAGACCGCCAGCATAAGATAACTTTTACGCACGTTTCACCTCTGAAAAGGGATCAAGCCGCCCGGACCACGAAGGGTTTGCGTTGTTTCGACCCCAGCGCAGTGCCGAGCGTATCGCCGTATTGTACTCTACGGACCGGGATGCCGGAGCGCGCGGCAGCATCGACAAAAGCAACGCTGCTCTCTTGCCCTCCAAACGTCGCCGCGTCCAGCGAGACAAGAACCGGCTGCCGGCCAGCGTGCGCCAGGTGATGGACGCTGGCGAGCAGCTCTGTCGATGCAGACGGGGTGATCATGATCACGGTCGAGCCCTGTGGGATGCGCCGCGCTTCCACCTTCAAGACATTCTCGAGCGCCAGTTTCCCCCGGGCCTTGAAGACGGCCAGCGACTCGAGCAGTCGGTACTGCTGTGCATCTCCCGGCTCTGGTTGAATGACGTGCCGCATCTCACCATAAGCGACAAGGCCAACAGCCCGGCCGCGCTGCAGAAAATGATAAGCGACCGAGGCCGCAGCCGTGACCGCATATTCCTCGCTTGAAGCCGGAAGCTGGAACAACTCCTCATCGGAGCGCAGCCGGCTGTCAGGATCTGCTGCGGCCGGCAGCTCAGAATGTGCGGATCGTGCTCCGTCGAGCACAATCCAGATCTCCGCAAGCGGATCGAGTTCGAACTCTTTCACGATTAATTTGCGCCTGCGCGCGGTGGACTTCCAGTGAATCCTGCCGAAACTATCCCCCGGGACATAATCACGAACGCCGGCCGCGTTTGGAGTGATCTGGTGCGTTCGCTGGTGGAGCGCCTCGCCTCCCGGAAGCCGTCCGGACGGTAGCGGAAATTCGTTGAGCGGGACGATCATTGGCAAGACGACGATGTGCTGCTTCACAGGGATCACATCAGATACCGGAAAGAGGCCGAATGGATCGCCCGAGCCGATCGTAATTGGACCCAGCCGGAAACGGCCGCGTTGCGTGCACAGCGTGCGCATCAACCAGGTCCTGGAACCGCCGGGGGGAAGCCCGGAGGTGACCGTCACAGCCTGATGTGCCCCGGCGCCCGAAGGACCACGGAAACCTAATCCGACGGCGACCGCAGTCACACGGTATCCTGGCAGGTCGGAAGCATCCCTTGTCTCAACCCATAATTTCGGGAACCTGCTCTGGTTTGTAATTCGGAAGCGCTCCATGAACAGTTCCCCAACCTGGGCGCGCGGCGTGCGGGCCTCACGTTCAACCTCTACGCCGCGCAGCGCCAACCGGGACCAGATCCATGAGAAGAGCAGCAGGCCTCCCCACAGGTAAGTCAGACTGTAGAAAAAATCGCGGCCGGAGATCTGCGCCGCCAGCAGGCTCCCCGCAAAGAGGATTAAAACGAGGCGTGCCCGCGCGGACATTATCCGATTTCGCCTCCGGGCACAGAGATGCGATCCAACAATTCACGCACAATATCTCGCTCATCGACCTCGCGGATCCGGGCAGCGGAGCCCACGATCAAGCGGTGGGCCAGCGCCGGGACCGCCAATGCCTTAACATCATCAGGGATGACGTAATCCCGGCCGTTCAGCGCTGCGAAGGCCTGCGCCGTCCGATACAGCGCGAGGCTGCCGCGCGGACTGGCTCCGAGATAAACCTCACTGTGCGATCGAGTCGCATCTACGAGTTCGACAATATAGGCCATAATCTCGGCGGACACCTTTATACGGCGGATGGCCGCCTGTGCCTGCAGGAGTTCATCAACCTCGACGACCTGCCCCAACGAATCTATCGGGTGGGCGATCTTTTGATTGACCAGCATCTGGATCTCATCCCGTCCGGCCGGGTAGCCGATATTGATCCGCAGCAGAAAGCGGTCCATCTGCGCTTCTGGGAGCGGGAATGTGCCTTCATACTCAATCGGGTTCTGCGTCGCCATGACCATGAACGGTTCGGGAAGGGCGTATGTGTGTCCGTCGACGGTCACCTGCCGCTCCTCCATCGCTTCCAGCAGCGCCGCCTGAGTCTTGGGTGTCGCCCGGTTGATCTCATCGGTAAGCACGATCTGGGCGATCACCGGACCCGGGCGAAATTCGAATTCGTTGGTTTTCTGATTAAAGATCGAAACACCCGTCACGTCACTCGGCAGCATATCGGGCGTAAATTGGATGCGGTTGAAGGAGCACCCGAGCGAGCGTGCCAGGCTTTTCGCGAGCATCGTCTTGCCCGTCCCGGGTACGTCCTCAATCAGGATATGCCCTTCACAGAACAAGCCGATAATCGTGAGCCGGATTGAATCAGGCTTTCCAACGATCACCTTGCCAACGTTGCCGGAAAGCCTATCGTACAGGCCTCGAATATCTGTCATGTGAACTCCTGATTAGAAGCGGTCCATTCATGGTCTCGCTGCAATGATGGACATTCTACCCTGATCTGAATGGAGCGGCTTGAATGGTGGTTCAAAGCCTGGCTGGACCATAAAATGCTTCTGAATTGATTCACTGGTTGATCAACAACGCCAGCATCGCGATCCAGAAAAGTGCAAAATTCAGCGTCCTTCGATTATTTAACGACACATTCAGCAGCAGCAGACTGAGCACCACCCCGGTGAAGATGCGCACTAACCCGAGAGGCTCCCGGAAAGTTGAGAACGGCAGCAGCACGATGACCGCCGCATTCAGAAACTCGCTCCAGGCGAAGGAATCGGCGGGGGCAACTCTCAAGCGGGCGACACCCTGGATCAGTGCATAAACAGTCGGCAGGATGATCGTCGGTCCGAAGATGAGCGCAAAAAGGCCCAACGCCTTGATGCTGACCCCACCGATGCGCAGAAAGCCCATGAATGGAATCCACTCAAACGGCGTTGCCATCTCGCCGCCACTGCCGATCCCGGGGGTTCCGAACGTGCGCCACAACCAGACCTGCCAGAGCACGAACAACCCGCCGGCCCCAAACAAGGCGGCCTGCCCGCGATCGATCTTTCGACCCACCAGATCGGAGATCAGGATCGCCAGCCAGAATACGGCCGAGGTCTCTTTCGCGAACATGGCCAATGACAGCGCAATCGCCAGCGGCACGAAGCGGCCGCGCTCTTTAAAAAGAAACGCGAGCACGACCAGGCCATACGCCAGCGGCTCGTTCAGGTTGAGCCCAACCGACGAAACGAGCCCGACCCACAAGCCATAGATTAACGCGTAGCCGGTCGCAAGACCTCGTCGGGCAAGGATGTCGGCGACTGCGTAAGTCGCCGCAGAATGGGCCAGCAGATTAACCAGGATCAGCGACCATGGGATCCAGTCAGGCTGCCCGAAGGCGAGCAGCCGAGCGAGCAGCGGGTAGAGGATCCGCTGATAGCGGTACGCAGGGACGTCCAGATGAGCGGCGACTGATTCGGGTTCAGGGTCGAGAGCGATATACGTGCTGAACTGACCGTCGTAGCCTTCTGTGCCGTCTGGATCAAGTTCAGCGTAGCGTGTGCCAATTTCGGCGAGAGCTACCGGGTTTCCATCGTAGGAGGCCAAACGCCATGCGACATACGATCCCGATACGATCAGCACCACCAGCGCCGGCCAGAACCTCTTCATGACCTTCGTGCCCTGCCCCATAATAAGATCACTGCCAGCCAGCCGATCCCTGAAATTGCTGCCGCAGGGACAACCCCTGTGGGGCGATAGACAAAATCGACTGCATGCTCACCCTCCGGGACCCACACAGCCATGAACAGATAATTCGCCCGGTAAAGTTCGGTCAGCTCGCCATCGACCAGAACCTCCCAGCCCGGGTACCACGTATCACTCAGGAACAGCCAGCTGCCTCCATCCGAGGAAGCGCTGATGCGGATACGGTTTGGATTTGGCTGGGGAATAATCTCAGCCTCTCCCCTGCCCCCGCCCGGCAATGGATCTGAGACGGTTTCGATATAGATGAACTCCATAACGTCGGCTGAACGCGCAGCAAGTTTACGGAGAACTTCCTCACCTGAACCCGCTGGAAAAGCCTCCGGGACCATCCAGACCCGCGCTCCGGGGGCTAACTCGCGGTAAGCGACTCCCAAGATCTCACTCTCATCGCCCACGGCGTGCCAGCGGACACCTGACCAGCGTAAGACGCGCTCCTTTTGATTCGAATCCAGACTCTCGACCCATTCCAACCAGCGGGCATAGCGATCAGGGGTGAATGGATCAAAGTTGTTGGCGGAGTAGATCCCGTCCAGCATGGTAGTGTTCGGAAGACCAACATCCCGCACCATGCGCCAGTCGACGCCCGGGTTGAACGTGTCAAACCGGTGCGTTTGCTCAAATTTGATCTGCTCTTCCAGCTCAACTGGCATATAAACCCTACCGGGACGATCGATCATTTGGGACAACTGGCTCTGCCCCTGAAATACCTCCGGATCGCCGGCCGGGTTCAAACCATATCCTGCGGTCGCCAGGTCGAGCAGAACAAATGCCGCAAGACTGAAGATCACTCGCCAATGATCCCGCTTGTTGAGGAACAGCGTCAGCAGTCCGGCGATGAAGAACAGCAAACCAGCACGGGCGAACGCCGGGACAAACGTCGCCTGTACGTCGCCCAAGAGACGCGCCCCGACGTAGCTCGCTGCGCCGACGATCCCGGCACCGGCGGTTCCGAGGCGCGCCCAGTACAACCCCCTGCCTTCAGGGGTCACCCAATCCCCGACTCCGATCCCGGCGAGCAGCGCAAGACAGAACACGGACAGCAGATTCCAGCGCGCCGGCGCCTGGAATAAATTAAAAGTAGGGATAAATTCGTAGAGGAACCGGAAGACGAACGTGTTCTTTCCGAGGGAGAAAATAAAAGCGACCGCGAGCGCAGATGCCAAAAAAATTGTGAGGTCCCTCTCCTGGTTCCGCTTGCGGAACAGCCCAGTCAGAGACCCGATCGCCATCAGCAGCGGGAAAATGCCAATGTAGATCGCATCCTCCCAGTAGTTGCCGTACCCCCAATATGTGCCCGAAGCAGGGTTTCCAAACAGGTCAGGAGCGATGAGCCCCACGAGCCGCCAGGGCCAGAAGGAATAGGTGAGCGCAAACTCTGGATCGAGCCCCGCGGCTCGCTGGGACTGCAGTAAATATTCTAGAGTTGGCACCAACTGGATTGCGGACAGGACGAACGCGATTGAACCAGACAGGAACAGATCGAATCCGGAAGAGAGGAGCCTGCGCCATCCATCCTGCTGGACGGACCGCCAGACCACCCAGGCCGCCGTAAAAACCAGCGTGTACCACGATGTTTGTGCATGACCTGCCAGCCACTGCAGCGCGAACAACGCTCCCAGACCCAGAACATCGGACCACCGGCGTGCGGGCGGGCGCGCGGAGCTACCCGCGGCGAGGCGGTCCGCCGCAAAAATGATCCAGGGCAGCCAGGCGGCAGCGTGATTTATGCTGATGAACCAGGCGCGGGCGACCAGATAACCGGAGAGGCTGAAGGCGATGCCCGCCACCAGCTGACCGCGCGGCGCCATGCCCAACCGCCGGCAGAGCAGCACCATCCCGATCCCGGCGAACACCAGGTGCAGCGCAACCAGCAAGCCATGCCCGTACGCCGGCCCCACGATCGCTAAGAGGATGTTCGGCGGGTACAGCAGCGCCGATTGGTAGTTTGCCAGCAGCGGTGCGCCGAAGCCGGATAATGGGTTCCAGAAAGGGATATGGCCCTGCCGGACCACATCAAGTGCATACTCATGCCAGGGCACGAACTGCAGCATCGGCGTGCCCCAATAAAGCACTTTTCCAAGCAATAACATCGGACCAAAGAGCAACAAGGGTCCCAGGGCGGTTAGTGCCAGAATGCTCCAATCGCGTCGCAGCTTCATTCTTCTCCTGTATATCGATAGATCGCGTAGTGATTCGATTTGTAGACCAGCTGCATACCCTCCAGCAAATGCTGACCAGATTGCCCGGACCCGGATCCGTCCGGGCCGGAGAGAATATAATCCACCCGCTGTTGGGCGAGGAACGCCGACTGTTCCTCTTCCGACATCTTCCCTTCGAAGAAGCGTTCAACCTGCGGTCTGAGCAAGTCCAGGTTTGCGCTCTCAGGTCCATGCCCGATCACGACATGGACCGGCGCCCACGCCGGCAGCGCGTTCCCGCTTGCGTACGTCGTGAGCACGACGGCATCCTTCTCCCCGTTTTCGAGCAGCCACTCGAACGCCATCACCTGCTCCTGCTCACGAAAAGCAGGCATGCTTCCGGACCGGGCGACTTGAATCCCGCCGTAAACAAGCAGGAGCGGGGTCATCAAGGAGAAAACCAGGACCCCCCACCGCACAGCGGTCTTGATCTTTTGATCGATAGCCCATTTTGAAATTCCATAGGACGCAAGCAATGCCAGCGCAACCCAGCTGCCCTCGGGTAGTCTTCGCTGGAGGTTGTAGGGCGCGTAGGCGAGGAGCGGGACGATGATCACCCATCCCAGCGGCAGCAGCCAGTGCGCCTTTTTTAAAGCCCAGGCGTTGGCGACGCCCACGACCACCCAGGGGAGCAGCAATCCATAGGCAAGCAAGTAATGCAGCGGATGTGGGGACAGAATCCGGTTCTGCTCTGTCCATGCCCGCAGGAAAGGATCGCTGGAGAAGGCGAGTGCATAATATACGAAGACCGGCAGCGAGATGCCCAGGGTTCGCAGGATGCCGGGCAGCCAGCGCTCTCTCCAGCGCCGAAGGCTGTCCCTTCCGGAGCGAAGCAGCACGATGAGTTGATGGAAACCGATGACTGCATAGGCGGAGATCATCGCTAACGGCTGGACGAGACCGGTCACAGCGATCGCCAGGCCGCTATGCCATCCTTTTCCAGGGTCCGCGTCGCTCTCGAGATACCAGCGCAAACCGGTGAGCAGCAGAGCCCGTGCAAGCACAAGGTGCGGAAGCCCGAGATAGGCCAGAAAACCAAACGTCTCAGGAGAGATGAAACCCAACGGCAAACTGCCAAGCAGCGTGCCCCGGTTGAGCAGCACAGGGAGCCATCCCAAACCGCTGCCGATCGTTGCGATGACTGTCGCCCATGCACTCGAATCCGGGTCATCGAGAAAGTGATTGACGAAGCGGTACGTCGCCCAGATTGCCAGAGGGATCATGGCCACCCGGAAGAGATGGTAGAGCACGACAAGTTGGAGATGCAGCTCCGGCCCGGCGGCCAATTTCCCGATCAACAAGTATGGCAGGTATGCCAGCACGCCTGGCTGTGGTTGTGTGGAGTAAGGGGTTCGAAACAGCCAATCGCCGGTCGCCCCCAAGAGCATCTTGGCGATATATGAATTGCCATCTTCGACGCCGAACACAAAGCCCGTAAATACCGAATCCGATCCCTCTGCCGCGAAGCCAATCGCGTACGGGATCGTGGTTAATGCGATCAGGACAAATGAGTACAACCAGAAACATCGCACCGGGGTTTGCTTCATCGTCTGACCTGTAAATAGAGCGCCGCGAGCCACGTCAACCCGGTCAAAGCCATCCCGATGATCAGGTGCGCCGGCCGATAAACGAACGATACGCGGTGCTTCCCGTCCTCCAACTGCACCCCTCTAAAGAGCCCATCAACGACCACATCCGGGGCCGGATCGCCATCCACCCGCACCTGCCAGCCGGGATATGCGAGCTCGCTGAGCACAAGCCGCCCGGGCCCCTCTGCGGTCAACTCGATGCGATTTGGTGACCAGTAACTGAGCACAGCAGCCTGCCAGCCTTCAGCTCCTTCCCCGGCGCTCTCCACCCACGCCCGCGGCATGCTTTCGTCGAGCCGGTAGACGAAGATGTCTTGCTCATCCGCAATCAGCGCTAAGCCCTCCACCTGGAGAGGGTAAGCGGCGGCGATCGTCTGGACATTGAGCCTGCGGAGCGCGCCCAGATCGAACTCGATCGGCCAGGCATCCGCCGGATCCCCGGCTGGAAACGGCGGCAGCGTGACGCTGTACCGACCGGCATCGAAGCCCGTCGCCCGGGCCATGTACAGCCAGTACGTTTCCAGCTGGAGCGGGTGAACGCCATCGGCCAGTTCCAGCCCTGCATCGACCGCGCCGAGCTGATCAACGCTGTACGACGGCGAAAATACCCGCGCGCTGCCGTACGGCTCCAGCGCTGACTGAAATGCCCCGTCTTTTGTGAAGATCGGCTCTGGCGTCGGACGGACCTCCAGTACGAGCCGGTTGATCAGACTGGACTCGATGGAGATGATGATCACCGCTGCGATCAGAAATGTGCGCGGATGAAGCCAGCCCAATCGACAGGCAAAGATCAATGGAACCAGCGCTGCTGCGGGGATGATCATCAGGAGCGTCCGGGCAAAGAGGGCGCGCGCTGAATACGTCGAGATGATGAGGGCTGCGCCGCCCAGCACGAAAAACAGCAGCATGCTCCACGCATATTCCCTGCTGCGCGCTGGAGCGTGAATGAGGGTTTCGAAGCCCGAACCCGCAAAATAGGCGACGCTCATGGCGACGATGAAGAACCAGCGCGGAGGGACGCGCAGGAGCGATGCTCCCGGAAGCGAATGCAGCCACTCACCGATCAGCGGAAGGTGGACGCCAAGCGAAACCAGCAGACCGATGGAGGCGGCCGCGAACCAGAACCACGACCTGCGCCTTCCAAAGAGAATGCCTACCAGGGCGAGGAATGACGCCCCGATCCCAAGGTAGATGAATTTTTCAGGCTGATCCGGGTTAAACACGATCAAGCCGGTGAATTCATCCCAGCGCAGTGCAAACGGGTCCGGCACGGAGGCGTCGAGCATCGTGCGTGTTGATAGGGTCACAAAACGCACCAGCGCCGATGCGAATCCGGCCGCAGCCCCGAGTGCAAATAACCCGGTAACCCCGGCCCAGCGGACTGCGATGGCGGCTTTGGCGCCCGCTTGCAAGTTCATCGAACGCAGCATGCGCAGCGCGTACAGCAGGAGCAGCACCATGCTTGGCAGCAGCCAGCGCGGATCGGCGAAGAAGATCACGGCCAGCAGCAAACCGTTGACACTGAGCGTGCGGACCGCGGTGCTCCTGGAGAACGAAAGCGCTGTCAACCCGTTACGGACCCCGAGCAGCAGCCACGGCGTCCAGCTCACCGCACTGACCAGCCCGATATGACCGAGACCGATGTGGGCGATCCATTTCGGGGCACTCATGAAGACAACGCCGCTCACGACTGCGGCGTAATCGCTCAGCCCCTCGCTTTGCGCCAGGCGCCACATGCCGAATCCCGCCCAGACTAGATGGAGCCAGAAAAGCAGGTTGAACGTAACCGGTTCCGGGAAGATCGCTGCCAACCACAAGGGTGGATACCAGAGGCCGGAGAGCGGGTCTGCGGCGAAAGGATACCCGGAAAGGATCGTCGGATTCCAGAGCGGGATCTGGTTCCAGAGGCGGATGGCCTTATTCAGAAAGAGGGCGTTCGGCCAGTGGCTGACGAGCAGATCGGAGAAAGCCGCGCTGCGCCAGAACAGGATCGCTCCGGGCTCGAGGAAGAGCGGGTAAAGCCAGAGCGCAGCCAGGATCGCGTACAAGACGCCTGCAAACCAGTAGGAGATCCGTGTGTCTTTCATCTCGGATCGCGCTCCAGGAGCCTGAACTCATCGAACGCGGCGATGACCGGAAACGCCTCCGACCAGGTTGGCAGCGGCGCGGCCGGCCCCTCAATTTCGAGCAAGATCCAGTAGACATTCAGCTCTGCCAGGCGCTCCAAGCCTGGCTCTGCCGGACCGTCCCACGTGAGCAGGGACTGCACCTCCGCCTCCCAGTATTCAGCGCGGGGCGTTTCAAAAGGATGTCCATACAACACTCTCGCCTGTGTATAAGCCGGCAGACGGTTTCCCGACCTCGGATTCGCAAGGAATAAACTCCCCGGGGCGACGTTAGCGTCGATCCATCGATAAGCCTCACGTTCAGAATCGGAGAGAACCACCGCCTGCTCACCCCGCATGACGCCGGCGACACCCACCGCGATCACCAGAATGATGGATGGAAGCGTCGCGATGATGATTGCGGTTTGGGCGAGCCGGCACCGGGAGGGCGCCGTGATCTTCTCACCCAACCACCAGGCGGAAAGCGCCGTCATCGGCAGGTACAGCCCCATGCTCAACCTGCGTTGGAAGGGAAGCGGCGCGTACAGCAGCCCGAACCCGAGCAGGAGCCAGACCGTGAACAGGCGTCCCGACCGGCTGCCCTGCCAGGGCTTCCGACCGAGGCTGATCAAGGCGATGATCGCCATCAAGCCGAAACCGGAAAGCGTATCGATCAAAGGTAATGATGGGGTCAGGTTCTGCGCGTTCCACTGCGAGAGGATGGGATGGGCGACGCTCAGCCAGTAATCGTAGATCAGCCAGGGCAGCGCACCTGAACCCAGCACGATCACCATCCACGGTTCTTTGAAGAACCAGCCGGGAACCTCCCACCCCCGGCGGATCAGAACCTCCCAGAGCGTCCACACACCAAGCACCAGGAACAGCGGGATCGTGGCGAAGGGGAGCACAGCGGCAAGCGTGAAACCGCAGACAAAAGCCAGCGCCCAGTGCCACCATCGCCTTCGCGTCTGTATGTAAACCAGCAGGATCCCACCGACAAAAGCGGTCCCTGCCAGCGGAAAATGCGGATTGGTGTAAGCGCTCAGGAACGGGATCGCCTCCGGAACCCATAGATCGATGGATTGGCGCCCAAACAAGGGCAGCGCGATCCAACCGAAACCCGAGCCGAAGAGGCTGAAAAGGAACCCTGCCCACTTCAAGCGCGTCTCTTCAAAGACAGCCGCGAAAAATGCGTACAAGGTGATGAAAAAACCGACCGAGAAGACGATCCGTGCCAGGTGATAGGTGATGATCAACGGAAGGTTGACCAGCCGGCTGAGATGACCGAGCAGGATATAGAAGATGAAAAGCAGCGTCCCCGAACCGGGCTCCGCCGCGTATGGAAGTTGGAAGAGCCAGGCTCCCTGATAACCCTGGCGCATTTTGGCCAGATAGGAAAAGCCGTCCACAGGGTTAAGCAGGAAGCCGCCGAACACGGTACCAGCGGGCGATATACGCCAGGCAATCAAGTAGGGTACAACTATTCCAAGCGTTGCCAGAATGATCGCCAGCACGATCTGGTTGCGTCGAGATTTTTCTTCCATTGGCATGAATTGTACGCGCAGGCACCCCGGCGCGCCAAACACGCCTTGCTACATGGGTACTGGACCATCTATAATCGCGGTATGAGTCGTGTCTCGAATTTATTCAACCTTCAAGAACTGGACCGTACAATTGCACAAGCCGGGCAGCGCATTCTGGAGATCGATGCGCTGCTGGAAGACGACTCCGCTGTCCAGAAAGCCCGGCGAGCCGTTCAGGCCGTCGAGGGGCAGCTGAACGACGTGCGCAGCGAGCACAGCAGCGCCGAACACGCCGTCCAATCCCAGCGCGCCAAGATCAAGCAAAACGAAGCGGCGCTCTACGGAGGCAGCATCACGAATCCCAAGGAGCTTGAAGACCTCCAATTGGAACGCGAATCGCTTGCGCGCTACCTCGAAACGCTCGAGGATCGCCTGCTCGAAGCGATGATGGAGCTGGACGAGGCCGAAATGGCATTCGAAAACGCGGATGCGAAATTGGACCTGATTAAAGTGCAGAGCGCGGCCGAGAACGCCGACCTGGTCGCCGAGAAAGAACAGCTCCAAAAGGAGATCGAACGCCGGCAGAGTGAACGCGAAGCGGTTTTAGGAAACATCTCGGATGAAGACCGGGCTGCTTACGAAAAGCTCAAGGAGCGTTTCGACGGGGTCGTCATCGCCGAAGTCAGAGAAGGAAATTGCACCGTTTGTGGCGTGGACCTTGCAAGATCAAAACTGCAGGAGATCCAGAGCGGCCGTGAATTGATCCGCTGCTCTCAATGCAACCGGTTTCTATATGCTGGATAACTCAAGATGATCCAAACCGTTCGTAATCTGCTCATCAGGCTTTTCGGCAACTTCTTTGATACCGGGGAGTTTTTCGCCGGGATCGTCCTCGGGATCGTTCTGTTCTGGGTTTATCACCGGCTCGAACCGGCCCGTCTGGCGGTGAGCACCTGGCTCTCCGACCGCACCGAAACGTCCATCCGGCGCCGGGACCGCAGTTCATTTGATCGTTATCGAGTCGATCTGATCGCAAAGGCCCAGTCATCCCACCTGGCGCGCGTGTTTTTTGCTCTGGACGAGATCATCGTCGAGCCAAAATTGCTTGCGCCGCCAAGCCCGGCCGACCCTCAAGACAGCGATCACGTTCCCGAAGATACGCTCTCGATCGTCCCTAATCTCCCGGACTGGAACTTCCTCTCAGGGATCTACAGCGCGCCGACGATCAGTCTCGCCGCGGCGCTCTCGAACGGAGCGAACCTGCTGATCACCGGTCGCCCCGGATCAGGAAAGTCGACCGCGCTGGCATACCTGGCGATCCGGCTGGCGATGCGCGACCCATCCTACGGCACACTCGCTGATTACACGCCTGTTTGGATCCACGCTGCCGATCTGGTTTTGGACCGCTCCGCCCAGAAGGATCCGATCAAAGCCGTGATTGAAGCCGCGGAAAAGGGTGTGTCAGCCAATGCCGCCTCCCGGTTAAGTGGCCAGATTCAAGCGCACTTCAAACGTGGGCGGGCGATCCTGCTGCTCGACGGGATCGATGAATTTGTCGAGGGTGAAATTGAAGAACTCTCAAACTGGCTCAACGCCCTGGTTAAACAATATCCAGACATCCGCGTCGTCGCTGCCGGCCCCGTCACCGGCTATGACGGCATCGTTCAGGCAGGCCTATCACCGGTTCCGATCGCCCCCTGGTCGGAACAGGATCAGCGGGTCTTCCTGCGCAAGTGGTCCGACGCATGGCAGGAGCATATCGCCCGCACCCTTCCCAAGGGTCGGCTGGACGATCTCGACCCGACCATGCTGACCGGATGGCTGTCCGGGTCAATGCGCGGGTATACGCCGTTAGAGGTGACACTGCATGTCTGGTCATCCTACGTTGGGGACACGCGCGGCAACCGCCCGGTTGACGGTCTCGAAGCGTATATCGCCCGGTTCTTATCGCCCAACGAACGAAAATCTGCACAGGCATCCGCGCTGGCATGGCTGCGGAGCAAGTCGGGTATCCTGACCGACCGGACACTCAAGCGCGGCACACCGATCCAGGACATGGTCGACGCGGGCATACTCACCGAGCACATTCACAACAGGTACACATTCACGCAGCCCAACATCGGGGCGTACCTCGCCGCGCGCGCGATGGCCGAAGATGAGTTCGATCCACAAACGCTGCAAATCGGTTGGCAGCTTTCAGAACTCGGCATGGCTTACTATGCCGCCTTCGGCGACCTATCCGCGGTTGTGAACCCCTTGCTTGACCAGCCGGGTGACCCGCTCTCCCACACGCTGCTCACGATGGGCAGTTGGATCCGCCAGGCTCCGAAGAAGATGCCCTGGCGCGCGGAGGTTCTCCGCCGGCTTGCAAAAATTGCCACCGACCCGAACAGCCCCTACGGGCTGCGACTGCGAACGGTACACGTCCTGTCCTCGACAGGCGATGCCACCGTGGCGATCTTCTTCCGGCGCCTGTTGAACGCCGACAACCCGAGCAGCCGTGTGCTGGGTGCACTCGGCATCGGTGGCATCCGCGACGAGGAAACTGTCGGCCTGTTGATCTCGATCATCAACACCAAGAGGAACCTGCATACCAGGCAGGCAGCCTGCCTGGCGTTAGCTGCGGTCGGCACGGACGAAGCCATGGAAGGTCTCGGGCACCTCTTGCTCGAGAGCGATGAGGGGGTGCAGATCGCCGCTGCGGAAGCGCTGGCATGCAATCCGGATGAGGGCTTCATGATGCTGCGCGACGCAATCGAGATGAAAAACCTGCTCACCCGGCGGGCAGCAGTCTTCGGCCTCGGCCGCGTTCCTGAGGACTGGTCATTTGAGATCCTGGAGAATATCCAGCTGGAAGACGATCAATGGGTGGTGCGCGGCGCTGCAGCCGAAGTGCTCGAACGCCACCGCAATCCACCCTGGAAGATCAAGCCGCCCGTCAAGGACATATCCGAACTTGAATGGCTTCAGGATTTCGCCGCACGCGAAGGGCTCGGCGTTGCCCCCGGGAAAGCCGCGCTCGAAATGGTCCGTCGGGCGCTGAACAAAGGTAATGAGAACGAGCAAGTCGCAGCATTAGAAGCCATCGCCTGGACCGGGGGTGAAGACCTTGCGCTGGAGCTGATCCAGTCGCTGAAAGCAAAAGAGCCCCATCTGCGCGATGCCGCCTTCGAGGCGTTGTGGCAGTTAGACGCACGCGGGGTTGATCTGGGCATTCATGCCCCGGCCGGTTAACTGTGGAGATTGTGCCTCAAACATGCAAAAAGAGTGCGGCGATGCCGCACTCTTTTTCGTAGATGGATTCATCAAGGAAATCAGGATCCGTTCTGTTCAATCCATTTGTAGATCATCCGTTCCGCCTCGGGCGCCCGGATGCCAATAACCGAAATGATTTTATCCCGTCCGCGCTCACCGGCGACGATCTCGATCTTGTTTTTTCGGACGCCGAGAACCTCTGCGAGGAACACGACCAACGCTTGATTCGCCTTGCCTTCCACCGGCGGGGCGGCGAGACGGATGCGCAGCGTGCCGTCATCGAGCACCCCGCCAATTTCCGTCTTGTTTGCGCGCGGTGTTACCCTGATGGTCAGTGCGGCCCCCTGCTTTGCATCCGATAGTTTCAGATTTCTTGATTTCCATTCTTTCTTCGTCATGCCAGAATACCCACGACCAGGCGCCCGACAAGTTCGAGCAGAATGATCAGCACCAGCGGGCTGAAATCAATCGCACCGGTTTGTGGAAGCACACGCCGGATGGGATTTAACATCGGCTCCACAAGCGAATCGAAGAACCGGCGCACAGGGTGGAAATAATCCAAGAAATAACCAATCAACACATCGATGATGACCACAAAGGTCAACACTCGGATGACGAGCCACACGGCAGATGCAATGGGTGACAAATTAGCTCCTATTTTTCCACTGGGTCAACGATTTTCGATCTGAATACGTTCCAGAACACAAGCTCGCAGAACGACTTTAATTTTACCGCATTCGGGGTTACGCCCTGCGCTCGCCAAAGATCGCCCGTCCGATGCGCAGCATCGTCGCGCCCTCCTCCACAGCGATCTCGTAATCATCCGTCATGCCCATCGAAAGTTCCGGCCAGCTCACCCCCAGACTTTCCTGCATAAAATCGCGCAGATTGCGAAGCTTTATGAAGGTGTCGCGGATGATTTTTTCATCTTCAACCCAGGGCGCCATGGTCATCAAACCCCTGATTTCGACGTGCTCCATCTCCAGAATTGAGCGGAACTGACCGGCTGCCGGCTGCCAGGCCTGTTGATCGCTCAATTCCCACCCATACTTGGATGCTTCACCGGACACATTGCACTCAAGCAGCACGGGCAGTTTCTTTTCCTGCTCCCCGGCATGTTTGTTAAGGCGGCGGGCGATCTTCAGGCGGTCCAGCGAGTGCACGATATGAAAATGAGCGGGTATCTCGCTCGCCTTTCTGCTCTGGATATGACCAACCATGTGCCAGCGCAGATCGCCGAGATCTTGCAGCTCCGGCTGTTTTTCAAGCCCTTCAAAGACCCGGTTCTCGCCAAAATCGCGCAATCCCAGAGCGTAAACCTCACGCACAGCCTGGGCAGGTTGGGTCTTTGAGATTGCGACCACGCTGACCGCCCCGGGATCACGCCCGCGGCGCCCGGCCGCTTCGTTGATCCTGTGCTGGACCACCTTGAGATTGGATTCGTAATCTGTCATGCCGCCGACCTTTCCGGCTTAAATATTCAAAGCGATCAGTGCACCAAAACGACCCGTTTTTCCCTTCTCGGCCCGGTGAGAGAACCAGCGCCGCAGATCGCATGCAGTACAGATCCGCGCCGTTTCGATGTTCTCCACGCCGGCAGTATGGAGCTGGGCCTGATTGGCTGACCAGAGATCAAGATAAAGACTGCCATTGCGCTTTAAAAAATGCGCTTCAGCCTGCCCGGAAAAAGCCTGACGGAAGCGTGCAAGCACGTCTGGCCCCACCTCGTAATGATCCGGTCCGATCGACGGTCCCAATCCGGCGTATAAATCTTCAGGACGTGAACCGAAATTTTCGTGCAGCGCCGCGACGGCTGCGCCGGCCGCTCCACGCGCCGTGCCAAGCCAACCCGCATGCGCAATCGCAACCGCTTTGTTCACCGGATCGACGAGCATGATCGGCACGCAATCGGCAAAACGCATGAACAGGGTCACTTCCGGGTTCGCCGTGATCAAGATGTCCGCCTTGGCGTGCGGATCCTCCCCTCGCGGCTGCTGCGCCTGGACGTATTCTGCAGAGTGCACCTGCCAGACATCGAAGAGTGAACCCATCGGGCGCTGTAGGGCATCCAATGCGCGCTGGTGGTTGGCATGAACCCGGCCGGGCTCATCACCGACCGTTCCGCCCACGTTCAACGAGTCCCAGGGGGCCGGGCTCACGCCGCCTTCACGCGTGAAGATCGCGTGCACAACGGGCAGTCGAGTAAATGATTCAAACTGGAAAAAATGGATGTGGCTGGCAGATCGGATCGGCATATTGCGAGTCTACCATGTCGACCGGCGTGTGTTTAGCGGATCGGCGGATCAGGATTTCGCGGCGAGTTCGCCGGCTGCGGCGAGCTTGTCCGCGATCGCGAGGCGCGTCACCTCCATCGTCTCTTCGACATACGGATAGGCCAACCACACATTCATCAGTCCGAAGAGCGAGCCGGTGAGTGTCCGTAACAATGGCGTGCTCTCCCGGATCGGGAAGTCAATCAGCGGCACGAATCCGAGCAGCTGACTGCCTCCGTCGACGGCAAGCGGCAGGATTCCGAAGATCGCCCACGCCAGGATAGGAAGCGGCTTGACGCGTTTGCGGACCAGTCCAAACAGCAATCCTGAGACGAAGATCGCCCCGTAGATTGCCACATCACGCTGACACAATGCGACCTTGTAACCAGCCTGCTCGTTTCCGATGAACTCACGCCCTGCGGAGAGGTTGTAAGGGTCATTTCCGGTAAGCGCTTCATAGCTGGTATCGGTAAGCCCCGTCCGCTCGAGCGGATAGACAGCTTGCTCGCCAAAGATAAACCAGCTCCGGTAGGCCAGTTGATGGCAAAGCGGCTTGTACACTGAGTAGATCAGGCGTGCCGGGCGTTCCGCTCCAACCTTCATCAAATACGGAGCGCCAAAAGGGAGGCTGACATAAAGGAAGACGATGATGTTGAAAACCGCCAGCCAACCGCGCGCGAAGAGCAGCAGCGCGCGGTTGAGCCCGATCGCTTTTGAACGGTCCATGCCGCCCGATCCGGGCGCGGCTGCCGGCGCGGAGGCAGCCGCAGCTCGCAGAGCCACTTCGATATCCACGCGCTCGATTGGAGCTTCGAGGGTGTAGGGCCCGATCTTGAGCACCGGGATGCGCTCGGTGTAGCGTGCGGATAAATCCGCGTCCGTTTCGATATCCACTTCGGATAACTTGTGGGGGATCTCATCGTGCAGATCCTTAAGCAACTCTTTAGTTTCATCACAAAGACCACAACCATCGCGCGTGTAAAGTATGACCTGCATCATAACCCGATCCCTAACTCGTTCAAATAGTCGTTCAATTGTCGTTCCTGAACCAAACCGATGTGAATGAACCGGATCTGCCCCTGCTCATCGATAAGCACACTCGAAGGGTAGCCGCGGATTTCGTATAACCTTTGGACAATGCGCCCTGGATCAAGCAGGAGCGGAATGCTCAAGCCGTTTTCCTCACCAAATGCCCTGACTTCCTGCACCGATTCTCCATCGTTAACCGCAAGGATCAGGAAACCGTCATCTTTGTGGTCCTGATAGGCAGCCTCCAGCAGCGGCATTTCAACCAGGCACGGCCCACACCACGTCGCCCAGAAGTTGAGCAGCACAACGTTTCCACGCAGATCGGACAGACGATATTCTTCACCGTTCACCGCCTCGAGCACAAAATCGGGTGCCGGCGCGCCCACCTTCATCCCGAACTGGGCGCTCGCTTGCCCGGTTTCTGTCCCCTCACCGAACGCGGGAGAACCCGTTTCGATCACCGGGGAAGGCGAGATCGTCGCTTCCGCGGCGGGAAATCCCCAGAACAGGATGAAGCCAGATCCTAGCCCGACGAGGATGCCGATCATCATATAAAGCAGCGGGCGGATCCTGTGGCGAGCAGGGCGCATTGCTTAGAGCCCAAAATCGACAAAAAAGCCGAAACGCGCCAATGTCTCAAGCGTCCCGGTGAACAGCAGAACGCCGACGATGACCAGGATGATCCCCGTGGCGATTGACAGGTAGCGGACCGCTTTTCCATAGCGGCTCATCAACTCAGCGACGCGACCGACCCCCAGTGCTGCCAGCAGGAAGGGAACTGCCAGACCGATTGAGTATGCGCTCAGGAGCACAACACCCGTAAGGATCTCTCCACCGGTGAGGGCGAGCGTGAGGACTGCACCGAGCACCGGGCCAACGCACGGTGCCCAACCGGCGGAAAAGAAGACGCCCATCAGCGCCGAAGAGAGGTAGCCCAAGCCAGGATCAGGCCGGGTCTGGCGGCGGGTGTCATAATCAAGAAACGGGATCGTGATCAGGCCGGTCGTATGCAGACCGAAGATAATCACGACGATGCCGCCCACCTTGGCGAGGATTGTGCGAAGATCGTAAAGCAATGCACCCAGGGCGGAGGCGGCCGCCCCCAGGATTACGAAGATAATGCTAAAACCGAGCACAAATGCCAGGCCATGTGAGAACGTCACCCACCGGTTGTCAACGACCTCCCCGGATGGCGTCACCGATCGTCCGCCCAGATAGCCGATGTACGCTGGCACAAGCGCCAGCACACAGGGTGAGAGGAATGAAAGCAATCCAGCAAGGGCGGAGATACCCACGCCGTACGGGCTTAGTGTGATGCTACCGAGATCCATAGCGTATCAAGCCTCCCAGCCAGGTCAACCTCGATCGCGCAGAGGTTGATAGCGAGTGTCTTTGAAGAACACATCGACAGACCTGCCTGTTTGAGTGATCTCCCGAATTTACATACGGGGTTTCAGCGCCCCAACTGCAGACCACGCAAGCGCAAACTGTTCGTCACCACGAAGATGGAGCTGAAGGCCATCGCGCCAGCCGCAAGCATCGGGTTGAGCAAGCCGAATGCTGCGCTCGGTATGAGCAGGACGTTATAGATCAGCGCCCAGAACAGGTTCTGCCGAATCGTCCGCAGTGTACCACGTGACAGGATAATTGCACGCTCCACGCCGCGCAGATCGCCACTGAGCAATGTGATTGGTGCGGCCGCGATGGCGACGTCCGTGCCCGTACCGATGGCGATGCCCACATCGGCCTGTGCGAGCGCAGGCGCGTCATTGATCCCATCACCGACCATGGCGACAATTCTTCCTTCGGATTGCATTTGTTTAACCACGTTCGCCTTGTCCCCAGGGAGCACTTCAGCTCGCACCAACCTGTTGCCATGCTCATCCTCATGCCGGATACCGACCTGATCTGCAATCGCCTCGGCTGTCTGGATATTGTCGCCAGTGATCATGGCCACTTCAAGCCCCAGATCCTGCAGCGCTTGAACGGCTTCCTTTGACCCCTCCTTGACCGTGTCAGAGATACCGAGCACACCGGCGACACCCCCATCAATCGAGATCGTGACGGCTGTTTTCGCTTCGGATTGCAGCCGGTTGGCGATCTCCGCCGTTCCGTCAAGAGAGATCTCATAATCATCCAACAAGCGGGGCGTGCCAATCAGCACCTCATGACCGGCGACTGTGGCTGCGATCCCCCGCCCGCTGATCGCCTCAAATCGATCAGGCTCAGACAAGCTGAGCCCGCGCTCGCCGGCTGCTGCGACGATCGCTTCGCCTAACGGGTGTTCCGAGCCTTTCTCGGCGCTCGCCGCCAACGAGAGCAGCGAGTTCTCATCGCCCACCCAGCCCTGCAGGACGATATCTGTCACGGCGGGCTGGCCGCGCGTGATCGTGCCGGTTTTATCCAGGACGACCGTGTCGATGCTGCCGGCGCGCTCGAGCGCCTCGCTCGATTTGAAAAGGATCCCCGAGCGCGCCCCCAGACCGGTTCCAACCATGACCGCCGTCGGGGTCGCGAGGCCCATCGCACACGGACAAGCGATGACGAGCACGGCGACCATGTTGATCAGCGCACGCGTGAAGGCAGACACATCTTGAGCCGGCGCCGGCGCCAGGAAATACCACCCCAGGAATGTAACCAGCGCGATACCGATCACGATTGGCACAAACACCGCCGAGACCTGATCCGCCAAACGCTGGATCGGCGCCTTGCTGCCCTGAGCTTCCTCTACCAGGCGGATGATCTGCGCAAGGGCCGTATCCTTCCCAACGTTAAGCGCTTCGAATTTAACCCGGCCTTGTTTGTTCATCGTGGCACCGAAAAGTTTATCCCCGGGCCCCTTCTCGACAGGCATCGATTCACCGGTCAGCATCGATTCGTCGATCGTCGTGCGGCCTTCGACGACGACCCCATCGACCGGGATTTTTTCTCCCGGCCGGACGACGACGATATCACCGACGACGACCTCTTCGATCGGAACGTCGAGTTCTTCACCGGCCCGCACAACTCGGGCGGTCCGGGCTCGCAGCGCCATAAGCTTCTTGATCGCCTCGCTCGTCCGCCCTTTCGCGCCGGCTTCCAGGTATTTACCCAGGGCGATCAGCGTGATGATCACCGCCGAGGTCTCAAAGTACACATGCCCATCGATCAGCCCGAGCAGGACCGGTATCGAGTAGAAATACGCCGCGGACGATCCCATTGCGATGAGCACGTCCATATTGGCCGAACCATTGCGGAGCGCCTTGTAGGCGCCGTCGTAGTACTGCCAACCGACGTAGAACTGGACTGGGGTTGCCAGTGCAAACATCAGCCAGGTCGCCCAGGGCGCGTGCCCGATCGCTGCCGGGAGCAGCCCGAAATCGCGCGCCATCGAGAACAAGAACAGCGGCACGGTGAAGATCAAGCCCGTGATCAGTAAGCGGCGCTGCCGGTTGATCTCGTCCTGCCGGGCTGTGCGCTCGACATCTTCGAGCTCCCCCTCGACCTCGAGCGCCTCGAATCCAGCTTCCCGAACGGTCGTTCGCAGATCAGCCTGGCTCACGACCGTCGGGATATAGCGGACGCGGGCACGTTCGGTCGTGAAGTTGACATGCGCTTCGACGACTCCATCGCGCTCGCGCAGCGATCGCTCGAGACGCCGGGCATCGTTATCATCGCCCAGCCGCTGGAGCACGAGGTCTGCTTCACCGAGAGCCACATCGTAGCCCGCGCGGCGGATTCGATCCAGGATGTCTGATTGATCGATCTCCGCCGGATCGTAAACCACGCTTGCACGTTCTGAAGCCAGATTGACGCTCGCGTACGAGACTCCATCCAACTTGTTCAGATTGCGTTCAACCGTGGAGACGCAGTTTGCACACGTCATGCCTGTGACAGGCAGCGTGATGTTTTTGGTATTTTCTGACACAGGTATTACACCAACCTTCTCTACCAATCTCGCTTAATTTTTTTATAGAACTTGCTTAATTTGCGGGTGGATAATTGATCTCGGTCAAAAGCGCCACAATCTGGTCCTCAGTTGCCGGGTCACCGTACTCGACATGCACGCTGCGATCGGACTGATCGGCCCTGACAACCTGCACGCCTTCTAAGTCGCCCAGTTCCATCTGGATCGTGTGCACACAATGGCCGCAGGAAATATTGGGAACTTGATACTCTACTGTCGTCATGATCTTTCTCCTTTTTGCTGGTTATACTTTCGTCGCCATCTCATATACTTCGATGATTTCTTTCAAGACACGTTCCCGCTCATCCGGATCTTCCCCTCGTACTGCAGTGATTAAACAGGAATGCAGGTGATCGTTAAGCACGTTTGTGCTCACCTTGTTTAAGGCCGCCTGGACCGCCTGGATCTGGCGCAGTAGATCGATGCAGTAAGCATCTTTTTCGACCATCTTTTGAATTCCGCGGATATGACCTTCAATATTGCGCAAGCGCTTTAACGTGTCATCGCGATCCATCTCAACCACCTTCCGTATACCCCCCCCAGGGGGGATGGGCAATTGGAAGTATATCGAATATGACACGAATAGTCAAGATAAGCGGGGCGATGAATGGAGATGTGTGTTCAGGCCAACATGCCCAGCGTTCGCGCTAGATCCAGGAATACGGGTACTTCCAGCGGAAGTGGCGCTCGTTCCCACGCGGCAGGGTCAATCTGCGCAAGTAGGCGTTCAGACCACGCCCAGAGGGAGACGAGGTCCTCAGGGTAGCGGTGCGGACGGGCGCCGATGTTGCGCATGTCAAAACCGGCCAGCGCCTCAGCCCAACCTTCCCAGGGGACCATATCGGGTGTGCGGGAAAGCGTCACCAGGCCGCTGAAATAGACGGGCAGGCCGGATCCAAAATCAGGCGTCCTCGATTTCAAAAAAGCGAGGCTCTCGGTCGTGTTGAATATCAGCCAGAGCGGGAGTTGGCCGGCGCGCAGGACCAGGCCCGGATCGTATTGTGTAAACGTCTCGACCACGATCCCCGCCGGCGCACGCCTGTGCATTTCATAAAGCTTTTCATGCGCTTTAAAGGCGAGCGTTGAGAACGCATGCGGGTCTGCCCCTCTCACCCGGTGGAAGCTGTAACCCGCTTCTTGCGCGAATGCCTGTGCGGAGGCGTCCAGGCCGGGCTCGCTGCCCCACTCCGATTCCGGGAATTGTTCCGGGTTTTCTCCAGCGATCATCCATCCGCCGCGGTGTGGTGAGCCAGCGCGGTTTAGCGCCCGGTCGATGCGTTCGCTGCCGTGCAGGAATTCCTCGGCTGTTATGCCGCCCCAGCCCCCCACCTGATAGCGATGGCGCTCGCCGAGTTCATACTGCAGCCAGACTGCATCACTATCCAGATAGAGGATCGCCCCGCCGGGCTCGAGAACATCGCCGATAAAACTTCGATAGCCGGGCGGAAGCGAGATGAGCTTCAATCGCAGGTGGCTCACGACGCGCGTCAACCAGCCATCGTGGATCGGGTCGAAATGGGCTACCGCCATCAATTCCGGGTTGCGATCGAGGATTGCCTGCGCGACGCGTGAGGTGAGTTCGAGATGAGGTCGAAGCTCATCATCAGGGCTTCCGCCGCGCAGGCCAAGAATGAACGGCTGCGGGAGGAAGGGCACACCGAGCGCAGCCGCCAGATGCGCGCTGGCGCCGCCCAGCGCGGCCCCGATCACCACTGCCGGGAACCTGGCCCCCCGGACAGCATCGTAATCCTGCAGCCGGGCGTTCACCAGATCGCGGGTCGTGACCGATCTGGCAAGTTCAGGATCCAGCGCCGATGACCGAAATCGCCATCGTACGGCCCGCCGGGCGAATGCGACCGGCAGCACGTTCAGGAGTTGCAAACCGAGTTTCTCCCAGGATTTGAATTCGAACACGTTGGCGCGTTCGCCAGCCAGGTATTGACCGAGTAAACGCGTGATAGCCGGTGAGGCTGATTCAAGGCTTTCGAGCTGCACCGTGTTCCCATTCATTCTGGTAGGTTTTGCCTCTCTATCCCTTAACACCCCTGGCCGCGCTCAGCTCGTCTGCGCGTGTCTGAAGTTGGCCGCGCAGAATCTGGATGTCTTCAGGCACTTTCCGCGCGGCAAAGATCAGCACAATCGCCCCGACTGTCCAGGCGCTCACGCAAATTGCCAGAATCGCCACGTGCAGCGAAGCTCTAACGGCAATCAAGCCTGCCAGCAGCGGCGCGATCGCCGCGCCGCCATTCTCGATGAACAGCTGTACTGCCAGTGCTGTCGACCGCACTTCTGGCAGCGTGATATCGTGGACTGTGGCGACCACATTCGACGCCGCGAACGGCATGAACAGCGCAGTCACTGCCATGAGGACGGAAAAGAGCAGCTGCTGGTCGTGTGGCACGCTCATCGTGAGCGTCAGGAATATTGCCCCCGCCACCACGCCAAAAAGAGCGGTCAGGAGGCGTCCGCGCGGGTTTTTACGGAACGCATAATCGCCGATCAATCCGCCGATAAAATAACCGGCTGCAAGGATCAGGATTGTCGGCGCCAGCGTGAAGAGGATCGCGTTCGGATCATAATCGCGCTCGACCTCGAGATAACGGAAAAACCAGAACGTGATCACATTCCACGGAAACACTCCCACAAAGCCTTGCGCAAAAAGTAGGATGAGCGTCGGCTTCCTGAACAAATCCAGCGCCACCTTCCATTCAAAGCGATAGACGCCAGGCGTCGTCAGGCCGGAAAGTTCGGGCTCGCTCGCTCCTCTGGGTATCTCGCGGACGGTGAAGAAAATCAGGATCGCCAGGAGGATACCCGCCGCGCCGGTGACATAAAAGATTTTGCGCCAGCCCATCGTCCCGGCAAAAAACGTCGCGACGATCAAGCCCAGCATATACCCGAGCGGTTGGGTCAGCTGCAGCAGTCCATAGATTTTGCCGCGGCGTTCCGGGCCAAAATAATCGGATAATAGGCTGTAGAGGCCTGGGTAGGTTGAATCGTCAATCCCCGTCGTGGCCCGCGCAGCCAGAAAACCTCGATACGTCGGCGCGATGGCACTCAACCAGGTTGTCGCCCCCCAGATTGCGGCCGCCAGCGCGAGCAGCTTGGGACGGGCGTAGCGGTCGTACAGCACGCCCCAGAGCGGGTAGAGAACCGCACCGACCAACAAAGCCCCGGTTACCACCGCCCCCATCTGGGCTTCGTTAATCTGGAAGTCCTCCATAATCTGTGTCGTCATCGGCGCGATCAGCAAGCGATCCGATTGGTGGAGCAGCATGAAGAGGAAGAAAACCGACACGACATACCAACGGTAATTGGGCTTTTGTTTCATCCTAACCTCTGGTTTAGATATGTTGGACGGGGGGCAGATCGCGATGCCCGGCTTCCGCTCCGGGCTCATCGCGCAGCAGATCGACCGCATGGGGCAGCACCTGCATGATCGCCTGCAGATTCTCCCTGGCCCCGCGTGGAGAACCCGGCAAATTGATGATCAGTGTGCATCCGCGAATGCCAGCCACAGCCCTCGAAAGCATCGCGTGGGGGGTCTTGCCCAGGCTGGCGAGGCGCATCGCTTCCGCCAGCCCCGGTGCAGCGCGGTCGATCACGCTCGACGTCGCTTCGGGGGTAATATCCCGGGGAGCGAAGCCGGTGCCACCGGTAGTCAGGATCACATCAATCGAACCGCCATCAGCCCACTCGCGCAACTGCGCTTCAATTTTGTCCCGTTCGTCAGGGACGATAATCTGCTCAGAGACATACCACCCTTGCCTCTCGATGAGCTCTTTCAGGGCGGGACCCGATCGATCTTCACGCTCCCCGCTGGCTGAACGATCCGAGACGGTTAGAAGAGCGAAATTCATGCGATTACCTTTCCCAGCACGTGTAAATCCATCGGCTCACAGCCAATTGAGCGGTAGAACGCCAACGCCGCATCGTTTTCGCGCGTCACCAGCAGGTAGTATTTATAGCATCCCAGCGCGTTCAATCGATCCTCAAGCGTGTTCATCAACCGGGCGGCGATCCCCTTCCGGCGCCGTTCCAGCGTCACTGCAAGGTGGTAAACGAGTCCCCGGCGCCCATCATAGCCTCCGATGACCGTACCCACAATTTGACCGTTCTCGATAGCCACAAGGAAGAGTTCTGGATCACGTTCCTGCTTGTGAAGCAGCCCTGCGTAATCATCCGTAGACGAGATCTGGATTCCGGGAGAACAGCGCTCCCACAAATCGCGGACCGCCTGGTAATCCCGGTCTGGATCAAAGGTTCGAATATTCATTGCCACCTCTAATCGGGATAGGGGAGGGCCTCACGGCCCTACCCCTCCCACACCACCGGACATGCGGGTCCGCATCCGGCGGTTCG
>JARGGH010000011.1 GCA_029210945.1 Anaerolineales bacterium
CGGCTGCAGGTGGAGTAACGCTCGAAGTAGGAGCCGTGGATGATGAGAGAGAGCTGAGACAACTCTGAGAGCAGCTTCTGTCTCTCCCTTAGAAGAGATCTTTCTTCTTTCCCCGATAGTGTTGACATATCTCCAGTATAGCATATAATAGGCATGCTATACAAGACAAACGACACCACCCCGAGATATGCGGACAGAGCGGAGTCAGCCTGCAAAGAAATTATTCAAGCTCGAGTGTCGAGGCTAGGCTCAGGGGAAATTGCCTGAAAAGCTGCCGGGGAGGGTGGGGAAAGTGAGCCTCAGGCCATCCCGGTCCACAGTGCGGGCAGAAACCGACTTATTCATACAAAATACCCGCATCGGCGCATCGTGCGCCATCGCGATGAAGCACGGCACAAACGAGATCTAAGCCAACAGCTCTTGCGAGCATAACCCCTGGCACCTGCCCATTCATCCTCCGCAGGACATGATCCGCGTCGTCTTGCCCTACCATCTCCGCAACCTAGCGAAAGTTGGGCGGGAGGTTCAGCTGGATATCGAAGGCGAGATCACCATCGCCGACGTACTCGACACGCTTGAGGCAGAATACCCGGTGCTCAGAGGGACCGTGCGCGACCACATGACGAAAGAGCGGCGCGCCCTCTTGCGCTTCTTCATGCTTCAGGAAGATTACTCTAACGAACCTTACGAAACCCCGCTTCCAGATGAGATTGTTTCCGGAAAAGAACCGTTCCGTGTTGTGGGTGCGATGGCGGGCGGTTAACCTGGCAAGAACTCAACGGAGAGCAGAATGACCAAAAATGATGACAAGATCGTCGTTGAGAACGTCAATGTGCCCGGACGGTCCACACGCGTCGACGCGAAAATGTATAACTCCATGAAAACAGCCATGCTCAAGGTCCTTCCGGATGCTGCGCCGGGACTCAACCAAACGGAAATGCGGGAGGCCGTCAAACCATATCTCCCCGATGAACTCTACCCCGGTGGCGAAAAGGTCGGCTGGTGGGCGAAGACCGTCCAGCTCGATCTGGAAGCTAAAGGTCTGCTCGTGCGGGAGGACAGCAAACCACTGCGCTGGCATCAGAAAACGTAAATCCACCTGTCCAACAGCAAACTGGTATATGCTAGGCATGTGATTTCTCTACCTGAAGCGTTCGCCACCCGCATTCAATCTACCTTTGGCCAAGCCGGAAGCACCTGGCTCGAAGGGCTTCCCTCACTCCTCAAACAGCTCGCCGGACGATGGTCACTTACCCTTGATCAACCGTTCACGGACCTGAGCTACAACTACGTAACCCGCGCCCGGATGCCAGACGGGATGCCAGTTGTTCTAAAGGTCGGTGTGCCCAACCCCGAACTCACCAGTGAGATCGCCGCGCTGCAACACTTCAATGGAGAGGGCGCTGTGAAACTCTTCGCAGCAATCCCGGAAGACGGCGCGCTACTTCTCGAGAAGCTCGAACCTGGCGAACCGGTTTTGGATTTGGACGATGATCGATCGGCGACTTCCATCGCCGCGGGGCTCATCCGTCAACTGCATCGACCACCGCCCGAAAATGGCCCCTTCCCTTCCATCACCGATTGGGGGAGGGGTTTAGACCGTCTCCGCGCCACGTTCAACGGAGGCAGCGGTCCGTTCCCTGCCAGGCTGGTTGATCGTGCCGAGCAGCTTATCGCTGAATTGGTCATAAGCCAAGGTGAACCAGTCCTGCTGCATGCGGATCTGCATCACTGGAATGTGCTCTCAGCGGGGCGATCAGAATGGTTGGCCATCGATCCCAAGGGCTTGATCGGCGAGCGCGAGTACGAGGCTGGCGCCTGGCTGCGCAATCCGATCCCGGCCTTGCTCGATTGGACCGATGCCCGGCAAATAATCCAACATCGTGTGGATCAATTTGTCGAGATCCTGGGGTTTGATCGCCAGCGAATGTTCGCATGGAGTCTCTATCAGACAGTGCTCGCCGCCTGGTGGAGCTACGAAGAATCCGATCCTGACTGGAGAGTCATGATTCATATCGCCGAGCTATCATCCTTGATCCGTTGAGGTTTATTGCCTTGAGCGAAGTCTTAAGGGGTTCCCCCACCAGCCAATCTCCATCACCATCATGACGATCACGCAGATCACACTTCCGGGATAACGATATTGCCCGGCGGGTTGCCGCTCCTGCGTTCAATGCCCGCCCTCCTGCAGCAGCCGCGCCAATCAGGCATGGTCATGACCGCCGTCCTCACGGATCAACTCTCCCACCCATGTGGCCAGGCTGGAAACTCCCCGGTCGCATGGACAATCAGATGCATTTTAATATACGCTGTAATGGGAACTGGATGTTGCCGATTCGATCTTCCAGGATATCAACTTTAATGAGGAGAAAGAGATGCGCTATCAGAAACAATTACTCTGGCTGATCCCCTTGATCTTCATCCTGGCCTTGTTCGCGGCCAGCGCGAGTGTTTTCTATCAAACGTCCGGCCAGCCCTACGAATTCACCAGCCATCGCGGTGAGACCGTGACGATCAACGGACGCGGGGTATACGCGAATGACACCGTCAGCATGGCGGCACAGCAGCAGGGGAATGACATGGTCACGCTTGCGGTCGGCTTGCCTCTCCTGGCGATCTCCACCTGGCTGGCGTTTCGCGGGTCGCTGCGCGGCCGGCTGCTGCTCATCGGCACGCTCGGTTTTTTCCTCTACACCTACACGTCGATGGCGATGTTGACGTCATATAACGCGCTCTTCCTCGTCTACGTGGCGTTATTCACCCTCAGCCTTTATGCTTTTATTCTGAGCATGCTTTCGTTCAACGTGCGGGAGCTGCCCACACATTTTTCCGACCGTCTGCCGCGCCGCTGGATTGCCGGACTGCTTTTCTTCGTCGGCGGTTTTCTCGTGCTCGCCTGGCTCGGCCGCATCGTGCCGCCGCTGTTCGACGGCACACTTCCGGCGCTTGAAAACACGACTACGCTGGTCATCCAGGCGATGGACCTCGCCCTGGTCGCTCCACTGGCCATCCTCGCGGGTGTGTTGTTACTTCAGAAAAACCCGTGGGGGTATCTGCTGGCCTCCGTTGCACTGATGAAAGGCATCACGATGGGTCTCGCCGTGAGCAGCATGGCGGTCAATATGGCGCTGCGAGGCGTGCCCGAAGAGCTCGGCATCATGGTGCCCTTCCTTGCGATCACCACGCTCAATCTGCTTCATGGCGGTCCTGCTGCTCAAGAATGTTAGAACCAGCGCACAGGCTGCATCCTGATGGCACTTCTGCGCTGCGCTGAAAGGACGGTCTCATGTCCGACACACTGAGGATCATCTCCGCCGTCATCATCGCGCTGCACGGTCTGATCCACTTGATCGGGCTCGCCGTGTACCTGAAATTGGCCGAGTTCGAGGGTTTTGCCTATAAGACCACGCTGTTGGGCGGCCGATGGGATCTCGGTGAACCGGGCACACAGGTCTTTGGTGTCCTTTGGATTCTTCCTGCCCTCGGTTTTATCGCCGCAGCTGCGGGCATGATTTTCGGGTTCAGTTGGTGGGGAGCACTCCTCCTGGGAAGTGCGATCGTCTCACTTCTTCTCACAACCCTAGATTTCCGTGTCGCGTTCGCGGGGATCGCGGTCAACGTCATCATCCTCATCGCACTCTGGTTCGGTGCGCGCCTCGCCTGACAGTCCCTGGACAACTCAACTGCCCCCATTCACACCGGGTCGGTTGACCCGGCTTTTCACGATTAAAATCAAGCCTATGAGGGCCGTATTTCATGCTGGTCCTTGATTTAGATAGTTTATGATAACCATGTACACACAACATAGGAGTGGACGATGCTCGAAGAAAACCGCACATTTAACGAGATCGACTCTGCGCTCACGCGGTGGATGGCCAACAATGGTGTCCCGCTGCTGCGCATCAGCCTCGGGGTGGTTTTCTTATGGTTCGGAGCGCTTAAATTCTTCCCGGGGCTCAGTCCAGCCCAGAGTCTCGCCGGGGAAACGATCGAGGTGCTCTCATTCGGCTTGATCAGTTCCTCCACGGCAGTGATCCTGCTGGCGATCTGGGAATCGCTGATCGGCATTGGATTGATCACCGGCATTTTTCTGCGCGGCACGCTGCTGCTCCTATGGCTTCAGATGCTGGGCACGCTGACCCCGCTTTTCATCTTCCCGGAACTGACCTTCGCTGTTTTTCCCTACTCACCTACCCTCGAAGGTCAGTACATCATCAAGAACCTGGTTTTGATCAGCGCCGGGATTGTCATCGGCGCCACCGTTCGAGGTGGGCGCATAACCGCAGAGGAATAAGAAGTCGATCTGGCATCTCCTGGATCACCAGACTCTGGAATTAGTGGATCCTCGGCGCGAGACGGAGCATCGCCATCGGCGATGCGCATGCAATCTCACTGGAGAGCATGCCATGAGAAATGGCGCCGGGGCCGGCGTTAGGATCGCGATCGCCTCGGGGCTCTGCCGGCGTGACACCCGATAATGAGGGGTAACCTACTCATCTCTGGCACAGAATCAAAATCTGCGTACTATCAGGCAATAACCCGCACACCAATAAGAAGATATGCAATTTGACCTGATCGCTCTCGACGCCGACGACACGCTCTGGCAGAATGAAATCTATTACCGTCGCGGCCGCGACGCATTCAATGCTTTGATGGCAAAGTACGGCTTCCCGGATCCTGACAAAGTACGCCTGCACGAAATCGAGATCTCGAATCTGGAATTCTACGGTTACGGCGCGGTGGGATTTGCGATCTCAATCGCTGAAGCTGCGGTGGAATTAACCTCTGGCGAGATCGAGGCTGCGGATCTGTTGAAGCTGCTCGCCATCTCAAAGGACATCATCTCGGCCGAGGTTGAAATCTATGATGGCGTTGAAGAGACCCTCCGCGCATTAGCCGATTACCATCCCCTGATGTTGATCACCAAAGGTGATCGGAACCACCAGGAATCGAAGATCACCCGCTCTGGTCTTAAGGGTTACTTCGAGCAGATCGAGATCGTCCCGGAGAAGTCGCCCGATACTTATCAGGGCATCCTCGAAATGTATGACATCCTCCCGGAGCGATTCATCATGGTCGGAAACGCCATGAAATCGGATATCCTGCCTGTGCTCGAGATCGGGGGGAATGCCGTCTATATCCACAACGATCTGACCTGGGCTCACGAACATACCGTCCAGCACGAGCTGCCTGAAGAGAGGTTTTTCGAGATCGATTCGATCAGCGATCTACCAGATCTTATCCGCCAATTGGAAGTTGAGAATCCCACTTGAGGGAGAAATCAGCGCGACCAATCGAGCGGCTGATCCCATCATCCTATCTGCGGACTATCGACGGAGACCACGAAAACTGACCAACCCCACTGGTAAGGTGGCCGCACCATTCGCTCGCGCTAACGTCACCCGTAGAGTACCTTTCAGATCAATACCCGAGATTCACCTCGCACCCACCGCTGTCTCAGATACCTTGAGCAGATACACTGACTACATATCCCGGTCGATTCATTGTATGATTTCGGTGACGATCATTGCCATCATCTTCCCGTGAAGCCTGGTCGGTCTGGGCTTAAACGAAAGCAGGCTAAGTTCTTATGCATCCTCGCGTCGTCCTCACCGGTATGGGCACGATCAACCCTCTCGGACACAACCTTTGGGAGAGTTGGGCAAATCTCTTGAACGGCGTCGCTGGAGTTGGCCCTGTCACACGTTTTGATCCCTCAGACCTGCGCATCAAGGTCGCCTGTGAGGTCAAAGATTTCAACCCTGAGGCCGCGCTCGATCCTAAGGAGGCACGCCGCCGCGACCGTTTCGAACAATTTGCCTACCTGGCAGCGAAAGAAGCCCTGGCTCAATCCGGATTGGAAATTACCCCCGATTCCGCCGAACGCATCGGTTCAATCATCTCCTCCTCTGGAGGCGGTCTTGGAACCGTCGAGGAATCCTTCATGACATTGCTCGAGCGCGGTCCGCGGGCGATGAACCCCTTCACCACTCCGAAATATATGTCCAGCGGCGCAGCCGGCCTGACCTCGATAGACTTCGACCTGCGCGGTCCCGCCTTTTCGGTCGAATCCGCATGTGCATCCGCTTCGGACGGCATTGGCATAGCCTGGCTGATGATCCGGGCTGGCCTGGTGGACGCAGTAGTTGCAGGGGGCAGCGACGCGTCGATCGTGCACATGTCCGTCGCCGCATTGGATCGCTCAGGGGCGATGTCACATAGTGCAGGCCCAGACTCTCGGGCGCCGCGGCCTTTCGACCTCGATCGTGATGGATTTGTCATCGGTGAAGGTGCCGGCGTGCTTGTCCTCGAGTCGGAGGAGTTTGCCCGACGCCGCGGCGCCCGGATTCTGGCCGAATTAGCCGGCTACGGTGCCAGCGCGGACGCCTTCCACATCACCGCCCCGCGCGAAGATGGAGCCGGAGCTGCGAGTGCGATGAAGAACGCCCTGGACATCGCAGGGATCGAGCCGGCAGAGGTCGATCACATCAACTCCCACGGTACGGGCACACGCTTGAATGATGTCTCCGAAACCATCGCGATCAAGTCGGTTTTCGGGAAACGAGCCTACGAAATCCCGGTGTCGGCCACGAAATCGATGACCGGGCACATGATGGGCACCACGGCATCAGTTGAGGCGATCTTCACCGTCCAGAGCATCCTCGAGAACACTGTCCCGCCGACCATCCACTACGACACGCCCGATCCCGATTGCGACCTGGACTATGTCCCCAATGAGGCACGTCGCGTCGAGGTTGAAACCGCCATCAGCAACGCGTTTGGCTTTGCCGGGCACAACTCCGTGCTGGCATTCCGCAGTTACCGTTAATCGCCGTTGGCACGCGTCTTCGTTTCAGGAGGGTCGTAACCAGATGGAGATTCAATTCGTTGCCGGGTTTGCAGCTATCGCTCCGAACGTCCCCGAGAGCCTCAAGCTGTACGTCGATGCGTTTGGATTGCCGCTGGAGGGCGAGAGCGAGTACAAGTCAACATCAAAACTAGGAGGTGTGCGGCACTTCGGAGTGTGGCCGCTTTCTCAGGCAGCGCAATCTTGCTTTGGAACTGACCAATGGCCCGATGACAAGATCGTGCCACAGGCGACGCTCGAATTCGAGATGAGTTCTCCTGATGCGGTAGAGCAGGGTGTCGGCGAACTGATCGATCTCGGCTATGTCATCATCCACGGCGCAAAGCAGGAGCCCTGGGGCCAGACCATCGCGCGTTTGCTCAGCCCCGAAGGGCTGCTCATCGGCCTGAGCTATGCGCCCTGGCTGCATAATGGATAAGAAAATTATCCACTCGGAGAGGGGGAATTTGTCAGATCACTTCCAATTCAGCCGTCGCCAGCGATCCTGAAAGCCAATCAATCGCCAGCCCGCCGTCTTCGAAAATGTGCATGCGCGTGCCGTGTTCACGAGCAATCCGGGCCAGCGTGTTTACGCTGCCGCTGACTCTGGCCGGGATGATGGCAAACTTTGTCCCCAGGGGAAAAGGTTTTTGCCGGAAGCTGCTTGCAAAATTAAAAATCATCGCCGGCGAGAAGCCCTGAATCTTCTCCAACCGCGACCCGTATACGACGACTTTTCTGTAACCTCGTTCAGCCGAGATCAATGCGGCGCGGTTGCGGGCTTCCAGCGCCTCAAGCGGATTGGTTTCCCCCATCACATGGATTTCGATCAGTTCAAGCTCTTGATCGACGGCTATTTCGTAAGGCATGAAATCCTCTTGTGAGGGCAGTTACAAAACATAATCATAATCCAAGATCGAATTCCCCGCCAGAAACAAAATGATCAACCGCGTGCTAAAATAGGGACAACCTTTGTCCTGAATACGGGCACTTCTGGAGGAGAGATGGAGCGTTTTCTGGTTGAGTCGAACCACAGCGCCGGGGACTGTGAGTTGGTGATCAAGGAGACCCATTCGATCGGCTATCTGCATTATTTTGAATGGGACTGTGCAGACGATGTTCACACCGGCTGGGCATTTATCTAGGCCGAGAACCGCGGTCAAGCACTGATGGCAGTTCCCTCGATCGTACGGGACCAGGCACGCGCCGTACGCGTGGTTAAGTTCGGGAAGGACGGCGTTCGCAAGCACCCCTCCTGACCGTCGCGAAATTCGAGGAGGTCCTGCGCCTTCGCATTGGCCAAAGCAGGACCATACAGACAATCATGGCTGATGTGTTCCATATCTTTGGTACCTGCTCTTTGCAGCGTCGGAATGGCGATGGCTTTCGCATTCGCTCTGCTGGCTGCCAATTGTTTCATCGCCCTGGAAATATCCTTGCTCATGGTCATGCTGCTCATTCGATCGTCAAGATAAGAAGAGGAGCGCTCAAACGCCTCGGCGAGGAGCATCTTTAATATCGGCGGCTCACAAGCGGTCAGCTCCCGAGCATCAGGTAACGAAGGAGCAAACGGTGGAGATGCATCATGCACCACAATCAGATCACCACACTCTTCGACTACCACTGGTCCACAACAGAGCGCTTGCTCGAAAGCGCGGCGCAGCTTCCAGAAGAACACTACCATGCTGCACATAAATTCGGTCACCGGTCTATCCACCGGCTCTTTTTCCACATTCTTGCAGCCGACCAGGGGTGGCGTATCGGCCTCGAGACCGGCAAGCAGCAGCGCGGACTGGATCCAGTAGGCTATCCCGATATCGCCGCCATTGAGAATTTGCTGCGCGAGGAGAGAGAAGCCTGGCACGTGTATCTCTCCCGGCTTGATGACCCTATGGTCGACGAGATCACGCTGATAACTCTGCGGAAGCGCACGTATAAGATCTCACTCTGGCGCATCCTCATCCATCTGATTTTGCATGGCATGCAGCACCATAGTGAGCTCTCACAGGCTCTCTCTAATCACAATCAGTCGCCGGGCAATATCGATTTCATCCTTTACCAGGTTTGACTAGGTCCGGCCAAGCCCCGCGCATTGGATTTTGAATGAAGATTTCCATCGGCAGCACATGGCATCAAGCACCAACCGGCGCACGCGTGGGTGTGCTGATCATGAACGAGGTAGCAAATCCATTAAGCCACCCGCGATTGGAAGCCCATAAAGCGGAACTTGAACGAGAGTTGCGCCGGAGATATGCCCGGAAGGAGCGAGCCGACCTGCGTGCCGAGCCCAGACCCGCGGCCTACGATCACTTTTACCGTCAATTCAAGAAGACTTATCACCTTCAGCTCCAGCTTGAATCGGTGTGCTCCGGAAGACCAATCTCTTCGGTCGCGACGCTGGTAGAAGCGATGATCATGGCCGAGTTGGAGGACCTACTGCTCACCGCAGGTCATGACCTCGACACGGTCCATCCGCCAATTCAGATCGAAGTTGCTGACGGGACCGAGGCGTACACAACGATGAAAGGCGAAATGCAAACTCTCAAATGCGGGGATCTCTTCATCCATGATGCAGAAGGCGTTCTCTCGAGCCTGATCTACGGCCCGGACAGGCGCAGCCGCATCCGCCCTGAGACAAAACACGTCCTCTTCACAACCTACGCTGTCCCCGGGATTTGGGCTGCAGATCTGCTCGCTCACCTTAAAAACCTTCGAGACCATGTGCTCCTTATCGCTCCAGAAGCGGATGTGGAATACATGGGCATCGTAGGCGACTAGCGTTAGCGAGGTTGGACCGCTGCGAACAGGAAGTAGACCGAAAATGGACACATTTGAGCCGCATAGCTTCAACTGCAAAGGCTGTGTGCGGATAAAGAAGCTGATTTCAACTGCGGTGGTGCTGACAGCGATCACGCTGCTTTTTGCCGCCTGCCGCCCACGCACCTCCAAATTGGGATTCCTCGAAGGGCAGGTCACGATCGGTCTGCTGGTGCCTGCGCTGCGCGAGGGGGAGATAGAACCATCGCCCTCACCGGAGATGTTCGCCGCACGCCAGGTCATCATCTATGACGCCCGTGGCGCCCGGGAGATCAAACGGGCGCAGCTCGGCGCCGGCGGGTTTTATCGAGTTGAGCTTCCCCCGGGCGTATACACCGTCGATATCAACCGCACCGGGATTGATACGGCCAGTGGACTGCCCGCCCGGGTTGTGATTAAGCCCGGCAAGACGCTGCTCCTGAATTTCGACATTGACACAGGCATCCGATGAATCAATCAGATCAGACGCGCAACAAACCTGGACGGCCCGCCATCCCGGAATCCTACGGCATTTCGAAGCAGCAATCCGGCCTGCTCGACTGGCATTCCGTTGAGCGACGTCTTATTGACGCCCGAAATTACTGGCTCGCAACAGCCTCCACAGCAGGTCGACCCCATGTCGCACCGATTTGGGGGCTCTGGTTCCAGGGAGATTTCTACTTCGCCACGGACCCCGCCAGCCGGAAAGCCCGCAACCTTGCAGAGAACCCCCGCGCCAACCTGCACCTGGAAAGCGGGGACGAGGTCGTTATCGTCGAAGGAGCCGTCAGCGTTTTGCCGGATAGACAGTTGAGCGCAATGCTGAACAGGCTCTACCTGGAGAAGTATGCTGTCGACCTGGCTGGTAGTCCAATCCATCACCTTCTGCCCGAAAAGGTCCTGGCGTGGGAGGAAGCCGATTTCCCGAACACTGCCACACGTTGGGTCATTTCGCGCCGCTGATCTGATTGGACGGATTAGCCCCCCGCAAATGCGAGCGGGTATACTTTTCTCAGCGGTGGGGACCGATTGAATTTGTGACACAGCGCGCACACGGTGGTCACTATGGCGGTGTCTCTACGCCATCATCTATAACCTCAGAGCCCTGGAGACTTCATGAATGAAGATGTTGATCAAAATAGAAGAACTGATGCTGGCCGCGCTCGCACTCTGGTTATTCGCCCAGCTTGAATATTCCCTGTGGTGGGCTCTGCTCATGCTCCTGGCTCCCGATATCAGCATGCTGGGCTACCTGCTTGACACTGCAAGCGGGGCAGACGCATACAACCTGCTGCACCACAAAGGAATCGCGGTCGGATTATACCTGGCTGGTGCGATCCTCTCGCTCCCAATCTTGCAGGCCACCGGCCTGGTCATCTTTGGACACTCGTCGCTCGATCGTGTCTTTGGTTACGGCTTGAAACACAGCGATGCCTTCCAGCACACGCACCTCGGGTGGAGCGGCGGCGCTAAACCTGCTCATTCTGAGTGAGGGTTCAACCAGGAAGAGGTAATGATGAGATCGGTGCTTCGTTCGAAAATCCACAACGCCACGGTAACAGACGCCAACCCGGACTATATTGGCTCGATCACAATTGACGAGGTTTTGATCGAGCAAGCAGGCCTCTGGCCTGGCGAGAAAGTGCTTGTGGTCAGCAACCATACCGGTGAACGGCTCGAAACTTACGTCATTTCGGGCGCACGCAGTTCGGGGGAGATTCAGATGAACGGCGCTGCGGCCCACCGCATTCACGCAGGCGAGCAGATCATCATCATGGGGTTCGAGCTGAGCGATACTCCAATTGAACCGAAGGTCATCATCGTCGATCAAGACAATCGATTCCGCTCTATGCTCCGACCGGGATAACATCCACATGCCTCTCGTCTTGCAGGCCGCAAGATCACACCGCCCCGATCAGCGACAACCTCTATCGGCTTGGGCTCACTCTATGAAATTTCGATCGACAACGGGCAGTCCAACCTTTCAGGGATCTCGTCAAAACACCTTAACCGGCGGATACTGGCGGCCTCAGGACCAGACTTCCTTGCTGCAAAGGGGGTGTCCGACATGTCCTATCCACTCTTCATCCCGGGATTTGAAAATCAGGAGATCGATGTCGTCCCATCAGGATTCGTTCGCGGGCCTCGATTGCTGCTTAACGGGATTGCAGCTTCTAAAGGTCCGGGGCGCAACCGATATGCCCTTGCACGCCCCGACGGGTCGAAAACGATCATCAAGCTTAAGCCAACGCTCTTAGATCCTGTACCGAAGGTCATCGTCGATGGTGAGCAGATTGAAGTCGTTCCGCCGTTGGGCGCCATGCAACTGGTAGGGAGCGGCATCACCCTGGTCTTGATTTTCGTGGGTGGTGCGGTGGGGGGCCTCATCGGTGGCGCCGCGTACTGGATAAATATCATCATCTTCCGTTCAGAGATGAGCACCGCGGAAAGGTACATCCTCACCGCCCTGGTTTCAGGGATCGCGCTGGTGCTGTACTTGATTGTGAGCATGTTCTTATCTGCGCTATTCTTCGATTAACTCTTTTCTTCTCTGAAGGAGCAAATACTTACCCAGAGTGGACTATTTGATCGATAAACCTGGATAGCAAAGGTACAATTTCAGACGCACCCGCCATGACAGAAGGACGAACGCATCTCCGCCTCACAGATCAGGTTCCGGTAACCAGCATGGAGACCGCCCTTCCCTACAATCGCGCTTTGTACGAGGCTCCTAAGTCACCACTGCAGGTTAGCTTTCTGAGCCGGTGATCTTAGTGATCACCAAGAGAGGGACGTCACCAAAAGGCAGGTCCTAAAGCATATGATCAGCACTTGGTTTTTCCTGGACTGAGCGATGGGATTTGAAAGCACACAGTCTTCCGCCCTCATTCTGACGGTTCTTTCTATTCTTCTTATCGTCCCCAGCCTGCGCAAGCAGCCCGGGATGGGCGTACTCCCATCCCTTCTGATGATAGGCCTGATCCTATGGCAGCGCAGGGATGGGTGGCAGGCGCTCGGTCTGACCGCGCCTGGATCGTGGCTCGCCACCATCGGATCGAGCCTGGTATTCGGGATCCTGATTGCGCTGCTGTCGGTGATGGTGGTCGAGCCATTGTCCGAACGCCTGACTGGGGCAGAACACGATCTCAGTGCGCTGGGGACGATCCGCGGCAACCTGCGGGCCACGCTCACCTGGATTGCGGCAGCATGGCTTATGGCTGCCGCGCTGGAGGAGATCGTCTTCCGCGGTTTCATGATGCGCGAGTTTGTTCGCCTGCTGGGCACTGGTGCCGCTGCAAATCTTCTCAACATCCTGATCACATCGATGGTTTTCGGCCTGGCGCATTGGTACCAGAGCTGCGCCGGCGCGCTGAGCACTGGCATGGTGAGCCTCGCCCTGGGCGCCCTGTTCATCTGGAATGAATTTCAGCTCTGGCTGCTGATCTTGACCCACGGCGTGATCGACACGGTCGGTCTGCTGCTGATCTACTCCGGTTGGGATGAGCGCTTAAAAAATGTACTTTTTCGACCGCATGGGTCGGGCGTCGATGCCGGCGCCCGGTCCGAGTAAAAGGGGCAATTCACGACGGGCGCTTTCGAGCAGAGCGAACGCCGGGCGCTCATTGAGGATCGAATAATTGAAGTGGGCGGGCTATCCTTGGTTCTCTGCCCCGGCGGCATGTTGGCCGCGGCTCGGGACTACACGCTGAAGGAGTTGAACCCGTTAGCCGCACACGGCCCGGCTGTGCGCTCAGCGCTGCTTGAGTGCGGTGTGCGGTCGATGCAAACGATATTGTATGGCGGCACGGTTGGAGGTATCGGAAACGAACCAGGTCCGGTTTTCACAGGTATTGAATTGAATCCACGGGAAACAAAAAGGAGGCTGCAATGGTTGTGCGAATAGCGTCTCACTTCCTGATCCTCTTTGCTCTCGCGGCGGCTTGCGCCCCTGCCTCGAGTTGTCCTGCGACCACCCCGAACGCGTCGACACCCCCCGGTGAGACACCCAGTGAAACCCATCACGGCAACGGAGCACTCTGGACTGCATTATGGCCTGACGGCGAGATCATCTTCAGCCCGGACGGTCCGGGGGAAATGCGCCCGGACGGTTCTCTGGCGATGAAATTCCCCTGGTGGCGTGCTCAGGGCGTGGAAGGCGCGATCAAGATCAGCGGCAGGAGGCTGGATCAACCCGCCGGAGGCAGCCTAACCGCCGAGATGCCTGATGGATATGGCGACACAGGCTTCCAGGCCAGCGCGCTGGTGTTCCCTTCGGAGGGCTGCTGGGAGGTTGCGGCACGCGCCGGCGAAGCCGAGTTGATCTTCACCGTTGAGGCGATCATCGCCGATTGATCACAACCCTATAAGAATCGGTCCAGTAAATGCAAAAGGCTCCGGCAAACAGAGCCGGAGCCTCATTTCTTGAGAAGCGGACGATCAGGCGAGCAGTTTTTTGGCCAGGTCCGCCGCTGAGGCAGCGTTGGAGGCGTAGCCATCTGCGCCGATCTGGTCGGCGAATGATTGCGTGACCGGTGCGCCGCCGATGATGACCTTGACCCGATCGCGCACACCGGCTTCGTCAAGCGCCTTGATCGTCTGCTCCATCGTCCGCATCGTCGTCGTGAGCAGCGCCGACATGCCGATGACATCCGGCTCGAATTCCTTGACTCCACGCACAAACTCTTCCGGCGCGACGTCCTTGCCGAGATCTTCAACATCGAAACCGGCGCCTTCACACATCATCGCGACCAGATTCTTGCCGATATCATGCAGGTCGCCCTTGACCGTGCCGAGCAGGATTTTACCGGCCATATCCGCGCCGGTTTCGACCAGCAAAGGCCGCACGATTTTCATGGAAGCCTGCATGGCGCGTGCGGAGCGTAAGACTTCCGGGACGAACATGTTGCCGGCTTTGAACTCGACGCCGACGTGATCCATGCCCGACATGAGACCGTCATCGAGAATCTCTTTGGCCGAAAACCCTTCATCGAGCGCTGCCTGTGTCAGATCAGCCATCACCTCAAGCTCGCCTTCAATTACGGCCGTTGAAAGCTTCGATAAGCTCTCACTCATCGTTTTCCTCCAGTTCGTCGCGGTTTTTTCTATCCGGCGGGGCTTCTGTCCACGCACCCTCACCAACCTGGCACCCATTGTACACCGAACTCGAGCGGATGGTGCCAGAGAAAAAGCCCACCTGCGTAGAAGCATGCGTGGGCTTTCTTTTCATAGATCATGCAAGGCCGGTCGGGTCAGGCAGCGGCGGCTGTCTCGGGGAGCTCCGTGATCCTCGGTCGCGGCAGGCCGCTTTCCTCGACCAGGCGCGGGATGATTGCTTCCCAGTGAACTGCCATGAGGTGGATGCCGTTGATGCCATTCGTGTTCTTGAGCTTATCGATCATCTCAAGCGCAATCTGAACACCAACCTCCTGCTCCGCTTCCTTGTCGCCTGCGGCGTCCATTCGCTGGATGACCTCATCCGGGACCACCACTCCGGGCACATCGGCAGCCATGAAGTGAGCGGCTCTCGCACTCTTGAGCGGTATCATGCCCGCCAGAATGTAGACCTTATCCAGCAAGTTGCGCTTATCCAGCGCTTCCAGCCACTCCAGGAAACCATCGTAATCGAAGATCGGCTGTGTTTGAATGAATTGGGCGCCGGCGTTGATCTTCTTCTCGGCGCGGATGGCTTCAAAGCGCGGCGGCGCCCCGAAAGGCGATCCAGCCGCTCCGAGGAAGAGCTGCGGGCGGTGCTTGATGCTGCGCCCGTCGATGTAGATGCCCTCGTCACGCATGCGCCGCAGCATCCAGAGCACCTGGACGGCGTCCATGTCGAACTGATCGGGCTTCGTCATCGGTGTCGGCCCGAAGCGGTGGTGATCACCGCTCAAGCAGAGCACATTGCGGATCCCCAACCCGGCCGCGCCCATGACATCCGACTCGATCACCACGCGTGTGCGGTCACGGGCTTGCAGCTGCATGATCGGTTCCATGCCGGCGTCGAGACAGATCTTGCTCGATGCGATGCTGCTCATGCGCGCCGAAGCGGAAGCGTTATCCGTAAAATTGGCCGCCGAGACATAGCCCTTAAGCCAATTGACCTTCTTTAATATCACGTCACCCGAGGCACTGAGCGGCGGCGCGATCTCTCCGGTAGTTACGAAGTCGCCTGTCCGCAGATTGGCTTCGAGGATCGAGATTGGCTCGTCGTAGGCTGGTGCGTGATACTGCGAATCCCCCTGCCACCATTCGGGTTGGCGCAAGTCGTAGAAAAATGAATCCCATTCCTGATCGAACTTTTTGCGGTTGAAGAGGAAGTCACGCGGTCGGGGCCCCTGGTCACGTTCTCGCCACGTCTGGATCATATCGATCCAGGTTTCGTGCCCGACCCGATTTCCATCCAGAGGAGCGTTGATCTCCAGCAATTTTTCTGTGCGGCCCATGCGTTCGGCGCGTTCATAGATCAAGTACCAGGTGCACGGGCGGGTTGGATCCACTTCACACTTGTCAGGGGTTGCACCACCGCAGAGGCCGTTGCGCAGCCCCTTGGGGCACGTCATCGGGCAGATGAAAGCAGTTTCCTGCAGGATGCAGTTGCCGCACATCCGGCAACTGAAGAGTGCGCTTTTAATCGTCTGTTCACCCAGGGTGAACACACGCATGAAGAAGGTGTCCTCATCGCGGCGGTAGGGTTTGAATGGGGCTTGATAGCGGCGAGGAGAGAATAATGACATGGTCAACTCCCTGTTGGGGTTTCTCCGGTAAGTCTAATCGAATGTGCACGTGCCTCGCTAGTTACAAACATCACATCGTTGTCGATAGAATGCGTTTATTCAACCAAATTATGTCAAAATTAGGCTGTTTTCAGCCATCCGCGACCGTTCCCGACCGGATGGTTGACTCGCCAGTACATCCCGTGATATATTAGTGATATATTTACAGGAAACTGCTTCCGTGTCAAGTGAGGGACGAAGGTCCACACATCGATGCGACTCATCAAACAAACAACACTCTTGGCCAGTTCTCATCCGCCGCGCCGTTAAATTAACGACTGCGACGGATGATTTGTTTAACCTTAACCGGTTCGAAACTTAACAATTGAACGATCCACCGAAGACACCGTCAGGCGCTCAATCTGCCCGCCTGACCGAGGTCGGCGACGGCATTGCGCGCCAGCCGCCACCCTACACGAAGTCCGGTGCGACCTGTCAGCCACGGTCAACTCCGGCGCTGTCCCGCAACTGTGGAGGCGGCCCCATCAACCGGCCGCCCAAGCCAGACCGTCTGTCTTCACGATTTTATGCTCATATAACCTTCCGAGGAGAGGGAGCCACCCGCTCCCTTTTTTCATCCGGCTCAACTTTTGCCATGCACCTGTGTTCAACCACCGGAGCTCGATTACTCAACGACATTCATCATCATGGCCTATGAAGGGAGGTGCTGTCCAACAATCGATTGCTAACCTGTCAACATCGTTGTCAGGCTTTGCGAGCGTGTTCTGCAAAGCCATCCGTCCTACCTAAACGGAGGAGTAAAAATGCGTTTGAAGAGATACACACTGGTAGCCATGTTCATCATCCTGGCGCTCGTTTTTGCAGGGTGTGCACAGGCCACCCCGGAGCCTGCCGAAGAACCTGCCGGCGGAGAACCTGCTGGAGTAGAAGAGCCGGCCGAGGGGAAAGTTTTCACCATCGGCGTTCTCGGTCCGTTTACAGGACCTTCCGCCCGTACCGGTGAAGAGTTCCGCACCTCGTCCGAGATGGCACTCGAGGCGATCGACTACACCATCGGCGATTACACGATTGAAGTTGTGTGGATCGACTCGCAATCCGACCCCGAAAAAGCGACGCGTGCCTACGAGGAAGCCATCGTTCAAGATGGCGTCCAAGCCGGTGCGATCAACTGGCACAGTTCCGTCTCCGTCGCGGTGATGGAAGTAACCGCCAAGCACAAGGTGCCTCATTTCTTCGGGTTCGGTGCCACCGAGGTCGTGAACGAGAAATTCGAATCCGACCCCGAGAAGTACGGGTATTGGACCTCCAAGGGTTGGCCAACCCCGGTGAAACTCACCGTGGGCTATGTGGAAGCGCTTGAAGGCGCGATCGCCGCCGGCGTCTGGACCCCCGAGAGCAAGACCGTCGCCATTTATGGCGAGGACACCGACTGGGGCCGCAGCTTCGGCGAAGGCCTCGCCGGGCAGCTGGAAGAGGTTGGTTGGGAAGTCGTCGACCGGCAGTATTTCCCGATCGAGCAGACCGAGTTCTACCCGACCTTGAACTCTTTCAAGGACCAGGGCGTCGCGCTCGTTGCCGGCACCAGCACCGCGCCACCCTCGATCTCGGCCTTCATCAAGCAGGCCGACGAGGTTGGCCTCGAGTCATTGATCATCGCCGACGGCCTCGGCTGGGTTGGTGAGTGGTACGACCTCACCGGCGATGCGTCCAACTACGTGATCGACCAGATCCCCGGCTTCGCATCCGACGCCGCCAAAGAATTTGCGGCTGCCTTCGAGGAGAAAAGCGGTCTGCAACCCAGCCCCTCCTCGGGTGGTCTCTCATTCGATGGCATGAATTTCTTCATCAAGGTCCTCCAGACCACGTATGCAGACTTCGGTGAGCTCAGCAAAGAAACCGTCTACCAGACCGTTCAGGATAAGGTCTGGACCGGCGAGCTGACGTACACAGCTGAAGATGGCGCGATCGTCATGCAAGAGTACAACTTCAGTGATCCGCCCGACCCAATCGTGGGCGGCGATTACTACACCTTCCCCGTCCTGCAGTATATGGATGGCGATCAGGTGTATATCTTCCCTGAATCGATCGCTGAATCCGATCTGATGGTGCCGTAGCACACGGCTCCATGCAGGGGATGGCGGCTCGTCGCCGCCATCCCCTCAGCTCTCTTAAAACAGGAAGATGCACTTCAAAGACTGAAATTCGGACTTATTAATCGCAGAAGAAGACGTACGCAAACAGACACGAGGGATATTTATGAGCACGATCCTTGAAGTTCGTGAACTCACCAAACGCTTCGGCGGCCTGGTTGCCGTCAACGACGTCTCTTTCAAAATTGAAAAGGGTGAGATTTTTGGTTTGATCGGGCCGAACGGAGCCGGAAAAACCACGTTGCTCAACTGCATTGCAGGCACCCACGCACCCAACGACGGCGTGGTCAGTTTCCTCGGCAAAAAGATGACCGGCTACAACGCCGATGTGCTCTGCCGTGCCGGCATGAGCCGAACGTTCCAGATCTCACAACCTTTCCCTCGCCTGACCGCGATCGAGAACGTGATGGTGGCGACCATTTTTGGAAATCAACGCTCCAATATTTTTAACCCGGAACAATGGGCAAATGAAATGCTGGAGTATGTTGAGTTCCCCATGCCTCCCGAAACATTGGCCTGCAACCTGAACACCGTGCAGCTAAAACGCCTTGATCTCGCCCGTGCGCTGGCCAGCGAGCCGGAATTACTCTTGCTGGACGAGTTGGCTGCCGGGCTCACGGAAGGTGAACTTCACGAACTGATGCAGATCATCCGCAAGATCCGTGATAACGGTGTGACGGTCTTGATCATTGAGCACATCATGCGCGTGATCATGGGGCTTTGCGATCGGGTGATGGTCCTGCACTACGGACGCAAGATCGCCGAAGGGACCCCGCAGTCTGTTGCCAAGGATCCCAAGGTGACCGAAGCGTATCTTGGAGAAGAGACGCTGGCCGCGTAAGGCGCCTATTCAGATACGATGGATTACTTTTCGAGCAGGAGGAAGACCCTTGCTAAAAGTCAGTGAAATAGATGCGGGATATGGTTTCTTACAGGTCTTATGGGGAGTCTCGCTGGAAGTGCACGAGGGTGAATTCGTCGCGCTGGTAGGGCCGAACGGCGCGGGCAAATCAACGACGCTTCGAACGATCGCAGGGCTTATCGAACCCATGGCTGGCGAGATCTCGATCAACGGCGATCCGATTGGCGGCATGCCGGCCAACCTCGTCATCAAGGAGAAAGGCATCAGTTACATCTCTGAAAGCCTGAACCTTTTTTCTGACATGTCCGTCGAGGAGAATCTGCTGCTCGGGGCATATACGATCCGCGACAAGGCCCAGCAGAAGGAATCGCTGGCGTTCGTCTATGACCTGTTCCACCGCCTGGCAGAGCGCAAATCCCAGCTGGCCGGGACGTTGAGCGGCGGTGAGCGAAAAATGCTGGCGATCGCGCGCGGGATTATGTCTAACCCCGATTTGCTGCTCGTCGATGAACCTTCGCTCGGCCTGGCGCCGAACCTGACCCACGATGTCTTTCAAGCACTGCTCAAACTGCGCGATCAAGGCGTCACGATCTTGCTTGTCGAGCAGAATGTCAACACAACCCTTCACATCACTGATCGAGGCTACGTCATCGAGAAAGGTCAGATCATTATGGAGGGTGCTAGCAAGAAACTCTTAAATAACAAGCACGTCCAGGCTGCTTACCTGGGGATATAAACCCGTTGAGAACAGCACACTTCAGGAGCGCGATACATGGCTGAAACGGCATTGAAAAAGCGATCTCCATTTATTGAGTTTGTGAGCAAAGCCACCTCGAGCGCGGGGTTGACGATCATTTTCACGATCATCATCGCGATTGTGGCGACGGTTGTCGCCGGCCCGTTCACATTGCTGAACGCGATCGTCACCGGCGGTATGTGGGCGCTGCTGGCTGCTGGCCTTTCACTCGTTTTCGGCGTCATGAACCTGGTCAACTTCGCCCACGGCGAGTTCTTCATGATCGGCGGGTTGACGGCCTATTATGTCTTCACCCCCATCTCCGCCTACCTTAAAGAAAACCCTTCGCCATTCCTCACCGCCCTGGCACCCTTCGCAGGCATCATCGCCGCGACGATCGTCGGTGCATTGGTGGGGATCGTTCTCGAAAAGCTCGTTTTTTACCAGCTGCGTAAGCGCACCAAAGAGCAGTGGGTGATGAACTCGTTCCTGCTGACGGTCGGCATTTCGGTAATCATCATCAATGGCGTGCAAATCATCTGGGGCACCAATTATAAGGGGATTACGTCGTATTGGGACGCGAAACCGCTGGAAGTCCTCGGCGTATTCATCTCCGTCGACCGCATCGTGGTCTTTGGGATTGCCATGGTGACAATGGCGATCTTCTGGTATTTCCTGCAGCGGACAACCACCGGGCGGGCGATCCGTGCCGTGTCGCAGGACGAGACCGGCGCCCAGATGGTCGGCATCGACCTCAACCGCATCCAGGTCCTGACGCTTGCATTGAGCAGCGCCCTGGCTGCCATGGCGGGTGCGAGTCTGCTCTTCATGTTTCCTTCCTACCCCACGGTCGGCCTTAAACCACTCTATATCGCCTGGTATGTCGTCATCCTTGTGGGGCTCGGCAACGTCGCCGGAGCGCTTGTAGGGGGCTTTATCGTGGCGCTGCTGCAAACGCTAACCGGCTATTTTATCGGTGTAACCTGGGACGATGTCATCCCGACAGCATTTGTTATGTTGATCCTCCTTATCCGCCCGTCCGGCCTCTTCGGCAGCGAGGTCAAGGGCGTTCACGAGCAATAAAGGAATATCAATGACTCAAAATTCATCGGTCAAATACACCTACGAAGAGCAGGAGCCGATTGAGCGCATCAAACGATTGGCGAAGAAATTTGGCATCAGCCCGGTCGGCTTGTTGAGCCTTGTAATCCTGCTGATTCTCCCGTTCATCCCTCCCTTCAACCAGGAACATCTGCTGCGCTGGCTGGTCGGCGCCGCCCTGATCGCCGCCCAGACGATCGCGTTCGATTTCACCACCGGATACATCAACGTCGTGAACTTCGGTTTCGCGGCATTCCTTGGCGTCGGCGGCTACACCTCCGCCTTGCTGGCGGTAAATTTTGGCATTTCGCCCTGGATCGGCATCTTCCTGGGCGTGATCCCCTCAGCCGTGCTTGGCTTTCTGACGGGCATCCTTACCCTCCGGCTGCGCGGCATCTTTGCGGCGCTTATGTCTTGGTTCGTGGGCCTGGCACTGCTCGGGCTGACACGCAACCTGACGGAGCTGACGCGCGGTCCGCTTGGTTTGAACGCGCCGACTTTCCTGGAAACAGCCTCCAACCGCCCATACTTCTACATCATTGTGGCGATGATGATGGTTACCTACCTGACCCTGCGTTGGATCACCAACGCACATTACGGGCTCGCATTCCGAGCGATCGGGCAGAACATCGACGCAGCCCGGGCATCGGGCATTAACCCGACCTATTACCGTGTCTTTAATTTCACACTTCAGTGCGCATTCGCCGGTTGGCTTGGTGGTTTCTATGCTCATTACTACGGGATCCTCACCCCGGCGCTGATGGCTACATCACACACTGTGGAAGTGCTCGCCATATCCTACGTCGGCGGACGCGGGAGCATCTGGGGCGGAGCGTTTACCGCGTTTCCGTTCGTCTTCTTGATCGAGTTCCTGCGCTCAAACCTCACCGAACTCCCGGGTCTGCACCTCATCCTTTACGGCTTGCTGCTCATCCTTGTGATGATCTTCTACCCTGGAGGCGTCGCTCAAGTCTACGACACGATCCGGGATCGGATTACAAACCGCAGCCCTCAAAACCAGTCGGCAGCAGCCGATTAGGAGCATCTCGATCGTGCCTTTGATTGCCAGCTTCCCCAACTTCATTAAAGAGGTCATCGATTATCGTGAGTTGCTGATCCGGTTGGATTCCAACAGCCTTGCGCGTGAAAGGCATCACATCAAACACCAAGCAACACCTGCGCTCCCCTGCATAGCACACTCGTCGAAAGCGGATCACCATGTCGAATAGACAACCCCAAGAACTGCTGGCCTCGACAGACATCGATACAATTCATGCCGGCACGATGAAGATCCTTTCAGAGACCGGCATCGCGTTTCCCAGCGAGCCCGCATTACAGGTTTTCAAAAACAACGGGTATCGGGTGGAAGATCAGGTGGTCTTTTTTGACGAGGGTGACCTGATGGCTCTGCTCGGAAAGGCTCCATCAGCGTTCCGGATCCACGCGCGCAACCCCGAGCACGACGTTCACGTCGGCGATGGGAGCCCGGTTCTGGCTCCTGGCTACGGCGCGCCTTTCCTGGCCGACCGGGATGAAGGGGTGCGTAAACCGACGCTCGAGAATTACCGGACACTCGTCAGACTCGCTCACGCCCTGCCCAACCAGGATCTCAGCGGACATCTGCTTGTTCAACCGGATGATGTCGCCGCCGATGTCGCCCATCTACACATGCTCCACGCTCATCTGCTCTATTCGGACAAACCGTTCGTCGGAAGCACTGAGGGTAAACGCGGCGCCAGACAAACGCTGGAGCTCACCGCGCTCGCGTTCGAGCAGGATGTCGAGCGCCTGGCCGAAAAACCAGCTTTTATTGGATTGATCAACACCCTCAGCCCGCTTCGCTTTAGCGAGGAGATGATCGCGGCACTGCTGACCTATGCCGCCGCCCGCCAACCCGTGATCGTCGCTGCGGCGACGATGGCCGGCTCAACCGGCCCCATCACGCTCCCGGCGATGCTCGTCCAGCAAAACGCCGAGATTCTCGCCGGGATCGCGCTTGCCCAGCTCGTCGCCCCGGGCACGCCGGTGGTCTATGGCTCCACCTCAACCAACATGGATATGCGTACAGGGGCGATGGCGATCGGCAGCCCAGAGCTATCTTTGGTCGTGGCGGCCACTGCACAGCTCGCGCGTCGTTACGGGCTGCCCAGCCGGAGCGGAGGTGCACTCTCGGATGCGCATACGGCCGACGCTCGCGCCGGATCTGAGTCGGCGTTCAGCCTGCTCACAGCGTTTAACAGCGGGATTGACCTCATCCTGCACTCGGCGGGCATCTTAAGCTCGTTCCTGGTCTTCTCGAGAGAAAAGTTTGTCCTCGACGATGACCTTTGCGGGATGGCCCGCCGCTATCGGCACGGCCTGGACGTGAACGATGAAACCCTTGGGCTTGAGTCAATCGCAAACACCGCTCACCAGGGAAATTATCTCAAAGACCCCATGACGATCGCGCGCTGCCGGACGGAATTCTGGAGCCCGGACACATTTATGCGCGACAGCGTGCAGAACTGGATCGCTGGCGGGATGCAGGACGCAATGACACTGGCCGCCTTACGCGCCGATCAACTGCTGTCCGCTTATGTGCAGCCTCCCACCGATCCAGCTGTCGAACAGCGCATCAACGCCTACATCGAGAAGGAACTGCAGCAGTGAACACGTGCGGCCTTTTTGTGCGTTCCTCTCCTTCGGTGCAAAACACGCACCGTGAGATTGACGATGCAAGATAAATCCTGGAGGAACGGTTGAATTCAGGACCTGAACCGGATCCCGCAGAGTGGCGGACACTCACTCCGGATGATGGGATGTACCTTAACATTCAAATAGACCGACAAGAATATCGCGTGCTCTCTGGGCTCTCGGTCGCCGCTGCGCTGATTACGCTTGGCTTCCGGGCCTTCCGGTCCACTGCGCAAGGTAAACGGCGCGGACTCTTCTGCGGCATGGGATCGTGTTATGACTGTCTGGTAGAGATCAACGGGGTCCCTGATCAGCGTGCTTGCTTGACCCGCGTAGAAGCGGGCATGCGCATCCGCACAGGGATTGATCAGTGATGAGACGGGTCGATCTCGCCATCGTGGGTGCTGGACCGGCCGGCGTTGCTGCGGCGGTTACTGCCGCTCGCCGCGGGCTCCGTGTGGCACTGATCGATGAAGCTCCCACGCCGGGCGGCCAGGTGCTCACCAATCCGGGAACGTCGCGTCCGCATGATGCCAGAGGGCAGGCAATCGAACGCGGTCAAACGTTGCTTGCCGAACTCGGACGGCTGCCTGTCGAACTCTACCGCGAGACGATCGCATGGGCGCTGGAAGGAACGTGCCTTGCGCTCAGCGGGCCGGAAAGTCCGAGTGAAATCGAGGCGGCCGCGTTGATCATCGCCACCGGTGGGCGCGAATACGTACCTCCCTTCCCGGGCTGGACACTGCCCGGCGTGATGACACTCGGTGGGGCACAGCGCCTGATCGACAAGCACGGCGTGCTGCCCGGGCGATCGATCCTGATCGCCGGTGCAGGCCCGCTGATGTGGGCGCTGGCCGCCAGCGTGCTTGAGAACGATGGGGAAGTGCTTGCGATACTGGATGCCAGCCGTCCGGCGGACTGGGCCCGGGCGCTGCCGCTGATCGGCACGCTCCAGGATCGCCTGAGGCTCGCCTGGCGCTACTTCAAAGTCATGCGCGGCAGCCGCACTCCTTATCTTTTCGCCCGCGGAGTGCTGCAGGCGCGTGGTGACGGCTACCTGGAAGCAGTCCTTGCAGGCGAACGGACCTATACCGCCGACTCACTCTGTGTGGGTTTCGGCTTTCGCCCGAACATCGAACTGCTTCAACTCGCCGGCTGTGGTTTCGTCTTCGAGCGCTGGCTGGGTGGTTGGATCCCCGCGATTGACGAACACATGCGGACCGACCAGCCGGCCATCTATGCAGCCGGCGAATGCAGCGGCGTGGGCGGCGCCGCGAAAGCGCTCCTGGAGGGTGAACTCGCCGCACTTGCCGCCGGCACCGGACTCGGTGTGCGCCTCGAGGCGCACGATGAGGATCGACTGGAGTGGCTCAAGAGACGACGCCAGCGCGAAATTCGCTTTGCCAGGGTGCTCAACCATGCCTGCAGGCCACCGCGCGCATACACCGACGACCTCGTGGATGAGACCATTCTTTGCAGGTGTGAGAGCGTGCGCTACGGGCAGGTCGAACAAGCGCTCCAACACGGAGCCACATCCCTCGACGGGCTAAAGAATGAACTGCGCGTCGGACAAGGGATGTGCCAGGGCAGAACCTGTGGCCCGGTACTCCAGCAAGTGCTTGCGCAGAAAGCCGGGCAAACTCGGGAGCAGATCCTGCCATTTCACGTCCGACCCCCGGTCAAGCCCGTTGAACTCGGGAAGCTGCAGGAGGCCGGATGAAACACCAGGACGTTATCATCATCGGCGGTGGGCTTATCGGGGCATGCTGCGCAGATGTGCTGACCGGCAAAGGCCTCGAGACCACGCTCATCGAACGGCGTTTCCCCGCCAGCGGCAGTTCACGTGCCTGTGACGGCTTGATCCTGTTGTGGGACAAGAACCCTGGTCCGGAGATGGCCCTCGGGCAGGCCAGCGTCGGCCTGTGGGAAAATCTCGTTCCACAGCTTGATGGCGACGTCGAGTTCCGACAATCCGGAACCGTGCTGGTCGCCGAGGATGAAGGCAGCCTGGAACGAAGCCGCCAGATCGTTGCAGATATCGCCGCTCAGGGCATCACCGCCACACTATTGGAGCGCCGCGAACTCCAGGAAATCGAACCGGCGCTCGCGGTTGATCTGGCCGGCGGGGCTATTTTCCCGCAGGATTATCAGATCGATCCGCGCCGTGCCACCTTTTCAATCCTACGCAAAGCACAGCGGCAGGGCTTGCAGCTCTTAAACGGAGAGGAAGTCATCGAACTCCGTCGGCATCCTGGGCGCAGCGGCGGCTGGGAGGCGGCGACCCAAAAACACGTGTATGCCGCCGACTACATCGTTTGTGCTGCCGGCGTCTGGACCACGAAACTGCTGCACATGCTCGCTATCGAGCTGCCGATCCGCCCACGCAAGGGGCAGATCCTGGTGATCAAGGCTCCCCGGGACCTGATTCGCCACCCGCTGCTTGAAGGTGGTTATGGAGACGCCGTCCACGCCGGCACGGATGACCTGCAGGTGGCACTTGTGGCGGAGATGACACCTGCTGGCACGATGCTCGTTGGCAGCAGCCGCCAGTTCGCAGGGTTTGATACGGACGTATCCCGGGATGTGCTTCAGGCACTCGCCCGGCGGGCGACCCGTTTTATCCCCGAACTGGCACGTGCGCAATGGATCCGCAGCTACGCCGGATTGCGACCATGGAGCCCCGACCACCTTCCACTGATCGGACCAGTGGCTGGCTTTGAAGGCCTTTACGTTGCGACCGGCCACGAAGGGGCAGGTATCTGTTTGGCCCCGGTGACGGGAGAACTTATAGGTGAGTGGATTGCAGAAGAAATTTCGCCCTCCCTCGCGGATGCGATTTCACCGGGACGATTTCGTGATTACCACCCAGAACCATAGAATGGGTCTATTCAAGCTAAATCGAAAAAACATACGATGGGAAAGGAAAAGGAACGAGCAATGACAGAAAATTTGACCACCACAATATCATCGGCAAGCCAGACGGTTGAGATATCGCGCGATTTCCCGACGGTGATGATCGGGGAGCGCATCAATCCAACCGGCCGCAAGAAAGTGCTCGCCGCGCTCCAGGAAGGGGATTTCAGCATCGTAAAACAGGATGCGATCCTGCAGGTCGAAGCCGGCGCGAAAATCCTGGACGTCAATGCCGGCGTGCCGGGTGCGGACGAGCCCGAACTGCTCAAACAAGTCATGCAGATGGTGATGGACGCCACCGACGTCCCGCTCTGCATCGACACAGCCGACCCGGAAGCGCTGCGCGCAGCGCTGGAAATCTATGAAGGCAAGCCGCTGATCAACTCGGTCAACGGGGAGGACAAATCGATCAACGCGATCCTGCCGTTGGTCAAAGAGTTCAATGCCGCGGTGATCGGCCTCTGCATGGATGACACGGGCATACCGTCGACTCCTGAGGACCGCCTGGCCGTCGCCGAGAAGATCATCACCCATGCCGATAAACTGGGCATCCCCGCTGAGGACGTGATCATCGATCCGCTGGCGCTGACGATGGGTTCGGATCACAACGCCGGACGGATTGCCCTCGAGACGATCGAGCTTGTAGCGGAGAAATTCGGGGTCAATATAACCATGGGGGTCAGCAACATCTCATTCGGCCTACCTGATCGCGAATACATCAACTCGACTTACCTTGCCATGGCAATCTATGCCGGCTTGACCTGCCCGATCACAAACCCGCTCGTCACCGAAATCCAGACCGCGGTGCAGGCTGCAGATCTCTCGATGGGTCGTGACGAGTACGGCAGCCGCTGGATCAAGGCCTACCGTGAACGTCAGAAAAAAGAATCCGAGAGCTAGACGAGGTTGAGAGCAAGCGCCCATGTCGACGACTGATGCCAGCAAAGCGTACGATCTGATCAAGGAAAAGGTCATCAAGATCAAGATGCCTCCGGGATCCGTGATCCGTGAGACCGAGCTCATGCAGGAACTCAATCTCGGCCGAACCCCTATCCGGGAAGCCCTTAAACGTCTTGAGTCCGAGAACCTGGTGATCGTGAAACCCCGGCAGGGCATATTCGTCGCCGATATTCCGATTACCGACCTGATCCAGATCTTTGAAGTGCGAGTAGAGCTTGAATCGCTCTGCGCTTATCTGGCTTCAAAGCGCATGACACCGCAGATCCTGACCCGGATGAAGGATATGGCAGAGGTGTACTCCGAAAGCGACAAGCAGGACCTTAACTTCCTTTTCAACCAAGACCAACAGTTCCACATGCTGCTGGCCGAGGCGGCCGGCAACCGCTTCCTGGTGGATGAGATCGACTACTATTACAACCTGTCGCTGCGCATCTGGTATCTCGTCTTAAACAACGTCAAACCCGCTGACATCGATATCGATGCGCACCTGAAAATCTTGCACGCCATCGAGAAGCGCGATCACGAAGCCGCCCGCAAACATATGCGTAAACATATCGAGCAATTTCATCGCACGATTAAATCTTATGTATGACGGTTTTCATACAGGAGAGTGTGTATCGCACATGAACGTTGAGATGGAAAATTTGACCCGAAATCAATGTAAAACTGAACTCAAAGTCCAGGAGGCAAGAAGAACATGAGCGAGACGTTGTCTAAGTTATCGACAGCCGTCATCGAGGGTGATCTTGAGGTCATGGAAGATCTGACCAGTCAGGCACTCGATGAGGGAAAGGAAGCCCAGGAGGTGCTGAACGAAGGCTTGATGCCCGGGATGGACCATGTCGGCGTGGAATTCAAAGCCGGAAACATGTTTGTCCCCGAGGTGCTCCGATCAGCACGTGCGATGCAGGCGTCAATGAGCATCCTGCGCCCATTGCTCACCGAAAGCGGTGTCGAGTTGGCCGGGAAAGTTCTCCTAGGAACCGTGAAAGGGGACCTGCACGATATCGGCAAGAACCTGGTGGCGATGATGTGTGAAGGCGCCGGCTTCGAGGTCAAAGATCTCGGCAAGGATGTTGAGCCCGATGTGTTCGTCGAAGGAGTCAGGGATTTCGGACCAGACGTCCTGGGCATGTCCGCACTGCTGACCACGACGATGCGGGCGATGGAACATACGATCAAATCGATCGAAGAGGCCGGCTTGCGCGATCAGGTCAAGATCCTCATCGGGGGCGCACCGGTCACACAATCATTCGCCGATCAGATCGGCGCAGACGGGTACGCTTCCAATGCAGCTTCAGCCGCTGATCTGGCCAAGAAGCTAATCAGCGCCTAAGCGGGGGAGTAAAAAAATATGCATCGATTTAGGCTCAAGTTAGTCAACAGTACACGGGAGGAATCTCAATGAGAGCGAATTACCAAGTAAATTCGGGTGTGCGCTTTCAAATGCTCTCGGACGACCAGCTCGAGGAGCTATTTGAAAGTGTTCTACACGTTCTGGAATATACAGGACTCGAGGTACACCACGAGGAATCCCTCCAGATCCTCAAGGATGCCGGAGCCTGGGTGGATGGCAAACGCGTACGCCTGCCATCATACATGGTTCGCCGGGCGCTCGAGCTTGCACCACGCTCGTTTACAATTTATGCGCGCGATGGCAACCCGGAACACGACATCCACATCGGCCCCGGTCGGTCCCATTTTGGGCCTGGCCCAACCTGTCCGAACTTTATCGATGTCGAGACGATGGAACGACGGCCTTACGTTAAAAGCGACGTCCCGTTGGTGGCCAAAGTAGTTGACGCCCTTCCGAACATCGACTTCTGTGAATCGCTCGGGACGGTCGACGACGTTCACCACGACCTGGGTGCGACATACGAGTTTGCCGGCATGTTCCCGAACACCAGCAAACCAATCGTTGCCTGGTCCTATGACAAGTATGACTCCGAGGAGATTCACAAAATCGCCGTCGCGGAGGCTGGAGGGCAGGAAGCGTTCGAAAGGCGTCCCAACTACATCCACTACTGTGAGCCGCTTTCGCCGCTCGTGAGCACAGAAGACGCCTTAGATAAATTGATCTTCGCCGCCAACCACCGCGTGCCGCTCATCTTCACGCCCTGCCCGATCGCAGGAGGCACGGCGCCGGTCACCGCCGCCGGGATTATCATCCAGGCCGCAGCCGAATCATGGATGGGCCTCACCATCGCCCAGACGCTGCAACCCGGACTGCCGTTCTTCATGGGCGGCGTGCTCTCCGTGATGGACATGAGCAACATGATCCTGGCCTACGGCGCACCTGAATTATCGCTGTTCATGGCCGGCATCACCGAGCTTGCACATTATGTCGGTCTGCCGCTCTGGCAAACCGGCGGATGCACCGACTCGAAAGCGCTCGATGAACAGGCCGCGATCGAAGGCTCGCTCTCGGCCTACTTCTCGGCGCTGACCGGCGGAGATCTGTGTCATGACGTAGGCTATACAGAGAGCGCCATGACCGGATCCGTCTTCCAGCTTGCCATGATGGACGAAGCCATCGGCTACGCCCGGCGGATAACGCGCGGCATCGAGGTCAACGAAGATACGCTTGCCGTCGATGTGATTCACAACGTCGGACCGAACGGTCACTACCTGCGCGAACAGCATACGCGCAACCACTATAAAACTGAATTCTTCTATCCCAACCTCTGCGATCGTCGGAACTACGAAGAGTGGGAGATGATGGGCAAGCAGACGATGTCCGACCGGGTGGTCTCACGCGTGCAAGATATCCTCGCCACCCACGAACCCTCACCCGTCAAACCCGAGACCGAGAAGGTCATCGAGGAAGTGCTTGCCTCAGCGGAAAAACGGGTCAAATAATTGTCCACACTTGAGGCTACCAAGAGGTGAACCATGAATGAAACGCTGGAAAAATTATCCACCTGCATTTTAGAAGGCGACTCGGAAGCAGCGCCCGGCCTGGTCCAACAAGCGTTGGATGACGGCGTCGTGCCGAAAACCATCCTGGACGAAGGGATGGTCGTCGGCATGAACGAGGTCGGCGACCGCTTCCGTCGTGGCGATATGTTCGTCCCAGAAGTGTTGATGTCCGCAGATGCGATGCAGTCCGGTCTTGAGATCCTGCGGCCCGAGCTGGTCAGCAGCGGCGTCAAGCTTATCGGCAAAGTCGTGCTCGGCACTGTTCAAGGCGATCTGCACGACATCGGCAAGAATCTGGTTGGCATGATGTGCGAAGGAGCCGGCTTCGAGGTCATCGATCTCGGTTTCAACCAGAAACCTGAAGCCTTCATCGACGCGGTCAAAGAACACCAACCGGATCTCGTCGGAATGTCAGCGCTGCTGACCACGACGATGCGGGCGATGGGGCATACGATCAAGTCGCTCGAAGAAGCCGGTCTGCGCGAGCAGGTTAAAGTCATGGTCGGCGGGGCGCCCGTCGATCAGGCTTTCGCCGACCGGATCGGCGCCGATGGCTACGGTTCCAACGCGGTTGCCGGCAGCGACCTGGCCAAGCGCCTCGTCGGTGCAGGATAGCAGAGGTATATCGAATCGCGATGAGTACGTCTGAATCCCTTCCGTTGGTAGTTATTGCCTGTAAAGTTTTCCAGGGCTTGCTGGAAGCCTATCTGCCCGAAGACGTGGCAGCCAGCACCACATTCAAGGATTACGGCCTGCACCGGGTACCATCCAAACTGACCTGGAGCGTGCAGGACGAGATTGACCGCATCGAGCAACCCAGCCTGATCTTGTTGGGCTATGGACTTTGCGGGAATGGACTCCGTGGTGTGAAGTCCCGCCAGCATACGCTCGTGATCCCGCGCGCCGATGACTGTATTGCCATCCTGCTCGGATCCCGAGAAGCCTATCTTGAAGAATTCGAAAGCGAACCCGGTACATACTACCTCACCAAAGGTTGGCTCGAATCGGGGAGCGATCCTCTCAAAGAGTACAACGAGTACCTGGAAACGTATGGTCAAGAGGAGGCGTTGTGGCTGATGGACCAGCAGTACCAGCACTATAAACGGCTGGTGCTCGTCGCCCATTCCCGGGCGGACCTGGATGCCTTTCGTTCGCAAGCACAGGCAGTGGCGAAGTTCTGTGAGCGCTGGGATATGCACTACGAAGAGAAGTTGGGTTCAGATCGTTTTATCGCTCGACTGGTCGAAATCGCGAGCAGCCTCGACAAAGATGACAAGGATTTCCTGATTGTGCCGCCTGGCGGGGAGATCCGCCAGGAGGATTTCATCGGTGGTTAAATCCACCCGGGAATGACGTTCGTGATGCGAGGCTGATCAGACAGGAGATCACAGCATGCAAGTGAAGAAAACAAATTTCACCGTAAACGCCACCCCCCGTTTCTCGGTGCTGACCGAGGATGAAATCGAGCAGATCTATTTCTCCGCGCTCAGTGTGCTTTATGAAACCGGTGTGCGCGTTTACGATCAAGAAGGCGTCGATGTCGCCCACGCCGGCGGCGCAATTGTGGAAGATACGACCGAAGACAGCAGCCTGGTGAAAATCCCACCGTGGATGGTCGATAAGGCACTGTCCACACTGCCGCGCAAGGTCGTCGTCATCGGGCCTGACCGCAAACACCGGATGGAGCTTTTCAAGGACCAGGTCTATTTTGGCGCAGGTTCGGACACGCCTTTCACCATCGATCCGAAAAGCGGCGAACGCCGCCGGGCTACCTACGAGGACGTGAAGAATTTTGCCCGCCTGGCGCAAGCCCTGCCGAACATCGACTTCCACATGTCGCTGGGCATCGTCCAGGACCGCGCCGTTGGCACCTACGACCGCTGGCAGTACCTGGCGATGCTGGAAGGCACCACCAAGCCGATCAACATCACCGCCGTCGACCTGGACGGCCTCAATGACCAGCTCGAGATGGCTTACATCCGCCTGGGCGGCAAAGAAGAATGGCGCAAAGGGCCGATCTTTTCGCTCTATATCGAGCCCGTCTCACCGCTCAGCCACTCTGAGGAGGTCATCCAAAAACTGCTCTTCTCGGCGGATAACGAGATCCCCTTCGTCTACACACCCTGCCCGCTGGCAGGAGCTACCTCGCCGACGACGCTGGCCGGGACAGCCGTTCAGGCGCTCACCGAGAGCCTCTTCGGCATCGTGCTTGCCCAGATCCGCAAGCCCGGTGCCCCGATGATCATCGGCGGCCTGATGTCTAACATGGACATGCAGACCACGGTGTACTGCTACGGATCGCCGGAGATGGCGCTGCTCAGCGCAGCCTATACGGAGATCACCAAGTGGCTTGGTGTGCCGATGTACGAAACGGCCGGCTGCTCGGACTCGAAGATGTTCGACGCTCAAGCGGCGATGGAAGCGACGATCAACATCGCCACCGCCGCGCTCGTCGGCGGAAATATGATCCACGATGTCGGCTACCTTGAACAGGGGCTGACCAGTTCACCCGAACTGATGGTCGCCGCGAACGAGATCATCGACATGGTCAAACGCATCTTGCGCGGCATCCCCACCACCGACGCCGATCTGGCGCTCCCCGTGATGGATTCTGTCGGTCCGGGCGGTCACTTCCTTGAACACGATCACACTTACAAACGCTTCAAGCATGAGATCTGGCAGCCACAGCTCATCGACCGCCAGAACTTCGAGAGCTGGGAAATGTCTGGCAGCAAGACCTTCAAAGACCGCGTACACGAACGTGTGCTCGAGATCCTCGAAGCAGAACACGAACCGCTCATGGAGGATAAGATGTTTGCGGAGATCAAGCGCATCTGCGAACTGGCCGATGAGCGCCATAAGGACGAGGAACTCGACCTCGACATGTTCGGACCGGGATAAAGCCGCTCGAAGCGCATCAGTTCTTGTGCCCTGTGCACATGTGACAAAGCAACAGGGCAGGGCGTCAGATTGCCCTGCCCTGTTGCGGAAACAATCGCTGCTGACACTTTCAGGACACAGAAAGGTTTCAACCATTCCGGATGACAAAAGGACCACTCGTTCTTGGCATCGATACCGGGGGGACATATACCGATGGTGTGCTGCTTGACTATCGAAGCCGGGAAATTCTTGCCGCGCATAAAAGCCTCACAACCAAACGCGATTTTTCGCTCGGTATCGAAGAGGTCATTCGCCAGATCGAAATCGAGGATCCGGATGCAATCCGCATGGTATCCATCTCGACCACGCTTGCGACCAACGCGATTGCGGAGGGCAAAGGGAAGCGCGTGGCGCTGCTCCTGATCGGCTACGACCCGGAACTTATCGAATCATTCTCACTCGACAAACGCTTCGCAACCCCGGAATATCATTACTTCAACGGCGGGCACGACCTCTACGGAAAGGAAAAACAACCCCTTGATCTACCGGCGATTCTCGCAAAGGTAAACGAGATCAAAGACCAGGTCGACGCATTGGCGGTCTCCAGCTACTTCAGCCCGCTGAACCCCGAACACGAACAGCGTACGTTAAACGCGATCGAAAAGATCTGTGATCTTCCGGTCGTTCTAGGTCACCAACTCTCAACCAGGCTGGGTTCCGTCGAACGCGCCACGACCGCCGCACTGAACGCCTCTCTGCTGGCGGTGCTCCAGGATTTCATCGTCGCCGTCCGGCAGGCGATGGAGCGCAGGAAGATCGAGGCTCCACTGATGGTTGTGCGCGGGGATGGCACGTTGATGAGCGACGAGTTCGCGGCGAGGACCCCGGTCGAGACGATCCACTCCGGCCCGGCAGCCAGCGCCATCGGCGGTCGCTTCCTCTCCGGTCTGGATGACGCGCTCGTCATCGATATCGGCGGCACGACGACGGATTTTGCATTGATCAAAGGTGGGCGTGTGACGATCAGCGAAGAGGGCGCAACCGTCGGAGCTTACAAAACCTCCGTCAAGGCGGCGGATTTGCTTTCGATCGGAATCGGCGGAGACAGCCACATCCGTACCGATCACGAGGGGCATTATCTGATCGGCCCCGGGCGGGTGGTCCCGCTCTCCTATCTAGCCCACAAACACGAAAGCGTTTTTCAGCGCATCAAAGCCCTATCAAAACGAACATGGGAGCAGTCCTCCCCGGATTGGCTTGAATACTGGTTTCTGCTGCGCGAACCAGCAGAAAGCCATTTGAAACTCTCTGCCAGGCAGGCCGGCTTGATTGAACTGCTAAGACACGGGCCGCTGCCCGTGCCAGAGATTATCCGAAAGTTGCAGGTGCTGCATATCTCACAGCTGGGGACCGATGAACTCTTCCGCCAGGAGATCCTCGGCCGCGCCGGGCTTACACCGACGGACCTGCTGCACACGGACGGAAGATTTGTCCGTTGGAGCGCTGAGGCGGCGGAGTTCGCCCTGCAGAGTCTGTGCAGGTACCAATTTGAAGAGCCCGAGGTCATTCGCGACCGCATCTGGAAACTGATGAGCGAGTCGATCCTGCGCACGACGCTCAGCTTCCTCACCCGCTTACCGGAGCTCGAGCAAGCTAATTCCGATGAGAATTTCGGGGAGTGGTTCTTCCTCAACAGCCTTTATGCAATGCATCCCGATCTGGCGACCAGCCTGAACCTGCGCATACCGATCATCGGCATCGGCGCTCCGGCCGGACTGCTCTTGAAAGATATCGCCGATAAGCTTCATTCGGAATTGGTCCTGCCCGACCATTATCATGTCGCCAATGCGGTTGGCGCGGTCGGCGGCAGCGTGATGGTCGAAGAAGAGATCCTCGTGTACCCTGTCTTCTCCGAAGCGGGTCTCGACGTCATCGCCTATCGTGTGCAGAGCAAGACTGACAGCGACGAGATCGAAGACCTGGAAGAAGCGCTCATGCTTGCCCGCGAGACCGCGGCGGAACGCTCGCTGAGCGCCGCAATCCGGTCGGGCGCGGACCAACCGCAGGTCACATTAAGCGTCGAGAACGATGGGATCGATTCCTACCGGGTGCGGGCTCGTGCGATGGGCAACCCGCGCCTGATGAGATGACCACGAACGTCCAGTATCTAGAGGACATGCCGATGGACTTGATCCGGATCGACACACGCAAGGCTTACGAAAATATCCACAAGAAGATCACCCGGCTTGAGCTCGCGCCTGGTTCGGTACTCAACGACCAGGCGCTTGCGGAGGAGATCGGCCTCGAGCTCAAAACAGTGCGGGAAGCGCTGTCGCTTCTCGCCCATGACGGCCTGGTGACTTTCAGCGAGCAGGGCATGTACGTCTCGGAGATTAACCTCGCTGAACTCGAGCAGCTCAGCGAACTGCGCCTCCAACTGGAGACCTTCAGCGCGCGCCTGGCAGCCAGGCGCGGCTCGCCGGATGATCTTGCTGTGCTCGAAGCGCTGCGCAGCGAACAGGCCTCGATTGCGCCGGACGAGATGGAGCGGCTCTTCGACCTGGATCATAAGTTCCACCAGGCGATCGCGGCAGCCTCCGGAAACCGCCACCTGGCGAGAGCCCTCGAGCAACTTTTCGGTCAATCGCAACGCCTGTGGTATCTCGTCCTCCCAGAGCTGGATTTCCTGCCGGAGGCTGTTGAGACACACCTTTCACTGCTTCAGGCGATAAATGCCAGGGATGGCGACCAAGCCGCAAGTATTATGCACGCGCATGTCAAGGGTTTCTACGATAAGGTTAAAACGATCTTATCGGCAGATGATAGGTAAGTGAGAGGGTTGAATGCCTACGGTAAACGTCGTATATGGTGAAGAAGAGCAAACCATTCAAGCCCAGCCGAATGAAATTCTTGGTGATGTGATCTCGAGGACCGGGCTTCCGCTCGAACAGCCCTGTGCAGGCCGGGGCACCTGCGGTATGTGCAAAGTCCTGGCCGAGAAAGGGCTCGCCGAGCCCGACGAGGTGGAGGCGAAACACCTCACCCCCGGCGAACTTGCCTTGAACAACCGCCTGGCCTGCCGGGCGCGTGTCCAGGACGATGTGCGTGTCATTCTCACACCGATCGTCGTCTATTCCAACAAGATCTTCCGCACCAGCAATCGCTACAAGAAAACCGATACCCCGCTCGGGCTTGCGATCGATCTCGGCTCGACCACGGTCGCGGCGTTCTTGACCATGATGGATGATGGTGAGGTTTGCACCGGAGCGGCCGGCCTCAACCAACAGACGATTTACGGAGCGGATGTGATTTCACGCTTGAGCGCGGCGAGCAGCGACCCCGCGGCTGCCGAACGGCTGCAGCGCCTGGCACTGGCCTCGATCAACCAGGCGGTCGACTCGCTCAAACTCTCCCAACGCATCCACGACCGAATCGGGCGCGTCACGATCGTCGGAAATGTCGCCATGCACCATCTCCTGGCCCGACTCCCGATTGAGTCACTGGCCCGCATGCCATTTCAACCACACAGCAAAGCATCAATCCGCGATGCGGCCCACTTAATGGGCGGCATCTTCCCGGACGATGCGCTCGTCAGCTTACCGCCATTAATTGGCGGGTTCGTTGGATCGGACGCCCTCGCCTGCCTGGCATATTTCGGATTCGACCAGGCGGACGGTCCCATGGCGGCGATCGATCTGGGCACGAACGGCGAGGTGCTCGTGACGGATGGAAAACGCATCCTCACCGCCTCGACCGCAGCAGGACCGGCCTTTGAAGGTGTCAACATCTCCCATGGCACGCGCGCCGTCGACGGCGCCATCACCCAGACTCGCATTCAAGATGGTCGTTTCCATCTGGAAACGATCGCCGACGAAGCGCCGGTCGGGATCACTGGCTCCGGCCTGCTGAGCATCGTCCACGAACTGCGCAAGACCGGTGTCATCGAGGTAAGCGGCCGCATCGTCGAGGACCATGCGGATTTCTCGTCCCGGATCGTCATGGGCGAGGATGGCTCCCGCAGCGTGCTGCTCACCGACGATGGCGAGATCCGTTTGACACAGTGGGACGTACGCGAACTGCAGAAAGCCAAAGGTGCCATCCGCGCTGCGATCGACATCCTGCTTGGTGAATTAGAGCTTGAGCCATCCGACTTGAAGCGTTTCATCCTAACCGGCTCGTTTGGCGGTCAGGTAGATGTCGAAGCCGCCGTCGGGATCGGCATGCTGCCGCAGGTCCCCCATGAGATCGTTGAGAACATCGCCAACGGAGCCGGTTTTGGTGCCGCAATATTCTTGAGCGACGAAGGTTTTGCACGCGGTGAAGCGATCGCGCAACAGGCCAAACAAGTCGATCTCGATCTGGCGCCCGAGTTCAACACCCGCTATGTTAATTCGATGGCGTTGGGCGCCCCTTAAGATTGATGTATACCGGATAGTCTCTCCACTGCAGCAATAGCCAAAGGCGGAGGTTGTAAACATGATTCAGAGTCGCTTCTCACCTGTGTTGACCCCCGGTCTGCACGTCCTCTCCCCTCCCCAAATCGAAGAGATCCATCGTGCCACGCTCGAGGTGCTCCGGCGCACCGGTGTCATCGTACGCGTCGATGATATCCGGGCCAGGATGAAGGCAGCCGGGTGCTGGGTGGATGGTGAAAGGGTGTTCATCCCACCACACCTTGTCGAGTGGGCCATCCGGATCGCACCGAAGCGTGTCGTGCTTTGTGATCGCAATGGAGCGGCGCGCATGCACCTTGAGGGTCGCAAGGGATATTACGGCACCGGATCGGACACGCCGTTCGTGATTGACCCCCGGTCCGGCGAGCGGCGCAAAGCCGTGCTCGACGATATCCGCAATGTCGCCCGCCTCGTGGACGCCCTGGAGCATATTGACTTCCTGATGTGCATGGGTATCGCCTCCGATGTGACCGAATCGATCTCCGACATTCACCATTTCAAAGCGATGCTCGAGAACACGGAGAAGCCGATCATCTACACTGCCTGGAACCGTGACAACCTCGAAGGGATCATCGCCATGGCAGAAGCAGTGGCGGGCGGGGAGGAAGAACTCCGCCGCAAACCGTTCTGCGCACTTTACAGCGAACCGATTTCGCCGCTGACCCACGCTGAAGAGAGCGGCGAAAAGCTGCTCTACATCGCCGGCAAAGGCTTGCCGGTGGTGTACACACCCGGCATGCAGATCGGCGGAACCGCACCGGTCACACTCGCCGGCGCGCTCGTTCAGGCGAACGCCGAGCAGCTGAGCGGCTTATTGATCTGCCAGCTTATCCGTGAAGGCGCTCCCGTGATCTGTGGCGGTGGCATCCTGTTCATGGACATGACGCAAGGGCTGATCTCGTACGCTGCGCCCGAATTCATGCTCGCCATGACCGCATTCAGCGAGCTGTGCCATTACTATCAACTGCCCATTTTTAGTTTTTCTGGCTGCTCCGATTCGAAGATGTTCGACGAACAATCGGCGGCTGAGGGCGCGATCTGGATGATGCTCACTGCGTTAAGCGGCGGCAACCTCATCCACGATGTGGGCTACATCGAAAGTGGCCTGACCGCCTCCTACGACCAGATTACTGCGATGGACGAGATCGCAGGCCTGGTTAAACGGTTTATGGGCGGGGTTGAAGTCACGGAGGAGACGCTCGCCGTCGAGGTCATCGATCGTGTGGGACCGATGGGTCATTTCCTGGCCGATGACCACACCTTCGCTCATTTCCGCGAAAACTGGGTGCCCTCGCTCCTCGACCGCAGCACGTTTGCGGATTGGAAAGCCGACGGCGCTCAAAGTCTTCGTGAACGGGTTCGCGAGCGTGTGCTCAGCATCCTGGAACACCATGAGCCCACCAAAATCTCGGACGGAATCTCCTCCAAGCTGGAAACGATCCTGGCTTCCGCCGAGGCCCGTGTGAGTTAGAAAGCGACGTCCTGGGAGGTCATCCGTGAAGAAGACGCAGCCCATTCGCGCGCTTGAAGCCAAAGGGGTCTGCTTCGAAACCCTGGAGCAATCGCAGAAGGAATACACCGCGCAGGGAGTCGCCGCCGACCTGGGTGTGGAAACAGCCCGGGTTCTCAAAGCGATGCTTGTTCGGTTCACCCGCCCCGAACGGCCGAGCCCCGGCGGGAACTTTGCGATGTTCGTCACACCGGGTGACCGCCGCCTGAGCATGAAGAAGGTCGCAGAAACGCTGGGCGATAAAAATGCCGATCTGGCCAGCGAGCGCGATGTCGAGCGCATCAGCGGTTTCCAAGTCGGCTCAGTTTCCGTCCTCGGTCTGCGGCGCGATGACACCCCAACCTATTTCGACGAACACGTTCTGGAACTGGACCAGGTTATCATCAGCGCTGGTCGGCCGGATCTCGGCATCCAGCTTGCTCCCTCGGCACTGATCGAGGCGATCGACTCGCCGGAGATCGGCAATTTCTGCGAATGAATCTCAAATTAATCAGGGATGGTGACACACACAATGGATGAAGCACTAAAATCAAGGTTGGTCGGACTGGCGCTTGTCGTCCTGGCCACCGCCTGCTGGTCCACCTCCGGTATATTCATCAATTGGATCGTGGATGGCAGCGGGATTTCGCCGGTCGGGCTGGCTTTCTGGCGCGATATCACGACCTTCACATTTCTCCTGGCCGGGCTGGCAATATTTCGTCCTGAGCTGCTGCGTATCAAACGCAAAGATATCCCCTGGATCGCCGCAATGGGAGCGATCAGCATCGGGTTGTTCCATGTCTTATGGAACACGGCGGTGCTTGTCAATGGAGTCTCCGTCGCGACCGTGATCCAGTGCAACGCCCCGATCTTCGTGACGATTATGGCGTGGGTCTTATGGCGTGAACCGCTCACGCCCTTGAAGATCCTGGCGATCTTGATCGCCGGCGTCGGCATCGTGCTGATCGCCCGACTCGACAACCTGGCACAATCGGACATCACCCTTTATGGCCTGGTCATCGCGCTTCTTTCGGCAATCGCCTACGGTTCATTCAGCCTATTCGGGAAGAAACTTTCCGCGTCCTACAGTTCGTGGACGATTCTGCTCTACGTGTTTGGGTTCGCCTCACTGGCGCTGCTCCCCTTTCAGATTGCGGGGCGCAGCGCTCCCTGGCCGGTTCCCACGAAGACGCTCCTATCCTTCCTGGCGTTGGTCCTGTTCACGACGATCAGCGGCTTCGGGCTCTATACGTCCGGCTTGCGGAGGTTGCAGGCGAGTATCGCTTCGATCACCTCCAACACGGAGGTCCCTTTCGCCGCAGCGCTCTCCTATTTCATATTGGGTGAACGTCTGGACCTGCTGCAGGTGGTCGGCGCGATCCTCGTCGTCGGCGGCGTCGTGCTCGTCTCTTTGTCGCGCCGCAAGGCTGTCAAACCGCCGGTAGCGGCCTAAAAGCGAGGCGATGATGACCGATTGGGTGTTGGGTATCGATACCGGCGGAACGTATACCGATGGCGTGCTGCTCGACTTCCAAACGCGTGAGGTCTTGCGGACGACCAAAACGGTGACGACTCACCACAACCTTCAGCAATGCATCCTGCGGGCGCTGGATGCCATCCTCCCGGACGATCCGGCTGCAATTAAGGTGGTCTCCATTTCAACGACGCTGGCGACAAACGCCATCGCCGAGGGGAAGGGGCGCCCGGTGGCCTTACTCTTGATGGGCTATGACCCGGAACTCATCCAGCGCTTTGCATTCGCCTCAAATTTTGCAACCGGCCGCTTCGAGTACCTGCAGGGCGGCCATACGCTCGCCGGCGAGGAAGCCGCGCCGCTTGATCTCGAGACGCTCAAGGAAATCGTGCAGCGCTATGAACAGGAAGTCGAGGCGTTCGCCGTCTCGGGCTATTTCAGCCCGTTCAACCCTGAGCACGAACTGCGTGCCGGGGCAGCGATATCAGACCTCGTCGACGCTCCGGTCGTTATGGGGCATCAACTTTCGAGCCGGCTGAATTCAGTCCAACGGGCTGCAACTGCGTCGCTGAACGCCTCGCTGCTCTCTATCCTGCAGCACTTTATCCAGTCCATGCACGCCGCGCTGCGGGACCGCAGCATCGACGCGCCGCTGATGATCATGCGCGGTGACGGCGCGTTGATGAACGGTGCGGTTGCCAGCCAGCGTCCCGTCGAAACGGTGCATTCCGGCCCCGCCGCAAGCGCGATCGGCGCACGGTTTCTCGCCCAACAGGAGAACGCCCTGGTCGTCGACATCGGCGGTACAACCACAGACCTGGCGATCATCGACAACGGGCGCGTCAACATTTCGGAACGCGGCACATCGGTCGGTGCGTACAGCACAGCCATCCGCGCCGCGCAGGTCCGTTCCATCGGATTGGGCGGTGACAGCCTGCTCGACATAAGCGTAGAGGATCGCCTGCTCATCGGCCCATCCCGCGTCATGCCGATCGCCTATCTCGCACACCAAGACGAATTCGTCGCAACAAGCATCCGAAGCCTCGCGTCGGGAACGACGCGAACGCCATCGGGGGACCACCTGCATTATTGGTACCTGAACCGCGAACCCGAAAAATCGCTCGACAACCCCCGTTCACAACGCCTGATCGAGATGCTGCGCGAGCACCCACTGCCGCTGCCGACAATCCTCAAGCGCCTGAACGTCTTGCATCCCATCCAATTGGGTGGTACCGCGTTGATCCGCGAGGAGATCATCGGTCGGGCAGCCCTGACCCCCACCGATCTGCTGCACGTGAGCGGTGAATACGCTCCCTGGGACCGTGAAGCGGCCGAGATTGCCGCCCGGTTTTTCGCCCGTCTGAGACAAATCTCTCTTGATGAACTTGGCGCGCTTGTCAAACGGCTGATCAGTGAGCGCATCATGGAAGAAGTGATCACCTTCATTACCGGACAACCGATCGACCGCAGCAGATACATCTCAAAGCCGCACGCCCTGGGTGAATGGCTGGTTGAGGAGAGCCTCTATGCCCGGAATCCTTATCTCGGATGCAGCCTCCAACTCAAGATCCCGATCATCGGCATCGGCGCTCCGGCTGGGATTTATCTCCCTGCCGTCGCACGCCTATTAGGGACCGAACTTATCCTCCCTGAGCATTACGAGGTGGCAAATGCTGTCGGTGCGGTCGCCGGCAGTGTCATGAGTATCCACGAAGCATGGGTGCTCCCGGTCATGCGCGGGATGAACCTGACCGGTTTCTATGTCCAGAGCAGCGATGAACGTAAACGCTTCGCCCGAGTTGAACCAGCGATCGAGTACGCTGAGAAGAGACTTGAGAGCCTTGCCCGCGAGGAAGCGCTGCGGGCCGGGGCGGAAGATATCCATGTCGAGGTTGAGCGGCTTAACGAAGGGGCCGAAAGCTACCGCATGCGTGCGACCGCGATCGGCACCCCGAAGCTCGGCGAATAAACGGTCCCACAGCCGCAGCCGATCCACCAGAACACGTCACATTCTGGCGCCTGCCAGTTTACGCTTCGTAGACATCTTCGGTGGACAGGTTCATTCCACCGATTCACCTTTCAGCTGCTGCGCTTCTCGAAGATCCATGAAGAGAACCGCGGCGACGCCGGTCACCGCACCGGCCACAGCGCCCACCAACGAGCCTCCCAGAATGCCGGTCATCGCCAGAAGCCAGGCCAGCGCGTTGATCACGATCCACCAGCCCGCCCGCGGCAGTCCGCCGCGCAGAACCAGCCACTGCGCCGCACCAAGCGTGATGCCGATCGGCAGCCCGGCCCAATCCCGCAGTTCAATCGGTATCCAGAAGATGACCAGCAGATGACCGGCCGCCCACCCGACCATGCTCGCGACGACCCATCGGTAGCTTTTCTCCAACCGCGACCGGATAAAAAGCCACTGGCTGGCGCCCAGCGCCAGGCCGACCCACAATTCGTCCAACAACACCCAGCCTACGAGCCAGCCTAACGTTGTCAGAAGCACCCATGAAATCCAGGCGGTCCAGTTGAACGAATAACCTCGCTCCTCACGCATGCTGATCCTCTATAGATTCGCTTATCGTCGGCTCTTCAATCAAAGGTTTTTGTTTACCCCTCAGCCCTGATCGCGGCGAGCGTCAGGCCCCGGGCGTAATCTCTCAGTTCATTTTCATCCGGAGCAGAGGAGAGGCCATCGAAGCGGAGGATCGCACCGATCATCACGGGGTTCTTATCTAATCGATAGCGGATGAATTCAAAAACCTTCTCAGGTTCCTCGATTGGCTCCGCCCGGCCGCGGATGGTTTTGCGGCCGATCTGCAGCGACACGTTCGGGTCGGCAACCAGGTTTTTATACCAGTCTGCGCTCGCTCCACGCATGGATCCAACATAGTACGCGCCTCGATAACGTTCATACTGCAGAGGGGTCGTGCGCGGTATTCCGGTCTTGCGCCCGGTGGTGGTCAGCAACATCACCTTGCGTCCGAGCAGCGCTCCGAGACCAAGGCGGTAGAAGAAGAGTGGCGGCCTGGACAGCAAGCGCAGCAGCCAGCGTGGATAATTCCCGGTCATTCCCACCTCAACTTCCTGCTTCCGACCATCTGGATCTCAGTCAGGAATGTGCTCGCACTCGATGGGTTCGACAGGCGATGGATCTGCAAATGGCTGTACTCGGGCTTCCTGAACAGATCAGGATATTCACGCCGGCGTCTTTGATAGGTCATCAGCACCCAGAGCAGAATTGAATCGCGGCTCAGAAACGTTTTCCGGAAGGACTCGCGATTACCGGCGAACAGCTCGGCGCGCGCGATAAGGCGCGTTACGCTGCGCCGCAGCGCTCGCCCGAAGACCACCGCGAATGAATAATCCAGCCAGACGATGGCCGTCGCCCGCCGCCAGGTAATGTCACGGACCACGCCGTAGTTGCCATCGATGACCCATCGTTCGCTGTCCGTCGCCTCCCGAACCCGGGCGCGAAACTCCTCCTCAGGACGTTCCTGCCAATTAGGCAGCCAGTGCAGTTGGTCCAGTTCGATATGGGGTGCATTCATCCGCATGGCCAGGTCCGCAGCGAACGTCGTCTTCCCCGAGCAGCTTGTCCCGATGACAACCGTGCGGATCAGGTTGTTGATGTCTCCAACGTGTAGATGAGATCTTTCGCCCGTCATCGCCATGGACTCATATCATCAAACGAGGAGACACAGCTCGTATCTCCTCGTTTCAATCCCGCTTGTTTATTTGGGTGGCGCGGATTCTTTCTCTATTCCTCACCCGCCATATTGGCGAGGTAGTTTTCGATCCCCATCTGATCGATTTGCGCCAACTGCTTCTCGCCCCAATCGACATGTCCCTCTTCATCGTGCAGGATGACGACCAGGTAATCGGCGGTCGCCTCGTCGCCAAGTTCTCCCGCCAGCGCGATGACTTCATTATATGCCTTGACCGCCTGCAGTTCGAGGGCAGTATCGTTCGCGATCATCGCCTTCACATCCTGCCCGACCGTGATTTGCTTGTAATTGGTCACATCAGGGGTCCCTTCGAGGAACAGGATGCGGCTGATGTGCTGCTCGCAGTGCTTCATCTCATCGATGGCACGCTTCTCAATCATCTCGTGCAGCTCATGGTAGCCCCAATGAGCGCACATCTCCGAGTGAACCATATACTGGTTAACTGCGGTCAATTCATCGGAAAGCAAATCATTTAACGCCGCAATCAATTTCGCATCACGCTTCATGGTCAAACTCCTCTTCGCTACGATCCGCTGTTTGTCTTATCATTATATACGTTATTGTGAAGCGCTTCACTATCGTACGGCCTGATTGCGTCGAAGACCGCCCCGGGAGCGAAGCCCGTAAAGAAACCAGGCAGCGGCTTGTCCACGGGAACCTGAGGGATGAGCACTGGCACTCGACCGGGTCGCCCACGGATTTCCTGCCCAGGAACCGATTTGTAAACGACCGAGTAACCTAGGCCAATTCCCTCTTCAACGCCACACCCATCCGGTAAACACCCTCGTTGATCATCTCTTCCGAAGCGTTGGAGAAGTTCAACCGCATCGCGTGGTGACCGCCCGCGCCCTGGGGATAGAACGCGAACCCGGGCACATACGCCACTTTCTCTTCGACCGCTCGTTCAAGGAACTCTTCAGTATCAATCGCTTCAGGCATGCGCGGCCAGAGAAACAACCCTCCTGCCGGTCGTGTGTAGCTAATTTCTGCAGGCCAGTGTTCTTCGATCGCATCCAGCATGGTATCCCGGCGTGCGTGATAGACCTTCCGCAAGCGTTTGACATGCTGCTTCAGGATACCGCGCTGACAAATATCGTTTGCCACCATCTGGACCAATGTGCCCGTATGCAGGTCTGCCCCCTGCTTGGCCTGCACCAGTCGTTGAATCAGCGGTTTGGGTGCCACAACCCAGGCCAAACGGATCCCGGGAGCAAGCGTCTTTGAGAAGGTGCTCAGGTAAATTGTGCGCTCGGGCGCCAGGCGGAAGATGGGCGTCAAATCTTCGCCTTCATACCGGAGCTCACCATAGGGGTCATCCTCGATAATGACCAGGTCGTGTTCTCGCGCAATTTCAACCAGCCGATTGCGCCGATCTTCGCTCAGCGTCGTGCCAGCCGGGTTGTGAAAATTCGGGAGCACATAGACGAAGCGCGGGGTATGCCCGGCCTTGATGATCGCCGGGATTTGCTCGACGACCATGCCTTGATCGTCAAGGTCTACCGAACAAAAATTCGCTTCATAAGCATTCCAGGCTTGAAGCGCACCGAGGTATGTCGGTCGGCTGCACACCACGCAGCCATCTTTCTCAATAAACAATTTTCCCAGCAGGTCTAGACCTTGCTGGGATCCACAAACGATCAAGATGTTCTCAGGCTCGACGAGGATGCCATATTTCGACATGTATTCCGCAAGGAATTCTTTCAGCGGCGGATACCCCTCTGTGGGGCTGTACTGCAGCGCAACCTGCCCTTCGGTTTGCAGGACGTGGTGACAGGCTTCATCGAACTCACGGATTGGAAAGAATTCCGGTGCGGGCAGACCGCCGGCGAACGAGATGATGTCCGGCCGCATGGTCAATTTGAGCAATTCGCGGATGACCGAACTTTTCATCCGCTGAGTGCGGGATGCCATGCGATCCTCCCAGCCGATGTTCTCAACTTCGGTGATCATGCTCTGGGACCCTCCCATTGGTTCCTTCGCTACGATTCATACCTATTGTGAGAGATTTCATATTGGAAGGCAACTGGGTAAGATGATCTAATGCCGACGAGATTCATCCTCTCTCACCACGGTTGATCGCTCCACGCCTAGATGAGCTTATACGCATGAGCGATCATTCCGCAGGCTGCAGGCGCAGGCGCTCTGAATGCCCGCGCCTCGGGTATCTGGGAGGGGATATAGTGCTGGAACTGCCGGAGATCAGGATAGCTGCCCGAATTGATTGCGGGCCTCGCTGCGTAGTTGGTCGAGCGCTGCTTCCTCAATTTGCCGAACGCGCTCGCGTGTGAGTTCGATCTTCTCGCCGATCGCGCTGAGCGAGAGCGGCGCACCTCCGTGCAACCCGAACCTCAATCGTAAGACGCGTTCTTCACGCGGCGTCAGGGTTTCCAGGAGCGTCTCGACCGATCTAACCCTCTCACGGCCGCTCAGCAAGTCGACAGGATCGGGGGCATCATCATCGGGGATCCGTTCAAAGAGGGCGGCTTCTTCATCGTCTTGATCAGGTGAATCCAGCGTGATGGAGGTCTGCGTTTGATGGATCAGTTCTTGGATCCGCCCGGCGGAGATCCCGACATGCGGGGCAATTTCAGCGGGGTTTGGTTCACGCTCCAGTTCGTGCATTAATCGTTGGCGCGTTTTGTTAATCTGGCGCAGTTGGGTGTGGACATGGACGGGCAGACGAATGACGCGCCCTTTGTCCGCAACAGAACGCGAAATCGCCTGACGGATCCACCAGGTAGCATAGGTTGAGAATTTAAACCCACGCCGGTAGTCAAACTTCTTGATGGCGCGCATCAGACCGAGGTTGCCCTCCTGGATCAGGTCCAGAAGGGGAAGCCCGAGATTTTGATACTTCTTGGCCACACTGATCACCAGGCGCAAATTTGCCATGACCAGATGCTCGCGGGCGCGCACACCGTCTTCGATAACGCTGGAAAGTGCTTTGGAGTCGTAGCCATTGTCGCGGGCAAGTTTTTTGCTGGCTGCGCGGCCGGCTTCGATGCGTTTGGCCAGATCGACTTCTTGATCGCGGGTGAGCAGCGGGATCCGTCCGGCTTCCTCCAGATAAATTTCGACCTCATCAACCCTTCTCGGGCAGGATATTTGATTGACGAACATGGTTTCGCTGCCCGCTGGTGATTTGGACCGGTGGTCATCCGCACGTTTTCCATTTTGTTTGGCCACATTTCCTCCCTCGAGGTCTGCAATCTTTTCGTGTGAACCGGGATGTTTACGGTTGCCGCGGTCAGGCGCTGCAGCCTGCGCGGCGTGGATCCCATATGAGCCGGTTAATGTCCATGCGGAAAGGTTACATGGAACGGATAGCGGAATTCTCGCCCGTCCCCGTATTTCTCTCAGAACACTCTCTATCCGGGTTAAATAAAAAACACCCCGGCAGTTTTCTGCACGGGGTGGTGATGATGAAAGAAAAGTCCCTTGGCAATGACCTACTCTCCCAGGCCGTCTCCAGCCAAGTACCATCGGCGCTGGCGGGCTTAACTTCTGGGTTCGGGATGGGACCAGGTATATCTCCGCCGCTTCTATCACCAAGGGACAATTTCACAGTATGAAGTTGTTAATTTACCGAATAACGACTGCCGTATTTAGGGATTAGGGATCTGGGACTAGGGATGAGGAATTGTCTTTCCTGATCCCTGATCACGGATTCCTGCGCCCGAAGGGCGCCAGAAAAACACCCAGTTCTCCGCATCACAGGTTAAGCCCTCGGCCATTAGTACAGCTTAGCTGAACGCATTGCTGCGCTTACACATGCTGCCTATCAAACAAGTAGTCTCCTTGCGGCCTTACTCCCTTAACGGGATGAGGGATCTTATCTTGGGGCGAGTTTCCCACTTAGATGCTTTCAGCGGTTATCTCTGCCAGACGTTGGCTACCCAGCAATGCCGTTGGCACGACAACTGGCACACCAGAGGTCTGTCCACTCCGGTCCTCTCGTACTAGGAGCAGCTCCCCTCAAATCCCTTGCGCCCACAGCGGATAGAGACCGACCTGTCTCACGACGGTCTGAACCCAGCTCACGTACCGCTTTAATGGGCGAACAGCCCAACCCTTGGGACCTTATCCAGCCCCAGGATGCGATGAGCCGACATCGAGGTGCCGAGCCTTGCCGTCGATGTGAACTCTTGGGCAAGACTAGCCTGTTATCCCCGGGGTAGCTTTTATCCGATGAGCCACGGCCCTTCCACTCGGTACCGTGGGATCACTAAGCCCGTCTTTCGACTCTGCTCGACGCGTATGTCTCACAGTCAAGCTCCCTTATGCCTTTACACTCTTCGGCTGGTTTCCATTCAGCCTGAGGGAACCTTTGGGCGCCTCCGGTACATTTTAGGAGGCGACCGCCCCAGTCAAACTACCCGCCTGACACTGTCCCTCTACCGGATCACGGATAGAGGTTAGGGCTCAACCTTGGCAAGGGTGGTATTCCATTGTTGGCTCCACCGAGGCTAGCGCCCCAGCTTCTCAGCCTCCCACCTATGCTAGACATACCAAGCCCGAACGCAATGTCAAGTTGTAGTAAAGCTCCACGGGGTCTTTTTGTCCTGCTGCGGGTACACGGCATCTTTACCGCGACTTCAGTTTCGCCGGGTCCCTCGTTGAGACAGTGCTCCAGTTGTTACACCATTCGTGCGGGTCGGAACTTACCCGACAAGGAATTTCGCTACCTTAGGACCGTTATAGTTACGGCCGCCGTTCACCGGGGCTTCAGTTCAGAGCTTTGCTCTCCGAAGAGAGCTAACCCGTCCCTTTAACCTTCCGGCACTGGGCAGGTGTCAGCCCCTATACATCGCCTTACGGCTTTGCAGAGACCTGTGGTTTTGGTAACCAGTCACCAGAGCCATTTCACTGCGACCTTTCAATGCTCCGCGAGTATACACTTCACATCAAAAGGCACCCCTTCTCCCGAAGTTACGGGGTTAATTTGCCTAGTTCCTTAACGAGGGTTCTCCCGTTCGCCTTGGTATTCTCTACCCGTCTACCAGTGTCGGTTTGCGGTACGGTCACCCGAGTTTCAACACTTAGAGGTTTTTCTTGGCAACAAGGCTCAACCACTTACGCCATATTGGCTCGGCATCGTGCCTCGGCTCCGTCTGCGGATTTTCCTACAGACATCAACGCTTACACACTTACAACCTGCACTACCAATCGCAGGCTGGCCTACCCCGTTGCGTCACCCCATCGCTCCACTCAGGTGGTTCCGGAATATTGACCGGATGTCCATCGCCTACGCCTTCCGGCCTCGGCTAAGGACCGACTAACCCGACGCGGATTGACCTTCCGTCGGAAACCTTAGACTTACGGCGAACACGGTTCTCACGTGTTTCACGCTACTCGTGCCGGCATTCTCACTTCTGCCCGCTCCAGCCGTCCTTACGGTCGACCTTCAACGCTGGCAGAACGCTCCCCTACCGCCCCGGTCACCCGCAGGTGACCGAGACCCATGGCTTCGGTACTGAACTTGAGCCCCGTTAAATTATCCGCGCAGGACCGTTTGACCAGTGAGCTGTTACGCACTCTTTAAAGGATGGCTGCTTCTAAGCAAACCTCCTGGCTGTCTCAACAGTCCCACATCGTTTTCCACTTAGTTCAGATTTGAGGACCTTAGCCGATGGTCTGGGCTCTTTCCCTCTCGACCACGAAACTCATCTCCCGTGGTCCGACTGCCTCGCTTTGGAGTACTGGCATTCGGAGTTTGGTTGGGTTTGGTAAGCGATAAGCCCCCTAGCCCATCCAGTGCTCTACCTCCAGTACTAAACGCGAGACGCTAGCCCTAAAGCTATTTCGGGGAGAACAAGCTATCTCCTAGTTCGTTTGGCATATCACCTCTACCCACAGCTCATCCCAAGCTTTTGCATCAGCTAAAGGTTCGGGCCTCCACGAGCGTTTAGACTCGCTTCACCCTGGCCATGGGTAGCTCACTAGGTTTCGTGTCTAATCCCTGCGACTCCTCGCCCTTATCAGACTCGCTTTCGCTACGGCTCCGGGTATCACTCCCTTAACCTTGCCACAGAGATTAACTCGCCGGCTCATTCTCCAAAAGGCACGCCGTCAGGCCTAGCGCCGCACACCCCGGTTTCCCGGGAGCACAGACACGCTATTAGCCCTCCGACCGCTTGTAAGCGCATGGTTTCAGGTTCTATTTCACTCCCCTAACAGGGGTACTTTTCACCTTTCCCTCACGGTACTTGTTCACTATCGGTCGCTAAATGTATTTAGCCTTGGAAAGTGGGCTTCCCAGCTTCCCACCGAATTAGCGTGCTCGGTGGTACTCAGGAACACGGTAGGAGTCGGGCCGCTTTCGCTTACGGGACTGGCACCCTCTATGGTTGGCTTTTCAACACCATTCTGCTAGCCGCCCGATTTATCACTCCATCTTCCGGTCCTACAACCCCGGTCCGGTAAACCAGACCGGTTTGGGCTGATCCGCGTTCGCTCGCCACTACTAGCGGAATACTCTCTTTTCCTCTGGGTACTAAGATGTTTCAGTTCCCCAGGTTCCCTTCCTCCAATCTATGTGTTCAAAAGGAGGATGACATCGAAGACTTGCGTCTCGATGACGGGTTTCCCCATTCGGACATCCCCGGATCGCAGCCTGCACACGGCTCCCCGAGGCTTATCGCAGTGTTCCACGTCCTTCATCGGCATTTAGCGCCAAGGCATCCACCATACGCCCTTAGTAGCTTAACTCTACGTGATGCGGAGATCTCGGCATTTTTCTTTCTTAAAACGTCAGTCGCTATTCGGTTGTTAAGGTACTTCGTACTTTCTTTATGGGCAGCTTGGCCGCCCAGGTGGCCCGCCCAGCTCTCGCTGTTCAGTCCACCTCGACGATCAAACTAATTTCCACTTTACGCAATCGGACCCGGCACACCGCCGGGCCCGAGAAAAGACCAAATGCGATCATGCCGCTGTTATCTATTCAGTTCCGATTATCTTCTGCAAACACCAAGCCCGTTCGTTCTCCTGTCATGTTCAGGTGGAGATGACGGGATTCGAACCCGTGACCCCCGCCTTGCAAAGGCGGTGCTCTCCCAGCTGAGCTACATCCCCGCGCCTGCGGATCTTGACGAGCAGTGGGCCTTTCAGGATTCGAACCTGAGACCTTTCCCTTATCAGAGGAACGCTCTAACCAACTGAGCTAAAGGCCCTTGGCACCTCAACCGCTGAAGAGTGATAGAAAACCGGTCAGATAGCTTCGGCCCAGACGCATTCCCACCGCGGGGTTTGCGATTTTTTTGTTACAGGTCTTGCATGGATCTCGAGCGCCGGCCCGCAGGCCTTTGCTCAATTTCCCTTAGAAAGGAGGTGATCCAGCCGCACCTTCCGGTACAGCTACCTTGTTACGACTTCGTCCCAGTCACCAGTCCCACCTTGGGCGGCTCCCTCCTTGCGGTTGGGTCGCCGACTTCAGGTGTTACCAGCTCCCATGACGTGACGGGCGGTGTGTACAAGGCCCGGGAACGTATTCACCGCAGTAAGGCTGACCTGCGGTTACTAGCAACTCCGACTTCATGCAGGCGAGTTGCAGCCTACAATTCGAACTGAGACCGGCTTTGGAGGATTGGCTCCGCCTCGCGGCTTCGCGACCCATTGTACCGGCCATTGTAGCGTGTGTGTAGCCCTGGATATAAAGGCCATGCTGACTTGACGTCATCCCCACCTTCCTCCGGCTTTATACCGGCAGTCCCGTATGACACGTATAACATACAGCAAGGGTTGCGCTCGTTACCGGACTTAACCGGACATCTCACGACACGAGCTGACGACAGCCATGCAGCACCTGTGTACGCTCCCCGAAGGGTCGGTCACTTTTCAGATCCCTACTACGTACATGTCAAACCCAGGTAAGGTTCTTCGCGTAGCCTCGAATTAAACCACACGCTCCGCTGCTTGTGCGGGCCCCCGTCAATTCCTTTGAGTTTTAACCTTGCGGTCGTAATCCCCAGGCGGCAGACTTATCGCGTTAGCTACGGCACTGATTGTGTTTAAACAACCAACACCAAGTCTGCATCGTTTACGGCTAGGACTACCGGGGTGTCTAATCCCGTTCGCTCCCCTAGCTTTCGCGTCTGAGCGTCAGGGTCAGTCCAGGAGACCGCCTTCGCCACTGGTGTTCCTCCGGATATCTACGCATTTCACCGCTACACCCGGAATTCCATCTCCCTCTACTGCCCTCGAGTCTGGTAGTTTCGAACGGCCTCTCCCAGTTGAGCCGGGAGGTTTAACGTCCGACTTACCAAACCGCCTACACGCGCTTTACGCCCAGTAAATCCGGATAACGCTCGCCTCCTACGTTTTACCGCGGCTGCTGGCACGTAGTTAGCCGAGACTTATTCCTGGGGTACCGTCCTTCCTCTTCCCCCAGAAAAGCGCTTTACAACCCGAAGGCCTTCATCGCGCACGCGGCGTTGCTGCATCAGACTTTCGTCCATTGTGCAATATTCCCTACTGCTGCCACCCGTAGGTGTATGGCCCGTGTTTCAGTGCCATTGTGGGGGACCACCCTCTCAGGCCCCCTACCCGTCGTCGCCTTGGTAGGCCATTACCCTACCAACTAGCTGATGGGCCGCAGACCCCTCCCAAAGCGGATTGCTCCCTTTCCTTCATGGTACTCTAACACCGTGAAGGACATTAGGTATTAGCCCCAGTTTCCCGGGGTTATCCCTATCTTCGGGGCAGGTCATCTACGTGTTACTCACCCGTTCGCCACTAGGACACCTTCGTACGAATACAAAGGGCCTCGTTCGACTTGCATGTATTAGGCACGCCGCCAGCGTTCATCCTGAGCCAGGATCAAACTCTCCGTAAGTTCTTCGCTACGTCCGAAGACGTAGTTAAGATCAGAGATTGACTGGAACCTTTTACTATTCTTTAGGGCTTTCTATCACTCTTCAGTTGTTAAGGTGCTGCTCCATCGAGCGGGCGAAATCCTACCACCCACCCCAGGGGCTGTCAAGGGTAGCGCCCAAAATAGGCGCAAAACGCCGATGTTCGACATGCCAACATCGGCGAGGCTGGCCGGCCCTTATCTTGCTCATCGGGCCTGAAAGCCCTTGACTTTATTCACTTGTCCGGGTCTTCCCACTCGTTGTGGGCGAGACCGTCAGTGGATTGTGCTTATGTATTATAGACGGCCTTACCCCCCTGTCAAGGGTAACCGTGAACGAGATTCCTTAAAGATTTCCGGGAACACCCCCACACCGATTAACGTCGAGGTGCGCCGGGCGCATCCCGGGCGGAAGATCACAATTCCGAGCGCCCCTGCAGAGCCTGCGACAGGGTATTCAGATCAGCGTACTCCAGGTCGCCCCCCGAAGGCAAACCCCGCGCCAGACGCGTCACGCGCAATCCGCTCTCGCCGATCTCCTGCTTGATATACATCGCCGTCGATTCACCCTCTAGCGTGGGGTTCGTGGCGATGATCAACTCCTCCACACCGCCGGAACGGATGCGCGCCAGCAGCGGCTCGACCCGGATGTCCTCCGGCCCAATCCCCTCGACGGGCGACAGCGCGCCGTGCAGCACATGATAGGTCCCTTTAAAAAGACCCGTGCGCTCGATCGCCAGCACGTCGAGCGGCTCCTCGACCACGCAGATCGAGCCGCTCTCCCGCCCATCATCAGAACAAATCAAGCACGGATCCATGTCAATCGAGGTGATGTTAAAACAACGCGAACAAAGACGCGTACCCTGACGCATCTCGATAAGCGCTTCAGCTAACTCGACGCTTTCCACCTCGGGCGCACGCAATAGATAGTAGGTCAGCCTCGAAGCGGTCTTCGGACCAACTCCGGGCAGCCGCGAAAACGCCTCGATCAGCCGGGTAACCTGTCGGGGTGCGGCTGGGTTCACCCGCCGCCCCCAAACATCCCCATCCCGCCGGTGAGCGGTCCCAATCGGCGGGCCGCCAGCGCCTGCGAATCGTGGATCGCCTGGTTGACCGCCAGGAGCACGAGATCCTGCAGCATCTCGACATCGCCATCATCCAGCAAGGATTCGGCGATGACAACCTGGCGGCACTCCTGGGTGCCGGTCATGATCACGCGGACAGCCCCGCCCCCCGCGCTGGCCTCGACCGTCTCCTCGGCCAACTCCTCCTGCGTCTTCATCAACTGCTGCTGCAGTTCCTGCATCTGGGCCATCATGTTCCCGGGCCCGCCTTTTCGCTTCATGCCTTTGCTCATCTTTCCTTCAATCCATAACAGCATCCATGCCGGACGATAAAAACGATTTTAATTGATTTTGCTCTTGAAGTTTGTGCCGAGCGTGGTGCCGGGGTTCACTGCTGGTCTGGAGGCCAATGATCAACGTCGACGACCTCACCGCCCAATTCTCGAATCGCCGTCGCGACCATGCCTTCATCTTCGATCGGCGGCAGCCGATCCCCTGCTCTGTCCGAACGCTTCCATGATCTGGAAAGCACGCAGCGCAAACGCAACTGCCGGCCGTAGATCTCCTCAAAGGCCTCCTGCGCCACGCCGATATTGCGCTCCTTTTCCATCTTCTCGCGCAGCAGATCGCTGCTGAAGCCAATCACGAACGCCCCGCCCTCAATTCCGAGCGGCCGACAGGAATTCAACAGCGCCTGCACTCTCGGACTGCGTCGTCGGGCAGCCTGCAGCACGTCCTGCCATTTCCCCAGCATGCCCTCGAAGCCGGATGAACCCGCCGTCGATGACGTCTGCTCCGGGGAAACCGCGCTCGCCTTGCTCGCCGGAGTTGCCGGCCCGGCAGGGTCGCGATTTGAAGCGGGGCTTTCCTGGTCCGGCGCTTGTGGCTTCTCCACGACCTTCGGGTCGTCCTTAATCCCGGCCGCCTCAACCAGCGCCAGCTCCAACGGGAGCGCAGCCTGCCATGTCGCCCGCCGCTCGGAGGCCGCCCGGCTGAACGCCTGGATCGCGGTGGCGATGCGGTCGACGGAAGTGCCTGCTGCCAGCTGCTCCCATTCCGCGCGTAATTCTGCCGCCACGTCCACCAGATCTTCATTGCCCATGCGCATCATCAGAAGCGCTCTCAGGGCCTGCACCACTTGCCGGGCAAACTGGCGCGGGTCCGTGCCTTGATCGAGCGCCTTGTGCACCTGGTCCATGCCTTGCTGCAGATCGCCTTCGAAAATCGCTTTCACCACCCCGCGCACCGCTTCACTTGTCGCCGTCCCGAGCACCGACTCGGTATAAGCCAGGCTCACCACCTCACCGGTGGAGGCGAGCTGATCCAACAACGAGATCGCATCGCGGAAACTGCCGGTGGCCTGGCGGGCGATCAAATCCAGAGCGGCCGCTTCCGTCTCAATCGCCTCTTCCTGAACTTTATCCGTCAGGTAGCTGCGGATTGTCGCCGTCGGCAATCGCCGGAACTCATGCCGCTGGCAGCGCGAAAGGACCGTCGCCGGGATCTTGTGAACCTCTGTGGTGGCCAGGATGAAAATTGCGTGTTCGGGGGGCTCCTCCAGCGTCTTCAACAACGCGTTAAAAGCCGCTGTTGAAAGCATGTGAACCTCGTCGATGATGTAGACCTTGTAACGCCCTTCGTTCGGGGAGAAGTTGATCTTATCGCGTAGATCCCGCACATCATCCACGCTGGTGTTCGAGGCAGCGTCGATCTCAATCAAATCCAGAAACGCTCCGGAGTGAATGGCGATACAGTGCTTGCATTCTCCACAGGGTCTCTGAGCTGAATTGTCGGCGAGGCAGTTCACCGCTTTCGCGACCAAACGAGCAGTCGTCGTCTTCCCCGTCCCGCGTGGACCGGCGAAGAGGTAAGCATGTGAGATACGCCCGCTTCGCAGCGCGTTCCGCAGCGTCTGGATCACATGATCCTGACCAACGACCTCTTCCCATCTCTGCGGCCGCCATTTTCGATACAGCGCTTGCGACATTTTCTCGAGCTGCCTTTCCCTCTGGCCATCTCAGGTCAACCGGCGTGGCCTGGGTATTCTAATCGTGTTTGCGATCGGTGGGTCGACGCAGCGAGTCTATCAAACGGACCCTCGCCGCGCAAGGATTTCACGCCTCATCCACTGGTGCTATAATAACCGTCATAAAGCGAATCCTCGCGCTGGAGGATATAATTATGAATCTTGGACCAACTGAACTGATCATCATCCTCGTCATCGTCGTGCTGCTGTTCGGTGTAGGCCGATTAAGCCAGATCGGCGGTGAACTTGGCAAAGGCATCCGTGAATTTCGATCCGGGCTGCGCGATGAGGACGATGAAGTAGATGCAGAAGCAGAAGAGGATCAAGCCTGAGAACAATTGCGGGCCGAACGTTCGTTCTTAAGCCCAGGACCAGTCTCAAGGCTGGTCCTTTTTCTTTTCCTCAAGCACCCCGGCTGATCTCAGTTTTCAATGGTTGATGTTCTGGACCGGCGGCCAATGGGCTGGTGCCCGAGGGAACCCCCTCGCCACCTTACAGGCCCGCGTCCTTAACGTGATGTCTGTTCGAAAAGGTCCACCGTCAAGCGCTGCACGCTGTAAGGGATACCCTCTCCAAGGCCGTCAATTTCCACAAGTCGGGTCGGCACCCCGGCGGCACCCTGACGTTCGATAAACAGATTGCCCGCCTCGATCGATTGCTGATCCCTGCTCTCGACGATCGCCAAGATTGGGAAGCGCCCGACATGGCCCCCGCCGGGGTAACTGGTGGCTTCAATTGCGGAGACCCCTGCGATCGCCTGAGGGTAGCGGAAGGCGTAGCGCAGTGCAAAGCTGGCCGCCTCACCTCTGCCGGCCAGGAAGAACCGCTCCTGCAGACGATAGTTCTGGTAGAGCTCATTAAGGATGCCGGCCAGAATTCGTTCGTTGACCGGCCGGTCGAGTCCGCCCTCCCGGACATCCAGTTCGGGACACAGCAGGAAAAATTGATTCTCCTCGGCGATCTCAAACCACTCTGTGATGCAATCCAGGCTGTTTGATTTGCTGTCGTGCAGCGCGATAAAAAGCGGCCACTGCTGAAAATCCGTGTATCCCTGCGGGGTGTAGAGATAATAGCGGGATGGATGATCGTAGCTCAGCTCTGCAAAGCGATCGCCGGCTCCGCACGCGGATAAAAAAACCAATCCAACAATGCACAGCCATACGATAAGGTTTCGGTGATGGGATGCCATCAGCTTATCGGGATCTTGAACGTCGATTGAATGGCTCCCGAGGCGTCGCGCAGCTCGATCTGCTTACCCGAAGTCCAGACCGCTTCGTTCAAACCCCAGTACAGATCGATGGTCGTATTTGTTCCAGGGCGAGTGTGCACTTCGACCGCCCCGGTGCTGTAGAAGGTGAATTCTGGAAAAGTGAAGCGGTGGCCGGCGCCGTCCGAAAGCGTCCAGCCCGCCATTGAAACCTCTCCGCCCTGATTCAACAGTCGTACCGATTCAAGCTCCAGATCGCCGGCGCCCTCGATGCCGTTGATGATAACGGTGAGCGACGAACTTTCACCGCGTGTGTCGCTCCCTTCCGGCTCAGGCTCAGTCGTCGCGGCGATCACGTTTTGATCCGGGCCTTCAATCGACGGCAGAACGATTACCTGACCGGCGGAGAGGCTGTTGGGATCGTCAATCCGGTTGGTCGACATGAGCAGCTCGATATCGACTTCGAAGACGTCGGCGATGTCTGACAGCGTATCGCCAACACGCACGGTATAGGTGCGGGGGGTCGGGGAAGGCGCCTTTGTCGGTGTGATCGTCGGCACACGGCTCGCCACCTGAGCGACCACATCAACAGTTGGCGAGGGCGTCTCCGAACTGCGCGGCGCGCCCGGCCGCCAGATGCTCAAGACGAGGATAACCGTCAACGCTGAGACAATGACGTTAAGTCCCAGATACAGCAGGTATTGCCGCCATGTCGCTCTTCGCACGGATCCCATGACCGCGCATGATAGCACAGCTTCTCTTGAAAAGGAATTGACGCCCTCCAAGCCGAAGGCATACAATTGTTTCCAGTTGGCCAGAGCCGCGAGCTTTCATTGAGAGGGAACGGTCGTCAACCCGCACAATCATGATAAGGATGTTCCTCCATGCCCTATATCATCGACGGACACAACTTGATCGCCGCGATGCCCGGCATCGAACTGCACGACCCCGATGATGAGCGTGCCTTGCTCGAGCTCCTGCAGCCGCTTGCAGCACTCGAAACGCGTCAGATTTTCGTCTACTTCGACCAGGGCCGGACAGGGGGGCGGAACGAGTTCAAGTTCGGCCGGGTCAGGGTGCGATTTGCCGTCCCACCTCGCACGGCCGATGATGCGATCCGCGCCCATCTGCAGAAGATCAGCGCCGAAGCGCCAAACTGGGTCATCGTCTCCTCCGACCGCGAAGTCCAACAGGAGGCGGCGCGAGTGGGCGCGCGCACGCTCAGCAGCCCCGCCTTTATCGAAGAGAAACTCAAACAGAGTGGCGCCCGACCCGAGGATGAAAAGCCCCGGGCGCCGCTTTCGCCGCACGAAATTGAACGCTGGGAGGCGCTCTTCCGCGACGGAGAAGAAGAGGTTTAATTAATTATTAATGCAATTCAGACCCGTTTGGTGTATTATATGGGTAGGACAAGCTGACTTTCGTAAGGATGTGTTGGTATCACAGTTTGTCTCAGGGGCGTCATCTCATCGAAGCCGTGCTTCCCCCCTGCACGTTCGATGGGACCCCGAAGATCAAGGACCGCCGGATGGTCCCCCCCCACATCCGGCGGTCCTCTTTTTAAGCAGATACGCCCCTTACGGGGCGCTCATCATCAATCGTCGTTTGACAGATCCCGCTCAGTTCTCGGGAAAATAAACCGCCACGACCGAGACGTCGGCACCTGCTCCGGCCTGTTCGGCTTTCTGCACAAGCGCTTCGCAATAGGCCTGGGGGCTGCTGTGCTGCGCGGCCTCGGCGCGCATCTCTTCTTCGTCCAGTGTGCTCCACAAGCCGTCCGAACACAGCAGCAGAAAACCGTCCCGCGGGATTGCTTCCACGTGAATATCGACCTTTACATCGATCGCTTTGCCCATCGCGTTCCAGAGCACATCCCGCTGTGGATGGGCCAGCGCTTCCTTCGCATCGATCGTGCCCGTCTCGACGAGTTCCTGGACCAGCGAATGATCGCGCGTTATCTGGCGGATCTCATCGCCGCTCAGGATGTAGGCGCGGCTATCCCCGACATGCCCCAGAATCATTTGTTGATCAAAAACGAGCGCGCTGGTGAGCGTCGTTGCGCGGCCTTCTGCTTGAGCACGCACCTCGCGATTGGCTTGCTGAATCGCAAGGCGCATCATTTCCTGCAGTGAGCGGGTATGGGTAACGGGTTCGGGTTCAAGAAAATCCAGGATCGCGCCCTGAGCGATATTCCGTCCAAGGCTGCGCACGGCCAGAGTGCTGGCCTTCAACCCGGCCGCATCTTCTCCATCACCGTCGGCGATGCAGAAGAGACCGAAGTCAGGTAAGTCATCATTGCCATCAGAAGTGCCGCTCAGCAAGAACAGCGCGTCGTTGTTCGTCGTGCGCCCCTTCCCTTTCGCCTGTGCAGCTCCACTGCTGATGTGCCGGCGCGCCCCGGCGGGCTTTTCGCCGCTCACCCGGCGAGGATCAAGTGGTGCCGTGGCTGCTTGATCCGGGGGTGGTTGGTCTGGTCCAGCGAAGAAGCGCCGGATGACTTCCATCAATTTGTCCTGCCTTTCAAAAGAGACCAGCGACCATTTTACAATCGAGACTAGCTCGCGGCAAGAACGATGCCAGCCCGTGCCGTGCTTCTACATCGGCACCGCTCCCCTGAGCCTAAGAAGCGAGTGAACGAACGCCCGGAAGAAAGGGGGTGTTTGCTCAAGCAAAAGTGGGCCCGGCAGGATTCGAACCTGCGACCAACCGGTTATGAGCCGGCCGCTCTAACCACTGAGCTACGGGCCCGGAGCCCCACTATTGTAGCATCCTTACTTTGTTGAGGGAGGGATCTTCCAGTGTGCTTCAGACGCAGATAAAAAGGAAGACCGCCTCGAGCGGTCTCAGAGCGGGCGACGGGATTCGAACCCGTGAATGTCAGCTTGGAAGGCTGATGCCTTACCACTTGGCGACGCCCGCGTGTGATCGCATTCTAATTCCCCCGGTGCGGGGGGTCAAGCAACGAGCATACTTACCATGTCGTGCGGATGATTTTAGAGGACCGGCAGTCCCAGGTCATCTTGAGCGGATCCGGTGCCGTTGGTGACGAGGCGTTCATCACCGCCCTTCCCCTCGAGGCGCACGCGCTGGTTTGCAACATAGTTACCGGGGATTTTGACCGGGTCCCCGGTGACAATCCTGGCGCCGGATTTGATTTTTTTCAGCAATGTATCTCGCTCAAAGATCCGTACGTCACTCCATATTACTCCGCGACGCTCATAGCCTCTAGCGAATTCCAGCACCCCGTCCTCGGTATACCGTGCGGCCACCAGGACGATGTCCAGTCTGCGAGAATCCTTATTCACTTTTTGACCGCGCACCGAACCCTCCCATGCCTACGGTGTTATATACAAACAGTCGGGGTGGGCGGACTTGAACCGCCGACCTCCGCGTCCCAAACGCGGCGCGCTTCCACGCTGCGCTACACCCCGGCTGCGATGAGTATAAAACTCAAGGGTGTAGGGGTCAAGCATCGAGGCTAAATGGAATAGAGAGCGGGGAGTGGAAATAATGTGACCAGGGCACTCTGTTACTCTGACACCCGGGCACACAGGAACGATGCTCCGATGGCGACCAGCCCCTCGCCCCTTGGGGGCGAGCGGTTCGGGGTGAGAGGTCCATCAATCACGACGCCTCGGTAGTCCTACCGAAAGTGCTTTCACGCCCTTGGCTCAAGCGCCTCCTTCTTTCACCACAGTACGGGCTGAAGCGCGTGGCTTTATTGGGGAGGAACTTGGAATGAGAGCTGCGGATGCAGGGATGGCGAGATCTGGCCCCCGGGCATATCAGGGCCGGAGACGACTTTAAAGAGGCAGCCCCTACTCCTCTTCGATCTTGCGCGCCTTGTCTGAAATATGATGAAGAAAGGGCACGGCTGAGCCGTGCCCTCACAAATGTTTATTCTGTTTCAGGAACCGCTGATCAATCCAACTGGCGGATGACCAGCATCACCTTGCCCTGGACTTCCATCCGTTCCGTAGGTTCGATGATGATCGCGTCCATCAGCGGGTTGGCCGGCTGCAGCCGCACCCGGTTCCCATCACGGTAAATATATTTTAAGGTTGTTTCCTCACGCTCCTGCAGCCAGACCGCAACCATGTCGCCGTTGTGCCACTCAGGCTCCCTGCGCATCACGACGATGTCACCGTCGCTGACCATCGCGTCGATCATCGAATCGCCGCGCACTTCCAGCGCAAACAGGTCCTCCGCAGGACCAACCATATCGCGCGTGATTTCGATCGCTTCGTCCGCACCGAACATCGGCGAATCGGTCCCGGGGAGCGGCACCGGCTCGCTGGCGAAAATGCGGCCCACCATCGGGATGCGGATGACATCGCCCAGCGACCCGGTCGCCTTCACAAGCTTATCCGTCAGACGGATGCCGCGCGACACATTCTGGTCGCGATCGAGAAACCCCTCTTCGACCAGCCGGTTAAGGTTGTAGTTAACCACTGATGTCGATGAGATATTCACCGCTTTGCCGATCTGGCGGATCGAGGGCGGGTACCCGTTCTCGACGGTGAAATGCTGGATATAATCGAGCATGCGGTGCTGTCGATCGGTTAGTTTCTTTTTCGCCATTATCGCCTCCTGGCAGTCACCCAGCTTCTTACAACACCGGACGACCTGTTGCAGGGCGCACACTTGTTCGTATTTTAGCGGAACATACGTTCTATGTCAAGCGAGCGTAGTGGTTTAGCCAGAACGGCGTTTTCGGCAGGGCAATCCCCTTTTGATGCCGGAACTCGGGATCAGGCAATCGGGGATCAGGAATTCATGGTCACCCGGACGCCGAGCGCTCGTAGGCAAACTTCCGGACTCCCCATACAGAATTCCACGGGCGATCGCGCTCGCGGAGTCCGTCAGCTTGCTGACGGCTGCGCAGCAGAACGGAGATCGTTACGCAGGCCAATCAGGCCTCCCCGTTTGCCGGCTCCCGCCAGCCCCGAAGGCAAGCCTTCGGACTCCAACCAACAACTGTTATCTTGAAACCTATTTATGCAACCCGGGTGCCGGGGTGCCTGATCCGCCGGGTGCCATGCAGGTGAGAAAAAAAGGCTCGTTAGCTTCTCCCATCACTTGAACCCCTCTAGCAATGTTCTCAGGCCCGATTGTGGGGTAGGCACGAAGCGTAAGCCGCCGCTCAAGAACCTGTGTCGACCTGGTCATGATGACGGTCCGATGATCGCGCTCCAACAGCCCATCATGCTGGATCTGATCAACGGTAAGCTGCTTAGCAATTGCGAACTGCCCCATGGTAAAAATCTCCTGGCTATTCACAGAATACAGCATGCTGTAGAGCCCTTAGAAACCGCCAAGAATTGTCCCGGGATCGTGCGCGCCGCGCACAGTTGCGCTCGCCGATCACGCAAGTACAATGCGGATATTCGCCATAATCCATGAGGGAACAGCATGCAAGCATTGAAGGAACGCATACTTGCCGAAGGTCAAAATCTTGGCGGGGGGATCCTCAAGGTGGATGGTTTCATTAACCATCAAGTCGATCCGGGTTTAATGCAAGCCTGCGGGGAAGAACTCGCCCGACGCTTCGCCAACATCGGCGCCACCAAGGTGCTCACCGCGGAGATATCCGGGATCGCCCCGGCACTGACGACTGCAGGCCAGCTTAATTTACCAGTCGTCTATGCCCGCAAACACAAACCAATCACGATGCCCGATCAAGTCTTTCTCACCCTCACCCCTTCGCATACCAAAGGCCGCACCGTTGAATTGATCGTCTCCCCTGAATACCTCGGCGCGAAGGAGCGCGTGCTCATCATCGACGATTTCCTCGCTTCCGGTCAGACCATCCTCGGTCTGGTACGCCTCGCTCAAGCCGCCGGTGCGAGCATCGTCGGGATCGGCGCGCTGGTCGAGAAAGCCTTTGAGGGTGGACGCGCGGCGCTGGAATATTTGAACGTCCCCATCGAGTCACTCGCCATCATTTCACGCATGGAAGGTGACGAGATCACCTTCTCGGACTGACTCTATGGATGCGATCGCGATCCTCGATTTCGGATCACAGTATGCACAACTGATTGCACGTCGTGTGCGCGAGGCGCATGTCTATTGCGAGCTCTTCCCCTTCGACGCGCCTGCTTCCGAAGTGCTCACCCTCGATCCGCGTGGGTTTATCCTCTCCGGCGGGCCGGCCTCTGTCTACGAACACGGGGCGCCCCAGGTACCCTCCTACGTGCTGCAAAGCAAGCTCCCAATCCTGGGCATTTGCTACGGGATGCAGGCGTTGACTCATTCGCTGGGCGGAGAGGTCTCAGCCTCCGCTCAACGCGAATACGGACCGGCTTCCATCGAAGTCCTCAGGACCGATGCTCTGCTGCCAGAGCAGCGCTACCAGGTCTGGATGTCGCACGGCGACCGGATCGAGACTCCCCCGCCCGGGTTTGAGGTGCTGGCACGCTCGGATCACTCGCCGATTGCGGTGATGGTCAATCACAATGAGCGACGCTACGGCATCCAATTCCACCCCGAGGTTCAACATACCCCGCGCGGCGTGGAGATCTTGCGCCATTTCGTCATCGACATCTGCGGCGCCAAACCGACCTGGAACCCGGCCTCGATCATCGATGCCAGTATCGAGGATATCCGGACCAGGATAGGTGGAGGGCGCGCCATCGCAGGTGTCAGCGGGGGCGTCGATTCGGCTGTGGCCGCCGCGCTTGTCCACCGGGCGATCGGCGATCAGCTGACCTGTATCTTCGTGAACAACGGCCTGCTGCGCGCCGGCGAGGCGCAGTCCGTGACGCAGACCTTTAAAGACGTCCTCGGGGCACGCTTAATCGCCATCGACGCGACGGAGAGTTTCCTTGAGGCGCTCGAGGATGTAAACGATCCCGAAGAGAAACGGGTCCGCATCGGGGAGCTCTTCATCCGTACATTTGAGGAACAGGCGCGCCAGCTGGGTGATGCAGCCTACCTCGTCCAGGGCACGATCTACCCGGACGTGGTCGAATCGAGCGGGCCGGATCGCAGCATCGCGGCACGCATCAAAACCCATCACAACGTCGGCGGGCTGCCGGAAGATATGCACTTTGACCTGATTGAACCGCTGCGTTACCTGTTTAAAGATGAGGTGCGGGCGGTTGGGCTGGAACTCGGTTTGCCCTCCACAACCATCAACCGGCAGCCCTTTCCGGGGCCGGGGCTTGCCGTGCGCTGTCTTGGCGTGGTGACCCACAGCCGCCTCGAAAGGCTGCGACAGGCAGATCGCATCGTGCTCGAAGAGCTCGAGTTGGCGGGATTGCTCCCCCCGAGCGAACTTTCAGCAACCAGGCGGCAAGAATGCTCCCCGTTCGAAGGGGGCATCGCCCAGGCGTTTGCGGTGCTGCTTCCGGTTTACTCGGTGGGTGTGATGGGTGATGCGCGCACCTATGCGGAAACCGTGGCGATACGCGCAGTCACCACCGATGACTTTATGACCGCGGACTGGGCGCGCATCCCTGATGAGATCCTCGCCCGCATGAGCAACCGGATCGTCAACGAGGTTCAGGGCGTCAATCGAGTTGTCTACGACATCTCGAGCAAACCACCCGCGACGATCGAATGGGAATAGATAGACAAAATCGGGATCATTAACGCCCATGCCGGGATGAGCGCGTGATAGAACGGCCGGCCTGACTCCAGCCCGAGTCCCCCTCTAACTTAGTTTCCAGAGATCGTTAGCCGCCGCCGAGCGCGGAAACCAGCAGCCAGATCTCAAGACCGAGCACTGCCAGGAAGCAGATCGCCAGGATCACGCGTATGACGCCTGCAAACGTGTCCACGGATAGTCCGGGGGGCCTTCATTCGAGCAGCGCTCCGGGGTGCGGTATCCCGCACGCTTTGATTCAAGCACACTCTTGCTCCAATCCTGCTTTCTGACTCCATCCTAGTGCAGCATCCGCCCGTTTTCTACAGGTTGTAAGCCCTCTGCAAGGCAGGCGAGGCTCAGACACTCTCTCCGTGCTACAATGACGCCATGTTCCAGCGCTTCTGGATGCTTACGGCTTTGTTGCTGATATGCACCCTCTTCGGGACCCCTTTGATTGTCACGGCACAGAGTTCAGCCAACGTGCGGGTCTCGGATCCGATCATCGACGCCTTCCCACGCGTGACGCTTTTCGTTCAGGTGATTGGTGAGGACGGACGCCGGATCACCAATCTGCCCACTGCGAGTTTCAGCCTTTTTGAAGACAATGAGTTGGTTGTTGATCTGCGGTTGGACGAGGCGCTCGTCGGTACCCGCCTGGCGTTCGTCCTGAACACGACCAGTGACCTGAGAATCCGCGATTCGCTGGGTCGCACCCGCCTGGACCTTATCCAGAGTGAGCTCCTGGAGTGGTGGACGCTCCCGGACTTCACCCGCCTGGGGTTCGATGATTACAGCCTCGTCACGGCGCATGGCACATTGATCTCCCATTCGCAGTCCATCGCCGAGCTTGCAGCCACACTTGACGCGCTCGAGCAGAATTTTGTCGATGAGGACTCAGCCTACCGTTTGCTGTTTGAGTCATTGGATCTGACGACGGAGCGCCCACCTGTCACCGGCATGCCCAGCACAATACTCTTCTTTACCGCGCTGCCGCGATCTCCGCTCGATATTCCCGTCGACAATATCATCGCCCGCGCTCTAGGAACCAACACCGCCATCTATCCTGTCCTGCTCGCATCGCCGGAAGCCCGCGAATTACCCGAAGCGGAACCGCTCCTGCGCATCGCCGAGGAAACCGGTGGGCAATTGATCATCTTCCAGGAGGAGGCCGGGCTGGACACCCTCGCCCGAACGATCGCCAGCCAGCGGCTGCAGTACAAATTGGATTACACCTCCAGGGCGATCACCCCGGGGACGCACGCAATCCGTCTTGAGGTTTCGATCGACGGCCAGGAAATTGCCAACCAGGAGCGCAATTTCAACCTCGATCTTCAGCCGTTGGATGTCGTCCTGCTCGACCTCCCCGAACGGATCACACGCTCCACTGACGATCCTTCTGTCCCGCTCGATTCGCTTCCACCGGTCGAGACAAGCATCTCCTTTCTAACCACATTTTCGGATGATTATGAGCGGCCCCTGGCCGCCAGCCAATTGTTGGTGGACGGTCAGGTCGTCGATCAAAAAACCGAGCCCCCTTTTTCGCCGCTGACCTGGGATCTGCGATCCTATCTCGAGGATGAAACCCACCAGATCCAGGTCCGGGTGATCGATTCGATCGGCATGGAAAGCCTCTCTTCCGTTCGCCCGGTCAGATTAAGCGTGGACTTGCCGCCCCAGGGCATCGCCGCTCTGCGCCCGGCTGTCGGATACCTGCTGGCCGCGATCGGTGTGCTGATCGCCGGCGTAATCCTCGCGGTTAGTGTGTTTTCATTGGGCCGGGGGGATGCTCTGCCTCGATCACTTCGGCGACCCGCTTCACGGGCAGATACGACGGCAAAACGACGAGCCCTGAAGCGTGAGCCGCCCGAAGGCCCTGCGGAGGCTTTCCTGCACCCGGCCTCCAGCGATGACCCCGGGCTGCCTGCGATCCCCCTGACCGGAGTCGACCATATTCTGGGCACGGATCCTTCGCTGGCAGCCTCACCAATCCGGAACCCATCCGTCGACCGGCTGCATGCACGCCTGATCCGCCAGGCGGATGGCAGCTACGTCTTGCGGGACCAGGGCTCGACCGCCGGGACGTGGGTCAACTACGAACCGGTTCCTGAGACGGGCGTTCGCATTAAGCATGGTGATATCATCCACCTGGGCGGCGCCGAGTACCGCTTCGAACTGGTTAACCCCCCAACAACTCGCACGATTCTCGTCCGTGCGGTGGATGATGACCAGCCGGGGTTGACCGGTCCTGCTCAACAGGATGAATCATGATCCCACAGGAAACGCTTCACCTAACCGCTCTCGGACAATCACATACCGGCAATCGGCGGACCCAGAACGAGGATCGGTTCGCCATCCGATCCTACCATTTGGAAGGCGGTCAAAACGCCGCGCTTGTGATCGTCGCTGACGGCATTGGAGGCCATCAGGCCGGGGAAATCGCTGCCGAATACACGGTGAACACGATCTTGAGGTCAATAGAATCATCGTCAATGGAGAATCCCGTTGGAGCGCTCGAAACGGCGGTGATCGAGGCAGGGCGGGCTGTTTCACAGGCTGCCGCTGAACACAGCGAACGGCAGGGGATGGGATCCACGGTCGCGCTTGCGCTGGTAATCGAAGATCGCCTCTACACCACGACGGTTGGCGACAGCCGGATTTACCTGCTTCGCAAGGGACGGTTGCGCCAGGTCAGCACCGACCATACCTGGATCCAGGAGGCGATCGAGTACGATATCCTCACGCCGGAAGAAGCACAGGGTCACCCGCAGGCACACGTCCTTCGCAGACATATCGGCGGCGACCAACTTCCTGAACCTGACCTGCGGCTGCGGCTGAAGGATGGTGAATCCGACCAGGATGCGCTCCGGAATCAGGGCACCCAACTTTACGACGATGATCGCTTGCTGCTCTGCACCGACGGCCTGACCGATATGGTGCCTGACCTCGAGATTTACAACGCCCTGGCGACGATGCCGCCCGAAGAGGCCCTCGATCACCTCGTTCAACGCGCCCTCAAGGCCGGAGGCAACGATAACATCACCATCGCAATTATCGCCCTGCCGAAAAAGATTGATGTCCCTCCACGGGTCATCCACCGCAGGCGCTGGGGCCGGAACACTTTGCTGGCAACTGGTCTGTTGGTGATTTTGATATTGGCCGGGGTTTTTTTCCTATGGTGGCTCGGGCTCTGGCTCTGATACCGCCGTCCGACAGGCTTACCGAGCATTTTCAATCATTTATGGGAGCTGGAATAGGCGCCTATGGGATCCTCATCGCGGAAGTGGCTCGACCTGACCGATGCCGGTGCGCTCAACAAGCACGATTCCGGCGATGATGAGCAGCCCTCCAAGAATGCCAATCGGCCTCAGAGGCTCCTGGAGCAGCAAAAGCGCAAGCAAGATCGTGATCAGTGGTTCAAGATATTGAAGCGCCGCGATCAGCGCGGATTGAGCCCCGGCGAGGGCGTAGAAATAGAGACTGTAAGCAAGCCCAGTGCAGGCCACCCCGAGAAAAATCAGCGCCCACCAGGTCTGAGGCAGCCACGTGCGAAGATCCCAGCTGACGCCGCTCGAGAGGTTCAAGATCGCGCTGAAAAACAGAGCCCACGTCATCGCTAAAACCGTAGCTCTCAGCGGGGAGGTGCGCGTGGCCTCGGCCTTCCCGAACACGGAGAACACAGCCCAGGCGAAGGCAGAAGCGACCAACAATGCCGGGACAGCCCAGCCTTCTTTTCCAAATGTCGCCGCTGGATCTGCGTCTGATACGAGCAGCGCGCCGATGAGGGCGAGCGCGATTCCCAGCCATTGCCACGCGACAATCTTCTCTCGCAGGAACATCCATGCCAGCACAGCCATGAAGGCCGGTGCCAGAGCCGCCAGCCATGAGGCTGTCGCCGCGCCGGCCGTAACCATCGCGGCGGCCTGGAACCACTGGTTAAGCAGGATACCCAGTCCCCCCAGCAGCGCCGTCCGGAGCAATTCCCGCCCGGTGAACCTCACTATCAAATCTCGCCGCGCGAGCAACGGCCAAAGCACGACCAGTCCCAAAGCAAAGCGGACCGGGATGAGCGTCAGCGGGTCGAGCTGCACGAGGGCAATTTTAATCGCCACGAAAGAAGCCCCGAAGAGCAGGACCGCCAGCAAACCAGCCGCGGTCGCAAGCGAACGGGAATCAAATCGTCTCAGTATCGGGTTGCTCTTCACCGTCGGATCTTCAGGTTCGTGATGTAGCGGTCCTCACCGCCCAGACGGTATTTATAAGATTCATCACCGCGCAGAAAATCGACCGCCTCGCGACCGTTCTCGATCGCCCACTGAATCAGGTTGCCCATCAGAACCCAACCGGGGGATAGGTCAAAATGGGCTGGGTCAATCCCGGAGTTATAGACCCAGATCCGATTGTCAAAATCAAAATTCACGTAGCCGAAGATCGGTTCGTTCGAAACGTTGAGAAATGCGATCTGCAGCCATCCGTGCTCGAAGGCGGTTTCGCACATGCGGCGGAACTGCTCTCGCATCGGGTCTGTGAGGAAATCCGCTTTGGCAGCGTCATTCGCCATCAGTGAAAGAAACGTGTCCACCGCCTGATCGAGTTGCGCGCCCTCACTTACAAATTGCCAATCCACACTCGCCGGGTAGCCCTCTGCCTTACGCAGTTTGCGGCGCAGTTCACGACTCTGCTTGCTGTCCAGCTGCTCCAGATAAGCTTCCCAACTATCCGGCAGTTGTACGATCGGGCAGGGCTGCATCCGTTCCTGCTCTGTCCGCCAGCCGCGCGCCTCGGCAGCCTTCACGATCGCCTTCAGGCTGGGAGAATCCTCGAGGATGTTGTAGAGATCAAGCAGAACCCAACCTTCAGGCCCATCTTCTTCCAACCCATCGAAGAGCGCGTGGACAAACGGTTCGAGTTCCTCTTCGGAGACGATCAAATCAAGGTAATCGGAGATTTCGATGCTTCCGATGAGCACTAAGGCAGGTTCGTCATCGGCATTGCGCGTGAAGAAAAGCGGGGCTACCCCGGACAACTCGCGAGCATCATTCCACCCGGCCGCCACCCAGAGGTCTGCCGCCTGCCACTCACCGCCCCCCTTCGTCGACCACCAGACCTGCTGGTATTCGTGCCGTTGGAATGGAGTTCGCGTGACGGCTTTCCCGACGAGCGCGTTCCAGGGTTCTTTCAACGCCTGGAACCCTTCGATTTCATGGATGAATTCGATGTTCATTAAAGCTTCCTGTCCGTGCGGTTCGATCCCATTCTACCAAGTGCGGCTTGTTTCTTGCACATGATCATTGCGACACCAGTACCGATTCTGTACAATACACGCCATGCCACAATTATTTGAAGCCGATGTCGCGCTGCTGCATATTGCCGGGGGGGCGGCGCGCATCACCCCACCCGCTGGAACGCTCGCTCAAACTGCACCTCGCCGTGCTGCGCGCGGCCGCGCCGATGATTACCTGCTGCTCAACATGGCACTGCGAACCAGCCGTCACGCCACACCGAGCATGATCGATCACCTCGCTCAATTGTCTTCCAGGGCCTACTACGGGATGCCCGGATCGGTGACCTCCGCAATCCGAGAAGCCGCGGCGATCGTCAATGATCGCCTGGTGGATGCTAACCAGCGCGAGGAAACGCCTACTCAATTCCAGGGCAACTGGATGGGAGCCGTATTGCGCGGTCGTGACCTCTACATCGGCCAGGCCGGCCGCGGCCAGGCGATCCTTATCCGTCCGGGGACCGTTACGCGTTTCACCTCTCAGGAAGCAGACGAACGACCGCTCGGCGTCAGCATCACACCTTTCATCCGCTATCATCATCTCGAAGTAAAAGCGGGCGATTTGATCGTGCTGAGCACCGCCTCCAGTGAGGTCTGGTCGGACGCGACCCTTTCAGGGTTGACGACGCTCGAGTTAAACCAGGCCATCGAGCGATTGGTAGCGGCCAGCGGACAAGACCTGACCGGATTGCTGGCGCGCATCGTGCATGAAGGCCAGGCCGGCATGCAGCCCGCGTTCTCCGGACCCTCTGACCCGGATACGACCAAAGCAGATCGTCTTTCGAGAAGCGCGCCACGGAAGGCCTCCCCGGCCGGGCAGCTCGTCACTGCCTTCAACGAATCTATTCAACGGGCTCTCGGTTCTGTTCGCGGCGGTTTTTACAAGGCGCTTGAGTTTGTCTCCGCCTTTCTCGCCCGGGTGGCGCCGGGGATCACGGAGCCTCTCCATCCAGATGCGCTCTCACGACGATTGCTGGCCGCAACAGCCGTCATCGTTCCAGTGGTAGTGGTTCTGATCGCGGCGCTGATCTACTCCAGCCGCGGCCGTTCGGAGCAGTTCCAAACATACTTGGACCAGGCGTATGCTTCCGTAGCCTCAGCCCAGTTAAAGGCCTCAGCTGAGGACGCACGCGGCGACTGGGAAAACGCATTGCGCCTGTTAAATCAAGCCGAACAATACGATCAGAACGATCAATCCAAGACGCTGCGTCAGCAGGTGCAGGCTTCGCTCGATGCGCTCAATCTCGTCGTCCGCCTCGATTTTCAACCGGTTGTCGGCGGTGGTTTTGGATCCGATGCCGAAATTACAAGCATCGCTGCTTCGACGACAGATTTATATGTTCTCGATTCGCGCAATCAGATTGTGCGCCACGCCTGGGGATCGCCTGAACGCGGATTTAAGATTGACTCGGCGTTTGAGTGCCTTGGAACGGGGATCACATTTCAGAACATGGGCGAGCCGATCGACATCGTGCTGCAGGAAGGACCGGGAGCACTGGGGGCCGAGGGTGTCGTGGCCATCGATAGCGATGGCACGCTGGTCTACTGCGCACCAGACCGGCAGCCCGCGCTGGCTGAACTTACCGCACCGGACATTGGCTGGGGCCGCATACAAGCGATTGATGTTTACGCGGGAAGGCTGTACGTACTTGATCCGGTCGTGAATGCCGTGTGGATCTATGAAGCGACGGGCGGTTTCTTCAGCGGCACGCCCGAGCTCTACTTTGTGGAAGAGGTTCGCGATCTGCACGGGGCAATCGATCTGGCCTTTGCCCAGGATGAGCTGGTCGTGCTCTATGCCGATGGCCGTCTTGATCGCTGCCGCCGGATCCGCGGCGCCGAATCTGACGAAGCATCACGCATCCGCGTCGAGTGTGACCCGCAGCCGAGTTTCCAGGATGACCGCCCCGGGCGTCAATCGACCGCACAGATTCCCGGCGCAGTGGCGGCAGAGATGTCGTATTCGGCGCCGCCCGAACCCTCGCTCTTTTTTCTGGATGTGCTCAACAACAGTGTCTTCCACTACAGCATGCGCCTGGTCTACCAGGCACAATACATACCACAGGAACCATTTGAGCAAGAATTGAGCGCGATGACACTCGGCCCGCCGAACGATCTGTACGTCGGCGCGGGTTCCCAGGTCTATCACGCAAGACCCTGATTTGCTTGCACGCCTTTGACAAGGTCACTCCGGCAGACTAGAATCCCTTCACACCCCTCCAGGAGGCACATCGCTTGAGTCGTTGGCCGGGAAAATACGTCATTGGTATCACCGGGAATATCGCCACAGGCAAGAGTGTGGTCCGCAAGATGCTCGAACATCTTGGCGCATACGGGATCGATGCCGATGCGCTTGCCCACCGCGCCATGGCAAAAGGCGCCCCCGGCTATCCGCTCATCCTGAAAACCTTCGGTCAGTGGATCCTCGACCAGGACGAACAGATCGACCGCAAGAAGTTAGCCAAGGTCGCTTTTTCGGATCCAAACGCGCTGGAAAAACTCGAATCGATCATCCACCCGCTCGTCGCCCACGCCGTCGATGTGCTCATCCGGCGAGCGAGCCAACCGATCATCGTGATCGAAGCGATCAAGCTGCTCGAATCCGACCTGGCGGCCGGATGCGACACCGTATGGGTTGTGGATGCGCCCGCCGAGCTGCAGGTTGCGCGTCTGATGCACAAACGGAAAATGTCGGAAGGGGCAGCCCGCCAGCGCATCGCCGCCCAGTCTCCGCAGGCGCTCAAGCTGCGCGCCGCGAAGGTCGTGATCCGCAACAACGGCTCTTTCGAAAATACCTGGGAACAGGTTCAGGAAGCCTGGGAGGAACTCCCCAAGCCCGAAGAACCATTGCTGCCGGAACCCCCCGATGTCAAACCGGGCGAACTCTTCGTGCGGCGGGGTCGCCCGCAGGACGCGAGCGATATCGCGCGATTCATCACCCAGATCACCCACGGCAAGAAACGCATGGTGCGCGAAGATGTCATGGCCGCCTTCGGCGAAAAAGCCTTCCTGCTGCTGCTGAGGGATAGCGAAATCGCCGGGATCGCCGGCTGGCAGGTCGAGAACCTCGTCACCCGCATCGATGAGCTCTACTTCGCCCAGGGCGTCCAGCTCAATGAAGCGATACCTTCGCTGATGCAGGAGGTTGAGACCGCCTCGACCGAACTGCAAAGCGAAGCCTCATTGCTCTTCCTGCCGCCTTATCTCGCGCAGCACGTCGGCGCCTGGCGCTCGGCCGGGTACCGCCCGCAAACCGTCCAGGGGCTGGGCGTACGTGCCTGGCAGGAAGCGGCGCTCGATTCGATGCCGCGCGGCGCCTCACTCTGGTTCAAGCAGCTGCGCGAAGACCGTGTGCTGCGGCCGCTCTAACCCCAAAAGCTTTCTGATAAATTGAGAAGCAGAAACGACGCTGACGAGCTGCGCGTCGTCCAGCACATGCCGATCAGTCAGGTCAGGGAGTGGATCCTGCGCGTCAGGCGCCCCAGATCTCGTCGATCCGGGCGCGAAACGCCCGCGCCGCCCGGGCTGGATCGGGAGTCTCGCGGATCGCCCGGCCGACGATAAAGACAGCGATATCCAGCCCTTCAAAGAATGAGAACGTCTCCAGTTCGAGCCCCCCGGCGACCGACATCGTAAAGCCCATCTCGATTAATGCGCTGATCGCCTGGCGATCCGATTCATCCCATGTGCGTGAGAGGTTGCCTTCGTCCCAACCGCGGTGGTAAACCATCCGTTCGACGCCGACTTCGCGCCAGATCGCGGCCTGGGCGAGCACATCTTTGATGCCGGTAAGCTCGACCAGCACCTCGTGACCGGGCCGCGAGTCAGCCTCTTCGAGCGCCAACCGCAGCGTGTCAAGCGGCGCGGCGCCCAGCACCGTCATCCAGTCCGCACCGGCGTCGAAGGCGATCTTTGCTTCGAGCCCGCCGACATCCGGCGTCTTGACGTCGGCGAGGATGATCTTGCCCGGGCAGAGCGCCCGGATCGTGTTCACGGCGCGCATGCCCTCCGCTTTGCAAAGCGGCGTCCCGATTTCGAGCGCCTCAACGGCCCCTTGCACCTGGTAGGCCATCGCCATCGCTTCGGGCAGATTGACGTAATCAAGCGCACACTGGATGATGGGGGCGTTTGCCATGAATTTCACCTCGATCAGGTCTGGCTTGAGATACCCAGCAAGCATACCCCAGGAGGCAGCAATCTGTAGCCTGATATCCTTCCGGTCCCTGGAGGTAAGGAAGGCGGGAATGATTTGAGTGTCAGGGATTTGGCAATCAGGGATCAGGGACATAGTGTGCATACGGGGAAAACGGATGATGTAACCACAGGCTGAAACCCGTGGCTGCATTCTGGATGTCATTACGAGGCGCCGGAGGCGCCGTGGCAATCCCCACGGACTCAGAATGGCAGGATCCATTCCCCGCATCCATCACGCGCAACCTCGGCCCTTCCCTTGTCACTCGGCACCTTTGTTTCATCGCAGCAGAGGCTGAAGCCCATCGGGACCGATTCCCGATCCCTTTTAAAACAACAAACCCGCCCACAGGGGCGGGCCCGAACACAAACCACCTTCTCCTACCCTACCACCACACCCTGAAAGAATCGCGCGTCGAGGTGAGCACCGTTCCGGAAGAGATGAAGAACTCCAGCTCGACCTGATCGCCAGGTTCGAGGCCATCGAGGTCAATATCCAGCTGGCTGACGCCATCGAGATCCGTCGGCAGCATTGTGAGCGTGCGTGTCTCGCCCGGGTAATTCACGACCAGCGTGACCGCCGCTGATGAAACCGGCAGTAGGTTCTGATCTCTCACGACGACATATACGCGCTGCGTATCCGTCGTGCTCACGACCGCCTTCTTGACGGCCGACTTGGGATGCAGGTCGACGATTTCATAGGCCAGCGCGTTGCTCGGCGGTTTAGGCCGCAGCAGATCGCGGTCGTAGCCCATACGCTCGAAATGCACCCGCCCTAAAGGCGCGACCTGCACCTTGCTGCCCTGCGGGTTCTCCGGATACCAGTCCAGTCGAAAACCCTGGAAATACTGCACTAGCCGGTCGTTCTCAACCGTGAATTCCGAGACCGGGTAGCCGAACAGCGCCGGACCGCCGTGCTGTTCGTAGAATTCAAGGAACATGAAACACACGTTGTGGCCCGTGAGCGCATAATACTCACAGTCGGAGTTCGAGCCGATCGCCATCGGGTCGGCCAGGTCCAGGGCGCGGTCGCCGACAAACAGCACGCCAAGCTCCTTCAAGCGCACCTGCATCATCTCGGTTTCAGGATCGGGGTAGAGCTCTAGCCGGCTGTTCTGGGTGTACTGCACGACCAGGCCGGACCAGTAATCGATGAACGCGTCCGTGATGGGGTAGCCGAGGATTTCCAAACCGCCGTGCTGGTTAAAGTACGGCATGAACTCGCCATCTAACGTATGGCCAGTTTCGGAGAAATAACGGCCAGACCCTTCCTGGGCAACCGCCGGGATGGCGAACGCCAGGACGAGCAAGAAGACGGCCGTATAGGGTAGGACGCGGCGGATCCTACGGATGGAGGAACTCCCTTTCGGCTATACGAACCGACCCCAGCATAGAGGCCTTTGTCGATTCGTGCAACAGGACCAGGGTACTATTCAATCGGTTTCGCCCTGACGCATGCGCAGGTAGGAATCGTAGCGTTCAGGCATAATCTTGCCGTTTTTGACTGCTTCAATCACCGCACAGCCGGGCTCATGCATGTGTGTGCAGTCGCTGAATTCGCAATCGGGGACGAGCGGCCGGATCTCGGGGAAGTAGGCGTCCAACTCTTCCGGCTCAATATCCCACAGGGCGAATGCCTTCAGCCCGGGTGTGTCGGCGACGTAGCCACCGCCCTCAACCGGGATCAGTTCAGGAACGACCGTCGTGTGACGACCTTTGCCGGTCGCCTGGCTGATGGCGCTCGTCCGGCCGCCGAGGTCCGGCTGTACCTGGTTCAAGAGGCTGGTCTTGCCGACGCCCGAGGGGCCGGCCAGCAGTGAAATCTTATCCTTCAGCAAATTGCGAAGCTCACGCACGCCTTTGCCCGTGATGGCGGAGGTATAGATCACGCCGTAGCCGAGATCACGGTAGGGTTCGAACTCCTCTTTCGCGCTGCGCGTTACCACAAGGTCAATCTTGTTGGCGCAGATCACGGCAGGGATATCCTCACGCTCCGCCACGACCAGCAGCCGGTCCAGCATGCGGAAATTCGGGTCAGGTTCGGCGCAGGAGAAGACGAACACCGCCTGGTCCGGGTTGGCCACCAACACCTGCTCGATGTCCGGCCGGCCCGGCGCGCTGCGCGAGAGCACGCGTTCACGCTCCTTGATCTCCTCGATCGCGCCCATGCCATCTTCGAGTTTGCGGACGAGCACACGGTCGCCCAGCGCGGCCGCGTCGCTCTCCATCGGGTCTTTCGTCAGCCGGCCGCGCAGCCGCGAGGTGATCATGCCCTGCTCCGTTTCGACCTCGAAAAGTCCCGACTGGGCTTTAACGATCAAACCTTCCAGCAAACGTGAATCCTCGGTCATGCTATGGCTCCGGCGTCCCGTTCTCATCACCATCTTCCGGTTCAGGCGTGGCGCGAACCCATAAACGCGACTCCCACGGGAAGGGTGTGCGCGGTCCCCCTCGGAAGTACGTCTCCATGATGCGGCGGAAGATCGGTGCCGCCCAATCGGAGCCCTCGCCGATGTTCTCGATCATCACCACGACAGCGATGTCGGGTAGATCTTCGCGTTCTTCATACGAGTAGCCGCCAAACCATGCATGCGGCTCGGCAATCCCCGTCGTGCTGGCTGTGCCGGTTTTGCCCGCAACGTTGAGATTCAATCCCAGCATTTTCCGGTAAGCAGTGCCGCGCTCGTTCTTAACTACCATCACCATCGCTTCCTGAAGGGCCGTAAGCGTCTCGGGACTTATGGGTAGCTCACCCTGCACCTCAGGTACGAACTCTTGCAGCACATCACCCTCAGCGTTCTCGATCCTGTTGACCAGCTGAGGCCGGTATAGTGTTCCGCCGTTCCCAATGGCCGCGATGTAGCGGGCCACCTGAACCGGGGTCACTTCGAGAAAATTTTGACCAATGGCTAGCTGGACAGGATCACGGTCGTTCCACTGTTCCCCTAAACGTTCAAGCTTGGTCTCGGGGCTGGGAACTGTGCCGGCCTCATCCCCGATTTCGACTCCGGTCGGCGAGCCCAGACCGAAACCCGCGGCCATGTCCGAGATAGCGCTCTCGAGATCGTTCAGGTAGAGCGTCAAACCGATGTGATAAAACCACGGGTTGCACGAGCGCATCAACCCGCCCTGCAGTGTCAGATCGCCAGAAGGTGGCAGCTCGCGATCCTTCGTCCAGTCATCAAGAACGTATCCGGCCTCGTTCCAATCGCTCCCACAATAGTAAACCGTATCGGGCTCAAACAGCCCGCTCTCGAGAGCAGCTGCCATGGTGACAATCTTGAAAACAGACCCGGGAGGGTAAAGGCCCTGCACAGCCCGGTTGACGTAGGGCTGGCTGGCCTGCCCGAGCATCTGCAGCGTCTCCTCGCGCAGGTTCGGGTTGCCGCCTACAAACAGGTTGGGGTCGAACGCCGGGGACGATGCCATCGCCAGGACCGCGCCCGTATCGCGCTCCAGCACGACGATTGAGCCGGCAAAACCTTCCAGCGAACGCTGGGCGATGGCCTGCAGTTCACGATTGAGGTTGGTGTAAACCGCGTAAGGCGGCTCCGATTCGCGGCTGGCCAGGCGCTCCAGGTACTCACCCTCTGGACCCAGAAGCGAAAGCGTGCCACCGGGGAGACCGCGCAGCTGATCTTCAAATGCGGCCTCGATGCCGGATCGGCCGATATACTCATCGCCGGCGTAGCCCTGTGCGCGGCGGTCATCGAGCTCGCTTTCCTGGATCTGGCTCACGTAGCCTACGGCGTGCGGGCTGGCCGCGCCGCCAAAGGGGGTCAATCCGCTGCCGTAATAATAGCGCGTGCTGTAGGTCACTGCCTTCACCCCCCCCAGCGAATTCAACAAACCCGACACGGAGCGGTAATCCTCATACGGCACGACGCCCAGCGGGATGAAGAAATTCGTGCCCCTGACGCGATCATAGCGATCGATGATTGGATCCGTCGAGGCCAGGCCAAACAACCGCCGCAGCGTGGAGAGCATCGTCTCCTCGGTGTCCTCGTCGCCGATCTCGTTCGGCACCAGCCAAAGCGAAGCCACGTTGGGTTGGTCGGCAGTCGCTTCCGAGGCGAATGCGTCGCCGCTGCGGTCATAGATGTTGGCTCGCGTGGGTGTGATTGTCGTCAGGCTCAGCTGGCGCCCTTCGGCGAGTTCTGGCAGGATCGCCGCCTCGGTCCAGGCGATGCCCCAGGCTTTGCCATGGTCACGCGTGAGATCGATGCGCGTATCGCGGGTAAGCTCGCCAACCACGGCGCTGTCGAGCGTCACGCGATAGCGCACCTCGGCTCGCTTCGCGCTCATAATCAGCGACGAGACGATCTCGGCACGCACGCCGGTGAACGCCCCGCTGCGCATCAGCTCTTCATAGCGCTGAGTAAACTCCTCCTGGCTGAGGCCGTCACGGGTGAGCGGGCTGAGCAGCGCGTACATCCTGCCGTAATCGCCTGCTTCCCAGACATCGAGGAACTCTCTTGCCGCCTGATCGGGATCAGGCGCCGCTTCCGTCGTCTGCACCGGATCAGGCAGACCGGCTGTGCCGGTAGGCGCGGTGGGTTGTGCACCGTTGCCTGCGCAGCCCGTCACCAGCAAGGCGCTAACAAGAAGTGCGTAGAGCACGCTAGTCAGGAAGCGTCTCACGTCTCATCCCTCAAGATCTGTGTGTACACGTCACAATCATACCCTGTATGTTCCCGGCAGAGCGAGGGGACATCGAAAACCGGTTCGTGTCCCACCTGTCTCATCGCGCGCACCACATGGCACACAGGCAGGCCAACCACGTTGGCATAACAGCCCGACATCTCGTCAATTTCAACGGGCAGAAAAGATCCATCCTGGATTCCGTACGCGCCGGCTTTATCCAGCGGAGAACCCGATCGCACGTACGCGCCCACCTCATCCTCGCTGTAATCCCGCATAGGAACGTCCGTCGTGCAGGCGTCGAGATGAATTTCACCTGAGCCGGGATTGACCAGCGCGATCCCAGTGTGGACCTGGTGGGGTTTGCCCCGCAACTTGAGCAGCATATCGTGCGCCTCTCCGGAGGAGGCGGGCTTGCCCAGGATCTCACCCTCACTCTCGACAACCGTGTCGGCGGCAAGAATGATCACACTATGATTACCAAATTGGTCCGCCGCCTCAGTCACTTTCGTGCGCGCGAGCCGTCGTGCAAGCGTCAATCCGTCTTCGCCGGGGAACTCGAGTTCATCCACATCAACCGGCCTCACCTCAACCCGCCAGCCTGTGAACGCGATCAACTCGCTGCGGCGCGGCGATCCTGAAGCCAGGATCAGTTTGGGGTCGCCCGGGGCGCTCTTCGGCATCGGGACTCTGCGCTATTCGTGTGCTTCCGGATCGGCGTGGACGTGGCCATGGGTAATCTCTTCCTCCGTCGCCGGCCGCCGGTCGAGCACTTCGATCTCGAAGTCCAGCGTTTTCCCGGCCAGAGGATGGTTGAAATCGAGTAGTACCTTGTCCCCTTTGACCTGCGCAATCCGTCCGATGATCACGTCGCCTTCATCATCGGACATCTCCAATTCGACCCCCTCTTCGAGCGGCACTTCCTGCGGCATATCCTTCTTCCGTACCGTCGCAAATGACTCTTCATCGACCTCGCCATAGGCAAGTTCAGGCCCCAGGTGCACGTGTCGGCGGTCGCCCACCTTCATGCCATAGAGCGCCTGCTCAAGGCCGGGGATTAAGAGCCCCTGACCGATCAGGAACTGGATCGGTTCCATGAACTCGCCCTCCGTCGAATCCCATATTTCATCGTCCACGGTGAGCGTGTAGTGGATCGTGACGACGTCGTTCTCTTGAACGCGCTCTTCAGCGGCCATGCTCGCTTCCCTCATCTTTCTTCAATCCGGCGGATTCTATCACACCGCGATAACCGCCCCTCCGGGACATGCAGCCGCCGATCAGGTGCATCCAGCCCGCCGCGCGCGATGGTAGAATGGTCAACATGGACCTTTTCGATCACGCCATGCAGGACCGTCTGAAGCGTGAAGCGCCTCTGGCAGCCCGCATGCGCCCCCGCACCCTCGACGAGTTCGAGGGTCAGGAAGAGATCGTGGGCGAGGGCAGGCTGCTGCGGCGCGCCATCCAGGCCGACCGACTTTTCGCCTCAATCATCCTCTGGGGCCCACCCGGGACGGGAAAGACGACATTGGCGATGATCATCGCCAACACGACCCAGTCCCATTTCGAGACGATCTCCGCCGTCCTGGCAGGCAAGCCTGAACTGCGCCAGGTAATCAAGGCGGCGCGCGAACGCCGCAAGCTCTACCAGAAGCGCACAATCCTGTTCGTGGACGAGGTCCACCGCTGGAACAAGGCGCAGCAGGACGCGCTGCTCCCCCTTGTCGAGAATGGCACGATCACGCTGATCGGCGCCACGACTGAAAATCCGTACTTCGAGGTCATCGGCGCGCTGGTATCGCGTTCGCGCGTCTTTCAACTGCGTCCGTTGGATGATGAGAATGTTCGCAAGATCATCCTCCACGCGCTCGAGGATGACGAGCGCGGGTTCGGGACACGCCAGGTTGAACTGGATGACGGGGCGATGGAGCACTTTGTGCGCGTCGCCGGGGGCGACGCCCGCAACGCGCTGAACGCCCTCGAGCTGGCGGTCGAAACGACGCCTCCCTCGGAGGACGGACGCATACGCATTACGTTGTCTGTGGCTCAGGAATCGATCCAGCGCAGGGCCGTCCTGTATGACAAAGATGGCGACGCCCATTACGACACGATCTCGGCCTTTATCAAATCGATCCGCGGCTCGGATCCCGATGCTGCGCTCTACTGGCTCGCCAAGATGCTCTACGCCGGCGAGGACCCGCGCTTTATCATCCGCCGGCTGCTGATCCTCGCCTCGGAGGACATCGGCCTTGCCGACCCGCTGGGGCTTGTCGTCGCGGCTGCCGCGCTGCAATCATTTGAGTTTATCGGCCTACCCGAAGGCGTGTACCCGATCGTCGAGGCGACGCTCTATCTGGCGACAGCACCGAAGAGCAACACGACGAGCGCCTATTTCAAGGCCTACCGGCTGCTTGAAGAACAGGGCATCATCGAAGTCCCCGGACATCTCAAAGACGCCAACCGGGATGCCAGAGCGCTCGGTCACGGCGAAGGGTACGAGTATCCGCACTCCCACCCCGAACACCACATCGGCCAGGGCTACCTGCCGGAGGCGCTCTGGGGAACCTACTTCTACAACCCATCCAATCAAGGCTACGAGCGCCAGGTCGAAGCCCGCCTGGAGCGCTGGCGAGAAGCCCAGCGCAGAGCCCTCGAGATCGAAACGACAACCGAGATCGTCGACCTGTCGGAAGATGAGATCGAAGCGCTCAAGCGCCAGCACCGTCAGCGGCGGGTGGGACCATCCTAGGACAGTCTCATGACTCTTATGTACTTGATCCGCCATGGTCACAACCAGTACGTCGAAAAAGGCAAGCTCGCCGGCCGCTCCCCGGGCGTGCACCTCGACGCCCGCGGCCAGGCTCAGGCCGAGAAACTCGCCGAGCTGCTCAGCGGGGCGAAACTGAAGGCGGTTTACGCCAGCCCGCTCGAGCGCACGATGGAGACGGCTGCACCGATCGCGGAGGCTGCCGGACGTGAAGTTATCGAGGTGGACGACCTTCTGGAGATGGACTACGGCAGCTGGCAGGGGCGATCGCTCAAGGCGCTGCGCCGCAGGAAATTGTGGTCCACTGTTCAACGTGCGCCCTCGCTGGCTCGCTTCCCCGGGGGCGAGTCGTTTCCGGAGGCCCAGGCGCGCATCATCGCCGGATTGGAACGCCTGCAGCGCAAACATCCCCAGAAGACTGCCGCCATCGCCTGTGTCTTCCACTCAGATCCGATCAAACTCGCGATCGCCCACTACATCGGCCTGCCACTGGATTTGTTCCAGCGCCTGGTCGTTGAACCAGCTTCCATCAACTTGCTTGTGGTCACTTCCGGGCAGGCGCGCCTGCTGCGCCTGAACGACACGCGCGCCACATGCGTAGACCCCTCCGGGTGATATACTTTTAATCTGGCATATTGAGATTACAAGCGGCAGCCGTCACCGTGATGACATCAGAGCGCTACGAACTAAACCCCACAGACCGGATCACTACGGGGGCTATTGGCCCGCCGGGGAAACGCGTCTTTTACCTGCAGGGCCGCTCAGCGGACACGCTGGTCACGCTCATCGTCGAGAAACAACAGATTCAATCGCTCGCCGTTGGCCTGGAACAGTTTCTGGATGACCTGCGCGATCGCTTGCCGGACTTACCTCCCGCCTCCGCGGATTACGACGAGGT
>JARGGH010000012.1 GCA_029210945.1 Anaerolineales bacterium
CTTCGGCTAGCGGTTCGTCGGATCAACGCCCGCAGAGGACTCTCACCTCCTAGCTATCGCCCATGCCGGGCGTACAAAATGACCGGGCGCGAAGCGATCACGCCCGGCACATACAACCTGCCACCCTCTCACAATGCAGGAAACGCTTCCGAGGGTTCTGCTTCGGTGCTCTCAGATTCAGCGCCAGCCTCCCCTCCGATTGAGGGGACTGCGCGCAGGCTCAATCCCAGACGCCGGTCCTCTGCATCAATATGAATAATCCGCACGCGCACAATTTCACCCTCGTTGACAACGTTGCGGGGGTGAAGAAAATTTCCATCGCCCATCTCCGAGACGTGGATTAACCCTTCTAACCCCTCTTCAATTCCGACAAATGCGCCGAATTTAACCACATTGGTGACTTCGCCTTCAATTGTCTGCCCCACCTCGTAGCGCTTTTCCACTTCCTGCCAGGGATCCGGCAGCAGCTCCTTCAGGCTCAAGGCGACACGGTCCTGGTCACGATCAACGGAGAGGACCTGCACTTCCAGTTCCTCCCCACACTCGATCACATCCTCAGGATGGCGCACTCTGCCCCACGAGAGCTCGGAGACATGGATGAGACCTTCCACCCCGCCCAGGTCGATGAAAACGCCGAAACGGGTGATGTTGGTCACCTTGCCGCACACCCGGTCGCCTGGGTTTAACCGCGTCAGCAATTCGACCCGCCTCCCTGGTCCCGCCAGCGCGGCGCGCTCGGAAAATACCAAACGACCGCGATCCGGGTCATACTCAATGACCTTCAGGGCGACTTTCTTATCGACCATCGCCTCGAGCGCCGCGTTGCGCTCTTGCTCGCTGAAGGACGGATCCACCGCGACCAGATGTGAGACAGGCACAAATCCGCGCAGCCCTCTGGCCTCCACGAGCAACCCACCCCGGTTGAAGCCGATGATCGGCAGCTCGACCACGTCATCCTTCTGGTAGAGTTCCTTCGCCCAACTCCAATCCTCCGGGCTCCCTGGATGGGTGACTCTCCGATCCGGTTCCGGCGCCGACCGTTCTACAAGCTCCTGGGCTTGTTTCTCCTCTTCGGCCATGATCGCCGACCACCATGATTCATCGAGATCAGGTGGTTTTCCCGCCCCTAAAGCATTAGAACCATCATCCCTATTCATGATTAACCCCACGCCAACTCCATCAGACAAAGAACCGACGATTCCTTAACATAATATACTGCGTAGCATACCTGAAACCAGCGCAATCGCAAGTCACTCAGGCATCCTCTTCGACCCCCTCTTCGTTCGCGACCGCTTCGCGTTCCATCGAGGCGATCGCCTCGGCGATCGCCTCGATGGCAACCCGCTGTTTCCGGTACAAATCCGCTTCAGACATCGCCAGCTTCATCGCCACGTCACGCACTTTTCGACCCTGGAGGAACTTCAATTCGAGAATATTGTACAGCATCCATTCAGCCGTAAAACGGCGCTCCCCTTCAGGTTTGACCTGTTCCATCGCCGATCGCAAGATGGCGCGCAATGCGTTCACCGGGTTGCCATCATGAGCTTCGATTGCCTGACGGACAACCCGCAGCCCCAAAAGCGGGCTCTGTGTCAGCCGGGGGCCTCCCCAATAATGTCCCAGCGCATCCTTGACCAGATTTGCCAGTTCTTCCTCGCTTCCGATCCCTTCGATCGGACCGGTCAGCGCTTCAGAACCCACAAAGCGGGCCTCGGCGCGAATCTTCTGGATCGCTTCGACCTGTGGGACCAGTCGATCCATGACGGCGAAGACCTCTTTTTGCAGTCTTTTCTCCGCCAACGCGATCGATGCCCGCTCAAGCAGCGTCTGCAGCCTTTGCTCCTCTTCAACCGAGAATTGCGTCTCTTCAGTATTCGCCCGGATGCCCATAAACCCGATCACTTCCGACGGGTTCTCCAAACGCAGCGGCAGCAGCCAGTAGTCATCCCACGAGAACACTGCACCAAGCCGGTCCGATTCAATCGTGTCCTGGGTTACGATGAACGGTGGCAGCTCCTCGGAGCCACGCAATGGGTCATCGGGGCCTACCGAGACTTCCAACTCAAGCCCTTCAGGACCAACGATGGCGATGAATGCCGATTCGCGGCCGAGCACATCACAGGTCGCGTTGAGCAGCGATTCTAAGAACTGGCGCAGATCCCCGGTCGTCAGCAGTCGTTCTTCGAGCAGTTGCAGTCGGGCGACGTCGTAGCGATCCTCGCCGATGAAGAACCAGCGTTCGATCGGACGACGCACGAGCGTGATCACATACTGCAGCAGCAAAAGCGTCGCCACCATCGCGAACGGAACCACGCGGCTGTTCTCGTAACCGATAAGTACGCCGAGTCGGTTGACGACGATTGTGATCGCCAGGACCGTCGACGCGACAACCGGTCCGCGCAGGATCCATTGGAACAGCCGGCTCTTGACCACTCGGTCGGGAATCGCAACGCCAAAATAGGCTACTGCGTATGACATCAGCACAATCTGCGCCCCGACGAACGCGTTGATGACAATTAATGTCCCCCAGAACAGAATCGAGCGCGAGACGAACGCCTGCCCGCCCAGCATGAGGAACGGGAAGGATCCAAGCAGGGGGCCGATCGACCCCGCCATTAAATAGCGCATGCGCCGCCGGCTGGAGCGTGTCAGGCAGCGTTCGTACGCCCGCCAGAAGTTCAAGCCTGCGAAGACCAGCGTGACGATGAGGAAACCTGTAAAAACCCAGAATAACGGCCCGGGAGAGAGGTAGACGGCTGAGTCTACATTGCGCAGCTCACCGGCCAGGCGACGGCCAAATGCGGCCTCGAGCAAAGTCAAGCCGCCGACGATGTAACCGAGCCACACAACCTTGGAGCGGCGCCCCCGTGAGGGACGCCCGGTGGCCGCCAGCAGTGCGTCAGAAAGCTGCAGATACGCCGCAGGAATGAAGCTGATACCCACCCACTGCAGCCTGAGCCAGGTTTCGCTTTCTGCAGCGAACGGCGCAGTCGCGACGAGCACATCCCCAAAATATACGATCGTGACGCACGCGAGCAGGACCGCCAGTGAGCGTGCCACGCGCTCTCGCAGGTTGAAGGTGAGCGCATAAAGCAGGAGCGAGAACGCCGTGATCGTATTGCCAGCGGTCAGTATTTGATTGAGGATCAACAGTGGAGCGACCATAGCGGGACCAATTCAGCTCGCCGTTAAAGACATCACAATTCCAGAGCAAACAGCAGCACAATATCCTGATCGGGATAATACATATCACTGAATCCGGCGAAGGTAAATCCGGTTTTCTGGGCCAGGCGGATTCCTGGATAATTCTTGCTCTGCATCTCGATGAACAACTTCACGATCTGGCGCTGCCGGGCCCACTCCTTCGCGGCACCAACCAATTTCTGGCCTATCCCCTGCCGGCGGTAGCGCAGATCGACGACCACATCCGTGATCCACCCCGATTCATCCGCCGGCCCAAAAAGCAGCGACAGATAGCCGGCAGGATCCTCCCCGATCGCTGCCATCAGCAGCACGGCCTTGTCGGTCCATTCGTCAAGCAGCCTTTCCGGATTGCGCGGATAAGAAACCTGCATCGGGCGTGGCAGCCTGACCTCCCGCAAGCTCGCTTTGATCTCATCTGACCCACGCTGCAGCGCAAGCTGCCACACATGATCTGTGCTGTAGCCGTGATCCATGCCCGCGAGTGCTTTGATATCGCTGGAGATAGCCTGACGGATATGGAAACCTTCGCGCATCATCTTATCCATTCTACCGATCAATAATCACGGGACAACCTGCACGAGGATCTGACAGGGAAGCGGTGCGTTACCGAGCGTGTCGGTGACGACAAGCTGGATTGCATACTGTCCGGGAGTCACAAGCGACGTATCCCAGGTCCCCAGGAATTCCTCTTCATCACAGCCATCGCAGACCGGCTGATTGCTCGCTGAAATTGCCAGCCAATTGCTCCCTGCTTTAAGATCATGGTATTCGAGCTTGTAAAATGCGAAACCGGGGATCTTGGCCGTCCCAAGCAGCTCCACTTCTCCCCGCAAAGCCTCCCCGCTATCAGGTGACGTTATCGTCGCTTCCGGGTTCTGGCAACCCGATCCATCGATCATATCAACAGTCAGTGGGGTCGGGGGCGCAGCCTGATCGCTTCCGGCGACCTGCTCGGGTTTGCTTGTCGCGAGCAGCGAGACCGTTGGCAATGGTGTCGGGCGCATCGCCGGGGGGATCGCCGGGCTGGCGAATGTCGTGATCACGAACGTCGCAAGCACCGCGGAGAGAATGAGCGCCAGCATCGCACCCGAACGAGTCAATCGCCTGATCGCCCGCTCACGCTCGAGCCCAAACACGGCCGCGCGGAGACTTTGATAGGCTTGGAGGAGAAGCCAGGCGTAGATCACCGCCAGCAGCACCAACACAAGATAAATCAAAGATTGATTGGCTTCGATGAAGAGAATGGCTTCTTCCATAATGGTGAACGCACGCCCTTACAACTTGCGCAGCACCCCCCGGATCAGCTCAGTTAATCTTGGGACGATGACCTCGCCTGCCTCGAGAACCTCTTCATGAGTCGTGACCGTCGCTCCATCCAGGTTCGCTTTATTACTGATCCCGGATATGCCCAGGACACGCGTCCCTCCATGTCGGGCGACGATCACTTCAGGAACAGTCGACATCCCCACTGCATCGACGCCAATTGAATGCAGGAAGCGCAGGTCCGCCGGCGTCTCGAACGTCGGTCCCGCCAGACAGACGTAGACCCCTTCGTTCATCGGGATGTTGCTTCCGGCAGCGACCTCACGCGCCAGCGCTTTGTAATCCTTATCGTACGCCTGGCTCATATCAGGGAACCGGGGGCCAAACTCGTTTAGATTGGGGCCGCGCAATGGGTTCTGGCCTGCCATCCCCAGCAGGTTTATATGATCCGTGATGAGCATCAGCTCACCGGGCTCAAACTCCGGATTGACTGCTCCGGCTGCGTTGGTGACGATCAACGTCTCCACGCCAATGCTCTGCATCACCCTGATCGGCAACCCGATGCTGGACATGCTGTGACCTTCGTAATAATGCGCCCTACCCTGCAGAACCATCACCGGCTTGTTTTCCAAACTGCCAAAAATAAGCCGCCCGACGTGACCCTCTACTGTGGAAATCGGCCAACCCGGGATCGCGCTTGTCTCGATGCCCGCCACGGCATCGACCTCATCCGCGAGAGGGCCCAGACCAGAACCCAGGATCATGGCGATCTTAGGCTCGAAGTCGGTTCGCTCACGCACTGCCCCTACAGCGGCCTCGATATCATTCTTCGTGATGAATCCTTGCATGATCAGTTCTCATCCCTTTCGTCCAATGTCTTGTGAATGCGCAGCGCGTTGGGACTGGACAAACCCAGGAGGCGCTGGACTTCGCTCCGCTTTATCCCTTCGCCCAGCAAGTGCTCCGCCCGGGTATGCCTGAGCGTCTGGGGCGAAAGATCCGAATTCAGCCCCGCGGCTTCCGCCCATCGTTTGACGACCAGCCAGAGACCTTGCCGGCTCAACCCCTTGCCGCGCTGGTTCAGGAAAAGCCTCGTCTCTCCGGCGTGTTTCACGAAATGCGGCCGTCCGTTTTGCAGATATTCTTTAAGGATCTCGCTCGATCGCTCAAGCTGCAAACGCTCATCGCTGAATCCCGGCCGGCTGATTGTCCTGCCCTCCGGACCGAGATCTGAGAGCTGCAGCCTGACGATCTCGTGCGCCCGGAATGCGGTCTCATAGAGCAGATTCAGGATGGCAGCGTCCCTGAGAGCACCCGGAGTCGAACCCTCCAGGGGCGCCGCGATCAAGCTGTTCAGTTCTCTCCGGCTCAACGTAAGCGGCTTCTCTTGTCGGCTCGGAGGGGCATTCAGGAGCTTTTGCAATCTTCTGGTGGGGATCGCTGTCGACGCCCCCAGATAGGAAAGAAATGACCGCACGGCCGCCATCTTACGCGAAACGGTCGCTGGCCGGTAACCCTGCTGGTTCAACCAGGCGGCATAATCGCGAATGCTTCCCTCGGTCAGAGCGGCGATAAGATCATCATTGTTGCTTTGTGTTTTTACAACTCGCTGGAATTGCTCGAGGTCGGTGGAATAAGCCAGCAGGGTATTCTCTGCAGCACGTTCCTCGCTTTGTAAATGTTGAAGGAACCGATGGATGGAGTTGTCCATCCAACCTCCTGGCATCTGGGATTGGCTGAGGACGCATTATACCATCGGAGCCGAAAGAGTTACCATAATTTCAAGGGTGTGATCCAGGCAGTCAAGCTCACAGTGAGGTGAATCTAGGTGGGAAAAAAACCTCCAATAACGTAATCAATTCCGGTAATTCTAGCTGGACATGTTTTCGATGGGAATGAAATCATTTCTACATTATTCATCTCTATCTGATCAAATCCTTCTTCAATTTTCAGCCGGCAAACCACCCCCCGCGGACTTGACAAAGACAACTAATGCTTATAGAATATTTCTTAATGTTTATACTATTTTTAACAATAAGAAATTTTTCATGATATTTCGAGACTTTGAAACCCAGATTAAGCCGTTGCCGGCTTTCAACCTTAACGATATCCGCAAGATCGACCCGGATTTTCACCGGCCGCAGCTAAGCGATTGGATTTCTCGAGGTTACATCACGCCCCTGGCTGGTGGATATTATGTGTTGGCAAATTCGCAGATTGATGAGAGCCTGATGTTAATGCTGGCTAACCTGATCTACGAACCCTCCTACATCAGCAGAGAGTATGCACTGGCATACTACCATGTTATCCCAGAATCGGTGCTGGGGGTTACCAGTGTCAGCTCACGCAAGACCATGCAGTTTGATACGCAGTGGGGTGTATTCAGCTATCGCAGCATCAAGCCCTCTCTGATGTTTGGATACAAGGTGATCGAGAAGAGCCGGAACACCAAGTTCAAGATTGCCAAGCTGGAAAAGGCAGTCCTGGATTATCTGTACTGGAATCCTGATCTACTATCCGAAGAGGACCTCGAAGGGTTACGCTGGAATAAAGACACGATTTCCGTATTGGAGGATAATCCCCTTTTCTGGAAGTACTTGAAGATCTTCAACAGCAGGATCCTGGAAAGGAGAGCCAAGATATTGATGGAGTATGCCGATGCTTGAATTTCAACAGATCAAAGACCAATATCCGGAAAACCTGCAGCGCTTTGAGCGCTCGATCCTGCGGGAGTATCTGCAGTATAAGATCCTGCAGGCGATCTTTGATAGCAAACATGCCAGCAAACTGGCCTTTCTTGGCGGAACTGCTTTGAGGATCGTTTATGGGAATACTCGATTTTCAGAAGATATCGACCTTGATAACTTCGATCTGTCCTGGTCAGAATTTGAAGAGGTCATTCAGAAAGTAAGCCGCTTCCTTTCCCTGGAAGGATTTGATGTGGAAATGAAGAATATCAAGAAGGGGGCATATCACTGCAACTTGCGGTTTCCTGAACTGCTCTTCAACCAGGGGCTATCCCCTCTTCCCGGAGAGAAGATCCTGATCCAGGTGGATAGCACAGCTCAGGGATATGACTATCAACCAGACCTTGTCCTGCTGAATAAGTTTGACGTCTTTACGAATATTAGGGTCACACCGCTTGATATCCTGTTATCTCAAAAGATCTATACTGCAGTGAATCGGAAAAGACCCACGGGAAGAGATTTCTATGACATCACATTCTTGGCTAGCAGGGCCAAACCAGATTATGCCTACTTAAACCAGAAACTTGGCGCGGAAACGGAAATCCGATTGAAGGAAGAGATCAGTTTAAGAATCAAGGAATACGATTTCAAAGCTATAGCGAGTGATGTGGCACCCTTTTTGATGAACCAAAATGAGATCAAACGCGTTGAGAAATTCCCAGAGTTTTGGGAACAAGTCAACCTGGGATAATTTCTTACCATGAATTCTCGGAGTAGGACTCCAAATTTTACGGTCCTTTCCTCATATGATACTCATCGCCCTCAGCGACACACACGGCATGCACCGCCCCCGCGAGGTCCCCGACGGCGACATCTTGATCCACGCCGGGGACCTGACCATCCGGGGAGACTCGGCCGGCTGTCAGGATTTGTTTGAAGCAGTGGAGAAGATCAAGCCGGTCTTCCATATCTTTGGTCATATCCACGAAGGGTAGGGAATCACTTCTTACGGCAGCACCACTTTTATCGATGCCAGCGTGTGTGATTAGCTGTATAGACCCGTGAATCCGACGCGGTTGTCTTTTATGATGATGTTTAGAAAAGAAAGCGGCTCTCGTTGTACTGGCTCCTTCCAAAGTTTTCATAAATGGGTTTTCCATTCAAGTAATTTGCCATTTCCAGTAAATTAGTGCGATAGTTTTCACCGACCGCATATTAATGGGATAGGCGGTATTCCTGATGGTCATGTGGCCGTGTCTTGAACTGGTCATTCGAAGCACACGTTAGGCCCGAGTAATCTGCGATGACTTACGACGTCTGGCAGACCCACAAATGACGAATCCCAGAGCACCTGACGTTCTTCATATACCGGTGCTGGGAGAGATCCTGCGCTGGCGCCGGGGTCGGTTGCTTTTCCAGATCCCGCTCTTCTTGATCCTGATGCTGATCATTTATGACGGTTTCACGGGGCCTCAATTTGCCCCCGAGAACACCGCAACCGTGCTGGCATGGGTCCATTATCGTGGTCTCGTCATTCTTCTTCTGCTCCTGGCAGGAAATTTCTTCTGCATGAGCTGCCCGTTTACTCTGCCCAGAACGATCGCCCGACGCCTGAGCCTGCATGGCGGGCGCTGGCCGGCAAAGCTGCGCAACAAATGGATTTCCGTATTCAGCCTCTTCGCGATCTTCTGGCTCTACGAGTGGCTCGATCTGTGGGCCAGCCCGTTGCTGACGGCCTGGGTCGCGGTGGCTTATCTGCTGCTGTCGTTCGCCCTGGAAGCATGGTTCGCCGAATCGGCTTTCTGCAAATACGTTTGCCCTCTGGGTGCGTTTAATTTCACATTCTCGATGCTCTCACCATTGCAAATCACGGAACGCAGCCAGCAAGTCTGCAGAGATTGCAGGGGCAAGGAGTGCGTGAACGGTGATCAGCGGGTCCTTGGGTGTGGGACGGAACTGTTCGTCCCCACCGTCCAGTCCAACATGGATTGCGTCTTCTGCCTGGACTGCGCCCGTGCCTGCCCTTATGACAACGTTGCGTTGCAGATTAGAAGTCCGCTCAAGGAAGCGCGCACCCGGCTGGCGGCTCCTGGCTACGCCCTGGCATTCCTGATCCTGAGCTTGATCTTCACTGGCGTGATGAGTGCATTCGGAATGGTACCGCCCGTCTACCGGCTGCAAGCATGGCTCGCGGAAGCCCTGCTCATCCGCAGTGAGGCGGCCCTCCTGCTGCTCATGTTTGGCGCAGGGAACTTGCTTCTCCCGGCGGTCACGCTGTTCCTCATCGGGTGGATCAACAAACCTCCCGGCCGGTCCTTGCTGCAATCCGCCCGATCTGAAGCATCCCAATTCGTACCCGCGCTGCTGCCATTGGGCGCGGGGATCTGGCTGGCACATTATGGATTCCACCTGGCGACCAGCGGTCTGGCGATCGTGCCCGTCTTCCAATCGTTTTTGCTCGACCATCACATCACACTGCTGGGTGACAGACCGCGTTGGGACCTGAGCATGCTGCTCCCCCTGGACTGGATATTTCCACTCCAGGTAGCGGTGATCCTCGCTGGCACATTCGCCTCTTTCGCCTCTCTCGCGCTGTCCGGTCTGGAAAACAATCACACGCCGATGCAGGCTCTGCGGCGGATCCTTCCCTGGGCAGTCCTGCTCGTCCTGCTCGCGGTCGCGGCTCTGTCGGTGTTCAACTTACCGATGGAGATGCGCGGTACACTGCAGATCGGAAACCCATGATGCGCAAGCTTATCATCATCCTTTTCTTGTCGACGCTTTTTACACTTCCCGTCGAGGGTTGGGCTTCAGGTCCCGGGGTTGGCGGCCGGCGTGTGCGGCTCGATGGCGCCCCTGCCGGTCCCTATCGGCTCAGGGCAGTGACCTCGCCGACGCCGCCGTTGGTCGGTAACTTCAACGTGGAGGTGCGCGTTGAGGATCAGGTGGGGAAGGTGATCGGGGACGCAGAGGTCATCATCTCCGCATCGCCGAGTGATCACGAATCAAGCGCCATCCAGGCGCCCGCAACCCATGAATATGCCCCCTTACCGACGGAGTATGCTGCCCATCTCCCGATACCCACGGCGGGTCTCTGGGAAATCAGCATACACGTAGAGAGCGCGCTTGGCTCTGGCCAGGTATCGTTCTTCCAGCACGTCTCCCGACCATCGTCGTTAAGCGCGTGGCTCTCGGTGGGTGCCCCAATGGCGGGATTGCTGCTGCTGTTGCTGCTCTTCGTCTGGCTGCAGCGGCAAACCAATAAGGAAACCCCCGATCAAAGCGGCGGTAGCCAATCGCCCTAGAGGACAACAGGGTCCTGCGTTATTTTTTAAGGCGGGTCTGAATGGTGTTCCAGCTCGTCCACGCGGCATCCAGAACCTGAATCATGAAACCATTCGCCCCCGGGCAAGCGGTCAAATTAAGACACAAGGCGCACCGCGGTGCGCCTGATTCATAGTGTAATCCGTTACCTGAACGCCTCGGCGAACACGCTCATGAGGTTCCCGGAAGATCCTTACCCCCTGCCCTAGAGGAAAGTATCCAGGACCAGTGCGGCGAAGATCAACGCCAGATATGTGCTGGAGTAGCGGTACATCCTGTATGCAGGCTGGTTGCCGCCCACCCGGTACAACCTCCACGCATAGAACACCAGACCAGATCCCAGCGCCAGCGCGGCGATGAAGTAGATCTGACCGCCCAATTGCGCCAACGGCAGCAGCAGCGTCAGGGCAACCACCTGAACGGTGTAAAGCATGATTTGCCAGCGCGTTTCGTTTGACCCGTGGACTACCGGCAGCATCGGCACGCCGGCGCGCGCGTAATCCCGACGTTTTAACAACGCCAGAGCCCAGAAGTGTGGTGGGGTCCAGAAGAACACCAGCGCGAAGAGGAAAAATGCCGGCATGTTTATCTCACCAACCGCGGCTGCCCAACCAACGAGCGGCGGGATCGCCCCTGCTCCGCCACCGATCACGATGTTCTGCGTTGTGGTCGGCTTCAGGACCATGCTGTAAAAGATCACGTAGTAGATCATGCCGATGAGCGCCAGCAATGCGCTGAGCAGGTTGACGAAGATCGCCAGGCTGAAGAAGCCCCCGATACACAGCAATGTGCCAAAGATGATGGCTTCGTTTGGATGCAGCCGTCCATCAGGCAGCGGTCTCCGTTTGGTGCGCGCCATCTTGCCATCACGGTTTCGATCGATGTACTGATTGAGTGCACTGGCACCGCCTCCGGAAAGGGCGCCCCCGAGCATCGTCCACGCCAACAAACCGGGTTCTGGCATGCCCCCGGCTGCAACGATCATTGCCGCCAGCGTGGTGACGAGCAGCAGTGCAAGCACGACGGGCTTGGTCAGGAGGATGTAATCGCGGAACGAACCGCCTGAACCTGCCGCCGCCCCGGTTGGTTCGCCTTTTGCTGGGACCATCCCTCGCGCCAGCAGCCAGGCCAATCCCTTTATGAACAGTGCGGACCCAAGCGTGAGTAAAACAAACATGCGACCCAGGTCAACGCTTTCCGCAGCGGTCCAGCGCAGCCACGCGATGAAGCCGCCGAAACCTAAACCGAGGCCTGTCGTGCAAAGCACCAGCAAACCCTCGTGCATTGCTCCGCTTGATGCCCGGGCACTGAAGCTGCGCAGCTGCCCCAGCCACAACACGGTCCCCAGGGTGGCGAAGATGAGCTGCAGTGTTGCGGGGGTTGTCTGGAGGAGAGCCGAAAACGACCTTAACGCATCAGTCAGTTCCAAGTGAAATGATGGGGAGATACTGGAGGCGAGCATGAAAAGGAGCACGAGGCTGAAACCTGCTGCAAGCCCACGATCGCGGTTTAGCTGTCTTCGTTCCACACGCTTCAACCTCTCATCAGGATCAACTGACCGTCGCGAGCAGCGTGAAGACCAGCAGTAGCAGCACGGGCAGGAGGAAGACGATCGCGTAGAAGCGCGAATCTCCCCGCAGGTGCATATAAAACGCAGCGACAAGGCTTGCTTTTCCGAGAGAGAGCACAATAAAGAGTGGGGTCAGCACCTCCCGTGCAACGTTCGTCCCGGGCATGGACAAGAAAACCTCAACCGCGGTGATGACCGCCAGGACGATAAATACTGCCGTATAGACCCACACCGCGCTGGTCGATTTTTGCTGTTCCATGGTTCCCTCGCTTAGACCAGATAAATGATCGTGAACAGCACGATCCATACGATATCGACAAAATGCCAGTACAATCCGAAGATCTCGACCCCACCATGCTCGTTCTCAGCGTATCTTCCGCGCAGGGCGTTCACGAGCACAAAAACAGCCCACACGACACCGATCAGGACATGCAGCCCGTGAAACCCGGTGAGCGTATAGAAACTGGAGCCGTAGACGCTGCTCTGTAATGTCATGCCTTCCTGATAAAGCATCTTGAACTCATACACCTGGCCGGTCAGGAAGACCGCACCGAGCAAGATCGTCAACCCGAGGTAACCTGCCAGTGCCCTGGAGTTGCCTCTCTGGATGGCTGCCAGTCCGAGGACAACGGTAAAGCTGGATGTCAGCAAGATAAAAGTGTTCACCCCGATCAGGGCGACATCAAGCAGTGCCGATTCTGCGGGGGAAGGCGTGTTGATCTTGAAGTGTAGAAATGCGGAGATCAGACCGCCGAAAAACATGACCTCCGACGATAGGAAGAGCCACATCCCGAGCTTTTTATGGTCCAGACCGAGCTGATGCCCGGCTTTGAACTCTTGTTTGTGCAATGCTGCGTTCGATTCCATCGTGTCCCTCAATCTCCTGCCGAGGCGACCGGACCGGTCGCCTCGCTCTCGACTTCGACCTCGCCATAAGAATACGGCCATATTTTCATGACGGGGCGCTCGTCAAAATTATGCTCCGGGGGTGGTGAGGATGTCGTCCACTCCAATGTGAGCGCTCGCCACGGGTTCGATTCTGCCCGGGGACCGCGCGCCCAGCTCACAATCGCATTGTAGAGGAAGGGAAGCGTAGAAAGGCCCAGTAAATATGCGCCCACCGTGGCGAGTTGATTGACCCCCGTGAACTCCGGCGCGTAATCAACCACACGTCGCGGCATGCCGAGCAGTCCTGCAAGGAACATCGGCAGGTAGCTCAGGTTCGTGCCGATGAAGTTCATCCAGAAATGGACCTTCCCCAGGCGCTCGTCGTACTTGCGCCCGGTGATCTTTGGAAACCAGTAATAAAGGCCGGCATAGACCGCCGAGACGCTCCCGCCGAAGAGCACAAAGTGCAGGTGAGCAACCACGAAGTACGTATCGTGGACGTGCAGGTCCACCGGGATCGAAGCCAGGAAGATGCCCGTGATTCCGCCGATCAGGAACATCGAGATGAAACCCAAGGCGAAGAGCATCGGGGTCGTGAAACGCAGTTTTCCATCCCAGATCGTCCCCAGCCAGGAGAAGATTTTGATGCCCGTCGGAACGGCGATGATCATCGATGTGATCATATAGGGGATGCGCAGCGCCGGGTTCATACCGCTGGTGAACATGTGATGCGCCCAGACCGTCAGGCCCAATACGCTGATCGCCATGCTCGAAATGGCAATCGCCTTATATCCGAAAATGGGTTTGCGCGAAAAGACCGGGAAGATCTCGGAGATAATGCCCATCCCCGGTAAGATCATGATGTAAACCGCCGGATGAGAGTAGAACCAGAAGATATTTTGCCAGAATACCGGATCCCCACCTGCGGCAACGTCAAAAAACAACGTGCCCGCCACACGATCAAGCGCGATCAGGATCAAGCCGGCCGTCAACATCGGGGTCGCGACGAGGATCATCAACGCCGTCGCGAGCATACCCCATACAAAGAGCGGCAGATCCCAGAAGCCCATCCCTTCGGCTCGCATCGTGAGGGTCGTCGTCACGAAATTGATCGCGCCCAGCAGCGAGGAAACGCCCAGGATAATAACGCTGACCGCCCAGAGAGTCTGACCGAGCGGTGCCGTCACCGAAAGCGGAACGTACGCGGTCCAGCCGGATTCTGCCGATCCCACAAAGAAACTGGCGATCATCAGCACGCCGGCTGGCGGGATCAGCCAGAAGGAGAGGGCGTTCAAATTCGGGAATGCCATATCCCTGGCACCGATCATCAACGGGATGAGGTAGTTTCCAAATCCGGCCAACACAGGGATGATCCAGAGGAAGATCATCACAGAGCCATGATTGGTGAGGAATCGGTTGTACTCGACGCCGTCCAGCAGGTCGGTGCCGGGCTGCCCCAGCTCTGTGCGCACCAGCATCGCCAGCGCACCGCCGACGATGAAGAAAAAGAACGTCGTCACCAGATACTGGATCCCGATGACTTTATGATCCGTGTTCCAGGTGAAATATTTGCGCCAGTCGACCTTTTCGGTCATGGCTGCTGTATTTACGCTCATCGTCAATTCAACTCCTGATCAGACCTTCTCGTCCTATTGTGACAAGAGATACTCGACGAGGACATCGAGCTCTTCGGGTGTCATACGTTCTCCAAAGTCATTGGGCATGACACCGGACGGGTAGCCATCCACGACAAAGGCATCGGTTTCAACAATCGAGCTGCGAACGTAGTCCACTGCGTTCACACCCTGAAGGCGTTCCGCCGCAACCCGGCCGATATCGCTGAGTGACGGCCCAACGATCCCCCCCGTTTTCGCTTCGTCCAGGGTATGGCAGGCCCCACAGCCGTATTTTGTGAAAACCACCCGGCCTGCCGCCAGCGGATCATCCGGCAGCTTGTCCCCCGCGGGAACCCCTTTACCGGCATCCAGCACCTCAACCCCTCCAGCTTCGATCCAGGCCTGGAAGTCCTCTTCAGACTCCACAATGACCTCGGAGACCATCGCAGCGTGACCGGGGCCACATAGCTCAGCACAGCGGATAGGGTAGCGCCCGATTTGGGATGGGGTGAGCACGAGCTCATCGATCTGGCCGGGTGTCGCATCGCGCTTGACCCTGAATTCCGGCACCCAGAATGAATGAATCACGTCGCGCGACTCGATCTGAAATTGGACCGGACGATCGACGGGCAGGTGCAGAACGTTCGCGCTCACACCGCTTTCTGGATACTCGAAACGCCAGGAAAACTGCTGGCTGATCACGCGCACAACAAGCGGATCGTCCGGCACGCGTTCCACCTCCGTGAGAACCCGATAAGAATAGACGCCGATCACCGCCACGATCACGGCCGGTATCAGCGTCCACACGATTTCGAGGGTGTTGTTGCCGTGGACGGGTCGGGCATCTGATTCGTCACCGGGTTTCTGGCGGAAACGCAAGACGGCGTAGATCAGGGCGCCTTCGACGATCAGAAAGACGACCGTGGCGATGCCCATCATAAACCGGAACAACCGGTCTACAAGCACCGCCCGTTCTGACGCCTGGGCCGGCATCAACCAGCTCAGGTCTACGCTTGTCGCAACCAGATAACCCACCGCGATAAGCACCAGTGACAGGACGATGATTGCAAAAAGATTGCGCTCTTTCACAGGAATAGCCCCTCCAGGTTTCTAGAGAGTGGATCAGCTCGATTTCACATCTGGAGTGAGACGCCGGGAATGCGTGGAAGCTGATCCTGCGCCACCTCCCCCCAGGATAATTTCATTTGACGAGCATGGCGCCGCGGCACCAATCGTGCGGATTTTACCACCAGCAGCCCCTATGTGACAAATTTTGACCTTAGTAATCCTATTAACGCCAGCGCAGGATTTAGCATCCCGATCCCAAGCCAGAAGCGGACCTCGTGCAGTAACGCCACGAGATCTTCTCGGAAGATCTAGTTTGGATTGGTGCAGATTAGACGGTGGAGTAAACGAGCCCCACAGTTCCAGGACCTGCGTGATTGCCAACCACAGGGCTCACAACGCTGATCATCGCTTCGACCGGATCCAGGCGTTTCTTGGCCGCTTCCAGGATTCGTACCGCTTCGGATTCCGCTGCCGCGTGCAGCGCGGCGATCCGGATCGTGTCCTCGCCATCCAGCCTTTCCTCGACGACATCAAGCATGCGCTCGATCGCCTTCGATTTGGTACGGATCTTCTCGAACGATTCGACCCGCCCCCCGGTAACCTGCAACAGCGGTTTGATGTTCAGCGCCGTGCCGAACAACTTCGAGGCTCCCCCGATCCGGCCTCCCCGGTGCAGATACTCGAGTGTGTCCACAACGAAAAAGACACCTGTTTGATTGTGGGCCCCTTTCGCGATCTCGAGGCTCTTCTCGAACGAAGCCCCTCGCTCGCGTGCTCTCGCTGCAGCGAGCACCTGAAATCCCATCGCCATCGCGGTGGATTGCGAATCAACCAACTCGATCTTCGCGCCGGGAAACATCGCCTTTGCCTGCTGGGCAGACTGCAATGTCCCGGAAAGTTTCTCGGAGATCACGATCGCGAGAATGGGGATCTGCTGGCCGACCAGCGGTTCGAAAATCGTGTGGAAGGAGACCACCGTGGCCTGGGATGTTGTTGGATACACATCGGTCTCTTCAAGCCGCTGGTAGAACTCGCCCGGCTGGATGTCGACGCCATCCAGATAGGATTCCTCTCCCCAGATGAGAACCTGGGGCGCAACGTGAATATGATATTTGTCGATAAGATCCTGTGGAATATATGCCGTGCTGTCCGTGACAATTGCAAAATCGCTCATTCGCTACCCTCCTCAGGGTGAAACATCTGGGATGACTCCAACATGTAAAACCCCGGATCAGGCAGGAGGTTGCGGAACCTTTCACAATCGACGACTGGAGAGCCACTCACGCAAGCTGGCCAGAGACCACGTGTTCACAATTTGTTCGGGCCTGGCCCACGCCCTTCGCGCCGTTCCCACCCCGAAGTGGCGGAAGCCAAGATGTGACGGATGGTGAGCATCCGTGTTGATCGCCAGAAGACAACCAAGATCGAGTGCGCGCCGGGCGTGAGTATCCTTCAAATCCAGCCGATCCGGATGGGCGTTGATCTCGAGGATGACATTGTGCTCCACGGCCGCCATAAAAATGCGTTCAAGATCGAGATCAGCCGGATCCCGTTTTCCGATCAACCGGCCGGTCAGGTGACCGATGATGTGGACGAAGGAGTTTTCGATTGCGTTCAAAACGCGCTGTGTGGCTGTCTCCCGGTCCTGCTGTAATGCCGTGTGCAGCGAAGCGATGACGATGTCGAGTGATCCGAGCACTTCATCATCGAAATCGAGTCCCCCGCCAGCGAGAATCTCGACTTCTGATCCCTGCAGCAGTTCGATCCCTGACCCGATCTCAGCCTGCACCTCCAGAATCTCCGTTTTCTGCTGTTTAAGCTCGGCTGCCGTCAACCCACCTGCCACACCAAGACTCTGTGAGTGATCTGAGATGACCAGATACTTCATTCCCAGCTCTTTCGCCGCGCTGGCCATCTCAGCGATCGAAGCTTTGCCATCGCTCCAGGTGGAGTGAGCGTGCAGCTCTCCCAGCAGATCCTCGACCCGGATCAACTCGGGCAAAGCGCCTTCTTGCGCCGCCTCGATCTCACCACGATCCTCGCGCATCTCGGGAGGGATCCAGGGCAGACCGAGCTCGCAGTAGACATCTTCTTCTCGCGGACACTCGATCAATTCGCCTTCTTCGGTCTTAAAGCCGTGCTCAGATAGCGACAACCCCTGTCGGAGTGCGAACTCCCGCAGCCGCACATTGTGAGCCTGTGACCCGGTCGCGTACTGCAGCGCGCTACCAAAATGCTCCCGGGGATGCGCCCAGAGCTGAACCTTGAGGCCGCTGTACAGTTCGACGCTGACCTTGGTATCCCCCTTCCCGAGGATCCGCTCGACCTCCGGCATCGTCGAAAACGTATCCAGCAGGAGTCCCGGCGCGCCGGTCCCGGCGACGATGTCCAGATCGCCTACCGTCTCACGGTATCTTCGCAGGCTGCCGGCCAGTTCAATCTGTTCGACCCCTTCGACCTTCGACAGACGCTCTTCAAGGGACTGTGCAGTATCCCATGCCTGACCGAGCAAGAAACGATCTGTCTGTCTGTGCTTGTACGCTTCAATGCTGCTCAGGATTTTCTGCTCCAAGCGGACCCCCATGCCGCTCAACTCGCGGAGCCGCCCCTCGCGCGCCGCAGCTTCCAGCTCCGTGAGCGACAGAATGCCGGCCTCCTGCCAGAATTGCGCGGCGCGTTTCGGCCCGACCCCATCGACAGCGAGCATTTCAAGCAAGTCCGGTGGTATCTCTGCCGCCAGCTCTTCGTAATAGCCCAAGTTCCCGCTGTCGATCATCTCTTCGATCTTGGCCGCAATCGCTTTCCCTACTCCGGGGATGTCCTCGAGATTGCCTTCCTCGCGGATGACGGCGACATCACGCGAGAGGTCCCTCAATGCCTCCGCCGCCTTGCGATAGGCAAGGACGCGGTAGATCGCCTCTCCCTTGATCTCAAGGAATTGCGCGACGGCCTCGAATTTGTCCGCCATTTCTCGGTTGTTCAAGGGTTACTCTCCTCAGGCAGGTCGATCGTAAGGATCACCGCCACTTTCCACTCGCCTCCCTCACCCGCGATTCCAATTCCACAATATTTGAAGGATGGTTCCAACAACAAGGCTTTGTGCATTGGATCCTCGAACCAGGCTTCGGTCAGCCTGACCGGCAAGTTCTCGGGCGGTGTGCGGCTCGAGAAAACGAGCTCCGCCGCCGGCCCGGAGTAACCCGCCTCCGCGAGCATCAATTCCAGCAGGTCCTCGCCGGTTGCCGGATCTTCGTGGCCGGTATAGGCACGCACTGACATATCCGTCGAGCGCAGTTTTGCAAACCCGGCCAGGTCTTCCCGGGATACCAATCCAGGTACGCCCGCCTCGGCTCTGCGGAGATTGATCGCATGCAGGATCGAATCCGCAATGATCTGGCCGGCAGCCTCAGGACCTGCATCCGTTAAAGTGGCGGCGACCTCGGGGTCAACGGGGACCGATCCTTCGGTCGTGCCAGGCGAATCCCCGAACTGGCAGGCGGCCCCTGCCAACAGGATTATGCCAAGCGCAATCAAGCGAGTGAAAGTCTTCTTCATCGACACCTTGCTGGATTATACCTATCTAGCCCGCACGAATTGCAGCTACCCGCCGAAGAGATCCCTGGCATCCCCCACCTCGATATGCTAAAGTAAGCTGGCGCTGGAAATACTTATGACACAATCCTACGTATCCAAGCAGGTCGTCGTTTATATCGTTAAGCAGCATCCCCTCGAAAGGCCAGATGAGGGGCGGCTCTTCCAGTGGCTTCATCACGATAACGATCTTCGCCGCCAATTGGAAGGGATCATCGGCCCATTCGACCCGCACGCACTGACGCTGCTCATCGATGATTTCCCGGCGGGCGAGGCCTGGAACACGCTCCTTGAGGATCTGATCCAGGAACGCATCGCATCCGTCGTCACCCACCTTGCGCCGCTCAGCGCGGCACAGCGCCAACAGCTGATTGGTGTCTGCGCGCAGGTTGGAGCGCAGCTCATCACCCCCGGCGATGCCGGTCGGAATCGCCTGAGCGAAAATCACAAGAAACCGGAGTAGCACCACGCGCAAATGGCAGGATGGAGGCTGTGTTGACCCACGAAGTCGTCGGCAACCCGCATTGTCATACCCGTTATTCTGACGGGCACGGAAACCATCAAGACATCGCGCGGGCTGCGATCGACGCCGGCCTTGATTTTGTGGTTGTCAGCGACCATAACGTCTGGGTAGGCGGCATGGATGGATATCGCTATCGCGGCAGGGATCGGGTTCTGCTCCTGGTCGGGGAAGAGATCCACGATCAAGACCGCCAGCCGCAGAAGAACCATCTGCTGGTCTATGAGAGCGGCGAGGAACTGGCGGCGTACGCTCATGACACCCAGACGCTTCTCGATGCCGTCCGAGCGCGCGATGGATTGGCGTTCCTGGCTCATCCATCAGACCCTGCTGCGCCCCTGTTTGATGAAGACGACCTTTCCTGGGAGGATTGGACGGTTTCTGGCTTCAACGGTATTGAGCTCTGGAATTTCATGAGCGAGTTTAAATCGAAATTATCGTCCCGGCTCAGGGCAGTCCTGCTCGCCTACAACCCGAGCCTGATTGCAGAAGGACCTTTTCCAGATGTGCTCGAACGGTGGGATCGGATGCTTTCCGATGGCAAGCCAGTTTATGCCATCGGCGGCTCAGATGCCCACGCCGCCCCGGCCAGCATGGGCCCGCTCAAACGCGTGATCTTCCCATACGAATTCCTCTTCCAGACGGTCAACACCCACGTGCTTCTCGAAAACCCGCTCAGCGGCGACAGCGCCGAAGACCGCCGAAGGATTTTCCGGGCGATGCGAGCGGGACGGTGCTTCGTCGGTTACGATCTCCCTGCGCCGACGCATGGCTTCCGGTTCTCCGCATTCGGGGACCGTGACGAAGCCGCCATGGGCGGTTCGCTCGACCTGCGCCTCGGTGCGACGGTTCAGATTCACACACCGCGGCGGGCGCTGATCCGCTTGATTAAAGACGGTCGCATCGTTCAAACATGGCGCGACAGCCAGTCTGCTGTTCATACGGTCCGGGAGCCTGGAGCTTACCGCGCAGAAGCATACCTGTCGTACATGGGCAAATTGCGCGGGTGGATTTACAGCAACCCGATTTTCATCCGTTAGCTCGTGAAAGACCCTTCAGAATCAGCCACGCAGCCCGCGCGCGGTGATATAATCTCAGAACATTTGGTCGGGTACTCTTTAATCACACGATGGATGAATTCCAACTGCACGCACCCTACGAACCGATGGGCGACCAGCCCGAGGCGATCCGCCAGCTTCTGGCGGGGCTTCAGCGCGGCGACCAGCACCAGGTTCTGCTCGGCGCGACCGGGACGGGCAAAACCTTTACGATCGCCAATCTCATCGCCGAGACACAGCGCCCGACGATCATCCTGGCGCACAACAAAACCCTGGCGGCTCAGCTCTACGCTGAGTTCAAATCGTTCTTTCCGGAGAACGCCGTTGAGTATTTCGTCTCATACTACGATTACTATCAACCGGAAGCTTACGTCCCCAAACAGGATCTCTATATCGAAAAAGAGACGCAGATCAACGAAGAGATCGACCGGCTCAGGTTATCGACGACGACCTCAGTGCTATCGCGCCGTGATGTTATCGTCGTTGCCTCGGTATCCAGCATCTACGGCATCGGGAATCCGGAAGCTTATGGGCGTGTCGTGCTTCACCTCTCCGCCGGCCAGCGCTACCGGCGAGATGTCATCCTGCGCCAATTGGTCGAGAGCCACTACGAGCGCAACGACATGGAACTGCGCCCGGGCACATTCCGCGTGCGGGGCGACACACTGGAGGTCCTGCCCGCCTACGAAGAACAGGGAGTGCGCTTGAGCTTTTTCGGCGACGAGCTGGAGCGCATCGTGATCTTCGACCCGCTCACCGGCGAGCTGCTTGGCGACCGCCAGCAGGTCAGCATCTACCCGGCGAAGCACTTCATCACCGAAGAAGAGAAACTCAAATCGGCGCTGAATGATATCGAGACCGAACTCTACTCGCATCTGGAACATCTACGCAAGCACGATAAACTGCTCGAAGCGCAGCGTCTCGAACAGCGCACGCTTTACGACCTCGAGATGCTGCGAGAGGTCGGCTACTGCTCGGGGATCGAGAATTACTCTCGCCACCTGGATCAACGCCCGACCGGCTCACCTCCCTGGACATTGATCGATTACTTCCCGCCTGATTTCTTGATAGTGGTTGATGAGAGCCACATGACGATCCCGCAGGTGCGCGGGATGTACGCCGGTGATCGCTCGCGGAAAGAGACGCTGGTTGAGTTCGGATTCCGGCTGCCATCAGCGCTCGACAACCGGCCGCTCTCATTCGATGAATTCGAAAAGCGCATCGGGCAGGTGATCTACACCTCCGCCACGCCCGGACCGTACGAATTAGAGCACGCCAGTCAGGTCGTGGAACAGATCATCCGTCCGACCGGCCTGGTGGATCCCCAGGTCGAGGTTCGCCCCGTGGAAGGTCAGATCGATAACCTGATCGGCGAGATCAAGCAACGTGTCGAAATCGGGGAGCGCGTGCTCGTCACGACGCTCACCAAACGCATGGCTGAGGACCTCTCGGAATACCTGCTCGAGCTCGGCCTCAAGGTTCACTACCTCCATTCCGAGATCGACACGATCGAGCGGGTGGAGATCCTGCGTGATCTGCGCCTCGGCGTTTACGATATCGTCGTCGGGATTAACCTGCTCAGGGAGGGTCTCGACCTTCCGGAAGTCTCGCTGGTCGCGATCCTCGATGCGGATAAAGAGGGCTTCCTGCGTTCGGAGACCTCGCTAATCCAGACGATCGGCCGCGCCGCCCGTCACGTGAACGGGCGTGTGATCATGTACGCCGACCGGATCACCAACTCCATGCGCCGGGCGATCGACGAGACCGAACGGCGCCGCGAGAAGCAGATTGAGTTCAACCGGGAGCACGGCATCGAACCGGCCAGCATCATCAAAGAAATCCGCGATTTGACCGATCAGATGGCAGCTAGAGCGGTTGCCGAAACCCCCAGCCACTACCGGGCGATCGTTCCTGCTCAGCTGCCCAAAGATGAGCTGCACAAATTGATCAAGGAGCTCGAGCGCCGCATGCGCCAGGCGGCGGAAAATCTCGAGTTCGAGAAAGCGGCTGCGCTTCGCGATCAGATTTTCGAAATGCGTGAGGCTTTGGTCGACAAGCAGAATCTCCCTCCGTGGAAGCGCGCCAGGGCGATGGCCAACGAGGATCCCCTGCTCGACTATCTGCAGGAAGACAAAGCCACTTAAGCCCGCCCCACCCTCACATTGACCACAACGATCTTCGTTCACAGCCTATTTAACGCACATGGCCGCCGGTTAAGGCGACCAAGGCGGAGGGATAACGGGCGGAGATTGCCCGTTGTAAGGTACGCATGCATTATGCCAAAAAAAATGGGATCTGGGACACCTTTGAAAGGTGCCTGTAAGGTCACGCGTTAGGCACCCAGGCTCATTGAGTAGAAGCAAGATAGCCGGAGGAATGATAGAGGACCGTACCTCATAATCATCATATAACCCAAGCCTTTGGTACAACCATGCCCTAATCCACCTGTTCCAGCCGAGACCCTTGCGTTTCCTTGCACGCAACAGGTACCGCCGTGTCTTCTTCTCGACCCAATCGCGCACATAGCAGAAGCACCGGCTCGAGCGGCCAATCCGGAAATAGTTCACCCAGCCCCGCAGAATAGGGTTGATCTCTTCGATCACCCTCTCGACAGGCGGGGACTGGAAGCGCCGAAAGACTTTCTTGAGCTTGCCCAGCAGGGTGGTGCGCGCCTTCATGCTCGGCGTAATCCGCACTCCCCACTTTCCCCGGAGGGTTTTCGCCCTCCGAAAGTCAAAGCCCAGGAAACTGAAGCTTTCTCCCCGGATCAGATCCACCACACGGATCTTCTCCTCATTTTGGGTAGCTCCCTGAACCCCCAGGAGGCCGCCAATGCTCGGAAAACGCTCGCCCCAGCACGGGATGTTTGCTGTAAGTGCCGGCACTATCGGTGAAACCGACCAGCAGTATCTGGATTTCGTCGGCGAAAACACCTTCTACGGCTTTCTGGCCCGGCACGGGTCCGAGCTCTTCCAGGACGAAGACTTCGCCGACCTGTATTGCGACGACAACGGTCGCCCCAGTGTACCGCCCAGCCTTCTGGCAATTGCCCTGCTTCTGCAAGCTCACGACGGGGTCTCCGATGAGGAAGCCAAGGCCCGCGCCGATTACGACATGCGCTGGAAGGTAGCGCTGGGGGTGGAGCTGGACGAGCGTCCTTTCGCAAAGAGCACTTTGCAGCTCTTCTGTTCGCAGCTGATCCTGCACGAGAAGGAGCAGGCGATCTTCCTGCGCAGCCTGAAGTTCACCAAAGAGCAAAGCTATCTGACCGGGGGCAGGGGCAACGTCGCGCTGGACACCACGCCGATCCTGGGCCGGGGTGCGGTCAAGGACACCTACAACCTGCTCACCGACGGCATCACAATTGTCCAGACGCTCTGCTGGAAGAAGCTGGTCTGAGGGCTGGCCAAACGGCTGGAGGGCCTCAGACCTGAGAAATGGGCTGACAAGTACAACTTCGGTCGCTATTTCGGCACCAGCATCAAGGGGGAAGCGGACATCGATTGGGGCGACGAAAAGGACCGCCGGGCGTTTCTGGCTAGCATTGTGGCTGACGCCGACCAGCTGCTGGCGATTGCCCGAGATCGGCTGAACACGGTCCCGGAGGGCAGCGAGGAAGAACGGGAAATCCGGGCCGCCGCCGAGCTGCTGACCCAGCTTCTGGCCCAGGACATCGAGCGGGACCAGGCGGAAGAGGACGAGGAAGACGAGGGTCCAGGCGGTCCCCGCCTGAAGCGGAGTGTATCGAAAGCGCGCATCGTCTACGTCCATGATCCGGAGATGCGCCACAGGCACAAGAGCCGCAGCAACCGCTTCGAAGGGCACAAGCTCTCGATCGCGGTCGAGCCTGAGAGCCAGCTGATCACAGGCTGGACGTGCTTGCGGGCAACGCACCCGACAACCAGGGTGCGTTGGAATTGGCTGAGCAAAGCGAATCCAACGCAGGCCTCAGGGTCGAGGAAGCGGTTGCGGTCTGCGCTTTTGGTGACGGGGCAACCCGGGAGGAGTTTGAGCAGACGGGACGCAAGCTCGTGGCCAGGGTGCCCAAATGGCCCAACTGGGGGTTTTTCCCGAAAGAGGTCGAGATTGACCTGGAGGCCATAACCTGCACGTGCCCGACGGGGCAGACTACGAGCAAGATTGTCAGCGTGGGCCAGTGGACGGATCGACGGGGCCGTGGCCAATCTGACGCTGGTGGCGAACAAAACCGAGGAGATGGGGACATCTTTGGCCAATTATTTGTTCCAAGGAGCTGTCCGATCCCTTCGTCAGACGATTCTGGATCCACTCGGAGAATTTTATACCCAGATCCACAGCATGTTCACGCCCAGAGCACTTTCACCAGTTGCAAACCTTAGGACCGGTTTTCGGCTGGATCTCTTGGGACCAGCGGAACGCGTACGCAGTTTCTGCTCACCAGCAGATAGCGGGGGATCAAGTTCAGCCTAGCTGGCTGCCGCCCGGGAGAGTGCATAGGTGAGCCCGGGCGAAACGGATCATCGCCGGGCCGCGACCCGCCTGCCGAACCGTTGGCATGGGAGGAGCATCTGACAGGAAACGGCGCATTTTTCAGCCATCCCTGTTGATCGAGGTCTTACGCATTGGCTTCCTGCATGCCGTCGGCCAGTGCTGGATCGCGATCAGCTATGCCCGAGGCGGATTGTTCGCGAACGACCCGGGGGTTATGATTACCATATTGTTAATTGAGGCGCGCAATCCTGGCGCAAAGAGAATCGCGTGGATTTACAGACTCTCGAAACCATCGAACCATCCTGGACTCACTGTGAAGTGATGCTGCAGCACTCCTCCCGCACCACCGGCGACTACTGGATCAATTCCGCCATCCGGCTTTCGAATGATTCCGGAGAGGTGCGCTATCTTTTCCCCGGTCACGGATCCAAGCAGGAAGGCGCTCAAATGCTGGCCTCCCTGCAAGCGCTGGGATTCGATCAGATCGGCAGCCGACTGAACCAGGAATGGGAACACATCAGCATGCAGCGGGCAACCCGCGCGTCCAATCCGGAATCCCAGGCGGTTAGCCATCTAGGCCATACAAGGAGCCCCATGACCGAACATCTCAAACCGCTCACGATTTTGCACTCCAACGACATGCACGGTGATTTCCTCACCGACTCCGAGAAGGAAAAAGGCAAGCTGATCGGCGGCATGGCCCTCCTTTCCGGTTATCTCAATGACGTGCGCCGCACGGAACCCAACGTCCTGTTCCTGATCGCCGGGGACATGCTTCAGGGTTCCCTGATTGACGCCGAACACCAGGGTATTTCCACGGTCGAAATTATGAACTACCTGGCCCCGGATGCTGTCTCGCTCGGCAACCACGAGTTGGATTACGGCCTGCGCCACCTGCTTTTTCTCGAAAAGATGGCGAACTTTCCAATCGTGAATGCCAACCTGTACATCAAGCCTCACCACAAACGACTGATGCGGCCATACCTTGTGATCGAGATTGCCGGCCTGCAAGTGCTGCTGATCGGCGTGATCACCCAGGAAGTGCTCGAAACACTGGCAATGGAGAGCGACATCGCCACTTTCATCGGCCTGGAAGATGTCCGAGCGGAGGTCGCCCGCGTCTGCAACGCCTACAATCGCGAGGACATCGACCTGACGATCCTGCTCACGCACATTGGCTACCAGTCGGATGTGGCGCTGGCAGAGATGCTTGACCCGGCGCTGGGCGTCGATCTGATCATCGGCGGCCACTCGCACACCATTCTCGACCGGCCGACCGAGATCAACGGGATCCTGATCGCTCAGGCCGGCGTAGGCACGGACCAGATCGGGCGTTTTGATTTACTAGTAGACGAGACCACCAACAGCATTCGTTCGTGGAAATGGCAGTTGATCCCGATCCAGTCGGACCTGGCAGAAATGGACCACGAACTGGAGCAGTTCATCCAGTCTTACGCCGACGATGTCGAACGCAAGTTCAGCCAGATGCTCTGCCGGATGCCACAGCCGCTCAGCCATCCACAGCGCGAGCAGGAAACCGCTCTGGGCAACCTGGTCGCCGACATCCTGGCCGAAAGGGCGATGGTCGACGTGATGCTGGTGGGCAGCGGTTCATTGCGGGTGAAGGAGTTCGGACCGCTGGTGACGCTGCGCAGCCTGATGGAAATGTATCCCTATGGCGAACCGCTCTACAAGGTCAGCGTGACCGGTGAGCAATTGCAGCACATCTTCGCTCACTGGATGCGCCCGGAGAACCGGGTAGCAGGTGAAAGCGAATGCTTCCAGGTAAACGCTGGCGTACAGGCAAGCTACGTCGACGGAAAGGGACTTCAATCCCTGATCGCAGCCGGACAGCCGGTAGAGCCGTCCCGGCTTTACAGCCTGTGCGTACAGGAGTACCACTGGAAGAACAGCCAGACGTCGCTCGGCCTGAGCGAGTCCGAACTGACAGAACACGGCGGGCCCCGGGTTGTGGCGACATCCTCGCAGGACGTCCTTGAAGAATTTTTCGCCTCCCACCAGAACATCACGGCCGACCTCGAAGGCCGTCTGCGTTGGAACGAATGAACTGAGGATACGGCGCGCCCGGTCGATCTTCTGGGCCGCCACCCCCTCCTCCAGATCGCCATGGGCATCCCTGTCACTGCCCCTGAAGTGATCATGGGCGCGGCCAGGGCCCTCAGGCCACAGCCCGGGGACAGGAACGCCCCTGATGCAGCATGACTCTACTCTGGTTGTTAGCCATTGACTGCCCTCTCAGGGGTGTGATACAGTACGGCTCTTTGATTTTGGTTAGTTTAAGGAGGCAGTATCCATGACACGGTCCCTGCGGTTAGCGATCCTGGTGGTTTTAGCCCTGCTGATGTACGGTTGCAACCTGCCGCTCCCCGAGACGATGCCGGAATACGAGCTCAATGCGCTCCCACAGATAGAGCCGACCGCTGCGGACCTCGGCGTTCCCGACCTGCAGCCCGCTGGCGTTACGCGCCAGGTGACATCACGCCTACTCAGTCCCCATGAACTTGCAGCACGCCTTGCCGGTGAGTTCGTCGGTTCGCTGGCTTACGACATCCCCGAGCAATCTGTTCCTGCCACGGATGCCAGCCTCGTGAAGGCAATTCAAATGGATACAGCCTGTGAGCCCATTATTGTGCAGGGCGACTTCTTCGGCGATGATGGCGTGGATGAAACTTACCACATGGTCTCCCTGCTCGAGTGCAATGGCACCAACTATGTTTCCACCGTCAAGGATCAGGAAGGCGACACATGCGGATCTTACGCCCGCATGGCCACCCTGGAAACCATGCTCGGCGTTCGCTATGATCACCTGCGTCCCGAGACTCCCGACCACCCCCGTCTGGATTTCCTGCCCATCAATTTCTCAGAAGGTTTTCATCTCTATACCTATCTCAGCAACCACGTCACCGAATCCCCGGCAGTGATCGACGGCGTAAACGATGTTGAGTGGAAGGGCGCCAGCCACGAGCAGGTGCTGCCCGATGCCGAGTTCAAGCAGCCCTGGAAAGATTGGGATCCGGCGCGGGCGCACGCACTTGAACAACACTACGGCCAGGACAGCCCGTACTGCCAGCAGATCATGGCCCCGACCTTCATCGGTCCGGAAGAGGAGGGAGCAAAGTGGATCCGGAACCACCACAACTACCTCCCCATGATGAACTGCATTCTGGACATCGGCCGGCAGCAGAACGAGGTCCTGGCCGACGTGGTCAATCTAACTCACGTGCCGGCCGACATCTGCGTCGATACCCAGACCGGTGAGAGAACGCTCGATTGCAGTGCCCTGTTGTCGGCCGATCACAGTATCGGCAGACCGGGCGACCGCTATCATGTCAATTACAGCTACGTCGACACCATGATCCGTTTGCTGCTCAATCGGGGAATACCCGTGCGATTGAAAATTAACTGGGATTGGAACAACGACCGCCGTGAATTGGTCGACGGCATCGGCAACCAGTATTACAACCTCGAGCGCCTCTACCCGCTCGCTCCTGAAGCCTACCTGAACGATGACGGCAAGTGCTGCAAGTCCACCAATCATTCCGTCGTCATCATCGGTTACCTGACCGGCCAAGACACAAACCACGATTTCTGGATCATCAAGAACAGCCACGGCAGCAACGTGACCGGCGCCCGCCAGGCGGATAAATTCGTCATGATCGAGACTCAGAGCACCAGCGGGCCGGTGGGTACACAGGACAGCACGCGCGCTATCATGCCGCTGTATGGTGATAATTCCAACTTCCATTTCTACACCGACGTCAACTGGTCCCAACTCAACCCGGGCATTGGCAACACAGCTCAAGCCGAAGCCACCCTGGATCTGGATCTTTACGATCATGATCAAGACGGCGATACGGTCGTCGACTTCTTCGACAATTGCCCTATGGTTGCCAACCTGGCTCAGGCGGATAAGGACGGCGACTTCGTCGGCGATGCCTGTGAATGGCAGGAATGTGAAACGTTTTACGATCGCTACCAGAAGCTTTCCAACCCATACTTCCCCCGCCTGGATATTGATCAGGACTTCTCTCCCGACGCCTGCGAGAGCAATCCTCCCCCTAGCGGATTTGGCATCCTGACACTGGGAAACGGTGCGCTGCAACGACTGCTACCCTTCTGGGAGGCAGGCACCAAGTTCGGTGACTGGAACCTGGGGTTGAGGAATCGCGTGCAGGCCATCGGGGATTTCAATGGCGACGAGCTGGATGACTACCTGCTGAGAAGCAGCTGGGGTATGGGGGTCGTGCTCACAAGGATAGCCATGTCCCCGGATGTCACCAGCGTGCCGCATGGCCAGGCGATCAACGGCTGGGTTTTTTCCGAGTCGGCCCGCATCATCGGAACCGGTCACTTTAACAACGACCTTCTGGAAGACATTGTCGTTGCCAGTTCTGCTGGTATCGAGATCTTCACATTGAACGAGGACAATCAGGTCATCCTGCTGAGGCGCTACGCCAGCGGCAACTGGATCGGAGATTGGCACCTGTCCACCGGTAAGGATGTGGCCGCGGTCGGCTACTTCAATCTGGATCCATACGCCGACATCCTTGTCCGCTCCGACTGGGGAATCGGCATTCTGAACGGATCGGCGGATGGTTCTCTGGACAGCCTACTCGTAGCCCCGACTGGATCATGGTTCGGTGAGTGGAACTACAGCCCCACAAATCGCATCACGCTGGCCGATATGGATGGCAACGAAACGACCGACCTGGTCATGCAGAGCGATTGGGGGCTGGGGGTGCTAACGCTCAACCGCGCCCATCTGCTCGTCAGCATCAACATGGTGCCGGACGACGCCCGGATGGGTGACTGGCGCTACAACGCCGAATCCGACCGCATTGTGTCTGTGGGCAACTTCGACGATGATATCAAGGAAGAGTTGATCCTGCAGAGCGATTGGGGGATCGGCGTCATCGAGCGCACCCAGCATGGTGGAGATCTTGAACACCTGGTCATGCAGAGCTATGCCGGACGTATCGATACGGATTGGAACTTAGGGGCGCAGGATCGCATTATCACCAGCGGTGATTTTGACGGCGATCTCAGCGATGAATTCGTCATCCGCAGTAGCTGGGGGATCGCCATCATCCAGCTTGAGCCGCTGGAGTCGAATGCCGCTGGAGATACCCACGAATTCTCGATCCTGCAGATCTACCCGTTCGGGACAGTCCTTTCCGGATGGGAGCTGTCATCATTGAACGTCGTGCACGGCGTGGGCGCCTTTACAGAACCCGGGGTCGAAAGCCTGCTGGTGGGCACTCACGAGCTGGAGTAGCAACGCGCTCTTCAGTTTAGCTGCGGCCGCTCAGCCTGGAAGGCGCCGTTGAAACACATGGTAGGCAGCATCATCCAATCGACGCTCGTCTGTGCGCAGTGGGGCGAGATGAACCAGGAATATCAGGCAACTTCCAACAGGTGATTTGACGGACGAAGTGAACCCGAAAATTATCGATCAACTGCTTGCCTTCCTACCCGGATTTGAGCAGCCTAGCCGCAAGTTTGTGCGCCGGTGGCACGGCGGCAAACCGAACAGCGAGGGCGTATCCAGATCCCGTACCTGTTGAGCGGATGTATCGTAGAATGTCCGCTGCAAGACTAGCCTCGTCTTCCCTTATTCGGCTTTACGGGTCCGAAAACGTCGTGGGATTTCCCTCGATAAAGGCCCAACCGTTGGCTGTGAGAGGTCTTTGTGGGTTGCCGCGCCAAGTGTCCCGCTGCACAAAACGGCCGAATTCCGATAAGTATCTCGCACGGAGATGCATAAGCCCAGTACGAACGGTCTGCTCACCAGTGAATTGGAAAGCAGTCGATGCAACACCTTGACTGGAGAGTACGTGTCCTTAGGGCTCGTAGTCCTGAGCTAACCCAACTCCAATATCCGCGGCAATCAGTTGGCGAACGCTACCCAGAGCGTCCAGCAAGTGATAGAGCCACTCACCCGGCTGCTGCTCCCCGATCCGGCCCATCCCTTACAGACAGGCATTCGTGCCATCGGAAAGCACATGCGTCAGGGTGCGGTTGAGATCGAGAGCATACTGTGTGGCCACTCCGTTGAAGGTTAACGTGAGGTGGTCACCATGCCCGTTATATGAGTACCCGTACACATTCCCGCCCTCCACTAACCCGGTGAGCCGATTGGCATGGTCGTAGCAATAGGTCGAGTCGCCATCGGTGAGCAGGTTGCCGCTGGCAGACCAGGAAAAATCCACCCCGCTCACGCTTGTCAGGCGATCTGCATTGTCGTAGACGTAAGTGCTGTCTTCGTCGATGGTTTGCTCCGAGAGCCGGTTGCCCACAGCGTCATAGGTATAGTGGAATAATTCCCCCGTTGAATAGTCGGAGGCAGTTAGCCGGTTCAGGGGGTTGTAGGAGTAGTCAATCGTGACATCGACTTCCCCAACGCCGCCGGGGATTTCCACCATTGCCTCGACGTATCCGGGGATCGTGCAGTGGTTTGCCTCCCAACTCCAGAAGTGAGTCCCGTTTAGGTCGCTCCGGAATCGGTAATCTCCCTGCGGCATGGTGAAGGACGTCTCGCCGTTGGAATCCGTCGTGCCGTAGTATCCGGCGTAGCTTTCCCCATTGAAAGCGTACCCAGGCAGGTCGGGGTACGGAGAGCCGGTCTCGCTCGCCACCGTCACGACGATCGGGATCGTCACGGTGCCGTTCGCCAGCGTGCAGCCTGGCACTGTGCAGCGGTTCGCCTCACACCGGCAAGTCGTGGATATTACCGAGGCGCCCCTGCCGCGATTCGAACGCGGAACCTATGGATTAGAAGTCCATTGCTCTGTCCAATTGAGCTACAGGGGCTCGTTCAGTATTGTAGGTGATTCTTGAATACGGATCAATCCGTGAATACTGGACGGATCCCTTTATATACTCGCTGACCGGAGAGCGTGCGCAGGATCACCCGCGCCGGTCGATCCAGCTTCTCACCGAGCTCAGCCGGCGACATGGGAATGTTGCCGTTCGACAGGAACACCCTGAACACGGCGTTAACCAGGCTCGTCTGGGGGGTCAGATAGTCATCCTGGAGCGCACAGTGGGTTATCAGCGTGTGTTGAATGCCCAGCACACGCGTGACCTCAGCCGTCTCGGGGTGCACCGTATCCACCATTGCATCAGCATCGATCTCCGCGTATGCATCCTGGTGCTCGGGGCAGAGATGGCTGCGCAGGTACACGTCCAGATCGCGGTCGGATCGCTCCCACCAGTCGTAGTCGATGTGGAACTTCGTATCTTCGGTCGACCGGAGCAGTTTGCGCGGTCCTGAGCCAGTCTTCGCGCTCATGATTTACCCCAGGCTGTAGGCTCGAAACGCCAGTAAAGGTCACCGACGTGTTCGTAATATGGTCGTGTGACCAGTTCCTGAAAGACCGCGGCCGGAGGCTGGCGGTTTACGACGTTGACCGCTGCGTAGAGCGTCTGGGCATGCACCGCGCCCTGGGGCGTCAGCTTGGCCAGATCTCGGAAGATGGTGGCGACGGTGTAGTCAAGCGGGGTCTTGTTCTTCTCTTGCTTCATCCACACTTCATCGATGACCTGCTTATCAACCAGACCGATGACCATCAGGTCATCGTATGCCGTGCCAACCGGCTGCTTGAGCATCGTGAAACCGACCTGGCTGCCCTCGCTGACGCTGACCGTCCGGATCCAATCGTTGCGCATCCGGCGATCAAGTGTCTCGACAACAACCTGCCCGGCTTTTTCACCTTTCTGCACTCGGACCAGCCCGCCAACCGGGACATCGTATTCGCGATACCATTCTTCAAGCCCGAAGACATATCCGTGCTCGCGCACAACCCAACCGGGGAACGTCTCGCCACTGTGCCCATCGACGAGCACAAAACGGATGCGCGGCGCCTCATAGGCTGTCGGGAAGAGCGGTTTCAAACGTTCGGAGAGCGGCAGCGCGCCGACACGCCAGTGCGGGAAGATCAGCGAGATCGTGACCTCATCTTCCGGAGGTTCATTTAATTCGATTTCGCTCAGTTCATCGTCCAACCGGCCTTCCAATTCGATCAATTCAGGCATGAAGCGGCTGCGATCGATAGGCTCTCCGTCATAATTGAGCCGTGGAGGGACAAACTGCACCTCCGGCGGCTCAAGCCGGTGCAAGAACCAGAGGATCTCACCCGCAGGACCAACCTCATCGAAGCGTTGATCCTCTTGCAGCGCGTAATTCAATGAGAACTCTGCAAGTTGGGGGGAAAGGTTGGATGGGAGCTCGACGTGCTCCAATAGATCCTGGGTTGGAAGCGGCCCACCGCTGGAGACATCCAGAACCGCCTCGGCAAGATTGAGATAACCTTCGTTGATGTCTGCAACCAGCGCCCGCGGGAACCACTTCCAGGCAATCCGGACGATTTCGTCCGTCTGTTCGAGGCGAGCTTCAAGACGTGCCTCGATCTCATCACCATAATGTTCGAGTACCGATTCAGGTGTTTGTAATGCTTCTTCTTCGGCCTTGATCTCGGGCGGATTGTTCAGCGCGTGGTCCTCAAGCCCGGCCGCGAATTCCCGATTGCGGCCGTTGTCCTCGAAATCAACCTCGATGACCTCAAATGCACCGATGTCGGGGTTCTTACCTGGACGCTGTCCGACAACCTCCCCAACCATGTTGTCGAGGGCGGGGAAAGCCAGCTTCTGACCAACTTCGTAGGAACCTTTTGGTAAGTAGATGTCATGCTTCGGGGCCCGGGCTGCCTTGGCTTCCTTCTCCAGCCGCTTCAGGTGGCGTTCGACGAGCGCGCGGCTCATCTCCGTGCTGGTGAGAGGGACCTCCCGCTCAAGCAAGTAATTGATGATGAAGTCGATATCAGGATCTTCGACGTCGAAGTTTGCCCAATACGTGTCGGTAGAAAGTGTGGCAGAAACAGTCATAAAATGTGTGTATAACCTTAACGGGGAAATACCTGGCCATTATACTACATGCAACCGAGGTTGATGATATGGAAAAGAAATTCAATGTGGTGGCGACGGTGTCAGGCAAATTAGAAGCCGACATCGTGAGCGGTATGCTCGAAGCACAGGGCATCGAAACGATGCTCTCCTATGAAGCCGCCGGAACGGCGTACGGATTCGGGGTTGGCAGGCTGGCCCGGGTGGAGATCCTCGTCCGCACTGAACAAACTGCGGAGGCGGAAGCGATCCTCGAAGACTACCAGACTGGCAAATACATCGACGGGGACGACTGAGCGGGATTCTTGATCTGGCGGTCCGGCCCGACCCTGGCAACAAAGCTGGTGTCGCTCCTACGGAAAGCTGCGCTCGATCCATGTGATCGGTTCGACCGGCACGCCCCCAACCCAGATCTCCCAATGCAGGTGTGGTCCCGTTACCCGGCCAGTGTTGCCCACTTGCCCGATCACCTCTCCCGCCTCAACAAAATCACCCACCCCGACGTAGATTTCGCTCTGATGCAGATAGCCTGAGTACACGCCCCAGCCGTGATCGATGTAGGTTGCGTTCCCGCGAACTGTTAATGGACCCGCGAAGACGATATATCCTGGAGCCGGCGCATAGATCGGCGTGTCGCGCCCGTAGAAATCGACACCCGTATGGTAATACTGGAGCGCGCCGTTGTTGTAACTCCGCCTGGTACCGAAAAACGCGATCAGTTCATCTGTGTAATATCTGGAGGGGTCCTCGAATGGGCCTTCCCAATGCTTGACCGGCGATCTTGGCGCCAGAAGCTCAGCGATCAGCGCTTCCTCCGGCTGCGTGACCGCCGGATCGATCGTTTCCGGAGGCACGCCGTTCAATACTGTCGATCCATAGCCTGCCGGCTCAAGCAGGATCGCTTGCTCGAATGCATAGACAAGCTCCCCGTTCTGCGGGTCGAAGAGCTCTAGTCTATACTCGCGCAATCCCGGTTCCGCCAGCGCATGGGTCCCCTGCAGCGCCACCATTTCCTGCTCATCACCCGGGAAATACTCCACTTGATGATCACCGAGTGCACCCTCCAAGAGCACCGGGCTGGTGGTCCTGACCCGGATGACGGTTGTCTGGCCCTGCACAAGTGGCAAGGGGGTGATTGTCACGGACTCGAGCGGCTCGAAAAACAGGGCGGGAGGTTCATCAGAGAGGGTATCAACAAGGACCATCCCTGCAATCTGCCAGCGCGGTGCCGTCTCTCCGGTCAGCAGTTCAAGCGACCAGGGGTTCGTGTTCTGACGGGCCGCCATCTCAAGCCGGGTTTGCTCACGTGCGACCATGCGGGGGGTGCCAGCCAGCGCAGGAGCTTCTTCTAACTCCGGCTGCGGGACGATCAGCGACTGGCCAGCATATAAAGTATCCAGCTTAACAACCCGGTTCAACCTCGCCAGGTCTGCAGGGTCGACGGCATATTGCCTCGCAATCGTCTCCAGTGTCTCACCGAAGGTGACCGTCCGGAATTCAAGCACACCGCTGACCCCCGAAAAACCCGGGATGGTCAACTCCGTACCCGGGAAGATGCGCGCCGAATCGGCGATGGCGTTGATCTCAAGGATCGCTTCGACAGTCGTGCCAAAACGGCGGGCGATGGCAAAGAGCGTGTCCCCCGGCTGGACGATGTACACCGGACCGTCGCTCTGCGCGCCTGCCGGAAGCGCCGAGATGATGAGCAGACCAGCCAGAATCAGGGTAACAAACTTAGATCGGATCATGTGGTCGGAATTCCACGAGGTCGCCTTGAGAGACTCCGTCAATCATCGCGGGCGGGCCTTCAACAATAAATCGGGCCGGTTCGGCGGGCGAATAGATGCGCCAGGGCTGAGCGACGGCCTTGTCGACAATTTCCTGCCTGTCGTTAACCCACAACACGCCAATCGGGAAAGGAACCGCAAACATATGGATCGATGTGTTCGTGATCCCCTCCCTTTTCTCGACCAGCACAAGCCCGGCCCCGCCGGGCAATTCACGCCGGAACATCAAACCGCGCAGCCGGCAGAAGAAGCTCTCACACCACCTGGCGATCACGAGAGTAGATCCCGGCGATCCGCGCTGATGGACTTCAACGAATCTCGGCATGCGCGCCTTTCCATGACATTAAGACAGGGCGGCCTTTAGCCGCCCTGGTTGTGCTAAGGCCAATCCTGATTATTCTACCGTACCGATAATTTTTTCGACGCTCTCCAGCAATTCCTGCGGCCCGAAGGGTTTCGTGATGTAATCGTCGACTTTCGCGATGTGTAAGCCAAGCACCTTATCGATCGACTGTGCTTTCGCCGTGACCACCACGACCGGGATATCTCGCAGGACATCATCCGCTTTCATCTGCTGGTAGACCTCCCAGCCATCCATGTCGGGCATCATCAAGTCGAGCAGGACCAGGTCCGGCTCTTCACGTTTCACAGTTTCGAGGCCTTCAATGCCCCCATTTGCACCAATCACGTGAAACCCCTTGCGCCCGAGGATCAGGCGCACGAGATCAATCATTTCAGGCTCATCCTCGATACAGACGACACGTTTCGCTTTGGTCGCCATGCATGCTCCCTTCATGGAGAATTGCAAATGCCAAGCTAGTGTATCACAACCATTTCTGCGTGCAACGCAACCCTGCTCCTATTACCTGCCTCTCAGCTCCATGATTCTGCTCTGGAATCCAGGCGCCTTCAATCCGATATTCTCCCCCGGAATTATCTGGTTTTTCTAAACTGTGCTAGTCTTATCAATATTCTTCGCAAAGTTGCGGAAATCGGGTTCAGACTTGAGAAGGCGGTGAGGTGATGGGAGAATCGGAATGGTCGCAGACGCATATATTTCTTGTAGCGCTGGCATCTCGACTGGAAAATGAGGGCCAGTACAACATCGCCAAGCTGACACGCGCCGCGGCCGATTCGCTCAGCCGGCGGGCGGCTTATCAACTCGATATGCCAGGCGGTAAAGCGGAACTCGCCGCCCAGATTGAACAGGCCGCCAGCGCATTATCTGCACTGGGGGTTACCGCGGAAATCTCGTCCACCCTGCGACAGGGCGCATCGGCCCTCTCCGAAAATCGACTCCCGCTGATCTACGAGACCCCCCATCCTTACGTCTGCCGCACGTGCGGCCATCTGGCGCTCGGCGAGTTGGCTGAGAAGTGCCCGGTCTGCGGGGCATGGTCAGCGACCTTCCAGTGGTTCCCTCCCGTTTACTGGCTGGAAGCTTTCGATCCCCCCGCCGCACTGGCAAGGCTGCGCCAGACACCGCTGGAGGTTGCCGGCCTTCTCAGCGGTTTGTCTGAGGAACAACTCTCACAGACACCGGAGGATGGAGGCTGGGCGCTTCGGAACATCGTTTCACACCTGCGCGACGCGCAAGGTGTGCTCAGTTTCCGCCTGGACCTGTTCTTAAATGAAGAAGACCCCGCCCTGGAATCCAAAGCGGTCTTCGAATGGGCGACCAGAGAGGAGGCGCGCGCCCCCTCCACGCTTGAAATCTTCGATTCGTACAAGGCGCTGCGTGCGGAAACCCTTGCGAAGCTCGAGGTCATGCCCTGCGATATGTGGTGGCGCACGGGACGGCACGAGGAGTTCGGGCGCATCTCGCTTCGACAGCAAGTCAGCTACTTCGCAGCTCATGAACTGACCCACTTCCCCCAGATCGAAAAACTCAGAGATCATTTCACGGACGACATGGTGCAGACAGAGGAGAGCCGTTAGTGGAACGTTCAAACCGCAAGTCAGACCCTCGTCCGTCAAAGCATTTCTCGCTTGACACCGTCGGGGAGGGTGTCCGGGCAGCCATCGCGGCCAACGAAGGCGCGGCTGTCAGCAACGTAGCGTTGATTGACCTCGGTGGACAGATCATCGTTTTTGACACCTTCATGACGCCTCAGGCGGCATCAGACCTTCGCCAGACATCACTGGACAGGTTCGGTTGGACGCCTGGCCTGGTAATAAACAGCCACTATCACAACGATCACATCTGGGGAAATCAAGTCTTCGCAGGCGACGCGCCGATCATCTCATCGGCCCGCACCGCTGAACTGATCGCCAGCGCAGGTAGAGAGGAGTTCGACTGGTATTCGGAGAATTCCTCCTCGCAGCTAGAATCTTTGCTTGCCGAATACAAGACTCTCAGCGATCAGCAAGAGCGATCGCAGATGACGTTCTGGATCGCGTATTACGAAGGCCTCGTTGAAGCTCTCCCGGATTTACGTGTCATCATGCCGGAAGTCTTATTCGAAGGCCGCCTGGAATTCCATGGCGACAGGCGCAATGCCGAACTGCTCGTCTTCGAGGATGCGCACACCGGGAGCGACGCGGTCTTATACCTCCCGGACGATCAATTCATCTTCATGAGCGATCTGCTCTTCGTCGGCTGCCACCCCTACCTGGCGGATGGGGATCCGCTCCAGCTGCATTCTGCCTTGAAACATATTGCAGAGCTCGACGCGACCCGCTATGTGCCCGGGCATGGTCCCGTCGGAACACGTGATGATCTGATGCTGATGATAGAGTACGTCGAACGGTGTCTGGAATTGGCATCCGAGATGCCTGCCGGGGAGCATGCACAGAAGGAGTGGATCGCTGCGTTAGGGGTGCCCGAACCTTTTCAGGATTGGCAATATCCCCAATTCTTCCAGAGCAACATGCAGTTTCTGTGTCAATCTGCGAACGGGCAGAAGGAAGACAACACCTCCGACAGATGAGTCGCGATCTATCGCCGGTCGCACAACAGCCCGCTTACATACACGGTTGATGGGAAAATTAATCTGGGTTCGCGCAGCTGCTGCGGTCATGCAGGGAACAATCGCCTGCTGGTGCCGGGTACGGCGTGAAAGACTCTCGCACCGCGATGGTGATCAAATTCGAGCGGGCGCCTGCCGGATCGATCAGGGCAAAACATCCGCCGGAGCGTAAGGATCACCCGCCTCCTGGCTCCCTGCGCGGATCGACGCCAACCGGTAGATCTCGTTGATGTCACGGTTGGTGATCAAGCCAAGGAAGGCACCCCCCTGGCTGACGGGCAGCGCGTCCACATTTAATTCTGCCAGCCGCTGCTGAACCTCGAGAAGATTGTCGCCGGGGGCAGCCGGCGCAATATCCGAAAGCATGACCTCCGATACGACCTTGTCAGGTCCATGTTGATTCAGCGCCTCAACCAGACGGGCATGGGTCAGGATTCCGACCAACTGCGCCCCATCACAGACTGGGAAATCCGCCTGAAATGAATTCAGCGTCAGCTCGACGGCATCCCGCAGGGTTGCCCCGGGGGCCAGCGAGCGGGCGCCGCGCGAATAGGCTTGCTCGACGGTGAGATCCCCCAATACCGATCGAGCCAGGACAAGCTGCCGTTCCTGCCCCGCTCCGGTGAAAATGAAGATCGCGATCAGCACCCAGAAGAAATTGCCCTGCAAAAACCCGACCGCACCCATCAAGATGGCCAGCAGTTGTCCGATTCCAACGGCAATCACGGTCGCACGCGGGTATGACATACGCATGGCGAGCAGTGCCCGCAGTATTCGGCCTCCATCCATCGGAAATGCCGGGATCAGGTTGAAGACCCCGAGCAGCAGGTTTGAAGCGAATGTATAGGTAAACAGCGCTGCGAGGCTCATGCTGTCCAGGTTCAACAGCAGCCCCGGAAGTTGTTCCAGCGATACGTTAAATTGTGCGATCCATGCCACAACCCCAAGAAAGATTGCCAGACCGAAGTTGACGGCCGGGCCGGCGATTGCGATCAGGAACTCCTGGGTCGGTTTTTCAGGAATATGAGCCAACTGGGCGACGCCGCCGATCGGCAGCAGCACGATCTGCTTAACTTCTACGCCAAAACGCTGGGCGGTAAAGCTGTGCCCGAGTTCGTGCAAGATCACAACGATGAACAGCAGCGATGTAGCGATCACGCCGAAGATCGCGCCTGTCCACCCTCCACGCGCAAGCACACCAAACTGCAGTGCGGCCCAGGCCAGGATCAAGGGGAATGTCAGGTGCATGCGGACGGCGATGCCGCGCACACTGAATAGCTTGATGGACTGTCCCATGGTGGTCCTCCTGCGGCATTTCGGATTACGAGGCAGTATATCAAAATGACGGCCTGAGGAGGGTCAAATTTCACCCGTAATCCATCAGGAGGCGCTCAAGCGAACGGCGCCTAACCCTTATGGCCAGGCCCGGTAGAAATCTCGAGGCTGGACCCCCGTGCCCGGATCGAGATATCCCGCTGCAAACATTTCGGAGGCCAGCTCGCGTCCCACGTAGCGGATATGCCATGGTTCGTAGATGAATTCACTGCCATGAGCTTTCCAGCGGTTATTGTAGGGCCATTCCTCATGCGTCTTTAGCGGATAGCTCACGACAAAACCATACTCATGCGCGTTGGCCTCGACCCACTCAAAAAGCCGCACATTGCGCGGGTCGAGTGAGTTAACCGGCAGTCCCGGCCAGGCGACATCGAACGCGGTCCCTAATTGATGTTCGCTGTGTCCAGGACGGGCAGCGAATTCGTCCACGCGATCGGGCCATTTTTGCATCTCACGTGCATAGACCTCTGCCTGGTATTCGAAACTCCGGAAGCCGGAAAGAACGGCGAGCTTCAAACCCTCCATCTCAGCAGCCGCAGTCAACTCCCCCAGCGCCCGGGCAGCATGCGTGTCCACACCGGGCGCGTACCACTCAGGGATGCCACGCTGGGAGTCGACCAGAACATCCAGAGGGGGTCCGATGAGCAATTTTAGCACGAGATAGAGGCTGAGGACTATGCGCACAGGGACCTGACCTAAGGGTAACCGCTGATTAAACCCCCGCTATCTAAGGGCAGATCGAGGGTAATGTCTCTGTAAGGTGGATGTAAATTCAAATCTTGCCAGTCCATGTTAGCATGATATCGCAGTGCACGCTGAGCGCAATGCTTCTAGTTCGTCAGCGATACGAAAGGATCGAGATGGCAACGACCATACAGACCAAGACCAATGGGTACAAATCCGTCGACGAAGCCCTCACGCGCGGCATCGAGGCGGTCGAGCACGGGCAGATCAGCAAGGGTGAAGCCGCGCTCACCTGGGTCGTCCAGAAAGACCCTGCCAACGCCATAGCGTGGTTCTGGCTTGCCGTATGTGCACCCGATGATCACGCCAAGGCGGAGTGCTACCGTCGCGCCTCCGAAGCACAGGGAGTCTGATAAATCGGTGATGCTACCCCAAATGGGCACAAAACCCCTGCTTCATGCAGATACGCAGGAGACGATCCTCGTCATCGACGACGAGCAGTCGTTCTGTGAGGTCGTCGCCGAAATCCTGAGCAACGATGGCTTCGACGTCCACAAAGCCTTCAGCGCCAGCCAGGCCGAGGAAATTCTCGAGCACCTTGACCCTGAACTCATTATCCTCGACATCATGATGCCGGATACCGACGGCCTCACACTCGTCCGCCGCCTGCGGAGTTCGATGCGCTTTGCTATAACCCCGATCATCGTTTCCAGCGCCAAGTACCTTCAAGAAGACAAGACCGCCGCGATTGAATCCGGGGCGAACTTGTTCCTCTCCAAACCATTCTCGGCCGCAGATCTCAGAACCTCGATCCAGACGGTCATGCAGAACGGCAGCTGATCGCTGCGCTGACCATGAACTTATTCTGTTTCGACAACAGACCCATTAATTACGACAAGCGCCGTCTCGGATAGAGCAAAAGAACCGCTCATTTAAAACGAGCGGTTCGAGTTGTGACCCCGGAAGGACTCGAACCTTCAACCAATTGATTAAGAGTCAACTGCTCTGCCAAATTGAGCTACGGGGCCGTGCGGAGCAAATTATACCAAGGCGCGATCGGGCGTCAATGTAAACGCATCGCTTCTGCGGCGGCATGCTTAGGCGCCCCCGCCAGGTATTTATCTAAAAACGCAATCCTTGCTACAATGCTCTCTGTGGAAGCTTATCCAACCCCCACCTGTATCCCGCGCCTGACCGCCGATGCAATCTGGATTAACAGCGGTACTCCCGGCGATCCACAGACGCGGCGCGGGCAGGTGCCGCTGCGTGTCGATATTCCACACCTTTACGCGGACACGGAGCTCTTCGATGTCGAGCGCCGCACGCTACCGATGCAAATTAACAATGACCACGGATTGGTTTCCTGCAGCTATTCATACGAATCTTGTGCTTCCATTCAAGCCAGCCCACAATCCAGTACGGAGGTCTGACATTATGCTACGTGCGATCCTGCTCTACTTATCGGGTGCGGTCTGGGCCCGTCGCATCGTCATGAACTGGGGCGTCGCGCAGCGGATGGCGGGCCGCTTCATCGCCGGCGATAACCTGGATGCCGCCCTTGCATCCGTAAAAGAGTTGAACGCCAGAGGGCTCTTCGCGACCCTCGACCACCTCGGCGAACATGTCACGAACGCAGAGGAAGCGCGCCAGGCGGCTGAGGCCTACGTCGAGATATTCCACCGCTTGGCCGAAGCCGGCGTGAAATCAAACTGTTCATTGAAGCTGACCCAGCTCGGGCTGGCACTGGACTTCGATCTCTGCCTCGGCAACATGCGCTCCATCGCCAGCCGCGCCGCCGAATTCGGCACGCTCGTCCGCATCGACATGGAAGATTCCGGAACCGTCGATCGCACGCTGCAGATCTACAACACGCTGCGCGAGGAAGGCCTGACAAACATCGGCGTCGTGATCCAATCTTATCTTTACCGCAGCGAGGAGGATGTCGAGGCGCTGCTCGCCGATCGCACCCGCATCCGGTTGTGTAAGGGCGCCTACAACGAGCCCCCGGAGGTGGCTTACCCACGCAAAGCCGATGTAGACGAAAACTTTGACCGGCTGACCGCGATGCTCATCGATGCCGCCAAAACGCACGGCTCCGAACCGGCCTCCGCCGACGGCGAACAGCCGCCCATCCCCGGCATCGCAACGCACGACCCGAAACGGATCCAATTTGCGCGTGATTACGCGGAGAAGGTCGGGCTACCCAAAGGTGCCCTCGAGTTTCAAATGCTGCACGGAATCGGCAGCGAGCTGCAGCTCGAACTTGCCGATGCGGGGTACCCGGTACGTATCTACGTCCCCTACGGAACCGAATGGTACCCCTATTTCATGCGCAGGTTAGCCGAACGTCCGGCAAATCTGTGGTTCTTCATCCGCTCGTTCCTGCGCAGTTGAGCAGCAGGGAGTCCAGCCCGTGGATTGCCTTCCAAAGTCCGCCGGCCTGATCGGTTTCCAGGAGGTTCTAGCTGAATGAACCCTGAACACAAAATTGCGCTCATCACCGGTGGTGCCAATCGTGTCGGCGGCCACATCACCCGCGCGCTGGCGCGCGCCGGCGCCGATGTGGTCATCCATTACCACCGCTCGGAAACCGAGGCGCGCGCAACCGCCGATGAGGTTCGAGCCATGGGAGTCCAGGCCTATCTGGTTGGCGCTGACCTGAATGATATTCAGGCGCTGGATCGGCTCTTCCAGGAGATCGAAGAGGCCGCCGGCGGGCTCGACATCCTTATCAATTCCGCTGCCATTATGGAAAGCATCCCCTTTGAAGATGTCACCCCCGGCGATTGGGAGCGGACAATGAATATCAATTTGCGGGCTCCTTTCTTCTGCATCCAGAAAGCCGCCGCCATGATGAGCCGGCGCGGGGCTGGCGCGATCGTGAACATCTCCGATATCGCCGGCCGTCAGCCCTGGCCGCGTTTCCCGGTTCACTCCCTCAGCAAATCCGCCGTGGAGATGCTCACCGCTGTCTCGGCGCTGACGTTTGGCCCCGAAATCCGCGTCAACGCCGTCGCACCCGGACCGGTGCTCAAACCGCGCTCGATGTCCGACGAACGCTGGCAGGCTCTGGGGCAAGACCTCCCGCTCCAGCGCACTGGATCTGCCGAGGATGTCGCCCGGGCTGTGCTCTTCCTGATCGAAAATGACTACATCACCGGCGAGACGATTGCCGTAGACGGCGGCAATCAATGGGTGAGCTAGCGCGGCTCAACCTCCTGAATCCGTAAGTCTGTGAGCTGCAGGAGGGGGCAAACCTCGTTCTCCCCCGACGGGTTACTGAACGGCGGGTAAAATATGAACATAGAGACCGCAGCTGTGACCGTCACAGCCTGCGATGATGGGTGTTCACTCTACTGGAGACTAACTTGGAAGCGCCCTACTCGATCCACGACCTCTACATCGAGCCGCTGAACCGCACCGTCTCAACCTCCTGGCGGTCGCTCACGGCGTACGCCTTCGCCGATCACTTAATGAAGCGGATCGGCCTGATCGAACTCGTCGAACTGTCCGCAGGCGACGCGCTGCCTGTATTGTCACGTCAGAAAGCGGATGAACTCTGGACCCTCATCGCCGGCGAGGTCAGTTTCGAATGGATCGACCTGCGTGAAAATTCACCGACGTTCAACGCGAGCCATCAGGTCAAAAGCGATTCGCCGCTGCGCGTTCTGGTCCCATTCGGGGTTCAGTTCAAGGTTACCGCAGATCGCGATTCATCCTTGCTGCGCATCAGTTCGCACGCAGCCGATCTGGAGGATTTTGAAACCCGCAGCGGCGCGGAGGGTGCCGAAGGATGACGACCCGCCAGAACATCGTCAATTTCATCCGGCTCAGCCGGCCCCACTTCTTGCTCGGCGGGCTGCTGCTCTTCGCATCCGGCGCGGCGATCGCGAACTACCTCGGTGCGCGCATCGATCCCGGCCGCTACCTGCTCGGTCAGGCGTTCGTGACTCTCATCCAGCTGATGGGACATTATTTGAACGAATATTACGACGCGCCTCTCGATCTGCTGAATGAGAATCGGACACCGTTCAACGCCGGAAGCGGCGCGTTAGGACCCGACGGCCTGCCGCGCCCGATCGCGCTCTACGCGGCGATAACCGCATTGACGCTCGCCGGCACAATCGCCGGGATCATGCTGCTCACCGGAGATATCCCTCTCTTAACCTGGATTTTCGGGCTGCTGGGGTTCTTTGGATCCTTCTCTTACTCGACGCCGCCGCTCCGTCTCAGCGTCAGCGGTTATGGAGAGTTGGTCGCCTCGATCGTCGTCGCCGGCTTTGTGCCCGCGTTCAGCTTCAGCATGTTTTCGGGCGATCTGCACCGCTTCATCCTCATGACGACCGTCCCATTAATCGCGCTTCACTTTGCGATGATGCTCGCGTTTGGACTGCCTGATTACGCCAGCGATCTCAAGTATGAAAAACGGACCCTCATGGTGCGGCTGGGATGGGATATGGGGATGCGCATGCACGATTACGCCATCCTATTCGCCGTGTTGAGCTTCGTGGCTGCCTACCTGAACGGTTTGCCGAACCGCGTCGCCCTTGGCGGTTTGATCGTGCTGCCCCTCGCCCTCGCGCAGATCTGGCAGATGAATCGCATCCGCAGCGGTTTCCCGCCAAACTGGCGGATATTCACGCTGGGCGCAGTGCTGCTTTTCGAACTCACCGCTTACTTCATGACGCTTGGATTTATTCTGAGTTGATATGCCTGAATTCTTGCACCTGACCCCGCCGGAAGACGCGCTCGACCGATTCATGAAAACCTGGTCGGGTCCTGAGTCAATCACGGCGACACAGATTGAGACAGAAGATGCGCTCGGGCGCGTCACGGCCGGGGACATCTCCGCCCCACACCCGCTGCCGCCTTTCCCCCGCTCCACGGTAGATGGTTTCGCACTCCGGGCGGAGGATACACATGGCGCCACGCCGTCCCTGCCGGCGTACCTCGAGATTGCCGGCGAGGTTCACATGGGGACGACGGCTGAGATTAACATCACGTCCGGGCAGGCCGCGATCGTCCATACCGGCGGGATGATCCCCCCGGGAGCGACTGCGGTGATCATGCTGGAAGACACCCAGCAGCTGAATGAGGGCGAGATCGAGATCCACAAAGCGGTCGCGGTGGGCGAGAACATCCTCGTCGAAGGTGAAGATGTTAAGCGCGGTGAGGTTGTCATCCCGCGCGGCACCCTGCTTCGTGCCCAGGAAATCGGGGGGCTGCTCGCGCTCGGCTATACGAAAATCCTGGTCGCCAAGCGTCCGCGCGTGGGCATCCTTTCTTCCGGTGATGAGGTCGTTCCACCTTCGCATAAGCCGACTCCCGGCCAGGTGCGGGATATCAACTCGTATACGCTCGCTGCGCTTGTTGAACGCAGCGGCGGACGTCCAATACGGCGCGGGATCGTCGCCGACGATCGCGCCTCGCTCGAATCCGCCGCGCTGGAATCCTTCCAAGAAGACGATATTGTCCTTATCACCGCCGGGTCATCGGTCAGCGCGCGCGACATCACGGTTGAGATCCTTGCAGGGCTCGGGGAGCCCGGCGTGCTCGTGCACGGCCTGGCCATCAAACCCGGCAAACCGACGATCCTCGCCCTCGCCGGGAACAAACCGCTGATCGGCTTGCCTGGCAATCCAGTCAGCGCGCTCGTCGTGGGTGGATTAATCCTGCCGCCGATTCTGCGCCGTATGCTGGGATTGGCGGAGGCGATCTGGAGCCCGGAGATCCCCGCCCGGCTGACGGTGAATATCGCCTCGCAGTCGGGACGTGAGGATTACCAGCCGGTACGCCTGATCGCATCTGGAGACGGCACGCTCGCCGAGCCAATCTACGGCCGCTCGAACCTGATCTTCACGCTCGTTCGGGCGGATGGTCTTGTTCGCATCCCGGCCGATGCGAACGGACTTCCGGCCGGTGAAGAGGTTATCGTCCGGCTCTTTTAACCACATCTCAACCCGGGTCCAATCAGGATGACGCATGCCTTTAGAAACCAGCCGCTCGGTCTACCTCCACGATATCCCGCTTCGAGAGGCGCTCGATCGTTTCGAGGACGCCCTCGAGGCTGCCAACCTGCTCAAGCCGCTGGCCGGGGAACCGATCTCGCTCGAGCAAGCCCTGGGGCGGATCACCGCCCAACCGGTATGGGCGCAGATTTCCTCTCCTCACTATCATTCCGCCGCGATGGACGGGTACGCGCTGCGCGCGAATGACACCGCAGGAGCATCCGACCGCAACCCGGCAAGCCTCTCCCTCGACGGACAAGCGGCCTATGTTGACACCGGCGACCCACTTCCAGACTGGGCTGACGCCGTCGTTCCGGTTGAGAACGTGGAAATCGTCGAAACCGAACACGCCGGCGATCGTGTCCCGGCGATACGCGTCCTCTCCGGCACCAGCCCGTGGAAAAACGTCCGCCTGATGGGCGAAGACATGGTCGCGACGGAATTGGTGCTCCCGGCCGGCCGCAAACTGCGCCCGGTTGACCTGGGCGCCATCGCCGCCAGCGGTCACGCAACCGTCGAGGTGTGGCGCAAACCCCGCGTTGCGGTTATCCCCTCCGGTTCAGAACTAGTGCCAATTGGTGAACTCCCCCACCCCGGGGAGATCATCGAGTTTAATTCGCTGGTCCTCTCGGCGCAGATCGAGGATTGGGGCGCAATCCCCACACGGTTTGAGATCATCCCGGATGATCTCGAGCAGTTGAAAAAATCTGTTCGTGAGGCGGCCCGCGAGCACGATCTCATTTTGATCAACGCCGGCTCCTCCGCCGGCTCCGAGGATTTCACCGCCCGGGTGATCGCTGATCTTGGCGAGCTGCTCGTGCACGGCATCGCTGTGCGGCCCGGGCATCCTGTCATCCTGGGGATGGTCCACCCCGGTTCTGGTTACGGACCCACTCCGGTGGTCGGGGTGCCCGGCTTCCCGGTTTCCGCCGCGTTGACGGGTGAGATTTTTGTGCGACCGCTACTCAAGCGCTGGCTCGGGGACATCGACGAGGAGCGCGACACGCTTCGGGCGACAATTACACGTAAAATCCACTCCAGCGCCGGTGACGATGAGTACGTGCGTGTGATCGCAGGCGAAGTTGGCGGTCGCTGGGTGGCCGCACCGCTTTCGCGCGGGGCCGGGGTGATCAGTTCGTTAGTGCGCGCCGATGGGATCCTGATCGTCCCGAGCGGTGTACAGGGTCATGCCGCCGGCGAGGTGGTTGAGATCGAGCTGTATACCCCACTCGATCGGCTCCGCCGGACGATCCTGGCCCTCGGGAGTCACGATCTCACGCTGGATCTTCTCGCACAGTTTCTGGCGCTGCGCGGAGCGCGGCTCACGTCGGCGAATCTGGGAAGCCTTGGAGGCCTGATCGCACTTCAGCGGGGTGAGGCACACATCGCCGGCAGCCATCTGCTTGATCCGCAGAGTGGTGAGTTCAACCTCGCGTATATCGAGCGCTACCTGCCCGACACTCCCGTCCACGTCATCGGCCTGGTTGAACGCGAGCAGGGTCTCATCACGGCAAGCGGCAACCCGAAGCGCATCTCCGGCCTTCCGGATCTTGCCCGGGAGGATGTGACCTTCGTCAACCGCCAACGCGGGTCAGGCACCCGCATCTTGCTCGATTATCATCTTGAGCGGCTGTCGCTCTCCGGATCAGATATCCGGGGCTACCAGCGCGAAGAATACACACACCTCATGGTTGCCGCCTCGATCGCTTCGGGTCGCGCAGATGCCGGGCTCGCCATCCGCGCCGCGGCCGCCGCGCTCGGCCTGGATTTTGTCCCGCTTTACCAGGAGCGTTACGATCTTGTGATACCCGCTGCGTTTGTTGAAGATCCGAAGTTGGCGGCGTTATTTGAAACGCTCAACGACGATCAATTCAAATCGCAAGTCGAGGCTCTGCCAGGCTACAACACCAAGCCGATGGGTGAAACGATCGCGGTGATGAACGCATCAAAGTGATGCGGCGACCCTGTCCAAGGAGGCCAGAATGAAACTGCCTGATGTAGGGAAAAAAGCGCCGGATTTTACAGCGCTGGATGATCGCGGCGCAGAGATCAAGCTGTCCGATTACATCGGAAGAGAAGTCGTGCTCTATTTTTACCCGCGCGCTGACACGCCCGGCTGCACAAAAGAAGCCTGTGGCTTCAGGGATGATTACAGCGCATACGAGGAAGCCGGCGTCGTCATCCTCGGCGTAAGCCCGGACACAATCGAGAAACAATCGAAATTCAAGCAGAAATGGGATTTGCCCTTCCCCTTGATCGCCGATGATGACCACAGCATCGCCACGGCGTATGGGGTCTGGGGACCAAAGAAATTTATGGAACGCGAATACGAAGGCGTGCACCGCACAACTTTCTTGATCGACAAGGACGGGAAGATCAAACAGGTCTTTGAAAACGTAAAGCCGGCCGAGCACAGCCAGGAAATACTCGCGGCAATCCGATCTTAATCCGGGATTTTTGGGACTATCGTGCTATGGAAGCATGCCGGACTGCTGATTAGAATGGGGACGTCGTCACGTGGCTTTTGCCAATGTCGCGACCGCCTCCGGGCTTGTCCCCCTCAAGTCCGGAGGTGCTTCATTTAATCAGGACTGGTGAGAAAAGCACTTCCCGGCGGTCCATCCCCTAGCTAATATGTTCACCGGCAGTGATCACGATTCGATTTTCCGAAGGATCTCTGATGACCAGCATCTCATCCTGTCGCTCGAACTCAAGCTTGGCCAACCGCGCCCGTTTGGCAATCCGTTCCACATCACTGTCATCCGCCACCTGGATCACGAAATGCTGCAGTCCGCTTGAGCCTTCTGGAGGCGGGGGCGCGCCAATTCCTGCCCAGGTGTTTATCCCGATGTGGTGATGATAACCACCTGCGGAGAGGAATCCCGCCGAAGGTCCGGAGCGCATCCTCAGGTCGAACCCGATCACATCACGATAGAAACGAATGCCATCCTCAAGGTCCGCGACACGCAGATGGATGTGGCCAATTCTGGTTCCCTCCGGCAGGCGCGACTCGCGCGGGCGGTCGTCATCAATTGCCGCCAGCAAACTATCGACGTCGAGTGAAGCTGTTCCCATCCTCAACTGGCCGTCGGCTGTGTGCCATTCTGAACGGGGGCGATCAGCATAGACCTCGATCCCGTTACCCTCCGGGTCCGCCAGGTAAACCGCCTCGCTGACGTAATGATCCGCCGCCCCTTGCAGAGCATTTTCCTTGCGGACCAAACGCTCGAGCACGACCGCCAGCGCCCGCCGATCTGGCACCAGGATCGCAAAATGGTATAAGCCTGTCGTTGCACCTGACGGCCTGGAGGCTCCCGGCGAATCTTCTAGATTCAGGAATACTCGATCGGGCTTGACGCCTAACGCCAAGCTGCCTTCGGTCTCTTCAAGCACCTCGCAACCAAGCACCTTTTCATAAAAGGACCTTGCGCGTTCAAGATCACTGACCCGCAGGGTCACGCTCCCGATTTCCGTATTCGGTGAAATTTTCCCTTCAGCGTTGCTCACCATCAGCTTCCCTTCCTCGGTTTCAAACTTCGACACTCAGGGCGACCAGATGCGCAGTTTTCCTGATTCAACTCCTACGCCAATGGATACTCGCCCTTTCGCGTCAGTCACGGCAGCAAGATTTGTAGACATCGTCCCTCCCAATGGCAGCCACCAATCAACATCTGCATCGTCCCCTGACCGCTGGACAGCAACGAGTTTCTGCATTGGAGTATCTGGCAGCAGCGTCTCGATTTGCCCATCGCCATCGAAGTCTCCTGCCAACGCCAGGTCCAGATTGCGCGTACCGATAACGTGCGATGTGACCCCCTCAAGGGCGACGATGAGTCGCAGTCGCTCGCCTTCCAGACGGAAGTATTCCAGCGAGCCCCCGATATGCGGGGTCCGAACGCTGATAATTTCGGGTGGCTGACCCTCTGAAGGGCTAGCTACAGCAATCTGGTGCCGCCAGCGATAGCCCTGTCCGATTGCGTCGCTTGAAGCGAGCAGTTCACCGGCCTCAGAATACACGAGCAGGCGTGCCCCTGAGCGATGATCGCTCGCCGTGATGATGATCTCACGCTTGCCATCATCGTTGAGATCCGACCATAGAGGCATTATTCCCTCGATAACCGTCCCCTCCGGGGCTGCAACTATCCCGGCTATACGGAATTCTGGTGTTGTCTCAACAAGCGTGATCGTTCCTGCTTCGATCCCATCACCCAGAACGCCATGATCATATCGGTCTGTCGGCGCACTGAGCATCAATAATCGCTGGTGCTCATCCTGCAAGATGCGAGCGTCTGGGAGAACGTTGACGAACAGGCGGATCTCATCGACGCCGCCATTCAGGACCAGATCACCTTGACCATCGATCCAAATCAGGTCTCCGCTCTGCTCGATCACAATCGGATGAGTCGCTGTGGAAGCACTATCTGCGGGAGCTTCGACCAGCGACACATCAACCCCGCTCACTTGCAATAAGGGAGGTTGACCTGCCGCAAGGGAAACCGGTTCAATCACAACCCTCGTTGCATCGGCTCCCTGCAGGAAGAATGCGGATACATCGCCCTGAGCGGAGATGGCTGCCCAGATTGATCCGCAATCCACCGCCACGGCCGCAATCCACTCCGGCACAAATTCCAACCGGATATCGATCGGGCTGATCTTCGGCAGTGACCCGCTCCCATCGACACGCCGGTTTCCATCCGCGCCGTGGTAGGTATAACCGTAGCGGGGTTCTGCTGAATCCTCACTGCACGACAAATCGACACCTTCCGCTGAAGCCTGACGAGGGACGACCTCCGTGACCGTGATCGATGCAGGCTCAGCGCCATCTGTTCGGGCACACGCCCCGAGTGTGATCAGTGTTAGTGCCGGCAGGAATAATCGGGTCCCTGCAAGAAGTACATTTCTAACTTCACACAAGATCTTTTGTCTTCCCATCAACACCCCCCTGCTAATGAGTAAACGGGCGCTACGAGAGCACTCCTTCCATGCTCTCAAGGTAGCCCGTCAATTCAACGTATCCGCTCCCGCTCAGCGCAGTTCCCCCTTCTTCTCCCGTGATACGGACCGCGCCTTCCCAGTACGTGAAGCTCACGCGCATCTCCTGGGCATCGATCCACGGCTCGATTGTCAGATTCATGTCGAGTGAGGGCAAGCTGATCTGCCATCCACTCGGATATTCAGCTCCGCTTTCATCGCTGTACCATGTGCTTACCGCGGTGATCTGAATCTCAGATGACGTCAGCGAACGCGCTTCACCATCGGCGGCGATATAAGTCCCACCAGAAATCGGACCAATCGAGCCGTCCGCCTGCCGGATGTAGTAGAGCATCAGTTCACGACCGTCATCCAGTTGAAGGCCGAACCAATCCCAGCCAACGGTGCCCTCATCCAGCACGCTCGTGCTCCACTCATGGTCAAACCAGCTCGGACCCGAAACGCTAAAGGTCTTATCCCCGACGACCAACGTGCCCCCGGCTTGCATCCGGGTGAAGCTCAGGTAATAGGATGCATTACCGGGTTCATCACTCTTGGCGCTCAAACCGCTCTCCCCGTGCATCACGATCGGTTTTTCCGCCTCCAACAATAGGCTGAGTTCGAACTCCGCGGTTGCAGCCGTAATCTGGACCTTTTCCGCGCCGGGACCCTTTGCTTCGACACGCCAGTCTTCGACCCACGCTTCAAATGGTGCCGCTTGAGCCCCGGCCAGGTCCGCCGCCCCACGGCTGAATCGTTCTTCGAAGAAATGCTCGCCCTCAGCAACATCCGTCAGCGCGATATGCGCAAAATAGACCTGATTGGTCGAGAGGCTCCCACCTCCGGGAGGGGCGCCCGGCGCCAGAGCGCGTCGAAAAATCGTGAATTGGTAGCCAAAGCGCTGGCCGTCATCTGACGTCAGGTTGCCGGTGTAATACCACCACTCGGTCTGGTAGTCGAAGTGGGGACCGTGGTCTTCTGGGAACTGGAATGAGCGTATTTCAGTCGCGCGAGCAAATTCGTTTTCACCGCTCCGGGCTGCGAGTCTCAGCGCGACAGCACTCCCGCCGGCATCCCCCACATCTTCCCGAGCCACACACGCGCTCAATACTGCCGCCAGCAGGAGCACCGCGATCATCACCATCCGGGTAGGTCGAGATAGCATCTTCATTCCCTGCTCAGGCTTTCAGCCACTGGCAGACGGAGCAGCCGCAGGCCTGGATAAATTCCAGCGATCAGCGCAGCCGTGATCGCCGCTGCAAGTGCACTCAAGAAGATCCAGGGATCCAATGACATGTTGATCGTCCAACCGAACGAGCGCAGGTTGATGACGTAGATCAACACAACTGCCAGGACGACGCCAGTGGGAAACGAAAGCAATCCCGCGGTTGCACCCATCAAGCCGGTCTCCATAAAAATCAATTTCCACAAATCACTGCCGGTCAGACCGAGTGCCCGCATTGTGGCAAATTCACGCGCTCTCTCCATCTGCAGCGCCATCAACGCGCTCACGACCCCGATGAAAGCCACCACGATCGCCAGGACTCTTAATGCGGAGGTAATCAGGAAGGTCCGATCAAAGATGACCAGCGCTTCCTCACGCAGTTCACGATTCAACTGCACCTGGAGGCCCGAGCCCCCGAGTTCACTGCGGATATCATCCACCACGGGCGCCAGCTCCCGATCTCCTGAGACGAAAACCGCCAGGGAAGAAATCGATTCATCATCCCAGTACGATCGGTAGACATCCTGATTCATTAACAGCGTGCCCTGTTCAGCCGAATAATCATAGTAGATGCCCACGACATCAAATGTGCGCCGGCCTTTGTCGGTGATCAGCGTTATTTCGCCGCCTTCAGGCGGAATATCGAAACGGTACGCGAATGGTTCGCTCACGATCACGGCGCCATCCAGCACGCGCTCCCACACTAGCTCCGCGCTTCCATCCGCAAAGCGGTATAGTTCGGCATCGCGCTGGCGCTGCGCATCGACTGCAAGGAGCAGGACCTCACCCCGTTCACTCAGGACGGTCACCGTACGCACAGTTTCAACCGCGTCGACGCCGGGTACTGCTGCGATCGTATCTGCGAGCCCTTCTGACAGTGAAGCTGTCGGGCGGGTGCCGCTCACGACCGGGGCTGAAATGTAAACATCTGCGCGCAGCGTCAGGCCGAGCCAATCCACAACTGTTGAGCGGAAGCTGGCGATCATGATGCCCACCCCGATCGCCACGGAGAGCGAAACCATCAGTGCCGCCACGGCGACGCCTGTCCGGCTCAGCGATCGAATCACCATACCGGATGCCATCCGCCCGGTGGGACCAGCTAACGCGGAGAGAAGCGGCCGCACGGTATGCATCGCGAAGACCATCGCCGCAGGCACCCACGCAGCAAGCCCGATCAACAGCAAGAATAATCCTGCGAAGCTGGCGATGAGAGACTGCCGGATGACGAGCAGGATCACCGTGCCGACCGCGATCAGCGCCGTTCCGGCAAGCGCTGCTCTCGCAGACCACCGGCTCGCCTGTGCTTCCACACTGCTGCGCTGCAGCGCCATCACCGGGGCGACACGCGCTGCCTCGAATGCAGGTGCCAGGCTGGCCAACACCGCCGCAAGCATACCCCCACCCAATCCCTTCAAGACCGTCAGCCCTGCGAGGTCGACTCCGCGCACATTCAGCACGAAGTAAAAATCATTGATCGTCTGGGAGACCAGTGAAACCGCACCCCTCCCGAGCATGACGCCCAGTCCAATACCGAACAGCGATCCAAGCGCAGCGACCAAACCGGCTTCAACCAGGATCAGCGTCACAATTTGCCCCGGCGTCGCGCCCAACGTCCGCATGATGCCGAAGACTAGTCGGCGCTGGATGACAGAGAACATCGTCGTGTTGTAAACCAGGAACATACCGACAACCAGAGCAAGCAAGCTTAACGCCTGCAGATTCAACTCAAATGCATCCGTCAATTGTTCAAGCGTCTCTTCTTGATCGCTTGCGGGGAGGATCTGGAGGTTCACGGGCAGCCAGGACTGCAGCTCCTCGGCTTCCTCATCGGTGGTGATCAGGTCAATCCGTGTGAGCCGGCCCTCCATTCCCAACAGCTGCTGCGCCGAGCCTACATCCATCAGCAGCACGTCATCCAGCCCCTGGCGGCTGCGTTCGCCGCCGGAATCGATCACGCCGATGACATTGAGCACTTCAAGCCGTTCGTTAACCTGCAGGTTAATCGAGCCACCCGGTCCGATCCCTAAACGACTGGCGAGTAATTGGTTGATAATGACCGCCCGCGGGTCGAGAAAGAAAGCCTCGAACCCCGGCTCACCGGCATTCTGAGCCGGCAGGTATTCCCGAAATGGAGCTTCAGCAATTGGATCGACTCCCAGGATCCGCAGCGGCATATCATCCAGGTCCGGCGAAACAGCGATAGATTCAATCACCGGCGCGCTCGTGCGGATCCCTTTTTCTATCCGCAGGTCACGATAAATCGCCTGGTCAATCCCGGTCGACCCGCCAACAATCTGGTGGGTGGTCCTGCCGGTCAGCGCTTGACGGCTGATCGAAAAAGCGGTCGAGGCGCTCAGATTTGCCAGATCAATCGCGACGATGACTGCCACGCCCAGCGCAACGCCCATGACCATCAGTAGGACCTGAATCGGCCGTCGAAGAAGATCTCGCAAGCCGGCTCGAAGCAGTCCTGATCCCAGACCCAACACCGGATTTCAGGCTTCCTTCGCCGCCGCGCTGAGCGGTGTCAGGACTCCGTTCTCGATGCTTAACGTCCGGTCAGCTTGATCTGCCAGGGAGTGGCTGTGGGTGACCATAATTAACGTAGTCTCGTAATCTCGCCGGATGTTATTTAGTAGTGCCAGCACATCAGCGCCGGTGGAGCGATCGAGATTTCCTGTCGGTTCATCCGCGAGGATCACCGTCGGCCCTACCAACACAGCCCGCGCGATTGCAACCCGCTGCTGTTCGCCCCCGGAGAGAATGTCCGGGAAGTCATCCTCTCTACCCTGCAGCCCTACTCTCTCCAATAAGTTGACAGCCTGCGATTCGATCCTGGCCGTTTTTCGATTGGCAAGTTCCGCTGGCAGCAGGACATTTTCTTTTACCGTCAGCGTGGGAATCAGGTTGAAGAATTGGAAGACGAAACCGATGTGTTCCCGGCGGAACAGGGTGCGCTCTTTCGAAGTAAGCGCGGTCAGATCCAACTCGCCGTACAAGATCTCGCCCAGCGTTGGTTCGTCAATCCCGGCGATCAGATTGAGCAGCGTTGTTTTGCCGCTGCCGCTCCTTCCCCGGATGGCGACGAATTCACCGGGTTGGAAAACCTCGTTGACGCCCTGCAGAACGGCGCGCTCTCGACCGCCGTGGGAAAATGATTTCTCAATATTCTGTAGCTTGATCACTTGATCGTTTTTCATGCCGATTCCTGAACAAAAAGTTCAAAAATGAAACGAAGCGTAGAGAAAAACTCGACCGCTTTCCACCGTGGGAAGCGGCCACCGAAAAGTGTATCACAAAGAGACCTCCGCATTTCTCGGAGGTCACCTCACTGCTTAGATCCGGGTAGGAAATTGGGGGCTGGATCGTCAGCGATCCACATCCAGAGTGGTCTGATCGAGGATGTCACCGTAGGCGTTAATTGCGCTTAGCTCAATCCGGTCCGGGTAGATATCGAGCAGCACAAAGTGTGATTCCGCCGCAAACACCCGGGATCCTTCGACCGGCTCCTTCAGCCGGTAAATCTTCCCTGAGCCGCCCCCCGAGACGATCAAATCCAGACCGTTCACCTCGATCCGCTCGTAATTGTGATCGTGACCCGAGACGATCAGGGCCGTGTTGGCTTCACGGAATAAGGGTAGCCAGGCTTGCTGGATCGGCAATCCGTCCTGCGCGTGGCTTCCGCTGGTATAACTGGTAATGTGAAATATTCCGATCGTCGGATCTTGAAATTCGCTTAACCTTTGCTGGAGCCATTCGGTCTCTCCGCCAACCCCCTCGGGTCGATAGAACCGCTGGCTTTCCAGGAACAATAACTGGTAATCCATCAGGCGCACGGCATACCAATTGCGGAAAATCTCATCTGAACCCACCCAGGATCCATCACGGACAAGCTCCCCGATGGGCGGGTAAATATTGAAATAATAGGGTATGCCGTCGATCGAAGCGTCGCTGTAGTATTCGTGGTTCCCGGGGACTGCATAGACCGGCGCACGCAGAAGGATTTTCTGGAAAGGCCAGAAATATTTCGCTTGGTAGGCTCTGAGTGGTGTTCCGTTTTCGAACGCGCTGTAAACGATATCCCCGGTATGGATGACGAAATCCAGATCCAGGGCTGCCATCTGGGCGCTCAGCGCGTACGTGATCTGTTCTCCGAATCCAGAATCACCGATCACGGCGGCGCGCAGGTGCTCAAGCTGCTCTGGGTAGGTCGTTAAGCTCGTTTCGCCCCATTGCTCTCCATTCAAACCCGGGGAACGCACGCTGCCGCTCGCACCCGGAAGACCGACACGGGCTCTGTAACGGGTATCAGGAAGCAGGTCGCTCAGCTCGATCAGGTGACGATTGCTGTCCGGACCAAATTCAACCCCGTAAACACCCAGATCTGCACGGCCGTCCACCCAGTAGAAAAGCTCCCCCGCAGCAGGTCTCTCAAGCTCGAAGAACAACCAGGCTTGATTGTGCGAGATGTGTTGGATGGTCAGAGGCAATCTGAACTCTACCTCGGCCAGCTGGTCTTCAAACTGCACGAAACGACCGGTCGTCGTGGGCGTAGCAGTCGGGGTGATCGTGGTGACTTCGGTCGCGAGGATGCTTTCTGCCGCTGCGCTCGGTTCGACGCCAGTTGGAAGCGGGGTCGTCTCAGCGGCAGGCGTAAATATCGGATCTGGCGGCCGGGTTGCTGGGTCTGACGGAGAACAACCGGCAAGCAAAGGTATGGCGAGAACTCCAGCGAGAATTTGAACGTAAATGCTGGTCCGATTCATCACTGATCCTTCTTAGCCGCCTGCCAGAGGTCTTCCATTTGCTCCAGTGAAAGTTCGGATAATTTCGATCCTTGCGCTCGGGCGGCACGCTCTATAGAAACGAACCGGGAACGGAACCGCTGGTTTGCGCCGCGCAGAGCCGTCTCGGCATCGACACCCAACCAGCGCGCGTAATTCACGACTGCAAAGAGCAGATCTCCCACCTCGGCCGCGACCTGCTCCTCATCCTCGGCTTCGGCTACTTCGGCGAGCTCCTCATGCACCTTCTCGAGCACCCTTTCGATCGCCGGCCAATCAAACCCGACTCTAACGACGCGGTCTTGAATCTCCCCCGATTGGGCCAGCGCAGGCAAGTTCACCGGAACCCCGTCAAGTAAGCCCTTATCGGAACCATCTTCGAATCGCTCGCGTTCTTTAAGCGTTTCCCAATTGTGCAGCACCTGGTCAACGTCCTCCACGTCCCAATCCCCGAATACATGCGGATGACGTCTGATCAGTTTTTCTTGTATCCCGGCGATGACTTCCGCCATGGTGAATGCGCCCGCTTCCGTCGCGATCTGCGCTTGAAGCACGATCTGCAGCAGGAGATCGCCAAGCTCTTCACAGAGCGCTTCCATATCGTCATCATCGATCGCATGCAGCGTCTCGTAGGCTTCCTCCATGATGTGGCTCCGCAAACTCTGGTGGGTCTGCTCACGGTCCCAGGGGCAGCCCTCCGGGGCTCGCAGGTGGGCGACCGTCTCCTGGAAACGCTCAAAGGCCGAGAGATGATCGAGGGCGGGCACCAGCAGCGACGTCATCGCGCTGTACTCTGCGCGCCGATCGAGATCTTCCAATGCGATGGCTTCAATCGTTTCGTCCGCCGTACCGGCGCGATGGATCAAGCTCACCGGGTGAGCGGCTGGATATTGGTTGAGCAGCGTCAATTTGACATTGCTGGCTGTCAGGCGTGAGTAGAGCTGGCCGATCAGCGCGGGCGTGTCCGGCGGGAATGGAGGGTGATGGCCTTCAGCGAGATCGAGCGCATCGCACACAAATAAGCCATCCGGGGCATACTTCTTCGCCAGGCGCAGGCTCGGTTCGATGAAGCTGATGCCATGCGCCAGATTGACGGATATGCCCCGCTGCACCGCCTCATCCAGGAGCGCCGGCACGGTCGCCTCGCCCACCATCGGATCGCCTGGAACCGCATAGACGACCCGATCTGATGCTTCGGCCATCTGCAGGATATTTTCGACGATCGATGCGTAGACTTGCTCGAACGATTCGCTCTGCTCATAGAGCTGATCAAACGAGTGAATTTCCAGGGCCAGTTCCTCTTGCAGAGATGGCAGCGCCGGGTGCTGCATCGTGCGGACCCAGATGCGCTCACAACCTTCTAGCACTTCCCAGGCCTGTCTTGTGATCAGCTCGGGACGTCCAGGGCCCAGACCGATGATGGTTATCTCGCCGGTCACGTGAGGTACCTCCTCCAAGCAGAAAGGCCGGGGATGTTCGGCCATCCCCGGCCCGGTAATCTACGACTGGATTTCAAGCATGCTGCGATGCATCTAGCGAACGATACAGACAGCTGATCAGCGTTTGGTGTACGTCGGTGCCTTGCGAGCGCGTTTGAGACCGGGTTTCTTGCGCTCCTTCATACGGGCGTCACGCGTCAGAAAGCCGCCTTTGCGCATTTTCGGGCGCAGGTCCGGGTCCAGCTTGAGCAGCGCACGTGCGATGCCGTGACGCACTGCGCCAGCCTGCCCGGTGACTCCGCCACCATTTACAAGCACCGAAATGTCCAGCTTGCCGAGCATTTCCGCTTCTTCAAGCGGCTCACGGATGTGATCCATATCGCCGACGCGTGTGAAATACTCTTCTGCTGGTTTTCCGTTGACGATAAAATCCCCGTTCCCGCTCATGATCCTTACCCTGGCGGAACTGGTCTTTCGACGACCGATGCCTTCATAATACTGAACCGACATAAGTTTCTTCGTCCTCCTCTAGAATGACGCGCTTAGTTCAGCGTCACTCAACCTCCAGGGGTTTCGGATTCTGTGCACTGTGTGGATGTTCACTGCCCCTGTAGATACGCAGTTTCTTCATCAAGGCGCGTGCGCGGCGATTCTTCGGCAGCATGCCTTTTACCGCTGAGACGATCACGCGTTCCGGAAATTTTTCCATCTGCTGGCGCATGGTAATTTTTTTAAGGCCGCCTGGATATCCGGAGAAACGATAGTACATCTTTTCATCCAGTTTCTTGGTTGAAACGTCGAGTTTCTCAGCGTTGACGACAATAACAAAATCGCCGACATCGACACCGGGCGTGAATTCAGGTTTACCTTTGCCCAACAGAACGCGAGCGACGGTTGTCGCAACTCGCCCAAGATTTTTCCCTGCTGCATCGACGACGTACCATTCTCGGGTTACATCGCCAGGTTTTGGATAATATGTCTTCTGCACGTGCGCACTCCTATTCGCACAAACACACGCTTTCCACGCAGTCTGTGCGATTATGATTCAATTCAATTGTAATTCACCCGGCCGCGTTTGGTCTTGATCCGCATACTTCACATGCATGAGGCAAAGACCCGCCGCCGGTGCTAATCTTCCCTGTCGCCGCCGGGAAGGATCGTCCAACAGCGCTTGAACATGCGCCAGGTTTTCTTCTCCCAGCCCTACATCTACGATCGCAACAACCACATGACGAACCATGTGGTACAGAAAGGCGTTCGCCTCGATGTGGAGATCGAAGCGTTCGCGATCGTGCACCCATCGACAGGCAAACACATTCCGGATCGTGCTCGAGCGCTCACCTGGCGGCCTGCCAAATGCGGCAAAATCCTGCTCACCCTCGAAGATACGGGCAGCTGCGTTCAACCGCTCGAGGTCCGGGGCACTGCTCAAACGCCAGGCATACCGCTCGCTCAATGGGTCACGCACCGGGTCAATTACGATGCGGTAGCGATAGCTGCGGCTGAGCGCATCAAAGCGTGGGTGGAAGCCTTCCCACGCCGGCTTTGACGTTCGCACAGCCACATCCATCGGCAAGTTGGCGTTCATCGCGGCGGTGAGATCATCCATCGTGTGATCCCAGACGAGATCAAACCCGATAACCTGACCGCTGGCATGGACGCCGGCGTCGGTTCGGCCGGCCGCCTTCAGTGCGCGCCCCTGCCAGCCGATCTTTCGCAGCGCCATCTCGAGCGCGCCCTGGACCGTGCGGTGCCCTTCTGCCTGCCGCTGAAACCCTTCAAAGCAGGTCCCATCGTAGGCGACAATCGATTGGTAAGTTACAGGTGACGAGCGCATTGTTCAGCTCGCCCAGGCCACGCGCCGGGCCTATTCTTCAACCAGCTCTAAAAGCACCATCTCGGCGGAGTCGCCCAGACGGGGACCCAATTTGACGATGCGCGTATACCCGCCGGGCCGCTCCGCGTACCGTGGGGCGATATCATCAAACAGCTTCTTCACGACGTCGGGATCGTTCAATTTCGCAGCGGCATTCCGCCGACAATGCACAGCTTGTGGCCCATCGGCTGCATTACCTCGCTTTGCGAGCGTGATCAGCTTTTCAGCATGCCCACGGACGGCGTTGGCTTTCGCCTGAGTCGTCTCGATGCGCTCGTGAATAAACAGCTGCTTCGTCAGGTTGCGCCGGAGCGACCGCCGGTGTCCCGAAGATCGTCCTAGTTTTCGACCAGATACACGATGTCGCATTTAATTCCTCACTCCGCTTCGGCTTCCCTCTGGAAATCCTCGTCCAGGTGGCCTTTTTCCATCAAGCGTTCTTTCAACTCTTCGAGACTCTTCTCACCGAAATTGCGGATCGAAAGCATCGCCTCTTCCCCCTTCTCAAGCATATCCAGGACCTCACCTACGTTTGTGATACCCGTGCGCTTAAGCGAATTGAAGACGCGCACCGTCAGGTCCAGGTTCTCAATCGGGGTCTCGTAAACTTCGTTCGCGACGCGCGGTTCTTCCTCTTCCTTGGCGGCGATCATTAATGATTCTTCGGTCACGCCACCGATGTCGCGTAGATGGGCCATCAGGATCTGGGCGCTTGAACTCAAAGCCTCCTCCGGCTTGATCGTCCCATCGGTCCAGATTTCGAGGATCAGACGGTCAAAGCTGGTATCCTGGCCAACACGTGCCCGTCCGACTTCGTAATTTACACGCCGGACAGGGTTGAAAATCGCGTCGGTCGGAAGTTCGCCGATCGGCAGTCTCCCGCGTTCGTCCGACGGGGAGTAGCCCCGACCACGGCCAACGTTCATCTCGATCTCGATATGGGCCTTATCATCGTCCACGGTGAGCAGGTAGAGATCCGGGTTCACGATCTCAATCTCCGCCGGTGCGATGATATCGGCCGCCGTCACGACTCCCTCACCTTTAACTTCCAGACGCAGGCGCGTCGAGTCACCTTCATGGATGAGCAGGCGCAATTTCTTCAGGTTTAGCATCAATTGCAGCACATCTTCACGCACACCCGGGATCTCCGAGAACTCATGCGGCACGTCAGTGATCCGAATGGATGTCACTGCAGCACCATCTAATGAGCTCAGCAGAATCCGCCGGAGCGCATTTCCGATAGTGATGCCATATCCAGCCTCAAGCGGGCTGATCACGAATTTGCCGTAATTGCGGGCAACCGCCTCGCGCTCGATTTTAGGCATTACTAGATTGGTGGTTACGACCACGGTAATCCTCCACGATCCTTGTTCGGAACGTGTCCCCGTTGAACCTCACAACTAGCGTGAGTAGTACTCAACGATCAACTGTTCGTTCAGATTGGCGTCAACATCACTGCGTTCGGGCATTTTGGCGATTCGACCGGCAAGTTTGTTGACATCACGTTCGAGCCAATCGGGGACGGTCTTCGTTTCGGCAACTGCCGGCAGATCTTTGAAAAAAGTTCTCTTGCGTGAGCCTTCGCGCACCTCGATCTCATCATCCTTCTGCATCAACATCGAGGGGACATCTGTCCGACGACCATTGACGTTGAAGTGACCATGGGTGACCAACATACGCGCCTGGGCGCGGCTGTCCGCAAAGCCCAGCCGGTATACGACGTTATCCAGGCGGCGTTCGAGCATTGTCAGCAAGTTCTCGCCGGTCATGCCGCGCCGCTGGAGCGCGTTGCTGTAGAAGCGCCGGAACTGACGCTCCTTCATACCATAAATGCGGCGGGTCTTCTGCTTTTCACGTAACTGCCGGCTGTAATCTGATACCCGGCGGCGCCGGAACTGGGACTCACGGCCATGTTCACCAGGCGGATAACTTCTCCGCTCGATCGCACACTTGGGTGAGAAGCAGCGCGCCCCTTTGAGGAAGAGCTTCTCGCCCTCCCTACGGCATAATTTACAAACAGGTCCTGTGTACCTCGACATTGCGAGTTAATTCCTTCCTTAAATGTTATACGCGGCGTTTCTTGGGCGGACGACAGCCGTTGTGAGGAACCGGGGTGACGTCACTGATCGAGCGCACCCGGATTTCTTCGGCCATGACCGCACGAATCGCGGCTTCCCTACCCGGTCCGGGGCCTTTGACCAGGATATCGACCTCTTGCAATCCGATCTCCTTGGCCGCCTTAATCGCTTCACCAGCCGCGATACGCGCAGCGTACGGTGTGCTCTTCCGGGACCCCTTGAAACCAGATGAACCCGCACTTGCCCACACCACCGTGTTGCCCTGCACATCGGTGATCGTGATGATCGTATTGTTAAAGGTGGCATGGATATGCACCTTCCCGTGGGATATCGTGCGTGTTGGTTTGCGGGAACTCCGCCGCGAACTCTTTTGTTGTCTCTTAGCCATGTTTATTTGCTATTCCTCCACTTAAACCTTCCGAAACGCACCTGAAATTTTGCCAGTCCTGGTTGCCGCGGAGGGTGGAAGGGACCCTTCAGCCAGTGCCGGCACGTCTGCATAAAACGCGCGGTTTACTTCTTCTTCGCCCCCCGGCGTCGTCCACGTCCGGCGACCGTCTTCTTCGGCCCCTTACGGGTGCGCGCGTTGGTGCGTGTACGCTGGCCGCGCACCGGCAGGCTGCGGCGGTGCCGCAAGCCACGGTAGCTGCCAATTTCCATCAAGCGCTTGATATTCATCTGAACTTCACGACGTAGATCACCTTCAACAGTGAGATTCTGCGAGATGTACTCGCGCAGTTTGGTGATCTCCGCTTCCGTGAGATCTTTCACCTTGGTATCGGGTGAAATCTCCGCATCCACGAGCGCATCACGCGCCGTGCTCTTGCCGATGCCGTGAATATAGGTCAAACCAATGATCACGCGTTTGTCACGCGGGAGGTCAACACCTTCAATTCGTGCCATATCTAACCCTGCCTCTGTTTGTGGCGTGGATTTTCACAAATCACATATACTTTTCCGCGCCGCCGAACAATCTTGCACTTCGGGCAGCGTTTACGTACAGAGGATGAAACTTTCATCTTAGCGCTCCTCTACCCATGCTGGGATACCAGCCGGCCAGCAAAGTAGTCATTATAACGAATCCATGCATCCTCGTCTAGATCCTCATCCGCTCCTGTGAGTATCCAGGGACCGTTCTCAGTTATGGCAACCGTATGCTCAAAGTGAGCAGTGAGCTTCCCGTCCTGGGATGCTACGGTCCAGTGATCTTTCAAGACCTTCGTCTGCGGCGTTCCCGCTAACACCATCGGCTCCAGCGCGATCGTCATGCCGGGCTTCAGCTCGACCCCCTTGCCCGCTTTTCCGTAATTTGGGACCTGGGGGTCCTCGTGCATATTCCGCCCCACGCCATGGCCGGTATATTCGCGCACAACCTGGAAGCCATTCTTCTCGACATGGGCCTGGATTGCGGCCGACGCATCTCCGGTCCGGTTCCCGACGACCATTTGCTCGATACCCGCGAACAACGATTGGCGGGTTACCTTCAGCAGGCGTTCGGCATCCGGCGAAATCTCTCCAACACCGATCGTGAGCGCTGAATCGGCGACAAAACCTTCATAAACCGTGCCGCAGTCGATGCTGACGATGTCGCCCTCTTTCAAGCGCCGCTCCCCGGGAATGCCGTGCACGAGCTCGTCGTTGATCGAGATCGTCGTTTCGGCCGGGTATGGATAGGCGCCCGGCACGCCGACAAAAGCCGGCGCGGCGCCATTTTCTCGCAATACGACGGCCACAGCCTGGTTCACCGTCCCGGTTGTGACGCCTGGCCTGACCGCGTCAACGGCAGCTGCGAGGGCGTGGGCGTTGATCAAGCCTGCTTTGCGCATCAGGCTCAGTTCACGCTTGCTTTTCAACACAATTCCGCCTCGCCGGTTCATTCGTCCTGCCCATCAGCTAGCGCCTGCAGCAGCGACTCGGTCACTGCCTCGATGCTTTGCTCACCATCGATTTCGACAAGCTTCCCGCGCTTATCGTAATGGCTGCAGAGCGGGGCGGTTTGCTCTTGATAGACGCGGATGCGTTCCCTGACTGTCTCTTCCTTATCATCGTCACGCTGGTACAGCTCCGAGCCATCGTAGTCGCAGGCACCCGCTTCTTCCGGCGGGTTGAACTCGAGGTGGAAGATGTGCCCGTTCTCGCGGCACACCCTGCGCCCCGTCAGCCGGCGCAGCAGCTCCTCTTCCGAGATATCCACGCAGAACACGGCGGTCAGCGTGGCCCCCTTCTCATCCAGGATCTCATCCAACGCCCGGGCTTGAGACGCCGTGCGCGGAAATCCATCAAAGATCGCGCCATCCGCACAATCCGCTGCTGAGAGCCGATCCCTGACCATACCAACGGTCACTTCGTCAGGCACGAGCTCGCCTTTTTTAATGTACTCGTTTGCCCGCTTCCCCAGGGCGGTTTCCTGGCGCAGATGTTCCCGGAAGAGATCCCCCGTCGAGATTTGCGGGATCTGCAGTTCGTGCGCCAGCCGTTTCGCCTGCGTCCCCTTACCGGCTCCGGGAGGGCCGAGAAATACCAGGTAGGTAGCCATCACTCACACCAAGACTGCTAGCGTACCAAGACTGCTTGGTCATATCCACGCAGCTTGAGTTCTGCTTCGATGGAGCGGTAGAGATCGCGTACGACGCCGACCACAATCAGCAAGCCGGAGGAGGAAACCAGGAGCAATCCCGTGTTCGAGCCACCGATCGGCCAGATCAACCCCACCAGGAACGGCATGATCGCGACGAGCCCCAGAAAGACCGCGCCCGGCAGCGTAATGCGCCGCAAGACGCGTGTCAGGTAGCGCTGCGTCGCGGCTCCCTTCGTGACGCCGGGGACCTGGGCGCCAGAGCGTTTCAGGTTTTCGCCATAATTCTGCTGTGTGAACAACACATCCGTATAAAAGAATGTGAAGCCGACGACGAAGAAGAAGTACATGATCCAGTAAGTGTTGCTGAAACCGCCAAAGGTGTTCTGAAAAAACAGCGCGACGTCGCGCACCCAGGCGGTCTCCGACCCGATGAAAAACTGGGCCAGCACGGCCGGGAACGTGAGCAGCGACTGGGCGAAGATGATCGGGATCATGCCCGCCATGTTAACCATCAGCGGCAGGGTGCCCTTAACCGGCATCGACATACGGTTGCCTACCCGGCGTCCGGGGTACATCACCGGCACATTGCGCCGCCCTTCCTGCACGATGACGATCACGAAGATCGTCATGACCAATAGGAAGGTCACAAACAGGATCAGGGGCAGAACCTGGGTGTCGCTCATGAAGATCTGTCCCAGATTGGTCGGTATCGCGGAGACGATACCGGCGAAGATAATCAGCGAAAGCCCCTGGTTGCGGATGCCGTGCTGTGAAATCAGCTCGCCCAGCCAGATCGCAAACATCGTGCCGGCCGTCATCGTGAGCAGCGTCGTGAAGGTAGGCACGTTCATCCCCAGCGGGAAATTCAAGATGCTCCCGCCAAAGCCAATCGCGTACTGCTGGAAGATCCGGATCTGTCCCACAGCCTGCAGCGCCGACATCGGCACCGCCAGATAATAGGTCCATTTCTCCTGCCACTTACGACCTTCCCGTGGATCTTCTTCCATACGCTGCTGCAGTGCCGGTATGATTGGAACAAGCAGCTGCAAAATAATCTGTGCCGTGATGTAGGGATAGACCCCCATCGCGAGCACTGAGAAATTCGAGACCGTCCCTCCGGAGAGCAAGTCCAGCAACCCGATGAAGGTCTGACCCTGCCCGGAGCCGGCCAGCACGCCTTCGATCGCAGCCCGGTTAATCCCGGGGACAGGGATATGAGCCACGAAGCGGTACAGGATCAGCAACCCCAGTGTGATCAGAATCCGATTACGAATATCGGACGAGATAAATAGGAATCTCCAGGCTGAGCGCCTCATTGGCGTCGGCTCCTTTCGACCTTAACCGTCAAGATTCGTACTCCAGGATCTCCACCGCACCGCCGGCCTTTTCGATTTTGGCCCTGGCACCTTTGGAGATCCGGTGCACGCGAACATTAAGTTTCACATCGATATCACCGTTGCCCAAGAGCACAACCGGCTTCTCGTTATCACGCAGCACGCCTGCCTCAACCAGCGTTCCTGGCGTCACGTCGCTGCCCTCGGCAAAACCATCCAGGTTTTCCAGATTGACCTCGGCCCACTGCACGCGGTTGATGTTCGTGAAACCGCGTTTGAAGGGCAGCCTCCGGAAGAACGGCAAATTGCCACCCTGGTGGTAAAGTTTGCCGCCGGATCCGGCGCGCGCACCCTGGCCCTTGGTCCCACGGCCTGCGGTTTTACCCTGCCCGGCCGAGATACCACGACCGACTCGCTTGCGGGACTTCTTGGCACCCGATCTGGGTTTTAAATCATGGAGTTTCATCATCGCACCTATTCCTCAACTTCAAGCAAATGCTGAATGCGATTGATCATGCCGCGAATCTGCGGGTTATCGGGATGCTCCACCGTCTGGTGCAGCTTCTTCAATCCCAATGCCTGCGCGGTTCGTTTCTGGCGCAGCGAATAACCGATCGGGCTTCGAACAAGCGTGACGCGGACGATTTTCTTTTTAGCCATCGCTCTCCCGCTCCCAGAATGGCATCAACTCCTCACGACCCTTGTCGCGCTTCGCCATTTCGCTATCAATCCATTTCAGACTCGTCAAACCTTTCATTGTGGCGCGCGCTACATTCAGCACGTTGGCGCTGCCCAACGATTTGGTCAGGATGTCTCGCACGCCGGCAACCTCCAGGACGGCACGGACGGCACCGCCGGCGATCACGCCGGTCCCGGGTGAGGCGGGTTTAAGCAGCACCTGGGCGCCGCTGTGTTTTTTAGTCACCTCGTGCGGGATGGTCGTGCCCACAATCGGGATCTCGACCATATTCTTGCGGGCTTTATCAGCCGCCTTCCGGATTGCATCCGGAACACCGCGCGCCTTGCCGACACCCAGACCGACACGCCCGTTGTTATCACCGATAACGACCGAGACACGGAACGAAAAGCGGCGGCCACCTTTAACAACCTTGGCCACGCGCGCGATATCGATTACCCGCTCGTCGAGTTCTTCCCGGTCATCCATTCGATCACGAAAACTTTTTCTCACCGATAGATCTCCCTTCGACCTTAGAATTCCAGGCCCGCTTCACGTGCCGCTTCCGCTAATGCGCGCACACGGCCGTGATATCTGTACCCGCCCCGGTCGAAGACGACCTGTTTGAGGCCTTGTTCGGTGGCGCGCTTGCCGACGGTTTCGCCGACGATGCGCGCCTGCTCGGTCTTGGTCTTGCCCTTCAACTGGGAAGCCAGACCCTCCTCAAGGCTTGAGGCGGACACAAGCGTTTTGCCTTCCAGATCATCGATGACCTGGGCATAGATTTGGTTCAGGCTGCGAAAGACATTCAGGCGCGGGCGTTCAGGGGTTCCCTGAACATTCCGCCGCACTCGTCGGTGCCTGCGCAGTCTGCGTTCGTTCCTTGCTTTCTTTGCCATAATTACGCCATCACCTTGCCGGCCTTGCCAGCCTTCCGACGCACGTACTCGCCCTGGTAGCGGATACCTTTGCCCTTGTAGGGCTCGGGCGGGCGCACTTTGCGTATATCGGCGGCTACCTGGCCGACGACTTCCTTATCAGCACCCTTGACGACTACCGTGCGGGCCTTCGTATCGACTTCAAATTCGATCCCATCCAGCGGTTCGACCTCGACCAGGTGCGAGTAACCCACATGCAGGATGAGATTCTTGCCCTGCAGCTCGGGGCGGTAGCCTACCCCCTGCACCTCAAGAGTCTTCGAGAAGCCCTCGCTCACACCGACCACCATATTGTTGATCAACGATCGGGTGAGCCCGTGCAGCGAACGCATTTGCGGCGCGTCGGATGGACGCTCCACAACGACGGAATCGTCTCGTTTTTCGATTTTCATCTCGGGACGGAATTCACGCTCGAGTTCGCCGTTGGGACCCTTGACAATCACTTTGGAGCCTTTGACGTCGACCTGCACCCCGTCCGGGATGACTACTGGCATGCGTCCTATTCTCGACACATCTTCCTCCATTTGCTTCCCCGGTTCGAAGTCAGTCTAAGACCGCTCGCCGCCGCCGTGAAGGCAGCGGTGAAGCAGTCCCGCTTCGCCGGACAGCTGTACTTACCAAACCTCACAGAGCACTTCGCCGCCAACACCCAGCTGGCGAGCGCGGACACCGGTCATGACGCCTTTCGGGGTCGTCATGATGGCGATGCCCAGACCGGACTGCACCCATGGGATGTCCTGCCGGCCGACGTAAACCCGGCGACCGGGTTTACTGACACGCTGCAAACCGTTGATCACGGCACGGCGCTCACGGCGTTTACCAACATACTTCAGCCGGATACGGATCGTCTTATGCGGACGACCTTCCAGCTGGACTTCCTCGAAATCGTCGATGAAGCCTTCTTCCTTCAAGATCTCAACAATTGAAACCTTCAATTTTGAGCTTGGTAGCGATACGACCTGCTGGCCTGCGATCAGCGCATTACGAATGCGGGTTAACAAGTCGGCGATAGGATCTGAGATACTCATATCAAACTCCCCGAATCCTCGATTACCACGAGGCCTTCTTAAGGCCTGGAATCTTGCCTTCCAATGCCTGCTCACGTAGACAGATTCGGCAAAGCTGAAAGCGTCGGTAATAGCCTCGCGGCCGGCCACATATTCGGCAGCGGTTGCGAACCCGAACCTCATACTTTCGTCGCTTCTCGCGATGAATCATGCTCGTTTTAGCCATACATATCACCTTTCCTAAATGGCATGCCTAGAAGCTGGAGCAAACGACGCCCCTGCTCATCATCCGGCGCGGAGGTCACGATCGTGACCTCAAAGCCGCGAATCTTGTCAATATCGTCATAGCTGACCTCCGGAAAGATCAACTGCTCACGCACCCCGAGGGTGTAATTACCGCGGCCATCGAAGCTGTCCGGAGATACGCCGCGGAAGTCGCGCGTGCGGGGAAATGCGACGTTAATCAGGCGGTCAAGGAATGACCACATCCGTAAGCCGCGCAGCGTGACCTTCACGCCAACCGAGCTGCCCTCCCGGAGCTTAAAGTTCGCGATGCTCTTCCGCGCCCGGGTGACCACCGGCTGCTGGCCGGTGATTGTGCGTATGTCAGCGACGGTCGCGTCAAGCGCTTTGGCGCTTTCCAGCGCTTCACCCACACCCACGTTGACGACGACTTTCTCGAGCCGCGGAACCTGCATGCGGTTCTCGAGGTTGAATTCTTTCATCAACGCCGGGGCGACCTCTTTTTCGTAACGTTCCTTTAAGTAATGTGCCATACCTGTATTTCTCCCCGCCCGCTCAGGAGCCAATCACCGCGTCGCACTTTTTGCAGAAACGCGTGACGTCGCCGTCTTCGCGACGGACACCAACGCGTGTGGCTTCGCCACACTTGGGGCAGACCAGCATCACATTCGAAATCGCCAGCGGCGCCTCGAACTGGATGATGCCAGGGTTCATCGTGCGCCCACCTGCCTGAATCTGCCGCTGATGCTTCTTGCGAATATTGACTCCCTGAACAACTACTTTTGCCTCGCGCGGCATCACCCGAATAACCTCGCCTTCGGTTCCTTTGTCCCGACCGCTGATCACTCGCACGGTGTCTCCGCGCCTTATCCTTACGCTCTGTCCCATCGCTCCATCCCTCCTACAGCACTTCCGGTGCGAGGGAGACGATCTTGGTGAAGCCCTTCTCCCGCAGTTCGCGGGCGACGGGGCCAAAAATTCGCGTCCCTTTTGGATTCACGCCATCCGTGTCCAGGATTACGGCTGCATTATCATCAAAACGGATGTATGAACCGTCATCCCGCCGGACCGGTTTGCTCGTGCGCACGATCACAGCGTGAACCACATCGCTCTTGCTGACCGCGCCGTGCGGCGTGGCGGCTTTCACGGTGGCAACCACGATATCGCCGATGCCACCATAGCGTCGCTTCGAGCCGCCAGTCACGCGAATCACCAGCAGCTCGCGCCCGCCGGTGTTGTCGGCGACCTTGAGACGACTTTCTTGCTGGATCATGCTTGCGCCTCCACGTCAGTCACGTCTTGTGTTTCGACGGTTTCCGCAGTCACTTCGGCTTCGGTCTTGCGGCGGAGGATCTCCTCGACGGCCCAGCGTTTTCGCTTGGAGATCGGCCGGCTTTCAACCATCAGCACTTCGTCACCCAACCGGCAACCGATTTCATCGTGTACCAGATAATTCTTGGATGCCCGTAGCACCTTGCCATAGAGTCTGTGGCGTGAGGTGCGGTCGACCTGCACGGTTACGGTTTTTGCCGAATTGGTGCGAGTGACTACACCCGTCATTCTTCGTCGGGTGTTTTTCATGATTCCCTATCCTTCTTCGCTTCGAGCTGACGCTCGCTCACGACCATCGCAAGACGGGCGATATCCCTTCGGGCAGACTTCAGCTGGTTGTAATCCGTCAGCTGCCCGGTCGAAAATTGGAAACGCAGCTTGAAATAATTTTCGCGCGCGATGTCCAGCTCGGCTTTCAGTTTATCGTTAGAGAGTTCTCGAATGTCGGCTACTTTCATCGCGATCACCCTCCAAAACTGTCTTTGACCATGAATTTGGTCTTGATCGGCAGTTTATGCGACGCGAGGCGCATCGCCTCACGCGCCGCTTCTTCATCCAGGCCGGAGATCTCAAAAAGCAGCCGGCCTGGTTTTACAACCGCAACCCAGTGATCCACGGCGCCCTTGCCCTTACCCATACGCGTCTCGGCCGGCTTCTGGGTGACGGGTTTGTCCGGGAAGATCCGGATCCAGACCTTGCCCCTGCGGCGCATGAATCGAACCAGCGCTCTGCGCGAAGCTTCGATCTGACGGGCGGTAATCCAGCCCGGTTCAAGCGCTTGCAGCCCATAATCCCCGAAAGAGATCTCGTTGCCGCGTGATGCCTTTCCCTTCATGCGGCCGCGCATTTGCTTGCGATGCTTTACCCTTTTTGGCATTAACATACTTGCACCTCGTTACGGACGTCTCGACGTGGTCGCATTGACCTACTCACTGACGTAGACGTCCATCGCCTCTTGCTCTTCCTCATTATCGGCGAGGATCTCACCTTTATAGATCCAGGCTTTCACCCCGATCCGGCCAAATGTCGTCAGCGCCTCCGCCACAGCGAAATCGATATCCGCACGCAGAGTCTGCGAAGGGACACGCCCTTCCATCTGCCACTCACGGCGCGCCATTTCAATGCCGGAGAGACGTCCGGAGCACATCACCTTGATGCCTTCCGCACCCTGCCGCATCGCCTGACTCACCGCACGCGACATCGCCCGGCGGTGGCTTATGCGCCGCTCGAGCTGGTTGGCGATATTCTCCGCAACCAGGCGGGCGTCCAGGTCTGGATTCTCAATTTCGGTGATATCCAGCTTGACCGTCGTCCCGGTCAGCTCCTGAATCCGCCGGCGCAGCTCTTTAACGTTGGCACCTTTGCGCCCGATCACGATTCCAGGCTTAGAGGTGTGTACGGTGATGTGCACGCTGCTCGGGAAGCGCTCGATCTCGACCGTCGAGATCCCCGCCCGCGGCGTGGACTCGAAGATTAACTCGCGGATGGCGCGATCCTCGTGCAGTTGGTCGGCATACTTATCGGGAGCCGCGAACCAGCGCGAATCCCAAGACTTGTTGATCCCTAACCGAAAACCGATTGGATGGACTTTACGGCCCATGCTTACTCCTTTCGAAGCCTTTCAACAGCGGGCTTGAAACCCGTGAAGATCGTCAACTCTCAACACCCTCAACCTGGCGCTCACGCAGAATAACCGAGATGTGCGCGTAGCGTCGCTTGAGCGGCTTAAACCGCCCGCGCGCGCCGAACCGACGCCAGTGACGGATGGGACCCTGATCGGCAAAAATCTCATCGACAACCAGTTCGCTCCGGTTAAGACCGAGATTCTCCTCGGCGTTGGCCACGGCCGAGCGGATCACTTTGTAGACCGGCTTGGCAGCCGCTTTATTCGTGAAACGCAAGATGTCCATGGCCTCCGTGACAGGCAGTCCCCGCACCAGATCGACGACCAGGCGTACTTTCTGGGGCGACATCGGAACAAAACGTGCCGTCGCTCGAGCTTCTAAACTATCCATTATTCCTCCACCCTCGTGGCCGTCCGCGTCGTGCGGTCGCGCATGATGTGACCGCGGAAGGTGCGCGTGGGTGCAAACTCGCCCAGCTTGTGTCCGACCATGTTTTCCGTGACGTAGATCGGAATGTGGCGGCGGCCGTCATGAACCGCGATCGTATGCCCGACCATCTGCGGGAAAATGGTGCTCGCACGACTCCATGTACGGATCACCTTTTTCTCCCCGCGCTCGTTCATGTCTTCAACTTTTTTCAACAATTTCGGGTCGATATAAGGACCCTTCTTCAGTGAACGTGACATCTCTTTGCCTCCGTCGTTCTATGCGCAGACTTAACGTCGGCGTCGCTTTGAACGATGACGGATAATGTACTTCTCCGTACGTTTATTGTTGCGCGTCTTCTTCCCCAGCGTCTTTTTGCCCCAGGGGCTCTTCGGGCTGGGCATGCCAATCGGTGAGCGGCCTTCACCACCACCATGCGGGTGGTCGCGCGGGCTCATCGCCGATCCACGTACCGCAGGTCGAAAACCGCGGTGGCGTTTGCGGCCGGCCTTGCCGAGCTTGATGTTGGCGTGATCGGGATTGCCGACCTCGCCGATCGTCGCCGTGCAGCTCTGCCGGATCCGCCGCACTTCACCGGAGGGCAGCCGGATAGCAGCATAGGCGCCCTCCTTCCCCAACAGTTGCGCGGATGCCCCGGCTGCCCGCACAAGCTGGCCGCCCTTTCCTTCGTGCAGCTCAATGTTATGCACGGTCGTGCCCAGCGGGATGTTCGCCAGCGGCAGGGTATTGCCGGGGCGTATATCCACGTTCCGTCCGGCGACGACCGTGTCGCCAACCTGTAAGCCGAGCGGAGCGAGAATATAACGCTTCTCACCGTCCGCATAATTCAGCAGCGCGATGCGCGCCGAGCGGTTGGGATCGTACTCAATCGTGGCGACCTTAGCGGGAATGTCGATCTTATCGCGCTTGAAGTCCACCTGGCGGATGTGACGCCGCGAGCCACCACCACGATGACGAACGGTGATGCGCCCGGAATTGTTGCGTCCGGCACTGTTCTTCTTGCTCTTGAGCAGTGATCGCTCTGGTTTGTCGTGAGTGATCTCTTCGAACGTATGACCACTCATTCCCCTCCGTCCGGGGGATGTGGGTTTATATTTCTTTACCGGCATTAGGCTACCCCTTCAAACACATCAATGCTGTCGCCGGGCGCCAGCGTCACGATCGCTTTTTTAAAGCCCGAGCGACGGGTTTGCCAGCGTCGGTTTCGCAGACTGCGCGCCACTTTCGCGGGCTGGTTCATCACATTGACCCTCTGCACAGTGACGTCAAACAGGACCTCGACCGCTTCCTTGATGTCCTGCTTGCTCGCTTTCTGATGGACCTCAAAAGCGTACTGGTTGAGGACTCCACTTTGAAAAGCGGATTTCTCGGTGATGATCGGACGTTTCAAAATGTCATAAATCGTAGGCATCAGTGCCTCCTACGCTCCAAGGTACGACTGGATCACGTCCAGCGCATCGAGCGGCATGATCACACGGTCGTATCCCAATAAATCTCGAACGTTCAGATATTCCGCCGGAAGCGTCTTGGCCGTCGGAAGGTTGCGAATGGATTTCTCCAGGTTCTCATCGTCCTTCGCCACCAGGACCAGTGCGCTCGATTCGCCCACCAGCTTCCGCAATGTTTCTGCCATATACTTTGTTTTTGGCGCTTCGACCTGCAGCATGTCTAACAGCACAATCGACTTATCAGCAGCTTTCACCGATAGCGCCGACCGCAGCGCGGCCCTGCGCATCTTGCGCGGCATCTTCACGCTGTAATCCCGCGGACGCGGCGTGTGAACCTTGCCGCCGCCCACCCAGATTGGAGATCGACGGGAACCATGTCGTGCGCGGCCGGTGCCTTTCTGACGCCAGGGCTTGCGGCCGCCACCACGCACCTCACCGCGCGATTTAGTCTTGTGCGTCCCTGCACGGGCGTTCGCCATCTGACGGACCAGCGCCTGGTGCATGAGGTCTTGCTTAATGGGTGCTTCGAAGATGACCGCCGGTAGATCGGCGCTGTCGACCTTCTCACCCTGCATGTTCAATACGTCTACTTTCATCACTCACTCACTCCGTCAGGCTTACTGCTTGCGTGCTTCTTTAATCATCACGATGTTGCCGCGCGCGCCGGGTACGCTTCCGCTGATACCCAGTAAGTTGCGTTCTGGATCAACCAGCTCGACACGTACGTTCTGGGACGTCTTCCGCACCGAACCCATGTGTCCCGGTCCACGTGAACCTTTGAACACCCGCCCCGGTGTGGAAGTCGCGCCATGTGAACCAGGCGCCCGCGTGCGATCGGAGGCGCCATGGGTGACCGGTTGGCGCTGGAAGCCGTGGCGCTTGATGCCGCCCGCAAAGCCTTTACCTTTGGAAACGCCGATCACATCGACCCGGTCTCCGACCCCGAACAATTCGACGGTCAGGGTATCGCCCTCATTCAGACCGTCCTCTTTCTTGGCGCGGAATTCACGCAAGTGCTTCAGCGGCGGCAGATCGTTGCGTTTCAGATGCCCGAGCTGGCCGCCGGTTAGGCGCTTTGGCTTAACCTCATCAAATCCGAGCTGTACGGCCTGATAACCGTCTTTCTGCAGCGTGCGGATCTGGGTGACATAGCATGGCCCAGCCTCGATGAGTGTTACGGGAATAAGATTGCCCGACTCGTCGAACAACTGGGTCATGCCGACTTTCTTTCCAATAAGCCCCTTCATACCTTTTCTCCTGTCGATTATCTCTTGACGGGACTGTCAGCCAGGGCTTCGGCTGCATCATCCCCGAACACCGGGCAGTCTGCTTGGAGGCTATGAAGTCGGTTGTCTCGCTTCACCCGCCATCCGTGCGCTTACCCAGTCTCGTATCGGATTAGCCACACGCCTTCTTTGCCTTGTGTGGCCGTTACATCATTTGTTAAATCTTAATCTCAATATCCACACCGGCCGGCAGGTTCAGCCGCATCAGTGTGTCGATCGTCTTCGTGTCAGGCTCAACCACATCGATCAATCGCTTGTGGGTGCGAATCTCAAAGTGCTCGTGCGAATCTTTATCGATGAACGTCGATCGCCGAACGGTAAAGCGCTCGATCTTCGTCGGGAGCGGCACGGGGCCCACGACACGGGCGCCGGTTCGCTCTGCGGTCTCGACGATCCGCGCTGCGGATTGATCGAGCACACGGTGATCGTACGCTTTCAGTCGGATACGAATTTTCTGTTTGGCCATTTGGCACCTATTCCAGGATTTCGGTGATCACGCCCGCACCGACCGTCAGGCCGCCTTCGCGGATCGCGAACTTCGAACCTTTTTCCAGGGCGACCGGCGTGATCAACTCCACCGTCATGTTCACGTTGTCGCCCGGCATCACCATCTCTACACCTTCCGGCAGCTCTATCGTGCCCGTCACATCCAGCGTGCGGATGTAGAACTGCGGTCGATACCCATCAAAGAACGCCTTGTGCCGGCCCCCCTCTTCCTTCGTCAGCACGTAGACCTCGCCCAGGAATTTCGTGTGCGGCGTGATCGACCCCGGCGCCGCAATCACCATCCCGCGCTCCACGTCCTCCCGGTCGATGCCGCGCAGCAGCAGGCCCACATTGTCCCCCGCCTGCCCCGTGTCCAGCACCTTGTGGAACATCTCCACCCCCGTCACCACCGTGCTCGC
>JARGGH010000013.1 GCA_029210945.1 Anaerolineales bacterium
AGGTGTGCGCTGCTTGCCGGTTTCGACCTGCAAAGCCGTCATCTGCTGGTCGGTAATGTCCTCGAAGGCCTGGGTGAGCAGGTTCTCTTCGTGCTCCAGGTTGTAGCGCGTCAAGCGTTCCCGGAAGTAGTACAGCGTGCGCAGCTCGAAGCCGCTTTCATTCAGATCGTGGATGCCCAAGGCATAGCGGACCTGCAGATCGAAGCAGAAATGATCGTAGAGCTCTTCGTCGCTCCACCCGAAACCTGCCTTCAGCGTTTCCAGAGCCACCAGCCAGTTGACCGGGACGTTAGGCCGGGAAGGGTAATCGACATAGAGCACCGCAAAGGCATCTTCGTCGATGCGGCTGAAGAAGTCGCGATAGAAATCCTCTGCCCAGGAGTTCCCTAAACGTTTGCGTTTCTTCTCCGGCAGATCGTTGACGTTGCTGATCAACAGGGGCTGCAGATGGCGCTTATTGCGTTTATACATGCTTCAGACCTTCCCATATGGCTTGGGTCTGATTATATTAAGAATCATCCCTTTTGAGGAGGGTAGAAACTGGACCAGTTCGGTCCGGTCGTTTTTGCAGTGCGATCATAGATGAAATCCGGCATGTCTCGATGCGTGAAGATGTAGTCCACTTGGATGATTTCATATATCGGCGATCCACGATCGGGAAATTGGGTCGCCTCACACCAGATGGGTTGAATGAACTGCGTGCCGTAATTGCGAACGCCCTTGGCTGGGATGACTTCACAAGCGAAGAGGAGATGCAGCGCTTCATGAAGTTACAAAAAACGAAGCACCGACTGATCTTCAATCAATTTATATAGGCGAACTCATAGATCAATTAGAAAAGGAGGTGACAACAGACGAGAAGAATCGTTCGTCCGAATTTGTCCTTAGTAAACAATCATTAACATAAGGGGGATACCTAATATGGAGACAAAGAGATCGCCCCGATTCTGGCTGGCCGTAGCATTGATCCTGTGCGTTGTCAGCGTGCTTGGTGCCAGCTTCGTCCAGACGAGTGGTGGCAAAGTTACCGTCAAAGACCTGCGGTGGGAGACGCCCTCTGGCAAATATATGAGTGCGTTGCTTTTTGTGCCGGAGAATGCCAGCGTTGATAACCCAGCCCCTGCGATCGTCACCAGCCACGGCTGGTACAACAACCGCGAGATGCAGGACATGAACTTTGTGGAATATTCCCGTCGAGGTTATGTCGTCATGTCGATCGACATGTACGGGCATGGCAACTCTGAAGTCCTCTACACACCCGAAATCGTACCCACTTCTGTCGGGAGATGATTGATGCCGTCAAACTCATCGCCGATCTACCATATGTCGATGCGTCCCGCATCGGTGTCACGGGCCACTCCAACGGAGCCATGGCATCAAACCTGGCAGTAACGCTGGACAATGAGTTCGAGACGCCCTTGATTGCATCGGTCCTTCTCGTGGCCCGGGATCCGATTTATACCGATCCCGATGGCGCGTACTTCAACCTGTACGGCAGCCGCGATGTTGGCGTCGTCGCCGCGCAATACGATGAGTTCTTCTTCCGGGTCAGGAACGAGGATGGCACCAGGACAGCACCAGGCGAATACATCGATCAAGACATCGCGCAATCGTTCCTGAACTTCGGAATCGACCCCGCGGAGGCAGAGGCTCGCAGCAGCTACACGATGTACAGAGAAAACATCGACGGCGAAGAGGCCATCCGCGTCATCTACAATCCCGCTCAGATACACCCCTGGAACACAATCTCCTCCGGGGTTGTCAAGAACAGCATCGAATTCTTTGAGGAATCCCTGGGAGCCCCCAATCCAATCCCACCGACCAATCTTGTCTGGGTTTGGAAAGAGGTCTTCAACGTTATCGGCTTGGTCGGTTTTGCTATGTTTGTGCTGGCGTTCGCCAAGGTGCTGCTCGAAACCAGTTTCTTCAGCACACTTAAGACCCGCGAAGTCGTCGCAGCCCAACCCGCACCAAGTGGCGGAGCGAGGGTATGGTTCTGGGTGAGCTGGACCCTGGCCGCGTTCGTCTCCGGCTATACGTACCTGGTACTCCCGGCGATCATCAACGGGGATGGCTGGCCCTCGCGTCCAGATTACTTCCTGCAGTCGCCTGTCTTTTTCATCGGCGTGTGGGCGGTCGTAAATGGGCTGTTCGCATTGGTTCTGATGCTGATCACCTGGTTCTTCTTCGGCGGCAAGGATGTCAGCTTGAAGGAGCGAGGCGTCACCATCAGCCTTCAGAAGCTCTGGAAGACCATCCTTCTCTCGCTGGCGGTCGTCTTCAGCGCCTTCCTGATCGTGTTCATCTCTGATTGGCTCTTCAAGGTTGACTTCCGTCTGTGGGTCCTCCCTGTGAAGGCATTCGGTCCGGATAAGATCGGGATCATCCTGATGTACCTACCCTTCTTCCTGATTTTCTATGTGCTGCATTCCATCGCGGTCAACAGCTTCAACTATATCGATCAGGGCAGGGAGTGGGTCAACGTCGCGGTGCTGGCGCTGTTCACTACGCTTGGCGTCCTGGTATTTGTGATCGTCCAGTATGGGACCTTCTTCACCACTGGAAGATCATGGACTGAGGTGATGGATCCCAGCGTCTCGAATATCTACGGCATCTGGCTGTTCCCCATCCTTCTTTATTTCCCGTTGGCCGTGATTTTTGATCGCAAGCTGTTCAAGGTGACCAAGAATCCATACCTGGGAGGGATCATCTTCGCGACGATCATGACGATCATCGCCTGTACAAATACTCTGAGCCAATTGCCCTAGCAGAGCGTGCATAACCCTATCCTTTGTTCGTGAGTTGTTCTGATGCGAACAATGTACAGTTGCCAGGTCAGAACCTGGATAGGCTCCAAAGCCTGAGCCTAGACTAGCAAGAACACAAGCCCTAAGGAACATACATCCTTAGGGCTTGTGAGTTGTGTGGTGTAGGGTTAATGTTGGACCGTACACCTGCACCAACGATGGCAGCAATCTGAGAAGAGACCTCCCGAAGCCGGGCGGAATACCTCTAGTCCGGTACACTCTGCCGTATTCATGTGCCTGATCGATGCACACCCACAGACCGGCTGCAAGCAACACCGTTCGGGGCGTGGCGCAGTCCGGAAGCGCACTTGCATGGGGTGCAAGGGAAAAATGGCAGAACCCGGAGCGAGCAGACCTACCGGAGTGAGGCGCACGAACAATCATGAAAACTCTCAGCCAATAATCCCACGCGACCAGGTACAGTAAGGAGTGCATCATGCTTTTACCAGAATACCGCCAGGAAGTTCTCGAGAAGGCACAGCAAACCGTCATTGATGGTTTGGCGTACGGCGCAGGCGGCAACCTCAGTGTCCAGGACCCTGAGACGGGCTTGATCGCCATCACGCCCAGCGCGATCGAGTATGCAAAGATGATTGTCGAAGACATCGTCATCATCGATGCCCACGGCAAGGTGATCGAGGGTAAGTGGGGGCCTACCAGCGAGACACCCATGCACACCATCTTTTACCGGGAGCGTGATGATGTGCGCGCCGTCGTCCACACCCATGCGCCTTACGCGTCTGTCTTCGCGATCATCAATGAGCCAATCCCGATGGTGGTCGCCGAGGCGGCGCTCTGTGTCGGAGGTCCGGTGCAGGTCGCGCCGTACACCCGTCCTGGGACCGATGAGCTGGCGCAGGTGGTCCTCGAGACGATCGGATCGGGCGTTTCCGTGCTCCTCGGCCAACACGGCATGATCACTGTTGGCCGCAGCCTTGATGAGGCTTACTCCGCGACGATTGCCACCGAGGTCTCCGCCCGGTTGACGATCCTGGCCCGCTCGATGGGAGCGGCGCCCCTCGCTATCGATCGTCAGGAAGTCGCCGAGCTGCGCGAAATGTATCTGAAGCACTATCACCCGACCTCATCCGACGAAAGGTAGACGGAAATTCTCAACAGTAACCCGGAGAGAAATTCGATGAGTTCGGGCATGATGCGCGCCCAGAATATTTACGTACCCTGGAGGCCTATATTGCTGAAGGCGTTCGAACTGATGCAATTGTGGCTGGCCGGGAAAGTCATGGCAATTAAGCTCAGCAGTAGGCGCCTAGAAAAGGTCCTGCAGCCCTGCGCCATGCACACTGTCAACCCATCGGAGCGCAATGTGCAGGTGGCAGCTTGCGAGGTTACAGCAGGCCGCCACTGCACCACAGTCTTCGTCAGCGCGCCGACCTTGCTTGCCTGGTGGCAATCCGGCTTGGCGCGATCAAATCGCAGCAGACAGCCCCACATTGACGCGCCTTCACCAACACGTTATTCATTGAGGAGTAAAGCATGTCAAAACGCCCTACTATGATCCAGTGGACCGGCAAGCGGCAATTTATCGGCACCGACAGCGGAAATCACTCCATCGTGATCTCGTCCCACGATAGCGATAACCACACCGGCATGAAACCAAGCGAACTGATGCTGCTTGCGTTAGGTTCTTGCAGTGGATATGACATCGTGAGTATCCTCCAGAAGAAGCGTGTGGGGTTAAGGGAGATGCGGATCGAGATCAGCAGCGAGCAGGATCCTGATCCACCCTGGACCTTCCGCAAGATCCATATGGTCTTCTATCTGCAGGGTGAGCGCATCACCGAAAAAGCAGCGCGCCAGGCGGTAAAATTGTCGATCACGAAGTACTGCTCTGTGGCTGCGACTCTCTCTGGAAAAGCGGAGATAACCTTCGATATTAACCTGGACGGATCCCACGGCGATCGTTGATCAGAACCATGTGCTGGGATCCGGCGAGATCCTTTTGGGAAACCACCGACGCGGTCCTCACATAATGCTACAATTGCTCAAGTCGAGTTTAAAGTCGAATCTGCTAGGATTGCATTGCTGCTGCGCAACCAGCTAAGGAGCTCAAAAACATTCTCATGGAAAAACTACTCATCACCGTTCAGCACTCCGTTGGCCTGCACGCCAGACCAGCCGCCCAGTTTGTACAAACGGCGAGCGCCTTTCAATCGGATATTACCGTTAAGAACCAGACCTCCGGGACGGAGCCAGTCAACGCGAAAAGCATCTTGCGCGTTCTCACTCTGGGTGTCCATCAGGGCCACGAAATAGAGATCACCGCCGAAGGCGAGGATGAAGTTGAAGCACTCGCCGCGTTGAAGATCCTCGTTGAATCCAACTTTGGTGAGGGATAGCCCGTTAGCCCGGAGGCGATGATGGCAACTTATGCAGTGAGCCCCTCTTATGGGTCGATTTCTCCCGATGACGGTTTCAAACTCGCTCAATTCGTGCTGCCAGAAGCAGGGTTTACGATTTGGAAAGAACGCCCTCTGGGTTGGCTGCTCATAGCCAACCAGCAAACCTCAGAAGGCGTGATTAACGCCACTCTTTCTTTTCAACCCACGGGAGAGACGGTCATGAGCCTGTCACTCGCCAGCGGCGACCACAGCGAACAGGCGTTGAGGCAAGCCGCCGATCGGTTTCTCGCGCTCTTCGAAGACAAGCTGCCAGTTCAGAATGACTGAAGATCATCAATAGATACACATTCCTATTTGACCTTCACCCCCATGCAAGGCCAGTCCCGCCTGCGATAGGCTTACCTGCAAAATTCCGGTTGGCTGATTTCCATCGCCTGCACCGACCTCAGTCCAAAGTGATCGCCGCCGCGACGGCGTGCAGGGAGTCGAAGATCCGGTCGGCCGCCGAGAAGTCGCCGTCGGGAATATCGCCGTTCGGAACCGCATAACAGGTCAAGCTAGCCGCTTTCGCGGCGGCGATGCCAGCCGGGGAGTCCTCGAGCACAAGCGCCCCGCCATCCTCGATCCCGAGGCATTCAAGCGTCGAACGGTAGATATCCGGCGCTGGTTTCCCCTGCCGCACGTCTTCGCTTGAGCGAATACAGATAAAGTACTCCTCCAGGGACAACGCCTTAAGGACCGATTCAACATACGCACACGGGCTGTTGGATGCTACTGCCATGCTCACAGATCCCCGCTTCAGCAAGTCCAAAAGCTCCAGCAAGCCTGGCGCCGGTTCGACCTTGCGGCACATCATCTCAGTGCGTCGCTCCCAATATTCTTGCAGCAGTTCTTCTTCGCCAAGCGGCAGGTTCAGCGCCTTTCGGATGACGCGCACACCGAAAATGGGCTCTTCGCCGATCACCTGCCGGTAAAGCTGTTCGCTGACCTCACGTCCATGCTCGGCGGCCAGAGCGCGCCAGACCTCCAGCGCGATCGACTCGCTGTCAATCATCAGACCGTCCATATCAAAGATTACCGCAGACCATTTCATAAAGAATTCCCTGTCAGGCGGGCTGCCGCGTGTGTGATTGGTTCTGCCGCAGCGTGCTCGAATGCTCTCTGTTGACAAATATACCCGGATACCTTTAATGGGCCTGATTATAAAGGCGAACGATCTTTGAGCACACAGCGAAAGAACCCGGGATGGACATCCAACTCTTCATCCCCTGCTTGATCGACAGCCTCTTTCCAGAGACGGGAGAGGCGGTCGTCGAGGTGCTCACACATGCGGGCTGCAAAGTGCATTTCCAGCACGGACAGACCTGCTGCGGCCAACCTGCCTACAATGCTGGATACTGGGCCGATGCGCGCGGCATGGCGCTGCACACCCTGGAAGTTTTCGCCGGAAGTTCGGATCCGATCGTGATCCCCTCCGGGTCCTGCACGCATATGATCCGCCACGGCTATCCAGAACTCTTCCGCGACGACCCTACAGTATTCCCACAAGCGCGCGCATTGGCGCAGCGCACGTTTGAATTGAGCGAATTCCTGCTCGCCCACTACAGTTGGACGCCCATGACCGGCCGGGATGCGAGGAGATACGCCTATCACCCATCATGCCACCTGCTGCGCGGCATCGGCGTGACCCAAGAGCCATTGCGCCTGCTGGAAACCAGCGGGTATGAAAATGTCGTCAGGCTCAGCCCTGAGTGCTGCGGGTTCGGAGGGATTTTCGCTGTCGATCATGCCGTCATCTCCAATGAGATGCTTCAGCGCCGCCTGGATGAAATTGCCTCCGCAGGTGTGGAGGCGATCGTGGGATGTGACGTGAGCTGCTTGATGAACATCGAGGGTGCGCTGCGACGCGGGGGATCAAAGATCCGCTGTGCACACCTCGCCGCGCTTCTGACAGGTCGGGAGGCCGGATTGCGATGAGATCCGAGTTTCTGCATCGCGCCCAACATGCCATTCAGGATGAGGACCTTCAGCGAGCGCTCGACCAAAACGCTGAACGACGGGGGCTCGGCCGGGACAGGGCATTCGCCTCGCTACCGGATATGCACGGACTCAGGGCAAGCGCCCATGCCATTCGCATTGATGTCATCGAGCGTCTTCCCGAAATGCTCGCAAGGTTCACGCAGAAACTGGAGCGAAATGGGTGGCATGTCCATCATGCCGCCACGGCCTTAGAGGCGTGCGAGCATATCCTTCGCATCGCCAGCGACCACCAGGCTGAGCGCGTCGTCAAATCCAAGTCGATGGTCACCGAGGAAATCGCGCTGAACCGGGCCCTCGAAGAGGCGGGCATCGAAGCGCTCGAGACTGACCTGGGCGAGTACATCGTGCAGCTCCGGAATGAACCCCCGGGACATATCATCACCCCGGCGATTCACCTGCTGCGGGAAGAGGTCGCAGAGACGTTTGTGGAGCACCTCGGCATAGACTTCACGACGGATGTATCCGCCTTGAACCAGGCTGCACGCCGGACGCTGCGGCAGGCATTCCTGGGCGCCGATATCGGCATTTCCGGCGTGAATTTTGGCGTCGCAGACACCGGCATGATCTGTGTGGTGACCAACGAGGGGAACGGGCGGATGGTCACCGCCCTGCCCGAAGTCCACATCGCGGTCATGGGCATCGAGCGGTTGGTGCCTTCGCTGACGGATCTGGCGGTGATGCTCCAGCTGCTGCCTCGCGCTGCGACCGGACAGGTGCTTACCAGCTACGCCTCATGGATACGATCCCCCCGGCGAAGAAACGATCTCGATGGCCCTGCGATACGGCATCTCATCCTTGTCGACAATGGCCGCAATGCCCTGCGCCACAGCAGGCTGCAGGAAGCGCTGCTCTGCATACGCTGTGGCGCCTGCCTTAATGCCTGCCCCGTTTATCGGGAAATTGGTGGGCACGCATATGAGAGCGTCTATCCAGGCCCGATCGGCTCGGTAGTCTCACCGGGCATGCTCGGTCTCGAGCGATACGGACATCTAGCCAGGGCTTCGACATTATGCGGCGCCTGCCGGGAGGTCTGCCCGGTTGACATTGACCTGCCAACGCTGCTGCTGCGCACACGCGATGTGTATATCCAGCAGGTCAAACAGCCGATGCTATTCAGGTTCGGTATGAGAGCTTTCCATTGGATCAGCCGCTCGCCGGCGCGATATCTACTCGCCTTGAAGACTGCCAGCCTGCTCACCAAATTATCCCCCGCTGCTGACGGATGGATCAAAATGCTGCCCGGGCCGCTCCGGGCGTGGACCGAATATCGTGATTTCCCGCCCTTCCAGAGGCGGCCTTTCAGGGAGCGTTTCAGGCGCCCTGTACACCGCCGTGATGCGAAGGCGCCCGAGCCCGCTGCCGGCCCTGTACCGTCAACTCCGCTCTCAATGGCAGCCCCACGGACCGGGCTGATGGATCGATTCGGCGGATCTCTGGCAGGCGTCGATGGGCAGTTCCGGACGTGCAGGGAAGCAGACCTGGGTGTCGAAATCATTCAATTGCTGAAGGATTGGGCCATGGGTCCCATGTTGATCGACCCGATGGTTTCAGCCCGATACCCCCGGATGGTCGATGTGCTCCGAGCAGCAGACATCGAGATCCTTAACCCGTTTGTGTATCTTGGAGCGGATCGGAGCAAAGCTCTGGCAGGGCTCGACGGAGCTCCGGTCGGAGTGACGCTCGGGCTTGGCGCGCTCGCCGACAGCGGAACCGTGATCGTTGGCCAGGATCATGAGAACGCAGCGGTCAGCTCGCTCCTGCCAGGCATGCATATCGCCCTCGTCCCCTCAGATAAGTTTTACGACTCGCTGGCCAATTGGATCCAGGCATGCGGCGAAGAAGTGCTTGCAAAGTATCAGAGCTTAACGCTCATCACTGGACCCTCGCGAACTGCCGACATTGAGATGACACTCACGATCGGGGTGCATGGACCGGAACGCCTTGCCGTCATCGCCGTAAAAGAGTGACCGGCTGCCAGGTCAGCGTCAGTGGTTCGACGGCCTATCTCCAGGTTCCCTGCGAACCTGCTCGATCTTGAAGGGTACCCCGCCTTCCGCAAAATAATGATGGACATCTCGCTGTGGAAATGGAAGCTCGATCCCCTCTCTTCGCAGTGTGTTGTACATCGCGGTGTTTACCCGATCGAACATCCGCCGCGTGTCTTCGTAACTATCGAGCCACCATCGGACGCGAAAGATCAACGCAGAATCGCCGAACTCAAGGAAAAGCGCCTCGACCGGATGGTCGTCCAGCACCCCCTCAACTTCCCGCACCGCGTCGATGATCGTCTGGCGTGCATGTTCGAGGTCTGTGCCGTAAGAGACGCCGATGTGAATCTGTATTCTGTACATCGTGTCTGGATAAGAATAGTTCACGATCAAGCTTTTCCCAATGACCGAATTTGGGACGATGACCATGCGGTTGTCGCGCGTGCGGATGCGCGTGCTGCGCAGGCCGATATCAACGACATCGCCCCAGGTGCCGAGGTCTTGTATTTCAATCCGGTCACCGATCCGGTATGGCCGGTCGATCATGATCACAAAACCCGCAATCGTGTCCGAGAGGGTCTCCTGGGCTGCGAGCGCGATGGCCAGGGAACCGACGCCGAGCGTTGTCACCAGCGCGCTCACGTCCGCCTCGAAATGGCTGAGCAGGATGATCAGCACGATCGTCACCAGAAGAATCTGAAGCACCCTGCGGAAGAAGGGAATCAACTGATTGTCGAGCTCGGTCTCGGTGCGGCTGGAAATCTCATCCTGATACCAGTGTGACAGCTCACCGATCAGGCGCCAGATGGCAAGAGCCACCACGAAGGCGAAGAGCACGTAGAACGTCTCTCCGATCCAGCGATCCCACGCCGCCGGCAAAAAATCGAGGCGTTCGATACCAAACTGTGCCGTCAGGACGAGCAAGAAAAGGAATAGTGTTGGGTGCAGTGCTGAGACCAATGCATCATCAAATCCGGTTTGCGTTCGACTCGTCAACCTGCCGATGACCCGCCTTAAAATCCAGCGCAGCAATGGATATCCAAACAATATGACGCCAAGGAAGATGGCGATCGAGATCCCAATCTGTATCCATTCATCTGCTGGTAATCCCAAGAACATGATTGTGCCTCCTGCAGCCTTGTGGCCCGTATGCGGTTACACCGCGCCGATCTCCGGCGAGAACTCGTTCTCCCCCTCCGGCTTCAGGGCTCTTTTATCGTCTTGATTGCTTCCCCGGGGTTCGCCATCCTGCTCATCATCGCAAGGATAATATCACTCGCTATCAGCGCGCCCAATGAGATCCGCTCGCTGCGCACGACCGGCTGCACCTGGAGACCGCAGACACACCCACTTCCACCCAGGTTTAGCATTGATCCAGCCGACGTCACGATCAGGTTTTATCGTCGTGGCTGACGGCTCCTGGCCCGGAAGCCATCGATGATATGACTTGCTCTAAATATTGATTCAAACGACCGAGCACACTGACCAGTTCTGACTCAACCTTATCCGCGACCTCACCTTCTTGAACTCGCCGCGACCAGTCATCCACTTCGGCACGCATACGTCTTCCTGTGGGAGATTCAGCAAACTCATTCGCGGTGCGGTTCAGCGCGGCCCCCAGCTCTTCAATCCCCGCCTGCAGATCCGCTGACAGCCGCTTTCGTTCCTCGCTCTGCCAGGCCTGCTCAACCGCTCTTCGCAGGTTTTCGCCCAGGCGCTCAAATTCATCCTCGAACGGGTCGCTGTGTCTTGCTTCGTCGTCCATTGCGTCCTCCCGGGACAACATGCCCTGATCGAATGTGGCACACTGAAAGGATCCCTTTGCAGTATACTGCACCTGTCATGGCACCTTCCACACCATAAACCGGATCAGGCTGGACGTGGTGAGGAGTTCGATCGGCAGGCGATTATGAACGTTACCCTGGTTGACACGCAGAATCGGGAGCACGTCAGGAAGTTCCTCGATCTTCCCTTTTCGATTTACCGCAACATTCCGCAATGGGTTCCGCCATTGCGAATCGACGCCCGAAAACAACTCGATCGCCGCCGCAATCCATTTTTCGAGCATTCGGAGGCGGTCTTCTTGCTCGCAGAGGATTCCAACCAGCAGCCTGTGGGCCGTTTATGTGTGATGAACAACAAACGCTATAACGACCTCAAGGGCGCCAGGACAGGTTTCTTCTATCTTTTTGATTCAGTCGATGACAGACGGGTTTCGCAAGCTTTGTTCGATTCTGGTCTTTCATGGGCGCGTGAGCAGGGCCTGAATCGCATCGTGGGGCCGAAGGGCTTCGTCGCCACGGATGGGCTGGGCATGTTGATCGAAGGCTTCGAGCACCGTCCTGCTTTCGGGATCCCTTACAACCCGGCCTATTATCCTGCGCTGGTTGAAGCCGCCGGGTTCAGGCGGCTTCGTGATCTTGTCTCCGGGTATGTCGACCGGTCGGCGCAGGTGCCCGACCGCATATTTTCGATCGCCCGCATGGTCGCCAAGCGCAAAGGCCTGGATGTCGTCGGGCTCACCAAACGGAGCGAGCTGCGCAAAATCGCGCCGGAGATCAAAACGCTTTACAACCGCGTGCTGGGGGGCTTCGAGGACAACGTTCCCTTGTCGGACGCTGAGCTGGACAGCATCGTCAACCAGATGATCTGGTTCGCCGATCCGAAATTAATTAAGGTCGCCCGCAAAGAGGGTGAGTTGATTGGTTTTGTCTTTGGATTCCCGGATATCTCGGCAGCGCTGCAGCGCACGGGAGGCCGGCTGTTTCCATTTGGTTGGATCGACCTGCTCCTGGAACTCCGCCGCACCCGATGGGTTAACCTGAACGGCGGCGGGATCGTGGAAGAGCACCAGGGGATGGGCGGCACGGCGATCTTACTCAGCGAGATTGCCCGTTCGCTGCTCGACAGCCAATACCAGTACGCTGACCTGGTCCAAATCCGCGAAGAGAACGACCGCATGCTGCGCGAGATTCGCCAGTTCGGGATTGAATTCTACAAGACGCATCGGATGTATGAACAGGCCCTCTGAGCTGGCTGGTGATCACCTTTCACATAATCGAACGACTTCATGAGGTTTGAATGAAAGCAGGCGAATTGTCCCATCAGGATCTTGAGGCGCTTAACCGGATCGTCACTGCGCTGAATCAGTCGATCGATACCCGCTCGTTGCTGGACCGGACGCTCAGCGAACTGCTCGATATCATGGACCTTGAGACCGGTTGGATTTTTCTGAGGAAAGACGATCCGAAAGGCGAGCATCAACCGGCCTCTTTCGAGCTTGCAGCCCACCACAATCTGCCTCCTGCGATGCGCGCTGAACTCGACCATGCCTGGGAAGGCAGCTGTGCCTGCCAGGACCTATTGATCCAGGGTACATTTGACGAAGCGTATACCGAGGTCGAATGCAGCCGCCTGGCGGCCGCAACCGGCGACCGCCTCGGGCTCCAGATCCACGCCTCGACACCGCTTCGCTCCGGAGACCAGTTGCTCGGAGTTCTTAATGTCGCTGCAAGTACATGGAAAGTTTTTAGACCTGAGAAGTTGGCATTGCTCAGCAATGTCGGCAACCAGCTGGGTATCGCGCTCGAGAGAGCGCGGTTGTACGATCAGCTCAAGGCCCGATTTGGGACCGAGCAATCGATGCTTCTATCGCTCTCCAATCAACTGCTTGAGCGGAAGAGCCTCAACGATCTGATAAGTTTCTTGGTCCGCGAGATCCCCAAGCAACTGGATATCGATGCGTGCGCCCTGCTGCTGCCAAGCGAAGATAAAAAGGCGCTCACATTCCACGCCGTCGAAGGCTGGAAATCAAACCCGATCAGCGAGAAGCGCTCGATCCCCATCGATGCGTCAACCGGTCCCGGCCAGGTCATGCAAACCGGGGAACCGTTGATCATCGAAGATTTGCGAGCCTACGATCCAACCACCTGGGCTCCTGAGTGGATTCTGCGCGAAGGCTTTCGCGGGCACGCCATTTTCCCGCTGCTCGTCGAGGGCAATTCGATTGGCGTGCTGATCCTCGATTCTCGCCGCGTCCACACTTACGATGAAGATAAGATCAAGTTCCTCCAGTTAATCGCCAATCAGGGCGCGATCGCGATTGAGAAGGCGCGCCTGCAGGAGGAGGAGATTCAACGCAAGAGCATGGAGCACGAACTCAATCTCGGCCGCCAGATCCAGTTGGCACTGCTCCCCGAAGAACTACCAAGGATTGAAGGTTGGGACTTCGCGGCCATGAACCTGGCGGCGCAGCAAGTTGGTGGTGATTTCTATGACTGTTTCCAGCTGCCATGCCCTGAAGGGCATTATGGGTTCGTCATGGCGGACGTTTCAGGCAAGGGGGTGCCGGCTGCGCTCTACATGGCGATGTGCAGGACGATTGTCCGCTCGATCGGCATCAGTGGTCGCTCCCCTGACCAGGCGCTCAAGAAAGCCAACGAAATCATCCACAAAGACAGCCGCGCAGATCTGTTCGTCAGCATCTTCTACGCCCATCTCGACCGACAGAACGGCGTGATCAGCTACGCCAATGCAGGTCATAACCCGCCTCTTCTGTTGAGGCAGAAGAGCGGCGCGATCGAGACCTTGCCCACCAGAGGCATCGTGCTCGGCGCGATCCAGAGTGTTGAGATCGAGCCAGGATCGATGCAAATGGATCGAGGAGACCAACTGCTACTGTATACGGATGGTGTTATCGATGCAATCAACCCGGCAGGTGACCGCTTTGGCATGGATCGTTTTGTGAAGAACTTCCAGGATAATCACGCTCGACCGCCCCGGGAGGTGCTCGCCTCCCTGCTCGATGAGATCGATCATTTCTCGCTCTCACAGCCGCAAACCGACGATCTTACGCTGCTTCTCATCCGCCGCCGCGCTTGAGCTTTGACGGCCAAAAAAGCCGCAGGGCGGAATCTGGCTTTCTATATGTCACTCTGTAGTTTGATCAGTCGGGGAGTCCCGCCAGCTCACTTGCGATGCGCGCTGCAATCCGTGTGGCTGCCTCAGGACGGGCATGCAAAGCACATTGTTGGCGCATGCCCGCCAGGATCGACGGGTTGGAAAGGATGCGGTGGACGGCCGCAGCTGTGCGTTCCGGTCCCGGAGCCCAGTAGCCCGTCCCGCTGTTGACAACGAAGTCGACATTGCCATCCTCCTGGCCGGGAAGACGGCTGTACAGGACCGTGGGGAGATGCGCGTTCATGGCCTCACTAATCGTGCCTGGTCCCGCCTTGGTAACAAGCAGCGAGGCAGCGCGCATCATCTCAGGCATCCTCTTTTCAAACCCGTAAAAAAAGACCGGGCGACCCCACTGCTTGCGTCTCATCTCCGCAAGCAGCTCCTTATTCCTGCCGGCGATAATTGCTAATGCGAACGGAGTATCCAGTTTCGAGAGTGCGCGCGCCGTCAGCTGCAGCGGCCCCATACCCTCTCCGCCTCCCACCAGAAGGACGACGGGCAGGTCCTCGGGGTATCCCAGAAGCCGGCAGTACTCTTTGCGGTCGCCCGGCGCGCGTGTGTGAGCTTGCGAGACAGGCAGCCCGATCACATCCACCTTTGATGGGTGGACACCATTGTCGATCGCACGCTGCCTGGCTTGCTCCGTCGCAACGATGCAGACGTCGACCGCCGGCGCATACCAGAATGAATGCGCGGTGATCATATCGGTCACTACGGTCATGAATAACGGTCTCTCCGGACCGAGTTCACGGATGAATCCCGCATTGAAGAGCGGATGCACCGATACGTACAGATCGGCGGGATGGTCTTGTTTGATGCGGGCTACAGCCCGCTTGATGGCAGGACGAAACGTGGTTTGAAGCATTCGCGCTCTGCGTTGGCCATCGGTGAGTTTGTAGCCCACCTCCCAGGCGAGCGGCAGTTTTGTCATCTCAGGATAGAGATCAGGGGTTTTATCCAGCGGTCGCGGCGCGTATTCCTTAAATACATCGACTTGCGAAATCTGAAAGCTGCCTGGATAGCTCAACTCCAGCGCCTCGACGATCGCTTCCGTCGCGCTGCGGTGACCACCGCCCGTGTCAGAAAATAGAAATAGGACTTTCTTCATTTCACGTCGCCACGCTGTCGATGCTGGCTGCATTATCATTGCGACCGGCGGCTATTGTACCGCGTGCCGGTTCGTTTCCGAACTAAACTTCCGGCTCCAACCAATCCTTCGCGGGGGATATTGCCGGCCTGCCAGTTGAGCCCTGCGGGCGGCGCCGAGCTGCCGGACACCTCCCGCAGGCGGCCGAGCGCAGTTTCACGTGCGCTGATGATGCCCCGGGGAGATTCGGTTCAGGCTTAGCTGAGCTACAAAACCTCGTCCGCGGATGAAACGATCTGCATCCCTTTCTCGGCGAACGCATTGAACGCCTCGCTGGCGAGCGCATCGAAGTCGATCTCCGGGTGCTGTACAGCGGAGGTGCAATCCTCCAGCAAGTAGAGTTTCTCCATCACCTTACGATCCCCGCCGTGGCGCCTGACGATCGAAGCGACCGTCTCAAGCACGCAGTGGCTTTTGGCCTGACCGGCGAAATAAAGCGCGTCGAACGAGAGCAGTTGCTCCAAAAGCGCTTCGTTCAACGTGCCGCGGGGATCCTCCGGGACCTTCACCTCGGGCTCAAGCAGCGAGTAATATTCGGTTTTGTCGATCATGCCTTTGATTTCGAATGTCGGTTGCGTGGAGCGCGCCGCCGAGTGGTAGGCGATCGCTTCATAAAGGATCGGCGTCAAGGCATGACCCGGGGTGCCAACCAGGACGTGAAATGGCCAGATCATGAGGTCCTTCTTGGCTTGATCTTGCAAGGCATGGACGTAATCCACTGACCAGTCAACCTCATACAACGGCCGCCAGGAGCCGTTCTCAACCGCTTCAACCGTGATCGCAGTGTAGGGGTCCGGATGCTCACCTTCGACATCCACCCACCAGGTTGGGAAGAAAATCTGCAGCGGCGTGTGGCTGTCCAGTGAGGCGAAGATGCGCGTGATTCTTGCTGTATTCCTGTAGAGCCATTCGGCGGTGCGCTTCGCATCCTCCACCGCCCCCGGGACGCTGAGCGCGCCATCCTCGTGCACGAAATCAACCTGGGCGTCGACCAGCATCAACGCGATGGTTCGGCCGTCCTGCTCAACCGGAGGCGTGGACTCTCGCAGCCCTGCGCGGACCGCCTCTGTCACCTGCGGGGAGATCAGCTCGCCAGCACGGCCAATACTGCTAAAAGTTGGAACGCTCATGCGATTACCTCCTGGATTTTCATCATCGAACGGCGACCGAAAGGCCGCAGCCAAATTATAGCCTGCCTGCATGAGCAGGCTCAATCATAACAAACGGCGCTCCCGCCATAACAGAGAAGTAAGCGCCGTTCATCAATATGCAGCTTCGGGCTAGAACCGGACGTTCACATCTTCCGGGTTGACACTGATGTGCCGGTCCATTGCCGCGACGACGTCCTCAGCGATGCGTTCATCTTTGATCGATTCGGTCGGCACAACCGCCAGTTTATTGGACACACCCAACACACCGATGACCTCTGAAGTCTCCATCCGGGCACGCACCTTTTTCCAGTACGCATCGACCGCGCCTTCCAGGGTCACCCACCCTTTGGACACGCTAACATCGATCTTGTAGGAGGCGAGGTCAGGATTCCAGCGTAGCTTCTCAACAACGTATCGCTGGATCTCATCGTCCGCCGGCATTTTGGTCTCGGTGACATATTCGACGTCCAGATCGTTGACGACCAGAGGAACACCGTCGACAAACCAGGAGTCATCATAAGCGGCGTCCTTCGCCGTGAAGCTTGGAACGCTGCCAATTAACGTGACGATGCCGTCATCGACCTCAATCTGCACATCCGCAGCGTCCACACGGTGATCCCAGTAGAGTTGATCGGTTACATCCTTCTTGATCTTTTCATCAATCGTCATCTTTCGATCCTCTCTTTCAATCAGACAGTGCCGCAATTCCCGCTCCCGAAGGCACTTTCCCGGAACGGTGGAGGCCCCCTCGGCCAACTCCAGTCTGGAATCAGGTTAAGGGTCAGTTCTTAAAGATTTCTAAAGTCGCATCCCTTGAGTCTCACAACGTTTTAACGTTTTCATCCTCACCCGGTCTTCTCACATGTGACAATGCAGACTGATCCATAACCACAGGCCATCAAGGTCCAGCAAGAATTCCGTGAGAAAAGAGTCACCAACGTTAGCAGCCCGCTACAGGGAATTGGGAGAATATCCAGGCGCACCAGTCATCTTTCTGCTGCGGCTGACTGGGGCGACATACGAGGAACTGGCAGAGACGGAGGCTGAAATGCGAAACAGCGGATTCAAGCTCGGTACTTTCTTCGGTATCGATATTTATATCGATTGGAGCTGGCTGCTCATCTTTTTGTTGATCAGTTGGAATCTGGGCAGCGGCTTTGGCGAAATCCATCCAGATTGGAGCACGACGCTCCAATGGAGCATGGCCGTACTGGCAGCGCTGTTATTCTTCGCGTCCGTCCTGGCGCACGAGATGGCCCATTCGCTGGTTGCCCAGAGACAGGGGCTTCCGGTCCGTCGGATCACATTGTTCCTCTTCGGTGGGGTCAGCAATATTGAACGTGAGCCCCCTTCGCCGAAGGCGGAATTCCTGATTTCTATTGTCGGGCCGCTTACCAGCATCGCGCTCGGGATCGGTTTTATTTTGATATCGGGTGTCGGCCTCAGCTCACTCTCGATCCCCGGAGACCAGCCTTTGCAGGCTCTCTCGGATCTGGGCCCGATCACCACGATGCTCTTGTGGCTGGGGCCGATCAATCTGCTCTTGGGGGTATTTAACCTCATCCCGGGGTTCCCTTTGGACGGCGGAAGGGTGCTGCGCTCGATACTCTGGGCGGGAACCGGCAACCTGAAACGCGCCACACGCTGGGCTTCTTATGCCGGACAGCTCGTCGCCTGGTTGATGATCGGCGGCGGCATCGCCATGATTTTCGGCGTGCAAATCCCCTTTTTCGGAACGGGTTTCGTGAGCGGCCTATGGCTGGCGTTCATCGGATGGTTTTTGCACAGCGCCTCTGTGAGTAGCTACCGGCAGGTTGTCGTACGAGACATCCTCGAGGATGTGCCTGTCGGGCGTATGATGAGGCGCGACGCCCCCACCGTGCAGCCCGATATCTCGATCAGCAATCTGGTTCAATACATCATGGATTCGGACGATTACGCGTTTCCGGTCGTGGACGGGGATGAACTCGTCGGCGTCGTGACCCTCGATGATGTCCGGTCGGTGTCCAAGGAGCGGTGGGATGAGGTACCGGTCCGGCAAGCGATGACGCCACGCGCCCAGCTTGAAACCGTCGACCCGACCTTTGACGCTGCCGACGCGCTCCAGAAAATCACCGCAAGCGATATCCGCCAGCTGCCCGTCATCGAAGACGGCAAACTCGTAGGCTTGCTGCGCAGGCGTGACCTGGTCCGCTGGCTCCAACTGCACGCGGAGAGCGAGATCTAGCGGACGGATGAAATCGAGGCATGGAAGACAACGAGGCACGCGTATCCGCTCCCCTTTTTTCTCTGCCAGGGGATGGTTGTGGTAGGAGAGACCCGCGAACGGCTTTGGAAGCTACGCTGAATTCACAGCCCGGGCGATGATCGCGTCAAGCTCGCCTTCGAGATCAGCGGGCAGTGGCTCTGACTGGTGAGATTGCAGGATGTCTTCCAAACGTGCCGCCGCCCGCGTGCGCAGTGTCTGCGAGCCGCTCGAAGTCCATGTTTCGTGATTCTGGCGGTTGAATAGATCGGGATACCAGTCCTCACGGAAATGAGCATGCGTATGATCGGCGGCCAGGAAATCGTCATCCAACCCGACCTGGTCGATGACATCCAGGGCCAACGTTTCCTCGTCCACATCGACGTGCTGCATGAACCGTTTAACCCACGCGATCATCTCATCGGCCATCACGATCATCTCCAGTGAGTTCGTCAGGCCGCCTTCAAGATAACCGACGTCGTGAACGAGGTGCGATCCAGCCATCGTCTCCAATAGCAGTGAAAAAGCCGCTTCCGCCGCCGCCTGTTCATCGGGCTGTTTCGAGTCCGAGGCGCCTCCCAATCCGAAGATCGGCAGCCCGTAGTAATGCGCCATCTCAACGCAGAGCACTCGGTTCTCAGGGGCGGCGTACACATCCAGCATCGAGCGCATATCGAGCATGTCCTGTGTGCCCCCGGAGAGGATCACGGGCGCACCTTCCCGTTTGAGCTGCGCCAGCACAAGCCCGGCCAGCTCGCCCGCATTGGCATACGCCACCGCCCCGGCCGGGGTAATAGGACCGCTGGCGCCGCGCAGCACAACCGGCGTGTACGTCGTTGGCAGATCTTTTTCCGCCATAAACAGCAGTTTCTGAAGCGCTTCTTCGTTGTGGACAAGCGGTGCCGTCACGTTGATGTAGAGCGCAATTAACGGTTTCTCACGCAGCGCCCCGGCGCCACCCCTCACGCGTTCCGCCATCTCCACTGCATGGATGCAGCCCTCAAACTCGTTCGTCACGAACAGGATCGGTTTAAGCGTATTGGTCAGCATGGCATGCATCTGATAAAGATCGGCGTGTTCCTGCGGTTTGTCCCCCGCCAGGTTCAACGACATGACGAAGTCAATATGTTCCAGGGCGTCGCAAACACGGATCCCCTCGACGATATCCTGAAGCATGCCGGGGCGCCTCTCGCCGGTCCGGAAATCGATCACATTGGGGCAGTCTGACCCCGGCCCATAAAACACGTTGTAATCCTCCAGCGGCATGACCGCCTCGCCTTGCCGGTTGAAGAGCGTGACGCTTCTGGGTGCGACCTCCAGTGCCCACTCAACAAGCCCGGGCGGGATCCGGACACGGTTGCCTTCGGTAACTGAAGCACCTGCCTCCCTCAAGAGGTCCACGGCTTCCTTGAGATGCAGCCTCACGCCTGTCCTTTCAAGAATTTCCAGGCTCGCAGCATGAATCCGGGCCAGCTGTTCATCCGATAGTTTTCGGAAGAATGGGCCACCTCCGGGACGTTGAACGGTGTCTTCAGCGGGCATGTCGACTCTCCATTTTGACCGGTTTATCCCACCAGTATAAACTAGGTTTCTCTGGATCCAGGGGGGCACAGTGCGTTGTCTATGATATTCGCGTGAGGAAATGACTTCCCCGTGACCGGCAGGCTTCCGGGGACCAATTTCTTCCCTGACCCGGGGATTCAAAAAGACCAGCCAGCACCCTGTATATCCTGGAGGAGGATCGCTATGCACCAGAATCGGGATACGGGCATCAACCACATCAAAGCCCGCAAAGATCACCGCTGTTACGGCATGGGGCTTGGAATCATCATCCTGGATGACGTCTACCCGGGCTTTCCGGGAGACGTACGCAACGCGAGCGCGTTCCCCTTCCCTGTCCAGTACGAGATCGTCGAGGGGGTCGATATCTGGAAATTGGTCCATGAAGCTGACAAATCGCCATGTCTGGAGCCCATCCAGATCGCGGCGAGAAAGTTAGAGCGGATGGGCTGCCGGGCGATCGCCGCCGAATGCGGCTATTTCGCCTACTTCCAGAAGGATATCGCCGGCTACGTCGAGATCCCGGTCTTCATGTCCAGTCTGCTGCAGGTCCCTTTCGCACAGCAGTTGATCGGGCCGGAGCGTGTCGTCGGGATTCTGGCTGCCCGGAAAGCGCAGCTTCTCCCCGAACACCTGGAGGCGGTAGGGATCCAGCCCGGCAGCAATTATGTGCTCGCCGGCGCCGAGGACGATGGGCGCTGTCCCGAGTTCGAGAATCTGTGGTATGCCCCGGTGCGCCCGGACCCGCCCCAAGCTTTCTACGACAAAGCCGAAAAGGAGTTCCTCGAGGTTGCCATCGAGTTTTTCGAAGCACATCCGAACATGGGTGCGATGATGCTTGAGTGCACGGGAATGCAGCCATTCGCGCGTGCAATCCAACGCGAAATCGACATCCCTATCTTCAGCTGGGGTACGCTGTTGGATTACGCATATTCGGTTGCTGTCCACCGTGATTATTACGGGCATGTCTGATCCATCTCGTTCAGCTGATGATGATTAACAAACGGTAGGGAGCGAAGGTCATGAAAGCAGTTCGATTAATCAAGCCGGGACAGCCGCTGGAGATGCAGGAAATCCCGCTCCCGGAGCCTGGCCCAGATGACGTGCTCGTAAAGGTCAAGGCTGCCGGGATCTGCCACTCCGACGCGCATTACCGCGCTGGCATCTCACCGGTGCAACCGCTGCCGTTGACGCTCGGTCACGAGGTTGCCGGTGTCGTTGAAGCCACCGGAGAAGCCGTCCAGCAATTCCAAACCGGAGACCGGGTTTGCCTGCACTATCTCGTAACCTGTGGTAAGTGCGCTTTCTGTCACCGCGGCAGCGAGCAATTCTGTGTGAATGGCTCAATGATCGGGAAATACCGTGATGGCGGTTACGCCGAATACATCCGCATCCCCGAACGGAGTCTCTTCCACCTTCCCGAGGAAATCCCTTTCGACCAGGGCGCCATCATGATGTGTTCTTCTGCGACCTCCTATCACGCGATCAATAAGGCGCGCCTCCAGGCTGGAGAGACAATCGCGGTGTTCGGTGTGGGCGGGCTCGGTATGTCCGCGATCCAGATCGCACTCGCAATGGGTGCCCGGCAGGTGTTCGCCGTTGATATCAACGCCTCCAAACTCAGCTTTGCGCAGCAGCATGGTGCCATCGCCATCAACGCGCGAGATTCCGATCCGGTAGAACAAGTCAAGCAACTGACCGGAGGCCGTGGAGTCGATGTCGCGCTTGAACTGATCGGTCTGCCAGGCACCATGCGGCAGGCCGTCGAATCGGTCGGGATATTTGGGCGGGTTGCGATGGTCGGCTTGAGCTCAGAAACGATCGAAATCGACCCATACAACGAACTGTTGATGCGTGAAGCTGAGGTGATTGGCGTCGCCGATCACCTCGCCAGAGAGCTGCCGGCGTTGATCGAATTCGTCCGGACCGGAAAAGTGGATCTTTCCGGGGTGATCACAAGATCGATCCCCCTCGATGCAGAGATCATTAACGAAACGTTCGACGCACTGGACGATTACGTCGACATCGGAAGGGTTGTGATCAATCCCTGGTGACCGATGTTGATGCGGATAGGACTACCCGGCGGTACACAGTCACACAATAGCCGCATCATCTAGCGGCGGGGTGCACCAGAATGTCGAGTTTGTGAAATTTTTCTCGATTTGTCGCATGATCGCTTGGCATGCCTCTTTAATTATGCTACTATCGAACTTGCGATGAGGTTGTCTCGACATTAGGGTGAACGTCATTGATCTTGCATAATCCACATCTGAAAACCCGATTTGATCACCCCGGGTCACTTTGACCGTTAGTTACGAAGTATCGTATTTACCGGTTGTTCAACAAACATAACGTCGCATGATCATGAGGATGAAGCGAAAAACCCTCAGCAGCATGAGGCGGTTTAGCTGTATCCAGGCCAGGCGTCGATTATTCCCGTTTCTTAACCGAGAACGTGGACCGGCTGGCTCTGAGTTCCTATTTTCTTGGAAGCGCCCGCAAGATCCGGATTGCCGCTTGACTCCAAACCGCGCTTCAGAGTATTCGCCAGGGCTACCAACCACTGGAGGTTGTTCGGATACCGAGCAATTACCTAATCGCATTTGAAATCTGGATCCAGGTTTTGAGAGGAGGGACGTTATTAACGCGATCGACCAACCAGAAATATCTCATCCAACAGTCAATGTAACCAAGGAGGATGTTAGAAGTGGAGAAACCTCGAGTAACGAAACGACAAATGGCGGAGACACACCCGGCCATCCCTGACGCATACGACAAGCTTGAACGCGGCATGATCAGCCGGAGAGAGTTCATGCGATTCGCAACGCTGCTGGGCATGTCGGCAGGTGCGGCCTCCTTCCTCGCAGCATGCGGCACGCCAGAAGAGGCACCCGGGGCCGGCGAAGCGCCGAGCGGGGAGATCAAACGCGGCGGGACCTGGACATCGTCGATGCAGCTGCAGCTGCTCGACCACCCCGCCCGCTTGTCATGGGTTGAGGGCGCCAACATCGTGCGCCAGATCAACGAATACCTGACGCTTACCGGGCCGGAGAACATCACGCGACCTTACCTGCTGGAACGCTGGGAGGCCAGCGATGATGTCAAGACCTGGGATCTCTATCTCAGGGAAGGCGTAAAGTGGAACAACGGGGACGACTTCGTCGCTGATGATGTGATGTTCACCTTCGGCGAGTGGCTCAATCCCGACGTCGGCTCCTCGATGCTCGGCTTGATGTCTTATCTGAGCGGAATGCAGGACGTCGAAAAAGTGGACGACTATCACGTCCGCCTGCACCTTCAGTTTGGCGACATCGCCGTGCCCGAGCACCTGTTCCATTATCCGGCCGTGGTGCTGCACCGCGACTTTGAAGGCGATATCATCCGACAGCCCGTCGGAACCGGCGCCTTCACTTTGGAAGAGTATGCCGAGGGAGAGCGCGCGGTCTTCAAGCGCCGCGAGGATTACTGGCAGATGGGCGCCGATGGCGATCCACTCCCCTACCTCGATGAATTGATCTACGTCTCGACCGACAAGGACGCCGGCGTCGCCGCGCTGCAGTCCGGACAGGTCGATTCGCTCTACGATCCGCGCCCAACCGACTTCCAAGCTCTCCAGGGGGCCGAGGGGATCACCATCCGACCGGCCAGCACAGCACAGTGCCTGCTCGGCCGCATGCGTGTCGACCTCGAACCCTGGGATGATGTGCGCGTGCGCAACGCAATGAAACTCTCCCAGGATCGCGAGAAAATCCTGCAGTTGGCTTACTTCGGACAGGGCGACCTCTCGCTCGACGCGCATGTTGCCCCCGTCCATCCGGCCTACTGCGAGAAGGAGATCCCCGAATATGATCCTGAAGCCGCACGCGCCCTGCTCGAAGAGTATGCTGCGGAGAAAGGCATCGACCTGCCCCTGAAGGTCACGCTTGCAACCAAGAATGACCAGGCAGAACCGGAGATCGCCCAGGCTCTCAAAGAACTCGCCGAACCGTCGGGCTTCGATATCCAACTCGACATCACCGAGCCCTCCGGCTACTGGGATCGCTGGACGGAGGTCGATCTGGGCATCACTTCCTGGACACACCGGCCTCTGGCTACAATGGTCCTGCCGCTCGCCTACACCGAAGAATCGATCGGCGCCTGGAACGAGACGCGCTGGTTTGACACAGAGTTTGAAGGAATCCTCAGGGAAGCACAAGGTACGCTCGATGTCGAGGCACGGCGTGGCTTAATGTGCCAGATCGAGGACATCATGCAGGAACGCGGACCGATCTTCAACAGCTTCTGGAAGAGCGTGTGGAACGCGACGGCATCCGAGTTCAAGAATGTCAAGGCGCATCCAACCGCCTACGACTTGCTGTACGACGTCTGGAAGGACGTCTAACTCCTGGCCTCACCAGACTACAAGCAAGAGGCCCGGTTATCCCTGACCGGGCCTCTTGTCCAATCGGAGTGAAAAATGGCCCGTTTCATCATCCGGAGCATCATATCAACGATCATTACGATGCTGTTGGTCTCGATCGCGCTGTTCTTCTTGATCGAAGTCGGCAGCGGCGACATCTCGGTCAAGATCCTCGGCGTCTTTGCGACACCAGAGCAGCGCGCTTCATACCGCGCCCAGCTTGGATTGGACGCTCCGGCCTGGCAGCGCTATGTCGACTGGCTGATCGGAAATGATTGGCGCGCGGAACGAAAGGTCGGCTACCCGCTGGTGACCGCCACGAACCCCCAAACAGGCGAGCAGGGATGGTGGGCAGACGTCGACGGTCAGCTCACGCGCTGGAAGATGGAAGAAGGTCAGCTGCTCACGCTCAAGCGCCAGGATGATGGCTCCAGCACGGCGCATCTCTCCAGCGGCGGCTGGGAGGTCAACGAGGAAGGCCAGGAAGTCTTCTGGGGTGTCGACACGAAGAACAACGCCGTGCAGTGGATGCGCGGTGAGGGCGCAGAAGTCTGGGTGCTCACCAAGGCCGGCTTGCGCAAAGAGGGTGATGGGCCGCAGGTGTACATCCCACTGCGCAAGGGGCTCTTGCGGGGCGACCCGGGGATCTCACTCCAGTTTGGACGACCGGTTGCCGTGACATTAGTTCCCCGCATCCGAAATACGCTCGTCTTGGCCGGCGTCGCTTTTACGATCATCATGCCGCTGGCGCTCTTCCTGGGCATCCTGGCCGGCATCAACGAGGGCAAGCCCCTCGATCGGATTATCTCAATCACCTCCCTGGGTTTCACCGCAACGCCAGAGTTTGTCACCGGAATTTTTTTAATCATCATTTTCGGAATATGGCTTAAAGTGCTACCTGCGGTGGCGATCTTCACAAGCCCAAACGCGATCTTTGAAGATCCCACGCTGCTGGCGCTGCCGGTTCTCACGCTTACTGCCGTGGAGCTCGGCTACGTGGCGCGCATGACCCGCGCCAGCATGGTCGAGGTGATGGATTCACCCTATATCCGCACGGCGATCATCAAGGGGATGCCGAAGTGGCGCGTCGTGACAAAGCACGCCATCCGCAACGCGCTGATGGCGCCGATCACGATCATCATGCTGCATGTCAACTGGTTGATCGGGGGTCTCGTCGTGGTCGAGGTCATCTTCGGGTACCCTGGATTGGGATATTACATCTACCGATCTGCGATCTTCGGCGACTACAACGCGATTGAAGCCGCCGCCATGGTCACGGTCGCGATCGCGATCCTGACGCGTTTGATCGGTGATCTGGCTTATACGCTGCTCAACCCACGCATCCGCTACGCCTGATCAGGAGACTTCTATGGCCGTTCAATCAATGACCACCAAACGCCAACCTTCCCGCTGGGAGAAGTTCTGGAACACCGCCTCAATCGTGTTCGAGTCGCGCGTCGCAACGGTCGGGATGAGCATCGTGTTGTTCTGGGTCCTGGTCGCGTTCATCTCACTGTTCTGGACCCCTTATGATCCAAACGCTTCCAACTTCACACAGAACCTCGGACCCAACACCACCAACCTGCTGGGCACCGATCACCTCGGTCGCGATATCCTCTCGCGGCTGATGCAGGGCACCCAGGTTATCCTGTTGAAGACTCGTTTACCGGGATCCGACATCTCCATCCCCGGCGGTGTCGCCATCTGGGGCGTCCTGGGCTCACTAAGCCTCGGCACATTGCTGGGCTTAAACGCCGGCTACCGGGGTGGTTGGTGGGATCAGATCATCATGCAGGTGCTCGACGCTCTGATCGCCTTTCCACGCATCGTTCTCTACCTGGTCGTCATCGCCGCCCTTGGACAGGGCGACCTTGTCGTGATCCTGGCGATCACAATCACAGGAGCGCCCGGGGTCGCACGACTGGTGCGCAGTCTGGCGTTGGATATTAAGACGCGTGATTACATCCGCGCCGCCGAAACACGCGGCGAAAGTGTCTGGTACATCATGTTCCGCGAAATCCTTCCGAACGCACGCGGTCCGCTCCTGGTGGATGGTATGTTGCGCGTGGGTTACGCCATTTTCGCCATCGGCACGCTCGGCTTTTTAGGAATCGGGCTCCCGCCACCGGACCCCGACTGGGGCAATATGGTCAACGAAGCACGCCGGAATATTTTCGCCAACCAGCTTGCGGTCATCTGGCCAGCAGTAGCAATCGCAAGCCTGGTCATCGGGCTTAACCTCTTCGCCGACGGTCTGCGCGAAGAGCTGACGCGCTACCAGAAGTGAGGCAGGGTTGATGTCTGAACTGGTTAAAGCACCTCCTGTTCTAACACTCGAAGACGTCGCCATCGCGTACAAAATCCGCGGCGGGGAGATTGAAGCGGTCCAAAACGTCTCCTTCGAAATCAATCGCGGTGAGACCCACGGCATCGTCGGCGAATCTGGCTGCGGCAAGAGCACCGTCGCCTGGGCGATTGTCAACTTTCTCGGCGCGAACGGCTACGTCAAGCGCGGCAGCATCAAATTCCAGGGGCAGGAACTGGTTGGCGTAACTGGAGAAGAGCTGCGCCGGCTGCGCGGCGATCAGATCGCGATGGTCTACCAGGACCCGATGCAAGCGCTCAACCCCTCCATGCGCCTGGGCGATCAAATGTCTGAGGTGCTCACCGTTCACCGGGGGATGGAGCAGAAAGAAGCCGAAGCGCGCTGCATTGAGATGCTCGAGCGCGTCTATATGCCTGACGCAGCCAACGTGATGAGACGTTACCCTCACCAGATCTCGGGCGGGCAGCAGCAGCGTGTTGTCATCGCGACCGCGCTGCTCAACAACCCGGCCTTGCTGATCATGGATGAACCCACGACCGCCCTCGACGTCACTGTTGAGGCGGCGGTGCTCGACTTGATCGCCGAACTCCGTCGCGATTTCGACACCGCCATCATGTACATCACCCACAATCTGGGTGTTGTCGCCCGCGTCTCGACACGCGTCGGCGTGATGTACGCCGGCGAGATGGTCGAGCGCGGCACGGTCGAGCAAATCTATGAAGCCCCCCAGCACCCCTACACCCAAGGCCTGCTGCGCTGCGTACCCAAGCTGGGATCCGACAAGGTCAGCAGTATGCTCTATCCGATTCGCGGGCGCGTTCCCCCGCCGAACAACCGGCCCACCGGTTGTATCTACGGGCCGCGCTGTGATTACGTCCAGGATCGCTGCCGCAATGAACGACCAAAACTGCGCCAACTGCCCAACGGGCTCTGGGTACGCTGCCACTTCGCTGAAGATATCAATCCCGGTGAGTGGACGCCCTCCGAGGACATCGCACCGCCAGTCGTGGGGATCCGCGATCTCAACGCAGAGCCGATCCTTAAAGTGAATAATCTCAAGAAGTATTACGAGGTTAAGGGCACACAACTCAAAGACGTGCTAGGGCTCGGAGAGAAACGCTATGTTAAAGCGGTCGAGGATGCCAGCTTCAAGATCCCGGAAGGGACCACACTGGGCGTCGTTGGCGAATCGGGTTGTGGGAAAAGCACGCTGATCAAGACTCTGATTGGCCTGGAAGACACGACTGAAGGGGAGGCCAGGTTCCTCGGCTTCGATATCACCGGTCCGATCAGTGAACGGGACCAATCTTTAATCCAGGAACTGCAGATGGTGTTCCAGAATCCAGATTCGACGATGAACCCCTCCTATACAGTCGGACAGCAGATCGCGCGACCCATGCAGCTTTTCAGGACGGTTCCGAAAGCCGAGATCCGCGCAGAAGTGATCAAACTGCTGAACTCGATGCGCCTCGGTGCAAATTACTATGACCGTTTGCCGCGCCAATTAAGCGGCGGCGAAAAGCAGCGCGTTGGGATCGCGCGGGCTCTCGCCAGCCACCCTGATCTGGTGTTATGCGATGAACCGGTCAGCGCGCTGGACGTCTCGGTCCAGGCCGCGATCCTCAATTTGTTGCTTGAGATCCAACAGGAATTCAACACGACAATGGTCTTCATCGCCCACGATCTGAGCGTCGTGCGCTTCTTCTCGGACCAAGTCGCCGTGATGTACCTCGGCCAGATCATGGAGATCGGGCCCGCCGAAGCGATCTACACTCCCCCCTACCACCCTTACTCGGAGGCGCTGCTCTCCGCAGTTCCCATCCCCGACCCAACAGTCCAACAGAAGCATATCCGTCTGGAAGGCTCAGTCCCCAGCGCGATCGACCCGCCGAGCGGCTGCCGTTTCCACACCCGCTGCCCACGCCGGAAATTGCTTCCGGATGACGGACAGATCTGTGTTACCGATACGCCACCCTGGCGTGAGGCCGCAGACGGCCACCGGATCTTCTGCCACATTCCGTTAGAAACGCTGCGCAGCTTCGATCCGGTCATTTCTCAGGAGGTATCTTAGCCATGCTCGTCAAAGACTGCATGACCCGCCACCCGATCATGATTTCGCCCGAGACGCCCGCGGCTAAAGCGCAGACCCTGATGATCGAAAATAAGGTGCGCCATCTTCCCGTCGTCCGTGACGGAAAGCGCCTCGTGGGGCTGATCACCCGCGAGAACCTGATGGTTCCGCCCTCCGATCTCGGCAGCCTCAATGTCTGGGAGATCAGCCGCCTCCTTTCTAACATCAAAGCCGAAGACGTCATGGTCAAAGGCAAGGCCCTGGTCACTATTGGTCCAGAAGAAACATTAGAAAACGCGGCTGCCCTGATGATCGAGCAGAAGATCGGATGCCTGCCGGTTATCGAGGACGGGGTTGTCGTCGGCATCATCACTGAAGTTGATATGCTGGCGAAATTATCTGAGCTTCTCGGCGGGAACGTGGCAGGTGTGCGCGCCACGATCCGGATCCCCAACAAAGTCGGAGAGTACGCGAAGATCTTCAGCGCGATCTCCAAGCACGGCTGGGGGATCTATGCCAGCGGCGGTGCGGAAACGCCCAAACAGCCCGAATTCTGGGATATCGTCATAAAAGTTCGTGAGGTGAGCGAAGAAGATCTGCGCGCGGTGCTGGAAGGGATCGAGGGACATAAAGTTATCGACATCCGTATGATCCCCTAGCCGCCTGTCAAAGAACTGAAGAGAAGCCTTGCAAAGCGCGTATGCGTGCGCAAGGCTTTTACATGGGGGTACCCTGCATAAGCTAGATAGTTCACACACAACGGAGCCCTGCCCCATGCATGCAGCGTATCAAAACGACGACAAACATGATCAAGAACTCCCCTTTGGCCGGCTGCCCGAAGAACAATGCGAGCAGATCCATGCGGCCAGCCTCCAGATCCTGGAGCGCACCGGTGTCCGCCTATACGATCAAGAAGCGATTGATCTGATCAAACGGGGCGGCGCCGAGGTCAGCGACGGCAACCGCGCCCGCATTCCGCGAAAACTCGTCGAGTGGGCGCTAAAATCCGCCCCGACCGAATTCAATCTTTATGACCGGCATCATCAAGATCCGCTGCACCTGCGCGCCGGCCAGAGCTACTATGGCCCTGGCTCCGATTGCATGACGATCATCGACCACCACACAAACGAACGGCGACTCCCAACCCGCCAGGACGTGCGCGACGGCATCAAGCTATGTGATGCGCTTGCCAACATCGACTTTGTCATGTCGATGTTCCTGCCCTCGGACGTCGATTACCGGCTGACTGACCGCTACCAGATGCTCGTCATGCTCACCGAAACCACCAAGCCAATCCTCTATGTCACGAATGATTTCAAGGGCTGCGTCGAGGCGCTCGCGATGGCGGAGTTGGTCTCCGGTGGTCCGGAGGCATTCCGCGCGAAGCCGACCGCGGCCGGCTATATCAACGTCACGAACGGGCTCAATCACAATCAGGAGGCCCTTGAAAAACTGCTCTACCTCGCCGGGAAGGGCGTCCCGCTGCTCTACATCCCCTCTGCAATGGGCGGGATCGCCGGACCGATAACGCCGGCCGGGAGCGTGACCCTCGCGAACGCCGGTGTCCTCGTAGGCCTGCTCTTATCGCAACTGAAACGGGAGGGCACCCCCTTCATCATGACCGCAATGGCCGGCAACGCCCTCGATATGCGCACGATGGTCAGCGCTTACGGCCAGCCCGAGCCTAAAAGATTGGCTTTTGCGATGGGTCATTACTACGATCTGCCGATGTTCGGCATCGGCGGCTGCAGCAACTCAAAGCTTGTCGACCAACAAGCTACGTCGGAGGCCGCCCTGACCCTGATGTCTGATACGCTCGGCGGGGCGACCCTGATCCACGATATTGGTTACCTCGAATCAGGGTTATGCGGATCGCTGGCGTATCTTGTCATCTGTGAGGAAATGGTCTCGTGGATCAAGAAGATGACCGCGCCGGTCGAGATCGACCCGGAAACGCTGTCGGTGGATCTGATCGATGCCGTTGGCCCGGATGGGCAGTTCCTCGACTCTGAACACACCTTCAAGCATTTCCGTAAGCGCTGGTACCCACAATTGTTTGACTACCGGAGCTACGATCAATGGCAAGCCGTGGGCGGCTATTCACTGGGCGACCGCGCCAGCCAGGCAGTGGACCGCATCATCGGCGAACACCGGCCAGATCCGCTCCCGGATACGCTCATAGATGAACTGCAGGCCAGACTTGATGTTCCCGAGGATGCTCCCCGCCCTATCTGAGGATCCTTCACCAAGCCAGATTACAAAATCCCCCGCCTTCAGGGCGGGGGATTTTAGTTTGTACGCCTGGAGCTTGCTACGCTTGTTCGGCCCGCTCCGCAAGCACGTCTCTGATCACCGCTTCGGCCGCTTCGGGAAGTGGTGGCGGGCGGTGCTCGTCGAGAATTTCGCGGGCGCGCTCATTTGCACGCGTGCGCATATCTTTCGAGCCGGAGGCTTCCCAGACATCGTGCTGGTGCCGGTCGATCAACTTCGGCATCCATTGAGCTGTGCGGAAGTTGTCCATCGTATGATCGTCGGCGAGGAAACCGCCGCCGGGTTCTGCACGCGCAATCGCATCCAGCGCCAACGTGTTCTCGTTAACGGGCACACCCTGCATAAAATAGCGCGCCATACGGATGATCTCGTCCGCGATCACGAGCATCTCCATCGACGACGTGGACCCGTATTCGATATAGGCCACATCGTGTACGAGCGTGCAGCGCGTGAGCAAGGCGTTGAGAATAGAGAATGTCGCTTCGATCCCCGCCTGGGTGTCCACGACCTTGCTGTCCGAAGCGCCACCGTAACCCCAGACAGGCAGGTTGTAGAAGCGTGCCAGCTCCGTCCAGGCCCCCATGCCCAGGTTCCATTCAGGGCTGCCGTAGCTCACGATCGTGCTTTTCATATCCAGCGCAGCGGTATTCATCCCATACAGGAAAGGCGCCCCGGGCCGCACAAGCTGGGTCAGGATCAGGCCGACCAGGCTCTCCGCGTTACCGACCGCCACCGCGCCCGCAACTGTTATGGGACCACCGCCGCCGGTATTCGTCGAGGGGATGTAGGCTGCCGGAATTCCCTTCTCGGCACAGAACAGATGTTTTTGCAGCGACTCCTCAATGATGAATAAGGGGGAGATCGGCTCGGCGTAATGCAGCAGGAACGGCCGCTCGCGCAATTCCTGCTCCCCACCGGCGACCGCGACCGCGATGCGGTAAATATCCTCCATGTCCCGACGGTTTTGCGCCGTGTAGACATTCGGTTTGACCGAACCACGGATCATGCCGATGAACGCGTGCAGGTAGAGCTCATCCTCAGGCACGTCGGATGGGCTGCCCATCGACATAATGAAGTCGATTTGATCGAGCGCGTCTCCCAGCCGCGCAAAATGTTCAACGTCCTTTGCCTGTGCGCGCCTGCGCTCGCCCGTTTCTACATCAATGGTGAACGTCGTGTCCGAACCCGGACCAAAGAACACCTTGCCCAGTTCCAGCGGCATGGTCAGCTCGCCCAGGCGATTGTGCATCGGGATCCGGGATGGCGCCGTGGCGATCGCATCGATCACCAGGTTCTCCGGGATTTTGATGCGGCCATTAGACTCCCAGGCTCCGGCTTCGAGAAGGAGTTCCCGGCCCTGGGGGTCCTCCACCTCGACGCCTGTGCCCGAGAGAATCTCCAACGTCGCATAATGGAGCTCGCGCACTTGTTCGTCCGAGATCATCTGGATGCCTGGTTGCTGTGTCGGTACAGGGATCTGCTGTGTCACGATGAATATCCTCTACTCTCTTCTTGCATTAAAACAAGACATTCAGCCATATTTCATACGATCGGAAAACGTTTACGGATCCATGACTCCACCTCAGCGGGAAGCGGCTCAGGATCATGCGAGGCAAGGATCTGTGTAGCGATGTACCTTGCGCGGTCCCGGGCGTCAAGTGAACCTTCCTGCTCCCATTGGTCCCGAGCATGCCGGTTCATGACCAGTGAGGGGAAGTAGTGTTCACCGCGCAGATGTTCGACGGTGTGATCTTCCAGCAGGTAATGTCCGCCGGGCCCGACACTGTCGATGATGTCGACCGCCAAGGTTTCCTCATTCACTTCGATCCCCTGCACTGCGCGCATCGCCATGCCGAGCATTTCGTTATCGATCACCAACTGCTCATACGCGACGGTTGACATATCCTCCAGCATCCCGGCTGCATGGTGGATAAAATTCGACCCCGCCAATACGACCTGCATCGTCGATGAGGCTTTCTCGATCCCCGCCTGGATATCAGGCAATTTTGATTCTGTCAGGCCCGCCGAATTGTAATTTGGGATCTGATAGAACTGTGTCAGCTGTGAGATGGCGGCGTTGGCCAGGCCAAATTCGACCGACCCGGCCAGGAATTTGCCGCTGTACATGTCAGCCGTCGCCGGGATCGGCCCCATCAACACAGGGGCACCCGGTTGTGCGAGCTGCGTCAGCGTGAGACCGGCCAGTTGTTCAGCATTGGATTGGGCCAACATACCCGCAAGCGTGACGGGCGCCGTCAGCCCAGCGATGGGAGCGGCGGAAAGCACAACGGGGAGCCGATTCTGGCAAACCTCCAGCAGAAGCGCGGTGACGCTGCTCTCAAACTGGAGGGGGCTTACCACCCAGCTGGTGATGAACGAGATCAGCGGCCGCTCCCGCAAGGCTTCCGGGCTGCCCGCCACATGTTCGCCCATCTCGATCACGTCACGGATCCCTTCCAGCGAATAGGCACCGCCCTGAACATGTTTGGTCGTGTTGGCCAGGGCGCGGTAAAACTTATTGACCTCGACGGTCTCCATGGGCAGATCGGTGGGGTAAATCGGGATAAGATAAAAATGGATGAAGTTGAGCGCGTCGACGATGCGCGCCATCAAGCCCACGTCCTCGAGCGTCGCGCCGCGGACGAATCCGGTCGATAGGTCGAGCACCTGCAGGGCCGAGCCACCGGTGCCGACATAGACGCGCTTACCACCCAGCTCAAGATCGTGTTTTGCATCCCGGCCGGCCAGAAGGAATTCGGAAGGGGCACTGGCGACTGCATCCTCGATAATGGAGGGAGTGAGACGCACTCGCTTGCCCTCTACCTGGGTGCCGGCGGCCTTAAACAGCTCGAGCGCCTGCGGGTTTTCAACCTGGACGCCCGTTTGCTGCAGGATGCGCAGCGAAGCGTCATGGATCTGCTGCACCTGCGGAGCGGTCAGCGGCTGGTACTGTCCCCCTTCCAACCCTTTTGTCGGTTGCGGCTCCATTAATACCCACCTCGGTCAGGTCAATCCCATCCTACAACAAATTCGCACTAAGGGGTGAATTCTCTCGCAGTGCCCAGAAAATTCGTTCCGGAGTGGCCGGGATCCTGCGAACACGGACCCCGATGGCGCGGGAGATTGCGTTGATAACCGCCGGCGTGGACGGCAGCACGGCGGCTTCTCCGAGACCCTTTGCGCCAAATGGGCCTTCATAGCTCGGCACCTCGACGAGGATCGTCTCGATTTCAGGCATCTCCCCGATCATCGGGAGGATATAGTCGGCCAGCCCGGTGGTCCGGTTCGGGATGTATTCTTCCGAGATCGCCGCCCCCACCCCGATCAAGACCGACCCTTCGATCTGTCCTTCTGCTCCTGGCCGGTTGATGGCACGGCCGACATCATGCGCGGCTACGACCCGTGTGACCCGAACCTGGCCGCTGTTTAGATCAACGAGCACCTCGGCAAGATGCGCGCCGGTCACGAAGTGGGGTGTGTAATCGGGGCGCGTCTCGGCCGGGAACCGGGGGGAGGGATCGAAAATGCCCGCCGCCTTCCTTGATATTCCCAGCCGGTCGAACTCCTCGGCGACCAGTGAGAACGGAACCGATACATATCGGTCATTCGAGACGACCGTTCCCCGGACATCAAACGCAAGGTCCTTAGGATCACGATCAACCATCTCCGCCGCGACGCCCACTACCTGGTCCTTCAAGTTGCGGACTGCCGCGCAGACTGCATTCCCGACCCAGTATGTCGCCCGGGAAGCGCCCTGCACTCCGCTGTCGGGCGTCAACGCCGTATCGGCGTTCACCAACTCAATCAGATCCCGATCGAGCCCGAGCGTTTCCGCCGCGAGCTGGACCATGACGGTGCTGGTGCCCTGTCCGTAATCCGGCGCGGCTAGATATAGGACGATATGGCCCTCGCGCCCGAGCTCAGCATGCGCTTCAATCCGCAGTGAGCCCGACTTCCCGAACCGGTACCACATGCCTGCCACGCCCAGGCCTTTTCGATAAGCGCCAGAGACGGTGGCCTGCGCATGGTTGAACGCCATCACGTCGGCATGCAGCTCCAGGTAGCGCGGTTTCAGCGCGCCCAGCACCTCTGCGTATCCCAGTCTCTCGCCGCTGGGATATCCAAGAAAACTGTTCGAAGATTGATCAATCGCATTTCGCAGCCTGAACTTGATCGGATCGTCTTCCAGTTTCTGGATCATTTCATCCAGAATACACTCCAGAGCGAACGTAGGCTGCGGAGTGCCAAATCCCCGGAATTGCCCCGACTTGGGCCCATTCGTGAAAACGCACTTTGCGTGGATATCGACCGCTTTCCAGCGGTACGCGCCGCCGGAAGCCATTACTGCATAGTCTGGCAGATAATTGCCATGCGCATCGTAGCCGCCCGTGTTCGCCCGAATCCGCGCTTCGACACCGGTCAGCCGGCCGCTGCGATCCGCTCCGATCCGGTAGTCCAATTGATACGGGTGCCTTTTCGGGGAGGCGACGAACGATTCTCCCCGTGAGAAAACCAAACGCACGGGTTTCCTGAGCAGATAGACGATCAGGCCAACGGCGAGCAGCGGCCAGGGATCCTGTTTCCCGCCAAACGATCCCCCCATCGGCGGCGTGATGAAACGCACCTGATCCGCGTCGAGCGCCAGCACGTTTGCAATCCAATCCCGCTGCCAGTGCGGCTCATGCGTCGCCCCGCTCACCGCCACGCGACCCTCATCGTCGATGAAACCAAGCACCGCTTCCGGCTCTAAAGCAGCGTGTTCCTGATAGGAGGTCATGTAGCGGGCCTCCACGACCAGATCAGACTGCTCGAACGCCGTTTCGATCGGGCCATTTCTAATCCCGGAAACCTGCAGAACGTTTCCCGTTTCATAGAGCTGAACGGCGTCGTCCTGGAGCGCCTGATCCATGCTCTCTACGACCGGCAGCGCTTCAAGGTCCATCTCGATCGCCTGCATGCCGGCCATGGCCTGCGCTTTCGTCCCGGCGACGACCAGTGCGATCGAGGCACCGATCATCTTGACCGTGTCACCGACGGGGGTGAGCACTGGCTCCATGCGGCTGTACTCAGGGAAGCCATTTTCTCCGGGAATATCATCGGCTGTGATCACTCGCACGACGCCCTCCTGCTCGAGGGCTGTCAGCGTGTTCAGTGATTTCAAGCGGGCGTGCGGAAGCGGGCTGCGCAGCACACAGGCAGATAAAAGGCCGGGAATATCGACGTCGCCGATGAAGCGCGACTGCCCGGTTACTTTCTCAAAGGCATCGACGCGCTGATCATTCCCGCCCAGCGGGGTGTCATTTGCAGAAGAAGTCATCAGGACGCTCGCGCGAGGATCTTTTCAATCCCCCGCTTCGCGTCTTTTCCGATTGGCTCGACATGGTGTTCAGCGATAATGTTTTGGACCTTATCTCTCAGACGTTCTTCAAGGGTCGTACCCCCGTTATCGAGCCATGTTGATCGCAGGTTCCTATCCAGCAGGGCCGGATACCAGAAATCGCGAAACCGGCTCAATGTGCCCGGAGTATTCAGGAAATGCCCCCCTGGCCCCACCTCATCGATCTCGTCGAGCATTAATGAATCGGTGTTTATCTCGATGCCTTTCATCATGTGATCTGCCAGCTGAATCAGTTCATCCGTGAGCACGATCATTTCAAACGAACAGGTTAATCCGCTTTCCATATAGCCGACGTCATGCACCAGATTGGAACCGCAGAACCTGGCCATGATCACCGAGAGCAGCGCTTCGAGGGCTGCCTGTCCATCCAACACTTTCGCATCCGTGCAGCCGGCGTAGCCCCAGGTTGGCATGCTATACCAGCGTCCCATTTCAGCGATCGCCGATTTGGTCAGCTGGAATTCGGGTGAAGCATAGCAAATCTGGGCGGCACGCATATCCATATGGTGTAAACCCGCTCCGAACACAAAGGGCGCGCCAGGATTACGCATCTGATGGACCACCATGCTGCTCATGATTTCCGCGATCGACATTGCCAGGCCGCTGGCCATCGTAATCGGGCCGGTGCCGCCCATCAGAGGGGCCGGCGAGTGGACGACCGGAAGTTCGACTTCGGCCATCAACAGCAGCTTATCGATGGCTGTATCCGACTGCTGGAGCGGAGAGCTGGGTTCGCTGTACAGCAGGATATGCTGCGTTTCGCGCAATGCATCAATCCCGCCCACCACCGCAGCCGCCATGTCAATCGCACGCTGACAGCTGGCGCGATCCTCGGTCACAAAGACGAGCGGCTTGACAGTGTGCTCCAGCATGAGCGCCATCTGGACATTATAGGTCAGATCAGGGTCGACGTCCTCCGGTATCCCGAGCGACATCACGAAATCGATGTTGGGCAGCGCATCACATAAGTGGTAACCATCGATCAGATCCTGCTTCGTAAATTTGCGGCGCTCGCCCGATCCGGGATCCAGCAGGTTCAGGCAATCCGAACCGGTGCCGAAGTTTGCGTGATTGCCTTCCAGAAATACGCCGGCTTCACCGCTGCGATCGCACATGATAATCCGGCTGGGGACCGTCGAGATCGCATCCTCAACCATCCTCGATGGAAATTTGACCAGGTTCCCATCGGAGATGAACGCGCCGGCCTGCGCGAGCATCTCGAGTGCGCCGGCGTGATGAAATCGAATCCCCGTTCGGCGCAGGATCTCCAATGCCGCGAAGTGGAGCGACCTTTTATCGGATTCTGTGAGGACAGAAAATTGTGGTGGATTAGTGCTGGATGAGTTGGGGAAATTCATCGACCGGGCCTCTCACCTGTGATTTGCGCGTCCATCTTCCCTACCCTGGCCTTCATTCCTGGAAAGGCCGAGCCTATTATGGGGTAAAGATGGATTTTCGAAAACCTCCGGGCGGTTATCATGCCGGGATAATCAATATACAATGGTGGCCAGATCCAGGGATTGAGTGAAATAGAGATCAAAACCCGAGGTAAATGATGATCAAGACACATGGAACGTCCATGACGGGCGCACACTTCGCAAGGCTCGGCGATCAGGAATGTGAACGGATCCATGTCGCCAGCCTGGAGGTGCTCGAACGGATCGGGATCGAGACGCACTCCGAAAAAGCGCGTGATGTGCTGACCGGGGCAGGCGCGATCGCCGATGGCCGCAGGGTCCGTATCCCGGAGCATATGGTCACCCGCGCCCTCGAGACTGCTCCGAAGCGAATGACGCTCTACAGCCGCGCTGGCAAGCCCGCGATCCAGGCATGGGGGTATAACACCTATTTCGGAGGTGGCTCAGACTGTCTGCACATCCTCGACCACCGCACCGGCCAACGCCGTCAAGCCGTACTCCAGGATGTGATCGATGCCGCCACGTTGATGGATGCCCTCCCTGAAATCGATTTTGTGATGTCCGCTTTCCTCCCTTCCGATGTTCCAGATCCGGTCTACCCACACCATCAGATGGAAGCGATGCTCAACCACACGACGAAACCGATCGTTTTTGTAACCCCGGATTTCGAGACATGTGTGGCGTCGGTCGAGATGGCCGAACTCGTCGCCGGCGGTGCCGATGCCTTCCGCGAACGACCTTTTGCAGTCTGTTATATCAACGTGACGAGCGGGATGCTCGCCAATCAGGATTCGCTTCAAAAGTGCATGTACTTCGCAGAGAAAGGGCTGCCCCAGCTCTACATCCCGCTTAACGCCGCCGGTGTCAACTCACCTGCCACAACGGCCGGCTGTATGGCGACGATGAACGCCGGCACGCTGCTCGGCGTTGTCCTCTCACAGCTGATCAGACCGGGATCACAAATCGCGGTTCCCGGTTGGAACGGCGGTCCATATAATCTGCAAACGATGGTCGGGAACTACTGTCTGCCGGACGAACAGGGCGTCGCGATTGCGATGGGAAAGTATTACGACCTTCCCGTCTTTGGTCTGGGCGGGGCGACTGATTCCAAAGTCCTCGACCAACAAGCCGGGGCAGAGTGCGCGCTGGGGCTGCTCTTACCGCTGCTCAACGGCGCCAACATCGTCCATGATATCGGCTTTATGGACGCCGGCATGCAGGGATCCTTGCAGTTGATGGCGATCGCCGATGACCTGCTCGGTTGGATCCGGGCGGCGACGCGCGGCGTCGTCGTCAACGAGGAGACGCTCGCGCTCGATGTGGTCGAGGAGCGCGGCCCGGACGGGGACTATCTTTCACACGACCACACCTTCCGCCATTTCAAGGACGCCTATTACTCGAAGCTCGCGGACCGCCGGATCTACTCCGCGTGGCAGGATGCAGGCAGCAAATCGATGGCTGACCGTGCGGCTCAGAAAGTGGATCAAATCCTCAGCACCCACAGGCCTGAGCCGCTGCCCGAGGAGCTGCGAAGCGAATTGCGCAGCGTGGTCCAACGGGCAGAAGAGACCGTCGCGGCCGGCTGACGGCCCGGACACAAGGAAAGCCGCTCCAGAAAACGAGGTACAGATGAATGACAAGCCGTTCTTCATGCGAGATGCCTGGCAGTTCGATCCTGACCGAGAGCCCGCGCCAGGACCAGATGCCGGGCTGGGGTTTAATACGCGTGCGCTGCATGCAGGTTTTCATCCATTGAGGAGTGTTCCGGATTTCCGCTCCTTCGTGCCGCCGATCGTGCCTTCGATGACGTATCCCTATGAGCAATTTGAGCAGATTCCGGATCCTGTCTATGGCCGCACGAGAACTCCGACGACTGCGGTGCTGGAAGAGCGGCTGGCCGCGCTGGAAGGCGGGGAGGCCTGCCTATCAGCAAGCTCGGGTTCCCAGGCCTTGTTCAACCTCGTGTTCACATTGACCCGCCCAGGCGACAACGTCGTCACCAGCCTGAATATCTATGGCGAAGGTTACAAGCAGGCTGCGGCGATCTTCCCGGAACGCTGCGGGGTGGATTTCCATTTTGTGGAGGATCCGGGCGAAACTGCCTCGTGGGAGGCCGCCATCGATGACCGGACGAAATTGGTCTGGGTCGAAACTCCCAGCAACCCGGCTTTGTTCGTGACCGACATCCACGCCGTCGCCGCCGCGGCACACGCCAAGGGCGTCCCTCTTCTGGTCGACAACACGACGGCCACCGCTGCGCTGCAGCAGCCGATCAGCCTCGGCGCGAATATTGTCCTGCTTTCGATCACCAAATTCCTGTGTGGCAACGCCACTGTGCTGGGGGGCGCGATCGTCGGCCCGGAGGCGCTCATCGAGGATGTGCGCTGGAACACGACCGAGTTCGTCGGCGCGGTCCTGCAGCCGTTTGAATCCTGGCTGACGCTTCAATTTCTGGAGACGCTCTCGCTGCGCATGCAGCGTCACAGTGAGAATGCGCAGAAGGTGGCTGAATACCTGAGCGAGCACCCGCGTGTCGAGCGCGTCAATTATCCCGGTCTTGAGACCCACCCACAGTACGAACTCGCCAGCCGGCAGATGCGCGCCGGCGGAGGCATGCTCTCATTTGTGGCGCCCGGCGGGATCGAGGGCGCCGGCCGGGTGGTCGATAACTTCAAGCTGATCACCCACGCCGTCACGTTCGGCACAAGCCGATCGATCTGTATGCACCCGGCAACCATCACGCACGAACACATGACCCCTGCGGAGCGGGAGAAAGCCGGCATCCCGGATGGTCTGATCCGGCTCTCTGTCGGTCTCGAGGATGCCGGGGACATCATCAAGGATCTTGATCAAGCCCTACGCGGTTGATCTGAATTTAGCTCAAGCCAGACAGCAAGAACTTCTTGAGAATTCGCCGGGGCTGGCAAGCCCTTGATTATCCTCGCTCAGTATCCTCATCACATACGGAAATCTCGGTGACGGCGGCCTCTAGCCGGACGCTGTGAACAATCCTTAGGCTGGACGCACGCCCGCGGTTAGCCGTGCACTAAAGCGATGAAAAGAAGGAGATTGTCCCTTCGATGACCGAGGAAATCCATGCTCAGGAGACGACGATTGAGGAATCAAGGCGTTATTACGAGAAGTGGTTCCGCTATCTGCGTGAGAACTTCGTCAGGCGAGGCTTCTGGTACGGATTCACGTGGACTGTCGAGCTGCTGGCCCGGTTGATCATCGGCTCACCTTTACGAAGGTTCAGCCAGGTCAACGAGCACATTTTCATAGGTGGCCAGTACCGGCGGCGCGGCTGGCCGAGGATGAAGCGCTGGGGGGTCGACGCGGTGGTCAATATGCGTCTTGAGTACGATGACAAGGACGCTGGCATCGCTCCCGACCACTACCTGTACTTGCCGGTAATTGACACCAGACCGCCGAGTCTTGAACAACTGGAAGAGGGAGTGAAATTCATCCAGGAGGAGATCGACCACGGGCACGGAGTGTATATCCACTGCGAGGCCGGCGTCGGCCGCTCGATCGCCATGGCAGCCGCCTATCTCATCCGAGCGCACGGCCTCTCCCCGCTCGAGGCATGGGACGAGATCCGGCAGACCCGGCCGTTCATCCGGCCAACGGACTCCCAGCGCGCCCGCATCCAGGCGTTCGCCGCTCAACCTTCATGAGGGGGGACAAAATCCCGTTAGAGCAGACCTAACGCATCTCAATTTGGGGCGGCTAGTCGGTGGGATGCTGATCCTGGTTCCATGGATTGTTCTGGAGGATCAAATGACAAGAGTTTTTGTTGTGCTCAACCCAATCGCCGGTCAGTCGAACCCGGAGGAAATCCGCAGCCATCTCAGCGCTCAAATAGCTGCCCATGGCTGGGAATCCACGATCTATCAAACGAACGGCGATGAATCGGATCGAGCACGCCTCAAAAAAGCAATCGCGTCCAATTACGATTTGTTCATCGCTGCCGGAGGCGATGGGACCGTCGCCCTGACGGCGACGGCGTTGATCGGAACAGGGCTTCCGCTGAGCATCCTCCCAACCGGGACAGGCAATGGCGTCGCCCGCGCCGCCGGCATACCGCTCGATTGGCGGGAGGCCGCTGGTCTGATCTTCGGAGAACATCAGCAATACGAGTTCGATGCGATGGAAGTCGCCGGACAATATTTCTTGCTGCATCTGGGGGTCGGTTTGAGCGGGGTTGCGCTGCGCCAGATCGACCTTGAAAGCAAGCGCCGCCTGGGCCGGCTTTATTATCCATTCGCGAGCCTGCGCGCACTCTTCGGTTATCAACCACACCGCTTCAAACTGACCATCGATGGCGAGGACCACACATTCAAAGGCACGGAAGTTTTCATCATCAACAGCGCATCGATGGGAGATCCTTTCGTGCGCTGGAGCGACAGCATCAAGCCGACCGATGGGACGTTGGACGTCTTCCTCGTGCGGGCGCGCACGCTGACGGATTTCCTGCGCCTGGCCTGGAATGTCGTGCTGGGACGGCAGAGGTTGGACCCCAAAGTGACCTACCTTCTGGCCCATGAATCGATCGACGTGCGCACCGACCCAACCCTACCGCTGCAGGGTGATGGAGAGTTTGTGACCGAAGAACCATTCTCAGTTCAGCTCGTTGCGGAGGCGATCAAGATCATTGGACCAGAGCAAAGCGCCCAGATGTAATACCTTTGCGTTAATTTGATGGTCAGGCTGAAACCGGGGCTGGAATGGTGGATGGGATTTTTCCAGCTCCGGTGTAACTATTCTTACCGCCCCCCATCACGCGTGGAGATGTACCCTCAATCGCGAAATGCTGCTCAGCGGGGCTTGAAGACACGTCCGCCATTTTCGGCGTCATAAAGCATACAGAAATTGAACTCATCGATGCGTGTGCAGTAATCGATATCGGAGATATCCAGAAAAGGATAATCCGGGTCGCCGAACCGGCGGCCCCAACCCGAGTTGAGGACCCTGTGCTTGAGCGCTTCCTTGTCGCTCGCCCGGTCGATCAGCAGATCGGTGATGTAATCCGCGCAGGTCAGGTCCTCATCACCAAAACCGTCCCCATCAGCGCCGGTGATGATGAATGACACCTGCGCGGGTTCTCTCGAGCGGATGAAATCAGCCGTCGCACGCGCACAAACGAGACTGGCTGCCAGGATGGTACCGGCATGCTGGCAGCGCACGACACCCTGCGTCCCGGCCGACGTTCGCATCACAATTCGCCTGCCAGAGAGATCCTCGCCGACTACTTCAGACGGGGCGTTACCGTAATCAAACCCATCCACCGGCCACCCGCCCTTCTCGCCAATCAGGACGAGCTCCGGATCCTCCCGCTTCATCTCGAAGGCTTCCTCAATCGTCCCGACGACGGCGATCGACTCCGCTCCTGCATCGAACGCATAGGCGGCGGTCGAGAACGCACGCAGCACATCGATGACCACGACGATGCCTCTGGCTTCCTGGGATTGTTCAAGGGGGAGGTAATGAAAGTTCATGGATGGGCACCTGTGTTCTCTGCGGCCGATTCGTGTTGACCGGCTGATTCTATGGGAAGCCGACCTGAGGTGCAATGACATCGCGCCGGCTTGTGTTTTGATACCGCCTTGAGATTGGAATATTATAAAGTTGAGTCTGCTGAAAAAAGGTCTGATGACTCAAATAGTGGGACGTGAATGCCTTTATATGGCCGTTTTCCATGGTTTTTCCCGCAAATGCGTTATGAATCGTGCCCAAAGTGGGGCGTCCTCCCAATTGATCCGGTAAGTCTTGTCTAATTTCGGTGGACTCAAAGTTAGAAAGTCAGACATTTATACGGAGATTGCGAATGGCAAAGGATAAATCGACTCGTCTGGTAAAGCCCTTCGCCAAGGGCCAGATCACCATACCGGCGGAGTTCCGCAAACAACTGGGGATCGACGAGAGCACCTTGCTCAGACTCAAACTCATAGGATCCAAGATCGAGATCACTCCGGTGAGGATCGTCGAGGAAGTGCGATTGCAGCGCGAATACAGCAATACAGAAATCGATGCCTTCCTGGAAGATGATAAAGTCAGCGCCAGCACCGTGGCGAAAGTGCGCAAGCTTTTAGAGGCTTGAAGCGTGGCCCCGGAGGACAAGCTCTTCCTCGATGCCAGCGTGTTGATCGCGGCTGCCGCCTCTCCCACCGGAGGATCAGCGCTGGCCATGGAGTTCTGCAATGCGAGGAAGGCCACCCCCCTGGTTTCGCGGCTCGTTCTGATCGAGGCGGAGCGCAATCTCCGCAAGAAATTCGAAGAATCTGTGCTGGTTCGATATTACGACATGTTCGCGGGACTCGAACCCCATGTCCTGCCCACACCCGAGCAGCGGGAGATCGAGGCCGCCGCGGAAGCGATCCGACCCAAGGACGCCCGCGTTCGGGCAGCAGGCCGAGCGGGAGGCGGATCAGGATATCGAGGCGGGTCGAATTGTGGGATCCGATACGGTCGAGTGACTCATGGATGGGCTTGATCAGGGTCCTTCGTGATGGGTAGCCCTGCAGTTCGCGACGATTGGACACGCGGCCACCCGAAAACGCAAGGCCGCGAGGAGTTCATGTCCTCAAAGGAAGAATGGCCCGCTTCGCAATAGGCTCGTTCGGAGCACCTTGACATTCCCAAGGGATGGAGTCCAGGACTATGCTAAAGTAGCAGAAATACTGATTAAGCAGAAACGCAGCAGAGGAGACGCGATGGAAGAGACTATACAGGTTCGAAAGCGAGGTGTGATGACGCTTCCCGCGGATCTGCGGCGGAAATACAACATCGAAGAAGGCGACACCTTCCGCGTGCTCGATCTAGACGGGCTGTTCATACTCACTCCTATGGTTCCGATGGTGCCTGAACTAGCGCGTGAGATTGAAACCATGCGCCTGGAGGAGGGCATCAGTATCCAGGAGCTGCTCGAGGGGTTGAGGCAGCAGCGTGACCGGTACTATTAGGAGGAGTACGCGGATGACGGAGGCGAATAGGCCGAGGGTCTTTATAGACGCAGACGTGCTCTTTGCCGGGGCAGCTGGACCCACAGAGTTTGGAGCGAGCCTGGTCCTTCTCAGGATGGCTGAGATCACTTTGATCGAGGCTGTCGCTTCGCGCCAGGTGATCGTTGAGGTGGAGCGCAATCTGAAGGATAAGTTCCCTCGGGCTCTTTCGACCTTCAGCCTGCTGGTCGAGCGTTGCCTCGACATCGTGGAGAATCCAACCGGGAAGGACCTGCACGAGTATGAAGGGCTTGCCGATCTTAAGAATCTGCCGATATTGGTCGCCGCGATTCAAAGCAGACGTTCATGGCTTGTGACTTATAACACCAGGCATTTCCAGCCGGGTCACCCAGACGTATCCGTTCTGGAGCCCGGATCCTTGGTGAGAAGGATCCGTGAACTCCTCGCCTATCTATCCCCGGCAGACGAATAGCCGGGGTCAATCATCAAGCCTGATCCAATCCGGAAAGATGATGGCGAGATCGAGACCTCATCAGGGGAGCATTGGAGCAATCATCGAATCGGACCCGGTAAACCAGCATGGGTTTGATATCTTGAAGAAGGCTTTGCTACGGCGCAAGCTTTCGGAGGACCTCACTCCGGCCGCACAGCTTCTAGCTCCTCGATCATCGCCCGGCGGCGGCGGTAGGTCCCGATCAGATCGTCGATGATCTTATTGACCTGCTCTCCGTATCCCATCGCGATCATCCGGCGAAGGTAGCCCGCCGCCTCGGCATAGGTGCCGCGGTCGGAGGTGCGCTCGAGCATCCTGTAGACGATCTCCTCATAGGCTCTGGAAATCTGCTCGGGAAATCGAGGCTCTAGAGCCTCCCTGTAGCGCGCCAGGGTGAGTTCCCCGGACTCCAGCGCCAGTTCCAGCAGCGCCTCCCACATCCCCTCGCGGGCGTAGATCTCTGGGAGCGTGGACCATCCCCGCGACGACGCCTTCAAATCCGCAATAAGGGAATCCAGCGTCCCCGGCCAGTCCTGCTCTGGAACTGTCTCCTTGATCAGGAGGTAATACTTCAGCTTCCCGCTCTCCAGGAGCAGCGTGCGCGCCAGGCGCAGGACTTCAGGGGAATCATCTTCTTGTATGGCTACCTCCAGCAGCGTGTCGAGGTAGTATCTGCGGACGCCCCGCCAGTCGTGCGGCTGCGTTTCAAGCCACTCCACGCACAGGCGCTTCACCTCGGCCAGCTCCCCCTGCTCCAGATGATATTCGATCAAGCGCTGCCGGAAGGCGTGCAGGTGGCTGTGCTCCTGGATGAACCGCAGCGCCGCCTCTTCCCCATCCTCGCGCTCGATCACCGAGAGTTTGATCCATGCTGCACACTCGTGATTGTGGTCGGCGCCATACGAGTATGGTTCTGGGGATGGTCCCGCCATTTCATCGAGCAGGCCGAAGAGCCAGTCCCGTTCTTCCGGGCTGGCAATGAGATCGGCGGCGAGGCCGGTCAAGTCCCATTGCCAGCCAAAGCTGCAGAAGGCTTCGAGCGGCGCCTGATCCAGGCAGTACTCGAACAGCTCGCTCCGCAACTCCTGGGGGAGTTGGCTCCCCGCTTCTCCCAGGAGCCGGAGGGCGCTGTCGATACCATCGCCCAACAAGCCGATCGAATCATCCGCATTTTCATACGCCTGCGCCGTCGTCTCGAGCACGGCCTGGGCGATCGATACGGAGGCCTCCGGTTGTCCGGCGCGGAGCAGGTCATGGGCCCTGGAAAGAAGCGCGTTCAACCCCTCGAACGCCCGCGTCACCCCCCAGTAATCGATGAAACCGCGGCGATTTTCACCCATTCGCAGCGCCTCGCGAGCCATGCGCACATAAGCCGCCTTGTCGGGACCTCTCTCTCCGTAGCGCGCCCGGATCTCCAGGCTGATCGCTCGGTCGTTCTCGGCCAGTTCGACGAGCATATCGAGCAGCTTCTCGCGCGGCAGTTGCTCCAGGATCGCCCGCACCTGCTCGGACTTCGCATCCGGCGTCTGGATCGCATCGCCATGGATCGCTTCGGGGTCCAGCTCCTCGATGGCGAAAAGCACGGCGATGACGTGTTTACAGACCGGACCCCAATCGTACGGGCAGCTGCATCCGCCGGCGAACTCGCCATCGGCATCGCATTCAATGTGGACTTCGTACCGCTCCGTCCCCTCGACAACAGCCCTCCAGGTATCTTCACCGGTACGCTCCAGTGACAGAACGCGCCCCTCATGGTGGTAGTCCTCACCGCGCCGCAGCACCAGTTCATCGACGAATTCGTCTAATTCCTCAATCCGCACTCGCATTCCCTCCGGGCCAGCGTCAGGGTCTGGCAAAGCGAACTTTGTTCAAGCAGAAGCTATGCTTTAATCGATTCATTCAGGGCTCTTAACCCTCCATACCTTCCAGGACCTCGCGCAGCAATTCGAGCGCGCCTTCCGTCCTCTTCCAATGATGCCCTTGCTCCAACCAGTAGTGATACGCCTGCCCCGGGCTCCACAGCGTGATGTGGTCCGGGTCGAAGTCCTTCGGGGCGCGGTGGCGCTCCTTGACCAGCTCCTGCGCCACGAGCGGCAGGTGCTCGACCGCCAGCTCCAGGGCTTCACGCGCCTTGCGGGCCTCCCCGAGCTGGATCAGCGCCAGCGCCCGGCCGTAGAGCAATGTTTCCATCCCGTCGTCGGGGTAGCGCTCGCAGACCTCCAGGACTCCATCTGGCTGATCGATGAGAAAATGACAGCGGACGACCAGGTCACGGATGCCCTGGTTGTCGTTGGGGTTCCAGTCGAGCAGCCTCATGAAAATCGCCAGCGCCTCATCGATCTCTCCGCGCTCGCGCAGCTCGAGTCCCAACCCGTGGCAGGCGCGCAGGAAAGGCCGGTTGTCGATCATCAGCCAGGGGAGCCTCCCTTTCCCGGCGCGTACTGGATCGGGTAGGTGCTCCTCCCCGATCCGCACGGCGTGCTGCCAGAGTTTGTAGGCCTCATCCTCATCTCCGGTCTCCTCGAGCAGGATCGCCAGGTGGTGGTAGGCATCGATGAACTCCGGGTAATCCGTGAGCAGCTGGCGGTAGCGCTGCTCGGCGAACGTGACATCACCGACCTCCCACGATTCAATCGCGTCGTGGAAGTATTCGTAGATCGTCAACGTCAGCCGGGGGAAGACGAACTCCCAGTCCCCCTCGCCGCGCGCCTCCACCTGCAGCGAGCCCTCAGGCGGCATGCCTGGGGTGAGATCTTCATACCAGACCTTTTTCATCACAAACACCTCCCCGCATGCGTCGCCAACGACCCGCTGTCAAATCAACTTCAAATCGAAGCGCCGGTCGAAATTCATCTTTTTCAGGATACGTCTGGCCTGCTTCCACTCCTGACGGTCGACGCCGCTGACGTCCAGTTCGTATTCGCGAAACTGTGTTTCAAGACGCACAACATCGCGTCCAAAATCGATGGAAAGCAGCCAGTCTTCCTCATCCCAATGCGCTTCGTCCGAGAAGCGCACACCGCGTTCGGATTCGTCGAAGAGAAACTCATATTTCGGCGTGCGCTGCAGGATCAGGCTGCGCACCTCTTCAAAGTCGCCCCAGGAGAGGGCGAATGAGACGATCAGGTCATCGCCTTCTTCGTTCGTCATGAATTGGACGTATTCCATCACACCCCTCGGCTGAACAGTGGCAGATAAGACAAGTTGATTATGCGATGGAAAGTTGAATTGTGGAAACTAGGTGAAGGGAACCTTCCAAAGTGCGGACCTTTGTGGATGAATCTTAATCAAGCAGACCCAGGAGGTTACTGCGCGCGAGCAGGTCCAATTCTTCAACCCTGTCTTACGGTGCGAGGTCTCCGCTCACATTGCGCCAATCGAGCCCTTCCACTCGATGACACAGGACATCACGCTAGCTTTGCTCTTTCAGCCGTGGACCTTCCCAACCTTAATGTAGGTTGTGTCCTACCCTTTTCCACAATTACCACAGGGCGGCAGACGATCGTCATCATCATCCAATGTCACCTGCCAGCTGTAATTTGTGCATTTGTACTCGCCCTTCCCGGGCTTTTCCCAAAGATCGTATGCCATTCCCGACCCCCTTTCTGATGTGATCACACGCCTTAACAAGGATCATAAAACATTGACCTGCATGTCTTTCACCTCCTCGATAAGCCAACGGTTGACATCCAAAACGTTTCGGGCTATGCTGTAGATGCTCCAAAACGTTTTGGAAGAGAGCGGGCACCCCGGCTTCTCATGAACGAACGTGCAACCCTGAAAACGATCGCAAAAGCCACCGGCTATTCCATAACCACCGTGTCACGTGCTCTGGCCGGGTATGACGACGTGGCGGAGGCGACGCGCGCGGTCATTCAATCCAGCGCCCAACAGCTCGGTTATTTTCCCAACCTCACCGCTCGGCAACTGCAGAAACAACGCACTGACACTATTGGCATCATCCTGCCTTCGGTTGGACCCCGCTTCGCCGATCCATATTTCAGCCTCATCCTTGCCGGCATCGGAGATGAAATCGCCGTCAGTGGTTACGATATCTTAATCTCCACCCGCCCTCCAGGACCAGCGGAGTTGGAAGCCTACCGCTCGATCGTTGAAGGTCAGCGCGTCGACGGCATCGTGGTCATCCGCACACGCTTGGAAGACGAACGCATCGCCTATCTTGCCGAGCGCGGTTTTCCTTTCGTGGCTTTCGGCAGGACAACCCTCGATCTGGATTACCCTTATATTGACGAAGATGGTGAGGCGGGAACCTACGAACTCATCCTGCATCTGGCCCAATTGGGTCACGAACGCATCGCCTATATCGCCGCGCCGCAGCATCTCACCTTTGGATACAACCGCCTTAAGGGCTACAAGCGCGCCCTGGATGATACCGGCCTGGTTTATCACCCCGAATATGTTGAAGTGGGAGATCTAACCCGGCGTGGCGGCAGCGCTGCGGCAGAGAAACTGCTGGCAAAGCCGCTGCCACCGACGGCCATCGTTGCCGCGAACGATTTGATGGCGCTGGGCACCATGAACCACTTGCAGCAAAATGGTCTGAGAATTGGCATCGATATCTCCGTCGCTGGATTTGATGACATCCCGGCTGCAGAAGCCCTGGGGCTGACCACACTCAACCAGCCGATTTTCCGCATCGGCCACCAGCTCAGCCAGATGCTGCTGGCCGTGATCGAAGGCCAACACCTGGCCGAGCCAAAACTGGTGCTAAAACCAAAATTGCTCATCCGCGCATCAGTCGGCCCACCGGCATGAAAACTGCGTTCACGCACGAACCACGAACCATGAAAGGAGCCAAGATTCCCCCTACCTACTCCCCTAGCCGATCGTTCCCGAATTACCCCACCATAGTGAGACAAGGAGAAGTTGAAGATGTCCCGTAAAAGATTGATTACCACAATTCTGGCACTGGTGCTGGTCCTTGGGTTGGCAGCTTGCGCCTCGCCATCCGGGACTGTAGATGCCGGAAAAGAAGCTGAGCTTCAGGCGCAGATCGATGCGCTGCAGGCCCAACTCGGTGAAGCGCAATCCGCTTCTGGCGACACAGCCGAACTGGAAGCCCAACTCGAGCAACTGCAAGCAGCGCTGGAAGCTACTCAAAACCCGGTCGTGATCGAATTCTGGACCACCGACAATGAGGAGGCGCGCGTCCAGGTGTACGAAGCCGTGGCAGCTCGTTATATGGAGGCCAACCCTGGCGTCGAGATTCGCATCGTTCCGATCGAAGAAGCGGGTATTTCGCAGCGCATTTCAACCGCAGTTGCCGCCAACCGCTTGCCGGATATCATCCGCATGGGCATCGAGCGGGTGGCCGCCTTTTCTGCCGACGGACTGCTCGATGAGGAGGCCGCCATGGCGACCATCCAGGCCATTGGGGAGGATGATTTCCGCACCGGGCCGCTGCAGATGGTCGTCGATCCGGCGACTGGCAACTACGCCGCTCTCCCGTTCGATGGTTGGATCCAGGCGCTATGGTACCGGCAGGATGTTTTCGACACCCTGGGACTGAGCGCTCCAGTTACATGGGACGAGATCACCTCCGCATGTGAAACCCTCCCGGGAAACGACGATCTACTCTACGGCATGACCCTGGGTACCGATCCCGGGCAGAATTACCCCCATCAGGTGTTCGAACAGGTCGCGATCTCCAACGATGCCTGGCCGTTTGATCAGGCCGGAAACGTGACGATGGATACGCCCGAGATGGTCGCAGCGCTGGATTTCTATGCCGGCCTGCAGGACTGCTCGCTGCCTGGCCCGCAGTACTGGCGCGGCGCACGCGAAGCCTATGAATATGGGCAGTCAGGCATGCTGTTCTACTCGACCTACATCATGGATGACCTGGTCGACGGTTCCGGCCTCGAAGCCGGCGGTAATGTCGAGCTGGCGTACACGGATCTGGCCGCCCGAACAGGCTTTGCACCCTCGATGGAAGGCCCCAACGGCGCGGCTAGCTATGGCCAACTGGTAACTTTGAGCATCATGAAGGGCGCCGACCCGGTTGCACAGGATGTAGTCAAGTTCTTCATGACCGGCGAGAACTACCAGGAAATCTTAGCCCTGGCCCCCTTTGGCAAAGTCCCTGTGCTTGAGAGTGCAGTCGAGGAGTGGAAGTCCGCCAGCGACTACTTTGCCAACTACCCGCCCGAGACGTTGGAAGCCATCGCCGCCGGGTACGACAGCATGCAGCGTTGGCTCTTCCGCCCGGACTATGATGCAACCCAACGCGCGGTTGTCGGCGATATCGAGGGCCGTTTGCTTATCCCTCAGGTGATCAGCAATATCGCCATCGAGGGGACGATGACGCCCGCCGAAGGTGCAGCCTGGCTGCAGCAGCAAGTTGAATCAATCTACGCAGAGCGTAAAGCAGGCTCGTAGGATACTCTTCTCCTTCCGTTGCACGAGCAGTTCACGAAGAAGCCCCGCCTCAGGGGCGGGGCTTCTTCCATCGGGTATCCGATGCCGCTCGTAGATTTAGCCGCAAGCCTAACCTGTTATAAACTATGCCTCATCCCGTGCAGGATGCAGCGGCTGGCCATTCGGCCATTGAATAGAGGCTCGCTCCGCCGCAGCCAATGACTGTCTGAAGGTTTCATATGGCTACAAGCAGCACCTCGCGTAGAAAGTTGTTAAATTTCAAACACAGCCTGGCTGCCTCAGAAGCCCGGCTGGCGTGGTGGTTGATTCTCCCCACCGTGCTGATCGTCTTCGGCCTGGTTCTCTTCCCGGCCTTCTTCAGCATCTGGATCAGCTTCCACGACGTAGGCTTGAAGAATCTGAATGACGTTTTCCATGCCCCCTGGGTGGGCTTGGATAATTACCGCCTCGTCTTCAATGACTTTGCCTTCAAGTTCGAAAGCCTGCAGAACTGGGGCGCTGCCGTCACCACCGTCGTTTATTCAGTTCTCTCCACGATCTTTGTCCTGCTGATCGGGTTGCTCGCTGCCTTGTTATTGAACCGGAAATTTATCGGCCGCGGGATTGCCCGCGGCATCTTCTTGTTCCCGTACATAGCTCCCGTAGTCTCTGTCGCCTTCGTTTGGCGCTGGCTGCTTGATCCCCGGCCATCGGGTGTTCTGAACCACATCTTGATTTCCCTGGGGTTGCTCGAAAATGCCAGGGCGTTCCTTGCCACGCGCGGTCTGGCCATCTGGCTGGTGATTCTATTTCAAGCATGGCGCTATTTCCCATTCGCCATGCTGATGCTCTTGGCACGCTTGCAGGCCATCGACGAAGCCCTGTACGAAGCGGCCAGTGTCGACGGGGCGAGTATCTGGCAGAAGTTCCTTTTCATCACCCTGCCCGAACTCCGCTATGTCATGGGCGCCATCTTCCTATTGCGATTGTTGTGGACGTTCAACAAATTCGACGACATCTGGCTGCTCACTGGTGGCGGTTATGGCACAAATGTCCTTCCCGTGCTGACGTTCCAATTCAGCTTCGGATCCTTTGATTTTGGAAAGGGATCCGCCACAGCCATGATCCAGCTTGTTGCACTCATCCTTTTCCTGGCAATTTACGCCTCGACCGTAATGCGGCAGAGCGGAGAGTAGGAACCTACTATGGCTGAACGAACACTGGTAAAACGCAGCTTCCTCGATCAGCTTGCCCTCCACCTCTCCTGGAACAGGCTGCTCTTCGCACTCGGTTTCTTCATTTTTATCGCCATGATCCTCTTCCCATTCTATTGGATGGTGAGTTCTTCCTTTAAATCCGGGGCCGAGATTGCTGGCCGGGCTCCGGTCTATTTCCCCAGCAGCCTGCAGCTCGATGCATACCGGGAGCTGTTCGACCCAGCCTCCCCCCACTTCCAGAACTTCTCCAAGAATATTCTGAACAGCATCCTGATTTCTGTTCCGACTGCGCTCCTGGCTGTCATCCTCTCAACGATGGGCTCCTATGCGATCGCGCGCCTCACCTTCAAAGGCAGAGGGTTCATGCTGAACAGCATCTTGATCGTCTACCTCTTCCCGGGGATCCTGCTCATCATCCCGCTCTTCGCGCTGTTGTCCCAGTTGGGAAACTCATTGGGTTTTCAAGTTCAGGATAACCTCAACGTACTGATGCTCACTTACCTGGCGCAGACCTTGCCTGTCGCGCTCTATATGTTGACCAACTACTTCCATACGATCCCGGTCGAAATCGAAGAAGCGGCCCTGATCGATGGCTGTTCCCGGCTGCAGGTCATCTGGCGGGTGACTTTGCCACTGGCTATCCCGGCCCTGGTCACGGTTGGGATATACACTTTCATGATCGCGTGGAATGAATTCCTTTACGCGTTCGTCTTTCTCAACGACCGGAGCATGTTCACCATGCCGATCAAACTCAACACAATCTTCAACGACCCCAGCCCGCGTCCGAACGTCGTGATGGCCGCCTCGACCATCATGACCCTCCCGGTGATCGTGCTCTTTCTGGCTTTTGAACGCTTCCTGACCCAGGGCCTCACAGCTGGCGGAGTTAAGGGCTGATTAATGCGGATCGGTTTTATCTCATTCCGCCTGGCCGGCACCGATGGTGTATCGCTTGAAAGCGCTAAAATTGCCCAAATCCTGGACCGCATGGGACACAAAATCTATTATTTCGCCGGCGAAATCGACTCAGAGCATGTTGACCAGGATCTTTTCTCCTACTCGCGCTCCGGTCAAATGCTGATTGATACAGCTCACTATACACACCCCGAGATACGTTGGATCACCGAGCACGCGTTTGGATCCCGGCCCGACTATCCTGAGCTGCGCCAGCGGATCGAGTCAACCACGGCTCAACTCGAGCTTGCTCTAAAGCAATTCATCGGGGGCTATGGATTGGATCTGATCATCGCCCAGAACGTCTTCGCGCTGCCCCTGAATATCCCGCTCAGCCTCGCCCTCCAGGCCATCATCGGCGAGACCGGCGTCCCGGCCATCGCCCATCACCACGATTTTTACTGGGAGCGCGATCAATACCACCCTTCGCTGGTCGAGGACATTCTTCTCAGCACTTTCCCTCCCCGGCTGCCGAGCCTTCGTCATCTGGTCATCAATTCCCGGGCCCAGAACGAACTGGGCCAGAGAGGCCTCGCAAGCCAGATCCTGCCTAACTTCCTGGATTTCGCCAGCGAGCCGCCGGGGGCAGACCTGTATAACTCGGATCTGCGACGCGAGCTTGGCCTGCAGGATGGGGATTACTTATTCCTCCAGCCAACCCGGGTGATCCCGCGCAAGGGGATTGAACTTTCCATTGAACTGGTCAGCCGCTTGCGTGATCTGCCGATTAAGCTCGTCATAAGCCATCACGCGGAGCTTGATTCAGCTGGATACCTGGATGCGCTTCAGGCTCAAGCGCAGGAATCGGGCGTGTCCTTGATCTACGCGCCGGAGAAGTTCGCCCCTTTCCGTGAAACAAATCCAAATGGGCGGAAAGTCTACCGCCTGTGGGATGCTTACGTCCACGCTGATTTTGTGACATACCCGAGCCTCTACGAAGGCTTCGGTAATGCCCTTGTCGAGGCTATCTATTTTCGAAAGTCGATTCTCGTCAACCGGTATCCTATCTATAAGGAAGATATCGAACCCAAAGGCATCCAGGCGGTCATGATTAACGGCAAAGTTACTGATGCTGCAGTAAAAAAGGTGCGCGACCTGCTGAGCGCCTCAGCCCTGGCCGAGCGTATGGCAGCGCATAATTTCGAGGTCGCAAGCAGGGAGTATTCGTACGAGCGTGCAGAATCGATACTGAGTGGGGTACTTAATACCTTCTAATGATGATGGATGACTCGAAACAGGATCACATTTTCCAGCAGTTGAACTTCCTCTACGGTCCAGCCTTGGGTAGGCCCACTGGAAATCAATTGATCGACATACTCGAGCGATATAAACTCAACACAAGCCGTGTCCACGGGCCGTCGCAGGACCCCTTCAGCGAACGGGATGTGGTCCTGATCACCTATGGAGATATGCTCCAGCGTAAAGGCGAAGCGCCGCTGGAAACCCTGCACCGGTTTATCAATACATGGCTGAAGGACTTCGTAAATACCATCCATATCCTCCCCTTCTATCCCTATTCATCAGACGATGGTTTCTCGGTCATCGATTACACGTCCGTCGATCCCGCCCTGGGGAAATGGGAGCACATCGAGCGCATCAAATCCGATGGTTTCCGGCTCATGTTCGATGCGGTAATCAACCACATCTCCATCCACAGCGATTGGTTTCGCGCCTTCCAGGACGGCGATCCGCGCTACAAGGATTACTTCATCACGGTTGATCCAGAAACCGATCTCTCCCGGGTAACGCGCCCGCGCGCACATCCGCTGCTCACGCCCTTCGAAACGGCAAGGGGCAAGGAACATGTCTGGACAACTTTCAGCCCCGATCAGGCCGATTTAAATTACAGGAATCCGGATACCCTGCTCGATGTGATCAAGGTCCTGTTGACCTACATCGACCGCGGGGCAGATATCATCAGGCTCGACGCCGTCGCCTACCTTTGGAAGGAAATCGGCACGAGCTGCATCCATCGCCCGCAAACCCATGCCATCATCCAGCTTCTTCGAACATTGGTCGATACCGTCGCCCCAGGCGTGCTGCTCATCACTGAGACCAATGTTCCCCACCGGGAAAACATTTCCTATTTCGGGAACGGATCGAACGAAGCCCATCTTGTCTATAACTTCACGCTGCCGCCGCTGACCGCCCACGCAATCTTTACAGGCTCGGCCGAACATCTGACGCAATGGGCACAAGGCCTCGAAGTTCCTGCACACGGTGACGCGTTTTTCAATTTCACGGCTTCGCATGACGGGGTCGGGCTCATGCCCCTGGCGGGCATCCTCAGCCGGAAAGATGTGGACATGCTCGTACGCCAGGCCCAGGCGGGCGGAGGCGCGATCTCTTACAAAAAGGATGGCAATAGTTCAATCAGCCCGTATGAGCTCAACATCTCGTATTTCGACCTGCTCAATGGAAGCGATTCCTCGACCACGCAAGAATTGCAGGTGGAGCGTTTCATCGTTTCACAGGCGATCATGCTGGCGTTGGCCGGTGTCCCGGGCATCTACCTTCACAGCCTGCTGGGTTCGCGCAGCTACCCGGCCGGGGTGAAGAAAACTGGGCAGGTGCGCACGATCAACCGCGAGAAGCTTGCTGTCGCTGCGGTGGAGAGTGCCCTGCAGCAGGCGGGGGATCTGCGCTCGGCCGTGTTCCAGAACTTCCGCAAACTGCTCGAACTCCGCTTGCGTGAACGCGCCTTTCATCCCGAAAGCCCACAACGCATCCTGCATTTGGATCCGCGCATCTTCGTTATCGAGCGCCAGGTCGAGGATAGCCAGGATAAGATCCTGGCGCTGCATAACGTCTCCAGCGAGAGCGTCACGCTCTCTATCCCCTGCTCACCTGCGGATCCAACCTGGACAGATCTTCTGACCGGGAAGGAAGTACTCCACCAGGGTGAGTGCCTGACCCTTGAAATGTCCCCTTATCAAGTTTCCTGGCTGAAGAATGCTCCCGGCTCTCCCTGAGAACACCGTGTGAGGCGCATGGAATAAAACAAGTGGTCAGGCTCAAGGCTTTGAAGCAACTCCTCTCTTAAAGCTATGTTAACTGCAAGTCCCTCGCTGGAAGACAAGTACTTTATGGAGTCACGAAAAGCGATTGGGGGAACCTCAAAAATCGAGAGCACCGGTTCTTGTGACCCTCGGCTTGTAGCACTCCGAATCATCCTACATGGATATGAGTTATCTAGTGGTACAACCCATCAAGAAGTCAGTAATCTCTAACCAGAGTCTCAGAGAGGAAGTAGGGGATAAATGCGGCCTGGCGGACCGCGGAAATGCCGCACTCAGGTTCTTCAAAGCAGCCTATGGTCAGAGACATGATACACGAACAAGACTTGCTACAAGCGGATGCTCGATTAGCGGGTGGGCCTCGGCGACTCCCGGCTGCACATAGGCCCAAGTTGTTGAAGATTCCCCCGAACCAGCTTCCAGGATGACCGAGGGGCTGCCCTGCCCAGCGCAGTGGTCTATTATCTTATGGTCAGGAACTATTCAGCAATCGAGCACCCCCGAAGTGGAGCGGAGGGGGTCGCGCTCACTTCAGACCTCACGGCTCGTCCAATTCGCGAGGCGTGAGGTCTGTGGTTTAAGGGATATTTTGAATGGGTTGAAGTGGAGACCGCAAGGCTCGTACCCGGGGGATGAACACTCTTTGAAGTTATCAGTGGATTTAGCGTTATTCGGAATTCTAGTCCTCACGGTTTTGCAAAGTTGAATCCGAACATTCCGTATATCAGATCATATAACACTACTCTGAAGCGCGCGCGTCGGTGACCCCAGGGTAGACCAATCTTCCCGAATGAAGCGGCTTGCCTGCGCCTGGTGAGTGCGATCTTGATGGAGATCAGTGATGAGTGGGAGACCGGGAAAGTCCACTTGACTATGGACGATGACGAATGATGTTGAAGTTCCGAGAGGAGCCTGACGTTTTTACAGAAAGAAAGTTGCACAATCGAAATGCGTTTTCTTAAGACGGCAGAAACTCATGTAAACCATGCAGTTTTACTTGACTTTCTTCGTATAAAGTACTAATTTTATTAGTAGTATATCCGACCATTTTCAAGTGAAATGTGAGTATTATGAAGTTGGATAAGTTCTTTGCCAAGAATCCAATATTCAGTACGAAAGAGTTTGCTGAATATTTAAGTACAAAAGATTCAAGAAATCCTTCGACGAGAAATGCCCTTCTTGCACACCACCTTGATTCGGGACGGATCCTGCGCATCCGCCGCGGGCTGTATGCGACGATCCCGACCGGAGCGCCGCCGGACGAGTTCTCCGTCGATCCGTACTTGTTGGCGGGGAAGATCACTGATGATGCAATCCTCGCCTACCACACTGCATTAGAGGCGCAAGGAAGAGCCTACTCAATCTTCACGCGCTTCACCTACCTGACAAAGCGCAACCTGGGCAGATCCTCTGAATTTCAGGGAGCAACCTACAGAGGGGTCTCCCACCCGAAAGCACTCAGGCGCGCTGGTAAAGAAGAGCTTCATGTGGAAGTCCAGGACCGTTCTGGCATAGAGATAAAAGTGACAAACCTCGAACGGAGTTTCGTCGATGTGCTCGATCGACCGAATCTCTCCGGGAGCTGGGAGGAGATCTGGCGGTCGCTCGAAAGCATCGAATTTCTCGACCTGGAGAAAGTCGTTGAATATGTAAGTGTGCTGGAAAATGCAACGACGGCTGCCAAGGTCGGTTTCTTTTTAGATCGCCACCGGGATGCGCTTATGGTCAGCAAGGAATATCTGGATCGCATTAGAAAGCTCCGCCCGACAAGCCCGCACTATTTGGAACGCGATTCTCGGGAGGAGGGGCGATTGCTGCACGACTGGAATCTCATCGTCCCCACTTCGATCCTCAAAAAGATGTGGGAGGAGATCCAGTGATACTTTCAAGGATACCCGTCTCCCAAGATTGTGCACTGCGTCAGGTACGCAACAACTCCTTCGCTGGACACATCCTGCTGATTGCATTGCAGTAAGTGGACATGATTGGCAAATTACTACAATTAATCAGTTGGACTTGGGACTACGAGTAAAAACTGGTTTATCGGAGTTGTTCCGGCCAAAAGCCAGAGAAAACTTCCGTTATCGGATTCCGGAAATCGCAAACAGTAAGTACGCGAAAACGTTAATTTTCGGGTGCGATTGTTTCCGCCATCGGTAAATAGAAGAGGCAGGTGATATGTAGAGATCCCTCAATAGAATCCTGCCTGGTATGAACCACATTGATGGGATTGACAGATCGATGATTCAAAAAGAATAAGATAGGCGGCCTAACGACTGCGAGAGTATTTTCGTCATCTATTTTCTTATAAAAACTCAACTAAAGACCCCCGAGGATCTCCCCGCTGCTGCTTCATCATTGCTTTGATACACCAATGTAGCGACCTCAGGGCAGCATCAGCGGACTTTGCACCGGCTGCAAGCGGTCTCATAGCATATCTAGCACAAACGACGTCGACCTTTCGAGTGGGCCTACGGCATGCTTGCCAACAAGCCTGTTGCGCAGCTGTGGACGCGCCCCTCTTGTGAGTTCTGCCCATACCCCTTCAACGATAAGAGCACTAGACGCCTTAGACATAACCGACTGAAGACTGGGTAGCAATGTCTCGGATCTAAATACCGTCTTTCCTGAATAGGCAGCGCTCTACACGTTCACACTCCCCGAGGGGTATCCCCGAGTCGTCGACCGCCAGGATGGCGCCATCGACACTGCGGGTCCTGATTGCCCCCTTCGCGAATGGATTGTTCACCAACTGCGGCGCGTCTAGCAAACCAGCGCTCACCGCTCCACTAAGAATCTCTGGATCAATGAACGGATCCGTGCTATCCGGACTGAGGCTGCGGATGGCATTCAAAAGCACTTCCGTCTGTTCCAAGAGCTCTTGCTTGCGCTCTTGGATTAATGGGTCGCGGGTCATATCCGGGATCCCGCGTAAAGCCGTGTCAATAACCTGGCCGGCCATACGGCAGCTCTCAATAACTTCATCAGCCGTCGCGGCGTGATCGGCCTCTGTGTATCCCACGATGTGGACGATGTTCGGCTGAACGGCCATTTGCAGCATCACGCTCTGTGCCAGGTGAGCGCGCGCCGCAACCGCATCAACCGGATAGCTGAGGAGCCCTGTACGTGTCTGGTGCCATACCCGGAAGCTGTCATCGGCAAACGACTCGGCCAGCTCGATCTGCGCCAGACACTTTGCCAGATCCATGCGATTGCTCAAGTGCGGTGGGCTCTCAAACATGTACGTCGCGATGTAATCCTGCACGCCCATCGCTTTGGCCACCTTAGCATAGATCACCGATACCGCACATACGACGACATCCGGGGCATCACGCATGCCCCAGTGGTATGGCTCGTTTCCTTCGACCGGAATACCACGCTCGCCATGCCAGCGCATCAGATCCATATGCTCCTGTAGAGACCTTCGCAGCGGGGATGGACCGCGACCATCCATGGCGTTGAACCAGAATAACGAGGTGGCACACCACGCGTTGTCGATCGTGCGCACGAGCATATCGGCATAGCGCAGGTGGTCGGCAGTGCCAGAGTAGGAGCGCATCAGTGGATAGTTGCCCCGCCGGCTGGCCTCATATAGCCGCTGCAAATCATCTTCCGTTCTGAAGGGCACACCGCCAGCACCGCGGCTTCTGGGATCCTGAGTATCTGGCGCGAAGAATCGTTCCTGTGCATCCTGGTCAGCGCCCAGCGAGATTACATCAAGAACGCCGCTTTCGGCGATGCGCTCAATGCCCTGCAGCGTGGGATCAATCGTCGGTGCTGGCTCTCCGTAGTGGTGACGCAGGAGCGGATACGGGGCCTTCCATTGGATCCGTTCGATGGCCTGTTGTGGATAGACGCGATCGGGCTCCTGCATACCCGCGCCTGCCTGCAGGTAGCGCTGCACTTCAGAGGCCATCTCTCCGCCCTGGAAGTACGCCTCAAACAGACCTGAGCGCCGGGCGACGTCCACAACCGGCGGCGGGCCGGCGAAGGCCAGCCGCCGTCCCTCGAGCCCGGCGGCGGCGAGCATCTCCCGCAGTTCACCCAGGAGCGGGTTCAGGTTCTCTGGCGTCAGCCTGTAGCTGATGCCGATGAGTTCTGGATCAAACTTGCGCGCGACCTCGATCAAGGTTTCCAGATCTGTTGCCGGTCCAGTGAAGTGGGTTCGGTGGCCGCACTGCTCGGCGATGGAGAGAAAGCGGGTTACGCCGGCAACGTGAACGTCGTTCGCCAGACAGGCTCCCAGGATTCTCATCTCAAGCAGCGTCTCTCTCAGACACGTGTCTATCCATCGGAGCGTCAAGCCTTGTGCCAGTGTTTACCAGCGCGTTGATCTCGCTGATCTGCAAGCCGACTAATCCCATACGTTCAAGTGTCCGACCTCGGTAGCGGTAGTCCGTTCGATGTAGAACGCATGACAGCCGGATCATCGAGTCGATCGCCCAGACGTTCACCCCGAAGCGTCGACCCAATTCAGCAAGCGGGACCAGGCTGTAGGGCACATCCTCAAAGATATAGCGGTGGCGCAAGGATCTCGGCGCCATGATCCCGGCGTATCCGGGATTGTCGTGCATCGCCTCGTATAGATTCTCCCCTGTGGCAGAGTATGCGGTCGCGAGCCACTCCAGGGCGGTCTGCGCGCGCACGCCAAGGCATGCTGCGATCGTGACGCGCTCGCGATCGATGACTTCCAGCATGTGCGCCGTGGATTCGGTCACACCGTCGACGTAGAATTGAAACTCACCCTTTGTGCGTTCGATCCAGCCTGCGTTAAGCAGCGTTATCACAGGATGGAAGACGGCCCCCATATTATTCAGGCTGGTATGCAGCACATTCGGGGCGGCCACAAATTGAGGATAGAGCTCCTGCAGGATTTCAAGGACCTCTTCGGTGCGCGTTGCCGGCAACGCGGCGAGCGGCACGGTATTCTTACGGCGAAAAATCCGCGCTTCCGCCGGTCCGGTTGCCCGGCTGGCAAAAAGGAGGGTGCCTGCCTCGGCAACGATCACATCGGCCGAACAGCCGCACTCCTTCAGCACATGTCGGAATTCGAGCGCGCCACCCGTGCGTCCGGGGTGAAGCACAACGATCTGTCCATCGGCTAAATGCGGCGCTGCAGCCCGGGCGATGTCTGCGTGTCCTGAAGCAGGTACGACAACCATCAGGAGCTGGCAATCCTGGATGACCTCACCCATGTCATGGCCAGCAAGTTCAAGAGATCCAAAAACGGTCTGATCGTCATCGATCTGAAGCTCGATTCCTCCGCGTGCCTGGATGGCTTCGATGTGCTCTGGCGTCCGATTGTATAAGCGGATCCGAAAGCCGCGCGCAGCAAGATCTGCCGCCATGGCACGACCTCCGTGCCCGGCACCCAGTACAGCAATGCTAAGATCATTGGAAACGGTCACGATTACTACCTCCTTTCATAACAGTAGAGGACATCCAGATCCCTTGACGACAGGAGCCTGCCTTTGGGCATCGATATCGAATTGGCGTTCTGTTGGCACAGAAGGGTGGAATTTAATGGACTTTATCGAACGCACCAGGATGTCTTGCCCACAGCTACATGTACGATGACGGAGGAAAGATGTCACCGACAAGTGTCCCAGGCACCCTGTCAATCCTTTGCTCATTCAATTGTACCATTGGTCACAAGTGCTCTCGAACGCTGAGCCCAGGCAATCTGGAGCCCACATGGACTTGAGGTAAAAACAATAGAGTCTCGGCGCTGCTCTTGATCCGTGACGAATCCGTTATGCATATCCAGAATCGACCCAGTATCCCGTCCTGCCCCCGGCAGAGGCAAGAACTGAAGGCTGGAAGTTTCCTATCGTGGGATGAGGGGGTGTTAGAAAAAATTTGCACCGTCCTGCGGCTCTGTAAGATACGTTGTCGCTCGCGCATCCTACCCACAATCCCGAAAAAGCCCAGGCAGCAATCTGTTTGAACCGTGGTAAGATTAGGAGAGGGCTTCTGAAACTTAAGCAAGACTCCTCTCTAAAGATGAGGAGCCGGCGATGTGGGGCTCTGTATCGTTGTGCTTCTCCCCTCATGTCCACACATGTGAAATCCTAAGTGCAGCAGGTGTAACCTACCATGAATGCTCTCCTGGTCTACCCCGAAATTCCTGATACCTTCTGGAGCTTTAAACACGCGCTTCGGTTTATTCGTAAGAAGGCCGCCTCCCCCCCTCTGGGATTGATCACCATTGCCGGCATGCTGCCTCCAGCATGGTCTAAACGCCTGGTTGACCTGAACGTCACGAATCTTTCTGACGAGGATCTGAAATGGGCCGACATCGCGCTCATCAGCGCCATGACCGTCCAGAGGGAATCGACAAATCAGGTCATTCAGCAGTTTAACGAGGCAAATATTCGTATCGTCGCTGGAGGTCCGCTTTTCACGGTTGAACCCGACTCTTACGATGCCGTGGATCATCTTGTACTCAACGAAGCCGAGTTGACCCTACCTCCCTTCATCGAAGATCTCAATCACAACCAGGCGCGATCCATGTACACGTCGACTGTCTTCCCCGATCTTGGCGAGACACCTCTTCCCAGATGGGAGCTTCTCGACCTGGACCGGTACGCAACCATGAACGTCCAATTCTCTCGAGGATGTCCGTTCAACTGCGAGTTCTGCAATGTCACGTCCTTATTCGGACATCGGCCACGTACCAAATCGGCAGATCAGATGATCGTCGAACTGGACAGTCTTTACAGGCTGGGCTGGCGAGGTGGCGTCTTCTTTGTCGACGACAACTTTATTGGACATAAGCGGATATTAAAAGACGCTCTGCTTCCCGCCCTTATCGAATGGAGAAAGGACAAGCGAGGGCTCCCGTTCACGACCGAGGCTTCCATCAACCTCGCTGATGACGAGGAATTGATCCGGTTGATGGTCGAGGCGGGGTTCAGCTCTGTCTTTGTCGGTATAGAGACCCCCGACGAGCAGAGCCTGGCAGAGTGCAGCAAGAAACAGAACCTGAATCGGGACCTGGTGGCGGATGTGAAGAAGATCCAGAGAGCAGGACTGCAGGTTCAGGGAGGGTTCATCGTTGGCTTTGACAGCGACACTGCCTCCATCTTCCAACAGCAAATCGATTTCATCCAGAAGAGCGCGATCGTAACTGCGATGGTCGGCTTGCTCCAGGCCCCGCCCGGCACAGGGCTTTACAAGCGCTTGAAGGAGGCAGGACGGCTGGTTACCCGCATGTCCGGGGATAACGTGGATGGGACCACCAACATCATCCCACTGATGAATATGGACACTCTGCGGCATGGTTACAAGCAGATCCTCGAGCACATCTACTCTCCCGGAGCCTACTACCAGAGGATCCAATCCTTCCTTCGCGAATACCAGCCGCCAAAGGTTAAGATGCCGATAGATTTCAGCTTCATGATGGAGCACTTGCTCGCATTGCTCCGTTCTATCTACTGGTTGGGCATTCTTGGGAAGGAACGTGTTCACTACTGGAAGTTGCTTTTCTGGACCCTCTTCCGTAAACCCAGGCTTTTACCACAGGCGGTGACCCTGGCAATTTATGGCTATCATTTCCGCAAGGTGTGCGAGTCGCACGTTCTATAAGTGCCGGGAGAAAGCTCTCGGTTTGGACATTTCTCCAATATCTGGATGACCAGTTTTCGTCAACATCCTTAGTCATACTCGATGATAAGCCCTATCGCTAGAGAACTTGATCCAGGGAAGTTTTCAAAGGTGAGGTGCGCATCAAAAATACGTTCTCTGCAACTCCAGAACGAGTCTCGATATCCATCGCTCGTTGAAAGGTGAACGACACATGGGCAGCACACAAGATCTCATAGGGGACATAAGGTCATTTATCCGGGCACGAGGCGGTGAGTATGGGGAATGGTCCCTGATGACCCAAGATTCACCCCCTTTGCGCTTGTGCCGATACTGGCGGGAGGGCATCGAGCCTTCGTCTCGTTGGCCTCAGCCTTGCACCTCCACGGCTTGATCGAACAGATACCCGAGATCATCTATGCCGTCACAACGGGGCACACGCGTGTCAGGAAGACATCGGTCGGGACGTACTCATACCACCGCATCCGTCCGCGCTTCTTTCAGGGGTTCGATTGGTATGGGAACCGACAGAACTTTCTCATCGCAACACCAGAGAAAGCCCTCGTTGATTCACTCTACCTTTCAAGCAGGAAGGGAAAGCGTTTCGAATTCTTCCCAGAAATCGACCTGGGAGCAGATTTCGACTTCAAACGTGCTCATGAATGGGTTGACCTGATCGAAGATGATCCGTGGACTCGAGCGTATGTCCTGCGTAAATTAAAAGCTTTGCAGGACGGTGAGGTATCCACGAGCTAGTGCACGCACTTGGGCTACTCGCATCTCCACCCTTTACGAAGGTCCTTGAGCTCGAATGCCAGTCAGGAGCTCAAGGTCACCACTGCTGAGGGTGCGGCTTCAATCTTTCTGTTGCCCGAATTAAAACTCAGCCACTGCACTTCGATATCGATATCCCCATCAGCAGCGGTACGGCCAAGGCTCCTGCCGGTCTATTGCATATTGGCAATGGTCTATTCCTCTAGCACATAACCTATTGCTCTATATCCTCGGCAACGTCGTTGGAACATCTTGACCAGCATCGGAACTTCCAGATCGGCGTAGTCGTAAATAATCACTTCCCGTTTCATATCGTGCAAACGGTGCAGTCTTCCGGCGTACTGAATTAGTGTTCCCCGCCACGAGATCGGGAGGGATAGAAAGAGCGTATCCAGTCGGGCATCGTCGAATCCCTCACCCAGATATCGTCCGGTGGCCAGGATAACCCGTTCTTCCGTGTCTGGTATAGAAGCAATCCTATCCGCTAACCGCAACCTTTGCTTCTTCCCCATACCGCCTTTCATCACGATCAGATTCGGGATCAAGGGGCTGAGAAGATCATGCAATATCGTCAGGTGCTCTCTTCGTTCAGTCAGCAGTACGGGGGATCGATTGGTTCGAACTGCTGCAAGCACATCGTCAACGATTAATCTGTTGCGACCGTCATCAGAGATTAATGCGGCATAGAGTTCATGGATGGACGGAGCAGGTTCATCCATGAGTCTCTCGGGGAGCTTGAATCCTGTTTCCCGTACGATCACCTTGTGGATGAAGGGTCTCTTTTCAGCTTGCTTGCGCTCATCCAACCGATAACGCACCGGGCCGCATTGCATGAATATGATCGGATGGTGGCCATCCCTTCGGGTCACGGTTGCCGACAACCCGGTCACGAATTTCACCTTGCTCTGCCTCGCTACGATCTCAAAACTTCGAGCGGATATGTGGTGACACTCATCTGCAACCAGATACCCATATTCACCGACGAGATCGTCGACCTCACCGTGCTTGCTCAGGCTCTGGATCATCGCCACGTCGATGAGTCCCGTCGGTTTGCGCTTCCCTCCACCAATTTGACCGATTTCTTTGGGATCAAGTCCCAGAAAATTTCCCAAGTGGGCGATCCATTGATCAAGCAGCTGCCTGCGGTGAACCAACACGATGGTGTTCACACCCCGTTCGGCGATCATATACGCGGCGATCACCGTCTTGCCAAACCCGGTCGTTGCCGAGAGCACACCTATATCATGGCGGAGCAATGCATCGGCAGCCTTTTGTTGATCAGGCCTGAGTTTGCCCTGGAATTGAAGATCAACCGGGGTTCCAGTAAATCGCTCGTCAGTGAGTTCCAGCTTAATCTCCAAAGATCGAAGCAACCTGATTACCTCATCCTGGCAACCTCGCGGTATTCCAATGTGCTCAGCAAAATCTTCGCTGCAGTTGATCATGCGGTGTTTGCCGTAGGTCGAAAATCGCATGGCCTGAGCCTTATAGAACTCCGGATTCTGAAATGCCGCCAAACGGATCAGGCGATTTTGCAGGGAGGGCGAGAGGTCGGCTTTCGCGAGATAAATCTGGTTGCCCAGAATAATCTTCATCTGTTCTGGTAATGGGCCTGCAATTGGGGGTGGTTCCCTCCGGCGGGAAGGGGGAGCCAGCCATGGCTCCAGATCATCGTCCTCGGTGACGGCCATCGTCACTCCATAGATATCCGTATGGCTCTCCGCCTCTTGAACGATCTCTTCCACCTGCGCCCGGTTCATGCGATGGACGGATGAAAGGTACGCCCATTGATCTGGATAGGGAACGAGGCTTGTATCAAGAAATACTGTGTTTCCATTCTCCCTTGGGCTTTTTTGAAGGGGAAGTGCGATGAGATTGCCAAAGCCTCCCTTTGGCATCGTGTCCTGGTTGGGAAAGAAGCGGTCGTATGATTCAAGGCCAATCTCGGGCCTCCGCTCCATGGTTTCGGTCAGGAGGACCGACCCGAGTTGTCGCGCGAGCCTGGCGGGAATTGGTTCAGAAAAGAATAACCATATGTGAGCACCCTCACCGGAGCGGGAGCGTTCTAACGAGGCAGGAACGTTATTGGCCTGACAGATTTCGAGGAAGGCTGATGCATCTTCTACCCATGTACTTTTGTCAAAATCCACAGCGAGGAACCAGCAGGTTTCATCGGGCAGCAGCGGATATATGCCAATGGTAAACTCCTGCAGAGAGCGGCTCTGTGGATCCCTCCCGAGGAGGTGATTTCGAATGACCGCGTCGGTAAGCGGGAGGAAATCACGCTTATTAAGGTCGCCGCTTGCAGCGTTGGCTTTTCCGCCAAATGCTCTCCCTCCTTTCGTTTGACTGGCTGGGAAGTACCCTGTCTTTCCCGTTCTCACATTTTCATAGCGCCTCGCATACACATCTTCCCTGCCTCGAAAAAGCGTACGGAAAAGCGAAATCTTCTCTTCCTCGGAAGATTGGTTGGTGACCGTTGGTTCCCCAAGTTCCTCTAGGGTATTCGCAGATCCCTCGATCAGGAGCGCTCGCTGGCGTTCTAGCTTATCGATCTGCTCAAGGATCGCTTCGCGTCGGGAATCTAGCCCAGATAGTTCCTCTCGGGCAGCCGCAAGCAACTGGTCGATCTCATCGGGAGTCTGCATCTGGACCTCCAGTTTCCAATCCTGACCCGGGTTCATAAACCCAAAACAAGCGGCGTAACCATTCTGATGTTGAGAGTAAACAATCACATAATCGACACATTTCAACAACTCGATTGATTCTACATGAAGCGATGGTAATCCATCTTCTCCAGTGTCGATTTCCTGCCAACTAATCCGCACAGAATGACTGCGAACCTACCCATAACTTCATCTCACCGGTTCTCCACGCTATCTATCCCCCGTCAGAAATTGAAGTGAAAACCTTCGTGTCATCGCGTAAGATACGAAACGAAGCCATGTAAGGCCAATCAATTTTACTTGACTTTCTTCGCATAAAGCACTAATTTTATTAGTAGTTTATACGACTATTTTCAAGTTGGGTGTGAGTATTATGAAACTGGATGAGTTCTTTGCAAAGAATCCAATTTTCAGTACGAAAGAATTAGCTGAATATTTAGGTACAAAAGACTCAAGAAATCCTTCGACGAGAAATGCCCTCCTGGCGCACCATCTTGATTCGGGTCGAATTCTGCGCATCCGGCGGGGGCTGTATGCGACGGTCCCGACCGGAGTGTCGCCGGATGAGTTCTCTGTCGATCCTTACTTGTTGGCTGGGAAAATCACTGATGATGCAATCCTCGCGTATTACACTGCATTGGAGGCACAGGGAAGAGCCTACTCGATCTTCAGGCGTTTCACCTACCTGACGAAGCGAAACCTGGGCCGATCCTTTGAATTTCAGGGGGCGACCTACAAAGGGGTCTCCCACCCGAAAGCACTCCGTCGCGCTGGCAAGGAAGAGCTTTTTGTGGAAGTCCAAGACCGTGCAGGCATAGAGACCAAAGTGACGAGCCTCGAACGAAGTTTTGTCGATGTTCTCGATCGACCGAATCTCTCTGGGAGCTGGGAGGAAATCTGGCGGTCGATCGAAAGCATCGAATTTCTCGACTTGGAGAAAGTCGTTGAATATGTAAGTGTGCTGGAAAATGCGACGACGGCTGCTAAGGTCGGTTTCTTTTTAGTTCGCCATCGGGATGCGCTTATGGTCAGCGAGGAATACCTGGATCGCATCAAAAAGCTCTGCCCGAAATGTCCACACTATATGGATCGCGATTCTCAGGAGGAGGGGCAACTGCTATCCGACTGGAATCTCATCGTTCCCGTTTCAATCCTCGAAGAGGTGTGGGAGAAGATCCAATGATACCTTCAAGGATAACCCTCTCCCCCGATCGTACACTTCGCTAGGTACGCAGCTGCTTATGAGCAGGACTGATCCATCTGCAGATTCCATTGCCGTAGATGGACATGATTGGCAAATTTCTGCAATGAATCTCCGGCCGGGGGAAAATTTGCCTGGAAGCAAAATCGCCTGACCGTGCCAGCCCTGCAGGCTATGCACGAGAATCGGCCCGTCTACCTCATGCAGGATATTCTCCCACACGAAGACCTCGCAGTCCGGTGAGATGCCGATCATGAAACTATCAAAGGCCGCGTGGTGCAGCTTGCACAGCGCCAGCCCGTTGCTGACCGTCGGATCGCCGCGCGCTTCCACATCCGGGATGATGTGCGCCGCGTCGAGCAGTTGGCGGTGGCGCAAGCGCCATATGGCTCACAGCGAAGATGACAGGGTTTTCCGCCAATCAATGCTTTGCTTAAACAGCATCGCTTGTGCTCGGGGAAATCTGCTTAGCAGTTTCGCGAGAGCTATTTCGGCGACGCCTGTGTAGCCGCCCACGCATATCATGCTCTGCACCCCCTCCACAATTTCAATCCCCGCGTGGCTTGGAAAATCAAACAGGCCGAATGACTTCATCTGCCGGTAGGTCTCTTCGTACCCCCGCTTCCACGCCTCGAAATGGCTCTCGAGGTGAGCGGTGTAGGACTCGAGCTGTTCCTGGATCTTTCCTTCAAGCTCGGGGTTGTTCCCCAGCTTCACCTCAATGACCAGGAACCGATAGTGCTTCCCCTCAACCTGCGTAAGCGCGAGCAGATCCATGCGACTGCGCCGTAAAGCTGTTTCCGTGACCTGGCGATCGAGAATGTAGAAGTCTTCACGCTCGAGGTTGTCCGTGATGAGAAGGTGCTCGAAGGTTATTTCCTCACCATAATTAACGAGCGTGATATTCCGGCCGATGCGTTCGAGGTACTTCGTCTGGAAGAACGGGTGCAGATCTTTTGCGGTCAAATTGTAGACAAGATAAGCGCCGCGCTTCACCGCCGTACCTTTGAAACGTTCGTCGCCGTCAAAGAAACCGGGCGGGATGAACTTATAATGGATCTCGACGAGGTAGTCCTCCCGCCGGACAGTTACCTTGGCCAGGCTATTCCCTTTGAAATAAAGATTGAAATAGCCGTTGCGCAGACGGAAGTCCAGCTCGCCTCGTGACTTGCGAATTTTGTCGAACAGGAATTCGAAATCCTTACTAACCCTGGTGAGCTGCCAATCCTTCAGATATCTCTGCATCGTACACTACCGTCCTTCCCCCACAACGCTTTCATATTTTACTTATCTGCCAGCTTAACAATTGTCTCCCGCAGTGCTAGCTTCTCAAGCCATTCCGCCGGGATGCCCTCCTCCCCATAATACGCCCCGGCGATTTGCCCGTAGACCGCACCGGTCGTGTCGGCGTCGTCGCCCAGGTTGACCGCCAGCAGCGCGCCGGATCGAAAATCGGATGATTTGTGAAACGCCCACAGCGCCGCTTCGAGGCTATCGACGACATAGCCCCCTCCCCTGATCTCTGGCGGTTCCTTCCTCTTAAATGACCCGTTGGCGATCTCGTAGATTTTTGGCGACAATGGCTCGCGTTCCCATAATCCTTCTACCAGTGAGAACATCGGGGCGAGGACTTCTTCTTTCCCCCTGCCCCCCAGCGCCCCGATGATCAGCCCGGCGAAGTAGCGGCAGGCATCGACGCATTCGGGCGTGCCGTGCGTCGTGCGCGAGCTCTCACCGGCGTAGAAGATCGCTTGCTCCGGATCGTTTGCATAGAAAAGCGGCACCGGCGTCAGGCGCATGAGCGAGCCGTTGCCGGCACTGTGCGGATCGGTCGAGCCGCTGAACGGGTCGCCGGTCTCTTCATAGCTTCGAAGTGCAGATCGAACCGTATTGCCGATATCGAAACAGGTTCCCGTGGGGCTGAAGTAACCCTCCCGCCACCAGCGGACGTAGCGCTGCATCTGATCGTCGGGGTCAAACCCGCCGCACACGACAAGGCTCTCCGCCAGGCAGAGCGCCATGGAGGTGTCGTCCGTCCACTGCCCGGGTTTGAGACGGAAGGGGCTGCCACCGATCATATCGGTGATCGGTCGAAAGATGTCGGGCCGTTTGAACTCCAGCGTGGTGCCGAGCGCGTCGCTCGCGCAGCACGCCCGCAGGGCGCAACGTGCGCAGCTGTGAGGGGTGAAAGGAGTCGAATCCATCGACGGCCACCATTGGCCAACCAGCGCAGAGGTCCAAATCGTTCTCGAGCGCTTCCGTCGCCAGCCAGTTTAAGCCTTCGTCGTCGGCCCAGCCGAGCGACCGGAGTTGGGATTGGTAGTTCAGATAAATCTTGCCGATCTCGGTCAGGCCGGGGTCGCGATCCCGAACGTGTTCGAGGAAGTCCTCCGGGAAGACCATGGCGCGTTTGAGTTCGGCGATTCGTTGTCGCATGACGGAGAGAAACCCCGGCGTGTGGGCGATCGCGCCGTAGGTATCGAGTTCGCCCCGTTCTTTGAGCGCGTCGATCGAAGTGCGCAGGAGCCGGTCGACGGTCGGGTCTGAGGCAGCCGGGACGGGCGTCCCGGCGAGGGCGAGCATCTCGGTGGTAGAGATCACCGAACGTGCCGATCTGCACGCCCAGCGCCCCGCCTTGCGCGGCCAGGCGCCTACGGAACGCGGCAACCTGGAAGCGATCGGGGAGGATCACCCAAGAGGAATAAGCAGCCTTTGAGCCAAGGATGCTCTCAATAACATGCTTAGTTTTCCCGGTTGCTGATGGCCAGGTCAAAACTCGACTCGTCAAAATGATCCTTCTTGGCTGCGAGCGTCAAATCATGATGAAGGTCCAACTGAGATGGAGTATATAAAAGCCAAGGTGACCTCGCTATGTGGACCTAGATTAATTTAACGCCAAGGGATTCTGGAAAACACCTGTACAATCGATTCAATTTAGCCGCGAAGGGTCCGGCGGCCGCTTTTGAAAGACAATCTCTTTGATTGGGCCTTTCAAGTAATTCGATAGGTGATATCCCAACGCGGGCAAACAATATGCCCCTTTCAAAATATGATAATCACCGCCATGCCACAGAAAAGCCGCCTCAATTGGATCTGCGGTTAACATAAAGAGCACGATCTCCATGAGTTCAGGGTTTCGGCTTACCTCCGCAACCATCCGCAATCCGTTGGTGTTATCCCCCCATTTTTGGTTGTCGGTAATGATCAGATCAGGCAACCAGTCGCGTGCGACCTGAATGGTCTCTTCATAGCTTGAAGCGAGCTTCATCGACACGTTGAGTGATTGGATCCCCTCAGCTATTTGTTCCTGTACCATTCCTGAATCTTCTGAGATGAGGACGCGAAGTGTTTCCTGGGCACCATGAGTTTCACTATGTTCAACAGCGAATCTATCCCCTGTGAGCGCTTGATATGCAAATCTCGCATGAACCCGCACTCTCGGTGATGGATCAAAAGTTAAGTGACGGATGGACCGGACATATTCGTCGCCTTTAAGCTGAGCCAACGCGAAGCAGGTGTATGCTCTCACGCGACTGTCCGGGTGATAAAGGAACCCGGATATTTCTTGGCTTAACCCAGGTGCTCGGTTGCAGCCAAAATAGAGCATTGCACGCCAAATGTTTTCAGAATGTGTATCTGTAAACAAGATTTCATGCCAGAAGCGAGAACTGCCATAGACCTCAGCAGCTTTAACGATTTGTCCCCTAAATCTATCTACGTGGAATACGGTCATAAGATTGCTCCTTATTACAAAAGCCATGGATTTTTGCCATATCGATTTGTAATTTTTATCAGCAGCATCTCGAACAATGGTTCAATGAAGTTGCACAGTGTCTGAATTGTGGAACTTACGTCATCCTTGTCGAAGGACTACCACGAAATCCGATGGGTCGACGTCGACAGATCGGCAGATGGCGATGAGGTTTCTGGCTTTCCTGTTCACATTTCCCCAGGTATCAATCCACCAACTCTCGTACTCAGCGATATATGATTCTGGATTTCCGTGGTTTTTAGAAAGTTTGTCCTTCACCTTCGAAACTAGTGGGTATTTTCTCCTTTTAGTTACAGGCACATCATCTATGATGTACCCTTCACCAATCATCCAACCAACAATTTCCACTACAACTTCCTTCCAGGCTTTTACTTGTTTACTCGAGCCATCAGGAAGATGAACCCTCCTTGGCTTAGTAAATCTATAATCACCATGATCTAGATCGACTAACGATAGACTACTGTTATTACTTAGTATGACCGTTTTCTCAACCTCGTGTGCAGTGATCAGACTCGACTCGTGACTATTTTCATCTGCAAGGGCTCGAATCAGCCTTTGAAGATCGCCCTGTATTTCAATCATTTTGTCTTGGAGTTCTAAGGCGAACTGGAGCGCTGACCTTGTATCATCCATTCTTCCCTCCTAGATACCCCTTACTAATTGGATAATACAATTTTAGACATTAAAGGCACATATGTCTAGTTAATGTTTGATTAGAGATGGTTTCGTCAATAATTCAGTGCATTTATTAGTCCATAATACGCCTCGACCTCATGGTAAGGTTTACCCAACTGCCAATCTGCACGCCTAGCGCCCCGCCATGTGCTGCTAAGCGGCTCCGGAATGCGGCGACCTGGAATCGATCAGGGAAGATGACCAAGCTCGACTTGCCTGAACTCGAAGCACCAACAATGAGCTTTGTGATGCTTTTTTCACTCTTGAGATCATTAAACTGCTTGGATGAAATCCTCAACGACAAATTCTGCTAATTGTTCAGGATATTTCGAGGGCAGTGGAAAATGCAATCCACAGATCCTTATTGCTCTTGATAAGATCCTCCATTCAGATGCATTCTCCTTATTGGGAACTAATCTGATCCAAGCATTCCAAAGTGAATAAAAGCGTTTCGGATTGCTCTTTCTCGATGCGGGGGCCAAGGATACTTACGGGCATTCCCTGATCTATTGGGAACTTTTCTGACTGCCAATCCATTCCTTGCCTTCACATCGGCAAACCATCATGTACTCGCTTTGAATCCAAAATTCTTGTAGACATATTCCTGAATTTCTTTGTAAGTGGCCATAAAATAGAACTTACGATTTAAGGTACCGAATATACACAAGCGGACATAAATACTGTCCAGTGTTAGTCCAATGAAGCATCCAATCGATCAACTGTTGTTCTAACAAGTTCTCTTACCGAGTTAATCTTCCGATAACTAGTCATCATTTTTGCAACCTTATTGGTAAGACCACCAACTTGATACTCATATGCGATTGAATGTAGCTCAACAATCTTATTAATTAGTTCCTCAATTTCAGTATCAGTAAGTGGAACTAGTCCCAATTCTTGCTGCCCGCAAATATCAACCCATTGTTTGGCGTATTCTGTTGTCTTCGCTGATGCATCTCTTTGTAACTTTGCAACAAATTCTGGGGTGTATGAGAAGATTGCGTAGAGGTTTTCCAAGTCAAAATCGTTAAAAAATATTGAATCTAGTAATGCATACGCCCTTCTTCGGCTGCTTTTTTGGAGATCAACAATTGATTCAATCTCATCAAGCAGGATTACCATGCCATTGTGACCAAGAACTCGTAGCATAAATGTAAGCACCCTAATTAAATCAAAATAATACTCATCAT
>JARGGH010000014.1 GCA_029210945.1 Anaerolineales bacterium
CGCTTTGCCTGCCTTCGGCAGACCGGCTTTCCTCCCCGCCGCAAGCGGCGGGGTTTCCAGCCGGAATCTCTCATGAATTGAGCGAAGAATCTGAAAGGCGGGGACCAGCCCCGCCTTCTGTGTGCTGCACTGGATATAATTAAGTATGCATTTCTACTGCACGCAGGTTTCGAATTCCTCTATGGTCATATCCGAGCCTGTGAGTGCATTATAGAGCGGGACGTAATCCTCGGCAGCCATGTCATCTTCTGTATAAATCATCATATCGGCGATGACATAAAAGTGCTTGCCGGTTTCGACTTCATATTCGCTCATCAGCTCTATGTACTCGTCAATGTCATCGTACGCTTGCCCTATATGCAGAAACGCGAGGACAGCATCCATCGAAGTTAGATATGGGGCAAACCCCTTCCCGGCGATCAGATCCTCCAGGCTTGCAGCCCGGTGGGGATCGCCGGCGTCATCGGTCAGGCCTTGATACCCCACAGCAGGCGCGCCTGCCAGAGCAGCTGCCACGGCCGTCAGGTCGAGACCCTCCGATCCATATTCGTACTCAGCATAGAGCAGGTCTGCGTTGTAGCCCTCATCCCAGGGGGCGACCTCGTACGTCGGTCCCGCGGCAACACCGGGGACACCGTCATACGCGATCCACTCTTCGCCGATGCGTACCTCGGCACGGTAGTGCGCCCAGGTCTCACGCGCCGCACGGCTGATCTGGTTATAGTCCAGGTTGAGCCCGTTCGCTTCGAGGCGAGGTTGAAGTGCATCATACTCCTCGCGGCTCATCCCATTGGCTGTCGAACTATCGATATTCGGGTTCTGTTCGGAGATGTACACTTTATTTGCTGTGATGCGAACATCCAGTCCATAGTAGTTCGCGATCGCGCTGAAAATGGAGGCGTAATCCCAGCACAGACCATATATCATGCCGTTCTCCAGCCGGCGCTCATGAATCATGTCGCTGACAGGAAAGATGCCGGGCAGCATGTAATTCCAACGCATTGGATAGGATATATCTGGCTTCTGGTTAGGGTCACCAATATAGAACATATTCCCCGATTGCCACGCCAAAATCGCGTCAGCGATCTGCTTGTCCGTGCCGGTGAAACCATCCGCATTTAGAAAGGCAATATCATCCTGAGTCAGTCCACCATAGGGGTTGAAGATTTCGAAACGTGCAGCTGGCTCCTCTTCAGGTAATGCAGATGCATCCTCCGCGGTCTGGGCTGGGTCTTGTTCCCCCTCAGGCTCTGCATCATCTTCAGGAGCTTCGACCTCTGTTTCGACAGCAGCCTCGGGCTTCGCCGGATCAGTCTCAAGGATCCCGGCCGGCTCAGATGGCGAACCGCCGCAGGCAGTCAGGGCTAGAAGCTGTATGGAGATCATCGAATAGAGCAGGATTGTTTTTCGCGTTGACATCTCTTTTCTCCGTTGGGTGTGATTGTCGATGCTCACCATATCCTACGTGACATGATCGCGCTCAGCTATAGGACCATGTCGCTAAGGGATAACGCCCATATAGAGATCACCGTTTACTGAGATCCTCCCCCCAGAGAATGCACGCTCCTGCCGAGAATCACACAGTCTGTTCACATCCCGGACAGGCTTGATGACGACGTCGGGCTGGAACCAACGAGCGTAGTATCGTTATCCAATACTGGAAAATACATACACGGGGGCAGTTGGGGGATGATGTAAAGATTGATGGCTAGCAAGTCATATATTAAATGATCGAAAAGGACCTTGATCTAAACAAGAGTGATAATCGATAATCCCCCGAACCTGAATCGTGTGCATTAAAAAAAGCGCCCCCGGCCAAATTCACCGCCAGCCGGGGGCTTTGAGCGCCCTAATACGATCGAAAAACCGGCGCTCATCTACTTACACTATATAACAAATTTCCAAAATCTCAAACTATCTGGATTCAGACGATCAGTGATCAGGGATCAGCATCGACAGGATTTCAAGATGGATCCAGCACGGAAGAAATGACAACTGGAGAATGGATCCCTGGCTGGGACCGGTTGGAGCGCGAAGGCGGTCATGCGCAGCCACCGGCGATATGCCCCTCCAACGTGGTCACCTGGTTATAACCCCCGATAGGATGCCGGCAGCAGCATCCGGCACAGCCGACGGGGAACTGCCCGGTTCCATGGAGCCCGTTGTGCTTTAAATGAAACCGGCCCGTTCGGCCGGGCCGGTTCGATAAACCTGTCGGGCGCGTCCAGCCCACCAGTCCCCCCGCACGATAGAGAGCTTATGCGACAGCACTGCTGCGGCCTGGTACGCTCCAGATTATTGCTGGGATTCGTCCTGTTTCCTGAACAGGAAAAGGAGGATTGCAAAAACGAGGTTTACGATCAACGGCGGGCCAGCCTGTGCGAAACTGAACATGCCTGTGGCGAGTTGATATCCGAAGATCACAACATGTCCGATCGCGAGCGCAAGCACGACGCGTGACAACAAACGCTCACCGTTTCGAGCAGCCAGGAATGCTAGAGATACGCAAGCGTGAGCACGACTTGCCCGTATAGCATGTTCAACGTTGCATCAGGCAGGCTCGCAGACATCATCTTCTCAGCTGCGGAGGGCGCAAACAGGAATAAAGCCCCGATGATTGTCAGATATCCTGCGATAACGTAAAGGGTCACTTGTAACTTTTTGTTCATATTCTGTCATCTCCTTTTGGCGAATTGGCATTAACGAATGACAATATCAACCCCGGAGAATAGAATTGGATCCGCACGGTCTTAGAACCAGTGCGGAAACGATGAATTTCGATGCCGATCACGCAGACACGTCATGTCCGGATGGTGGTCGTGGGCATCCGATCCAGCCGCTCCCGGCATGCTTAATCGGGGAGCGGCTTTTCATCCCTCACGGGGCAGCGTTTGAGCACCCTCTATCGCCCGCGAGCCAGAACGCAAGCTGCTCCACAGCGAGATGAAAATCGGTGCCCCTGAGACGATCCAGAACCCGTAAGCCAGTGCCCGAGTGGCGCTCGCCACATCCGGGAAGAACAGGCTGACCCAGAAGAGAACGCCTCCGATATGCATTGTCGCCAGGCTCAACCACGTCCCGCCCAGACGAGCGCGCTTATCAGGCTCAAAGTAGCGGGTGAAAAGATACGGGGCGAGGGCATAACCAGACTGCAGGAGCCAGCCGAAGATCAGGATCGGTCCCCCGTTGCCGGAGACTTCCTCTACGGGGGAATCCGTGGCGCGGGCGACGATCAGCGGGGCGACAACCACGGGGATGAAGAACCAGATGTAGGAGGTGAACAAATGCAGCATGCCGGGTGTCCAGGCCTGACGATCAGCGAGCAGCGGCTTGATCGCGTTTGCAAGGATCAGGATGGTTCCGAGCGTGTGCAGGACCAGGCCAACTACGGTGAAAAGGTTGATATCCAGCCACGGTCCGGCGATCAATCCGGAGGCGCCAAGTGTCATTGCCCAGTAGACCCAGGGAACTGTGCGCGGCCAGCTCAATGAGCAGTTCGCGAACGATGGATAAAGATCCACGATCAGTCCCGCCAGGATGATCGCGGCAAAACCCCACAGGTTTGTATGCACGTGCACTTCGATAGGGGTAGCGATGCGCAGCGCCTCGATCCACCCCAACCAGAGCCCCATGCCAACCAGTCCACCAACGAGCAGCTAACTCACCCCGGTGATGTAGAAAATACGCCCTTGCGTACCCCTGGTGTTTTGGGCGGCCTGGTCCGGCCGCAAGTCGATCAACTGCTGGATGAGCAGGACCCCCGCAACGAAGATCAAGGTCCCCCCCACGAAGATCAGGGAGCGCGTGTAGCTAGGAATGCCAATCAGCAAGAGCACCAGACCCGCGTTCTGCGTCATCCAGATATCCCAACGGATCTTCGGACGCGGCAGACCGCTCACCGAAGCTGCCAGCGCCGGGGCGAGACCGAAGAGAATCTCAGAAAACGCACCCAGGGTGATCAGATGCACCCGCAGCCACTTCAGGCTCCCGAAAAGCGGGATGACCTCGAGTCCGGTTAACAATGATGCCAGAGCAGCCAACGCCACGAGTGACAGATATAACAGGGACATCAGGAAATATGGATGAGGCATGTTAACCTCCTTGTTTCTTCTCGACCGCTTGCTTTAATATTTCGAGAAATTCGTCGAGCGGCACCCGGTGAACCCGCGCCGCCCACTCGACGGTGAGAGCTTTTGCCAGGAACATCCGCAGGGAGTACCGCCCCACGCGCTCGATGTCAAAGACTTCCATCACCTCGGCGATGTCACCATATTCATGCAAAATGTCCGAAACGCGGGTATCTTTCGCGATCTGCATATTGTTCTCTCCTTTTAGGGCAGGGCACGCTCGAGAAACTTCCCCGGTGTTCAGGCGTGTTCTGCGGTGCGGTTGCCCAGATAGCTGGGTGGATATTTCCGGCAATTGATTTCAGGTCCGGGCATAGGGCGATTGAGAAACACCCGCAGGTCAGGATGAGCGCGAGCCGCGCCTGAAAAATCGACTCGTCTTCCCCCATTTTCCTCCTGTTTGACTGCGCAGTGGGTTTCCCCGCCCTGCGGTTAGACCAGCGGACTCACAAGATCGCTTGGATCGCCGCCCTCTGAATGCCGATTACAGGTTGCCCATCATCCGTTGATTGACTTTGTTGACGTCGTGGGTTTTCAGCGTCTGCATCTCACCACGGGTGTGGCGTGCACCCGTCCCCGGATACCCTGTCTTCACTCGGCGGAATTGAAGCGATTCGTTACCTGTATCTCGTTCTAACACCGCGAAATCGGCCCAGGAAGAGGGTCAGAGTCAATCCTGCGCATCCTGGCGCGGCAGCATGCCCGGTCCGGCTCACATTTCCTGTGGCCGGGGCGCGCCCGGTTTCGTGACGGTGGTCACAGCCTGCACCAGGTTATTCCGGGCGCACATTTCGCGCGTTGAAGTCGATAAAAATCCGGCAGCATGATTGAAAAGCAACGTTATTGGCTCCGATTCGGTGGGAGGCCTGACGCTGGCTCATTGAGCAAGATCCCACCGGTGCAATCAGGCCACCCCACCATTGTTACACTGTCGGCCAGATCAGCCTGTCTGTGCTTATAAGAACCATCACCGGACTGCTATAATTCTTGATCGCGAAGCCCACACACGCATGAACAGGACGACTGCCAACGAGATGAGCATGACCGAAGCCATCATCACAACCGAAGACCTGACCGTTTACTACGGCAAGCAGCGCGGGATCGACGGGGTCGATCTCCAGGTTCAAAAGGGAGAAGTGTTCGGTTTTCTGGGCCCCAACGGCGCCGGGAAAACAACGACCCAGCGCGTGCTACTCGACCTGATCAGACCGATCCGGGGAAGGGCGGAAATCTTCGGACTGGATTGTCAGACAGAAGGCGCAGCTATAAGGGAGCGAGTTGGCTACCTGCCCGGGGAGTTGAGCCTGTACGAGAACATGACCGCGCACGAGTACTTCGACCTGATCGGTGGGGTGCGAGGCCGGGTAAACGACCGCGCTTACCGGCGCCAACTCTGTGAGCAGCTTGATCTCGATCCGACCCGTCGCATGTGCGCTTACTCACGCCGCAATAAGCAAAAGGTCGGCGTTGTGGCCGCCTTCCTCAGCGAACCCGATCTGCTGATCCTTGATGAGCCCACGACCAGCCTCGATCCGCTGGTTCAAAGACGGGTGCTCGAGCTGGTGCGCGCCGTACGCGACGAGGGCCGGACGGTGTTCTTTTCCTCTCACGTCCTCTCGGAGGTACAGGCGGTGTGCGACCGTGTCGGTATCATTCGTGAGGGCCGTTTGGTCACGACCGAACGCATCGACGCGCTCACCGAGCGCAACTTCCGCCGCGTCCGCATGTGGTTTGATCAGACCCCCCAGCCCGATGCCTTTAAGTTAGAGGGAGTCAAACTGATCGAAGCGCATGAAAACGCGCTGACCTTCGAAGTATACGACCGGATGGATCGTTTCCTGCGAGCAGCGGTTGAGCAGGGCCTTCAAGACATTGAAACGCTGCCCGTGACGCTGGAGGAAGTATTCCTGGCGTTCTACGGCGGGGAGGAGTAGGACATGTGGAGCTTTTTCTTACATGAATTGCGATCGAAACGCGGCGCGCTGCTCGGCTGGAGCCTGGGCATGTGCGGTTTCGTGCTGCTCTACGTCGGTCTGTACCCTTCATTCGCCGAGCAAGTTCCCGGGTTCAAGGATCTTCTCGACCTGCCCATTTACCAGGCGCTCGGCGTCTCGACGATGTCGACCTTCCCGGGCTGGTTAAGCAGCACGGTTCTGAATTTCATGCCGATCATCGTTGGCGTGTACGCTTTGATCGCTGGCACAGGGACGCTTGCCGGAGAAGAAGAGCGCGGCACACTCGAGAACATCGTCGCGCTGCCGCTGTCGCGCTGGCAGATCGTGACGAGCAAATTCCTGGCGATCCTGGTCACATTAACCGGGATTCTGGTGCTCACTGCTCTGGTCACCCTGAGTGTGACCGCCTGGGTCAAAACGCAGATCGACGTGAACCTTGTGTACGGCGCCATCTGGTGGGCGATCATCGCGGCGCTGCCGCTGCTCGGTTCACTGGCGGCGGCCGCGCTGTTATTGGGTGCATTTCTGCCCACCAGAGGCGCAGCGAGCGGCGTCTCAATTTTCATGTTGATTGCCAGCTACCTGTCGAACAACCTCTTTGGACAGATCGAAAATCTGCGGAACTACCGCTTCCTGTCGCCTTTCTATTATTTTAATTCTTCAGCGACGGCTTTCACTGAGGGGGTGGCATGGGGTGATGTCGCTGCACTTCTGGCGCTGACGCTGGTATTGTTCGCGCTGGCGCTGCTCAGCTTTCAACGCCGCGATCTGATGACGCACCGCTGGTTCTGGGATCGGCCTCGCCCCGTGCAGTAGAATTTTCCGCGTGACGCGGAAAAACCGACGGGTTCAACCCGGTAGAACAACCCCATGATGTTGGTTTTCTCATTGGAATTCATGAAGCACGACGGCCGGTCCTGATCGCCCGAAGCCAAGGGGGAGATGGTCACTCGGATCTTGATCTGGAGCTATGACCACCTGGCCAGGGTTGCGTTACAGCGCTAAATAGCCTCACGAACGACGATCTCGTTCTCTACATCCGCAACGCCAGCTGTATACCTCGCCGCGTTCTCTGCAGCCGCACGAGCCCTCAGGGTCGCCACGATCCCGGATAGCCTGACAACACCTTGATTAACCACGACGGTCACATTATTCACGTTTACACGGATATCACGGTCGATCGCATCGACGATCCCCTCGGCGATGACCTTATCCGTGATCGATCTGGTCAACACGACCGCGAGCTCATTGGTCATGCCTTTAACCCCGCGCAGCGTTGAGAGCCGTTCCTCTGTCCGCAGCTTCTTCCAGTATGTATCGACCGAGCCGCGCAGCGTGACCCAACCATCGACGACGCTCAATTCGATATCGTTCGCGTCGACCTCAGGATCCCAATCGAGGATATCCTCCAGGATGGACTGGACCTCAAGATCGGTCGGCAAATCCGCCCCTGCTGAAGGTGCGATCTCCATCTTGTCGATCACGGACCGGACTCCCTCGACCGACCACGCCAGATCTTTGGCGGCCTCCCGGGCGGCATACGTTGGAACGATCCCGCTGAGCGTGACATCACCGTCTTTTATCGAAACTTCGATGTTCGTGATATCGATGCGGTCGTCCCATTCAAGATGGGCCAGAATATCCGCTTTGATCGCATGATCTGAAAGCCGATGCGTATTCATAGCCTGCTCCTCCCTACCCAATGGCTGAAGAAATCGGATCTTCTACATTAAAGAGTTTAGCCAAATAAGGTAAGAAGTTTGTAGGAAGTCTTGATGGTCGAATTGCAGATCAGGATCGTGATTGAGGTTGGCACGCTGTGCAAACACATCCACCAATCACCCGGATAAACAGCAGGCCGGGCGAGCAGTCCGTTTTCGCACCGGAGTGTCGATGGGTCTGATCGTTGGGCTGGTGTCACCAGTGCTCAGGTGGCTGGATGACGCTGGCCGCAGGTGTCGTTAGCGTGCGCGCCGTTTTGAGCGGTGCGGTGGGTTCCGTTTTGTGCCATTGTTAGACTTCCCGTTGGCCTTGCCGTTGACCTTGGCCTCGGCGTTACCATTCTGCTTCGAGTAATCGGGCTTCGGGGAGCCATAATTGAAATCCGGCAGCGTCTGTCTGGGCAGCTTCGCCGACATCACATCTTCAATCTTCTGCACGAGTTTCTTATCTTCTGGCGTAACGAGCGTAAACGCTTCTCCGCTCCGCTCGGCCCGGCCTGTGCGCCCGATGCGGTGGATATAATCATCGGCCGTGCCGGGCATGTCGTAGTTGATCACGTGGGATATGCCGTCCACATCCAGGCCGCGTGAGGCGATGTCGGTCGCGACCATGATCTGATATTGACCCTTCTTGAAGCCGTTCATCGCCTGCCGGCGCTGGCCCTGAGTCCGGTTGCCGTGCAGGCTGGTCACCTTATACCCGCCGTCGGCGATCTGTTTCGCAAGACGCTGGGCGCGGTGTTTGGTGCGCGTGAAGATCAGCACCGAGTCGGTTCGGGTCTGGTCCAGCAGTTTCAGCAGCAGGCCCCTCTTCAGGTGCTGCGGCACGGGGTAAAGTGTGTGCGACACGGTTTCCGCCGGTGCGCTGATGCCAATCGCCACCCGTTTGGGATCGTTCATCGTCTGCTGCGCCAGGCGCTCGATTTCCTTCGGGAACGTGGCCGAGAAAAGCATCGTCTGCCGGCGCGCCGGCACGTGCTTGAGAATACGCTTGATATCCGGCAGGAAGCCCATATCGAGCATGCGGTCGGCTTCGTCCAGGACCAGGATCTCCACTTCTCCAAGTTTGGCATGCCTGCTGCCGATGTGGTCCAGCAGGCGGCCCGGGCAGGCGACCACGATCTCGGTGCCCTTGTGGAGCGCCTCGATCTGGGGACCAGCACCGACGCCGCCGTAAACGGCGACGCTGCGGATGTTCGTTCCGCGGCTCAAAATGCCGATCGTCTGGTGGATTTGTGCGGCCAATTCGCGCGTCGGCGTGATGATCAGCGCCCGCGTGCGCTTGCCCGGTCCTTTGAGCAGTTTATCCAGGATCGGCAGCACAAAGGCGGCCGTCTTCCCGGTGCCGGTCTGAGCGGTGCCGATTAGATCGTGACCTGCGAGAGCAAGCGGGATCGCCGCCTCTTGGATGGGCGTCGGCTTCTGAAAGCGGACTGAGCGGATCCCCGCGTTTAAACGGGAATCAAGATTGAACTGGTTAAAGTCCATAAGATTGATATTCCTTGTTTTCAGGAGTCAAGCGGATGTCGGAGAAAGCGGGAAGCGCTCACGAAGAACAGCGGCAAAGACTGCTGGATAGTGTAGACAACGCGGCGAACTATACCCGTTTACCGGGGATAAGTCAATCAATCGTATTCATTCATCTACTATGTTTCCAAACTATCATGGTCTCTCAGACGAAAATGTTGCCGAGGGAATCATGTCCGCAGACGAGAAAATCTCAGTTGATAAGCGACGAGGACATCTGCGCAAGATGCAGCCCTAATATCTGAAGACAGATCCCTGGGGCGGCTCCCCAGCATCGAATCCGGCGCGCATCACACCTTTTGCCTCGATGCCCCATTGAGATGTATATTTGTAGTGGAGTATTCGGATGAGAAATCGTCTATCAGATGGAGAGCGTGTATGCATCGTGGGCGGCGGGCCGGCTGGCAGCTTCGCCGCCATGCACCTGCTGCGCGAGGCGCGCACCCGGTCGCTGGATCTCGAGGTGCTGATCTTTGAGCCACGTGATTTCTCCCGGCCAGGTCCGGTAGGCTGTAATCGCTGCGCCGGGATCCTCTCAGATTCGCTGCTCAACGGGCTGGCTGAACTTGAGCTCGAGCTACCTCGGGATGTGATTCAGGCGGATATCGATTCCTACCGCATCCACATAGACGGCGTGCAAATCAAGATCGATAAGCCGGGGGAAAGCCGCCACCTCGTCTCCGTGTACCGCGGCGGCGGTCCACGCATGATATCCAATGAGGTCGAAGGCTTCGACGCGTTCCTCCTCTCCCAGGCGCGCCAGGCGGGCGCAACCATAGTCCCCAGACGGGTTCACACAATAAGTCCAGGGGACCGCCCAATGCTGCACACGATCGAATCCGAAATCCCTGCCGACCTTGTGATCCTCGCAACCGGTGTCAACAGCCGGTCTCCTCTCGACCGCGCATTCGGCTATAGGCCGCCCCAAAACGCCACCATGGCACAGGATGAATTTATGCGTCCCGAGGCGTGGCCTGAGAAGACCGTGCATGCCTATTTCAACCAACCTGCCGGCCTGATATTCGGCGCACTAATTCCCAAAGGACGTTATGTGAACGTTTCCCTGCTTGGAGAGGATATGTCCATCAGTGCGGTCGGCGAGTTCCTCGAAGCCCACCAGCTCAGCGAACGGTTAGGGTCAGATTACCGCAGCCTGTGCGGCTGCACGCCGAAAATCGCTGTGCGGGCTTCCCGCCGCTATTACGGACCGCGCTGGGTCGCGGTGGGCGATGCCGCCGTCACGCGCCTTTACAAAGATGGCATCGGCTCTGCATTTGCTACAGCCCGGGCAGCAGTCAGGAGTGCACTTGAACACGGCGTTTCGGCGCAGTCCTTCCGACAAGGCTACCGCCCGTACTGCCGGGAGGTCATCGTTGACAACCGCTACGGCCGCGTCCTCTTCTCATCATGGCAACGCGCACTGCAATACCCCACGTTCCGCAGGACGTTGCTGCGAATCCTCCGCGCAGAGGAACATGAACCTCCGGAGAAGCGCATCTACAGCCGTATACTCTGGGGGATGTTAAGTGGCGGCGAAACTTACAGGGATCTTTTCCGGCTATCTCTCAATCCGAGAGCCATGCGCACCATCGTCAAAGGCTGGTTAAGCGCGCAGAGGGAATTGCGGTGAACGTTAAATCCAGAACGAACCCGCCGCTGCGGGTCGCCATCGTCGGAGGAGGTCCTGCTGGCACGGCATGCGCCTTGCGGCTTCAGCTCCTGTCCACACAACTAGATCGTGCGGTCCACGTCACAATTATCGAGGGGAAGGAGTTCCACCAGGAACAGCATTACAACCAGTGCGTGGGTGTGCTGTCTCCGCCTCTCCCGGAACTGCTCACCAGAGACCTGAACGTAGATTTCCCGTCCTTTCTCGTACGCTCACCGATTACGGGCTACTACCTGCACACCCCTGGAGCCGAGATCGCCCTGCTCGATGAGCAGCCCTCCATGGCGCTGCGCCGTGTGCAGTTCGATGCTTACATGCTGGATATGTGCAGAGAACGCCATATCGATATCGTAAACGCGCGCGCTGTGGATCTGGAGTTTCATGATCAGGGGGTGCTTATCTACACAGAGAACGCGCCCGTTCCGGCCGATGTGGTCGTGGGCGCCTTCGGAATGGACGATGGCGGCGCCTCGCTTTTCTCCCGGCTGACGGATTACACGCCGCCCGACGCGCTCAGTTCGGTGGTGACGAAATACCATCCCGACCAGACCACCATGAAGGCCTTCGGCTCACAAATTCACGCCTTTTTACCCCCGGACCCACGCATCGAGTTTGCGGGGATCACTCCCAAAGGCAACCACCTCACAATCAATATCGCCGGTCAGGATGTGGCCTCACCCCTGATGAATGAATTCCTCGCGCAACCATGGGTGGCGAAACATTTACCCAATCTCGGGGATGCAGGGCGCCTGAACCCCGGCGACCTGCGCTTCTTCAAGGGGCGATTCCCACATGCAAGTGCACACCACTACTACGCTGATCGCTTTGTGATGGTCGGTGACGCCTCCGGCTTGGTGCGTTCATTCAAAGGAAAAGGTGTCACGACGGCAGTGCAAACCGGAATCCGGGCCGCGGATACGATCCTCACTCAGGGAATCACGGCACGCGCGTTCCATGCCCATTTCCGTAAGGCGAATGACGACCTGATCCAGGACCTGCCCTACGGTCAGCTCATGCGCAGGATCACCATCTGGCTCTCGCGAACAGGCTTGCTGAGCGGCATCATACGCGGCGCGCAAACCGAGCCGGCGCTGCACACGGCACTCTTCGGAGCCGTGGCCGGGGTGACACCATACCGTGAAATCCTTAAGGATGCATTGAAGCCAAGAAACCTGGTCGCAATCCTGAGAAGCATGCGCCGTGGCTGACCGACTTGACACCTGACATGCTCAACATTCCAGACAGAACAGACTGCTCAATCTCAGCGATTCTTCTACAGAGATTTTATTCGCAACCCGGTTGAGGCTGCCGACAATTTTCTGGCTATGACTGCTTCCTTGTAATATACTGGTTGTTCAAGCTGGTAATTCATTGGTGAATGGATGTCCCTCAAACCTGCTCACACGACGGGGTTGGAGTCATGCAAAGTCGAATTTCAATCGCGGTATTGTTGTGCCTGTTGATCACCATCCTGACAGTTCCGTGGATCGCGCTCGCTCAAGATTCCGGGCAGCCTCAACTTCACATTCACGAAGTCCCGCCACCGCTTCAGGTGACAACCTCGGGCGGCGCAGTCGGCCTTTCACTGCAGCCTTCATTCTCGATCCTCGATGCCGAGGGACAGGTGCTGATGGCCTTCGAGATCGTCGACGCCACCTTCGACATCGAGGGTGAATCCTACAGCGCCGTGGTGCAGGAAAACGAGGTCCCCTGGACAATCGTTTACCTCGTGGATACAAGCAAGACGCTCGGCGGCTTCTCAACCAGCCCGACCTTCAAAAACATGAAGAATATCCTCGCCACCTCGGTGGAGGCGCTCCCCGATAATGCGAACATCGCGGTGATGAGCTTTGCCAACGGCACGTCAACCCAGATGGAGTTCAACCAGGACACCGAGATCGCCACGACCGCACTGCGCAACCTTACCGCGAGCCAGTCCGGGAATTCCTGCATGAATGACGGGCTCTACGCAGGCTGTCGCACAGAGACCCAAACAACACATGAGATGAAGAACGCCATGCTATCGATCTGGCGGTCAGCCATCCTGGCTTAGATGCGGTTTGGTGCAGGCGGCGCGACCATGCTTTCTGCCCTCTATGCTTTCAGGCCCAGGCAGCTTGCCCGCTGCGCCAGAGCTTCAGCGGGTTATGGGTCGCCATCATCAAGCGCCACTCACTTCGAGCCGCGGCGTGGCCTCGCCGCAGGAAACGATCACACCTTCTTTCGTGCTTGGTGTGCCCGAACACCGGCTCCGCAATCCAGCCTCTCTGCCGGTAGAGCCCCCAGCCTCGTTTCGTACGCAGCTTTCGCTCCATGCGATCCCTCAAGGATAAATCTTTGGGAATGCGCCCACGCGGCGGCCCTTTCTCCCGCAGGGCTTTACGCTGCTTCCAGTCTTTCGTCGTGGCGATCAGCAGTTCGGGCCCTTCTGGATCCGCCTGCGCTATGTTGCTCTCGCTCCAATACCCGGCATCCGCCAGTGCCACGCCAGGCGTTTCTTTCACCCCGGCTGCGGAAAGCTCTTCTTGAGTTTGCTCCAGCATCGGATGCAGCTGCTGCACATCGTTTTCTTCCTGCGTCACATCTGCGCTGACGATCATTTGATCACGCGTGACCGCAGCCTGTGCGTTATATCCCTGGAGGTACCCTGTGCGCGTCTTCAGGATCCGGCTCTCCGGGTCGGTAATGTTCGCCCTGGCTCCTGTCTGCGGCGTGTCATCCGGCGCCTTCGGCTTGCGCCCCCGCTTCTTCCGGCCAGTCTTCTTCTCTTCCTGAGCTCTTTTCTCAATCTTTTCAGCCTGCCTGGCCGCCTCCTCGGAGGCCTCGCTTTCCAGCCGCTCTTTAGCTTGCTTAAGCCGCAGCAGGCGCTCGCCGCGATCCTGCAGGTCCTCCGGCAGTTCGTCTCCGCGCCGGTCGCTGCCATAGATCTGGTCTTCCTCGCGGTCCTGGATCTGTGCCTCCTCGAGCATTCGGCGGACTTCTTCTTCGATCGAGCTGTACGTCCGGTTGGCCTCCAGCGAAGCGTTGGCCTTCATCTTGGTCCCATCCAGCGCCACGACGCCCACTTTCACCAGCCCCGCTTCGGCGCACAGACGCAGCACCTCGGTGAAAAGCGCGGCCAGCGCCTCCTCGTTGTCCTTGCGGAAACGTGCGATTGTGGAATGATCGGGCACCTGATTGGCGGTGATCACCCGGAAGGCGATGTCCCGCTCGCACAGCCGCTCGATGCGGCGGCTGGAGCGTTCCCCAAGACAGTAGGCGTACAGCAGCAGGCCCACCATCATGGAAGGCTCATAGGCCGCATTCCCCCAGCCGTCTGCACGATAGCGTGCGTAGAAGGCTTCCAGCTCCATCTGTGAGACAGCATCGAGGATGAACCACGCCAGATCACCTTCCGGCAGCCATTCCTTCAGGCTGGGCGGGAAAAGATAGTCCTGATCTCGATCAAGCGGTCTAAAATTGTGGCCACTCACCTGATTGCTCCCTCAATTACCCTCGCCAATGGGTGCAAGTCTATAATGAAACCAGATTCAACGCGAAGTTGGAGGTTTGTGCAACAGGCTCTCATACTATATAATTAACTCATTCACGATTCAACAGGTCTTAATTGATTTGTCAAGCGGAAAAGACTGCCCCTGCGGTTCCCGAAATGCGGCGTTAGGAAATCAGGCACAGATTAATTGGTCGCCCGTGGTCTTCCGGAGCGTGAGGGTGTCACATGTACGAGGATCGATAATCCCGGATACCCGATCTCCATTTCGGACCCAAGCCCGTGCTTGCCGGTCTTCAACATCCCGGGTTGAGCAAATGCCCGGATGACAGAGCGCCCTGAGATCCCGCCCCCTCTCCAAACGCAGGTTCACGTTCGGCTGAAGCCCACTGCGGCCCCACACTTGACATAATAAACACCGTTCACCGGGCCATTGACTTCTGACCTTCCACCACCTATAATCACCTTGGCCTACCTCGGAATACTGTTTTTCCTCTGGAACACCGTTTTTCCCAGAACTGGCAAATGCAAACTCAACTGCATATGTGCTTTATTGGCGCCTTGCAGGCGGATTTGCTGCGTGGAACAGCGCCCATGAGGCGCCCACGCATCGAACAACATTTAAGAAATAGGTGAAATAGAAATACTATGAGTAAGAATTTACAAATCCTTCCACTGGGTGGAATGGGTGAAATCGGTAAAAACCTGACCATCTACGAATACGGAAACAACATGATCGTCGTTGATTGCGGCGTCATGTTCCCCGAAAACGACATGTACGGCATCGATCTGGTGCTGCCCGATTTCAGCTACATCCTGAAAAACAAAAATAAGCTGCGCGGGATCGTGCTCACGCACGGCCACATGGACCACATCGGCGCGCTGCCCTACCTGCTGCGCGATGTCAACGCGCCCGTGTACGGCACGCCGCTCACGCTGGGCCTCGTGCGGCGCAAGCTGGAAGAAGCCAACCTGCTCGCAAACAGCGATCTACGCCCATTGGGCGAGGTCGAACACTTGGGTCCCTTCCGGGTGAAACCGTTCCCGGTGGCGCATTCGATCCCGGATTCGGTTGGTCTCGTGATCGAGACACCCGTCGGCAGCGTGGTCCACACCGGCGACTATAAGCTCGACGAGACACCCGCCGGCGGACGCACGACCGACCTGAACAAACTTAAAAAGCTCACGCCCGAGGGCGTGCTTGTGATGCTGGGCGACAGCACTAATGCCGACCAGCCCGGTCGCACCGAGACCGAAGCCGTCGTTGCTGAGACGCTCGACCGGCTGTTCAAGCAGGCGAAGGGTGAGCGCATCATCATCGCCACATTCTCCTCCGTGCTTGCACGCCTGCAGGAGATCATCTACCTGGCGGAGAAGCACAACCGCAAGGTAGCGCTCACCGGCCGGAGCCTGGTCGAGAACATTGAACTGGCGCGCGAACTGGGCTACTTGAAGGTGCCCAAGGGTATCCTGGTCGATATCCACGCCAGCACGCCAGCAGAGGATCTCGTGATCCTCTCAACCGGCTCGCAGGGTGAACTACGCTCGGCGCTTAACCGCATGGCCAATGGCGAACACCGCCAGGTGAGCATCCAGCCGGGCGACACGGTCATCATCTCCGGCGGCACGATCCCGGGCAACGAGGAGGTCGTCGGACGTATGCTCAACAACCTCTTCGAGCGCGGCGCGCACGTGATTTATGGAGCGATGGCCACAGTCCACGTCTCCGGTCACGGCTCACGCGAGGACATGCGCATGATGCTGGAAGCGGTCAAACCGCGTTTCATGATCCCAGCCCACGGTGAAGCCCGCCACCTGCACCTGCACGCCAAATTGGCGCAGGAGACCGGCATGAAGGCTGAGAATACATTCATCCTGCGGGATGGCTCACGCTGGCTCACGGACGGGAAGAAAGCCTGGACCGAAGGCGGCCTCGAACTGGATGAAGTTTACGTCGATGGTCGCCTGGTCGGGGAGATCGGCGAGCTCGTCATGCGCGACCGTCAGCGTCTTTCGCAGGACGGCTTCGTCGTGGCGCTGATCCCGATCGATAAAAAGAATAAGCTCTCCGGCGAACCCCAGTTCGTCAGTCGTGGTTTTGTCTACTTGAAAGATTCGGGCAAACTGCTCGATGAAGGCCGGGAGCAGATCAGGCGCCACCACACGAAAGGCGCCGCACAGCTGCGCCGTGCGCTGGAAGATTTCTTCTACCGCGAGACGCAGTCACGCCCGGTCGTGCTGCCGCAGTACATCCAATCCTGAACCCGTAACGATTAAAGCAACCACAGTGTGAAAAAAGCGTCTCGGATGGCGCTTTTTTCTTACCCCCTACCCGCACTCCAACCTGATGCTGATCGATTCGGGTCGCAACGAGATCCCATCCGTGCCGCAAAGGGTGTCGACCAACCCATGACTTCTCCCCCAAGATCGAAATTCTGACGGCCGAACCGACCCGCGCCGCGGCAGAAAATACATCCCAAAACGATCGGGGTTCTGCGCAGCAGATTTACGGTATGGGCGTGCCCTTCGCGTGGATGACGACCGAGTTCACCAGGATCGAGTTGCACCCAGCGTCCTGCCAGGCACCGAGGTAATTCCCCTGCGCGTCAAACCGCTCGATGCGCAGGATCTCACGCCCGCCGATCGAAACCTGGTTCCAATCACGAACTTCGAGCAGCTTGCGGTAGATCTCCTCACTGGCAGGCACGATGTGCAGCAAGTTAATCGCACCGCTCGGGCGCGGGCTTTCGGAGTAGCGACGAGACCGGAAACTACAGGATGCGTGCAAACAAATTCGGGGCTCAATCGATCGGATCGTACTTCACTGGGAGGACTATAGACGAAGGTACAATTTAAGAAGTGCCTCGGTCTTTAAGCTGTCGAATTGTTAATCATAATTTGATGAGAAGGGATGAATATTGATCGCATGGCTCAGGGACAATCTTTTCGCGTGCGAGGTTTATGACCTTGTCTCGCTCTCCCCAAACCCTATGGTAGAAACAGTTTCGATCGATATTACCATTGCAGGATCTACTCGCACACGCATTACAGCTCCAGACGGATCCGATCTTGAATCCAATTCATCGCAGCAGGATGAAAGGAGGAGGCTTACCGTACGATCATGACAGGTCGATCGACATGGGCAATGATCTGTTGGGCCAGGTCATCCAGCAGGATGCGCTGCCAACCTTCGCCGCGATGCGCACCGATGATGACCAGATCATAATCCCCGCTCTTTGCCTCCTTCTGGATCTCCTCCACCACAAGACCATGACGCACCTTCGGCGTGGCGGGGACATTCAACTGCTTCAAGATCTCGATGTCGCGTTCCAGCAGGACGCCTTCAGGCACATGTTCCTGTATCAGTTCCTCAGCGTCAGCCCGAAGTTGCTTCCCCATCACACCTGGACCAGCGCTCATCTGTGACATGACATGTAAGATCGTGATGTCCGCGCCAGTTGCCAACAACTTTCCAAACTTGCTGGCAAATCGCTGGAGCAGGGAAGGGGCGTCAATGTTGCTATCGCAGATTAAGATCCGTTCGAATAAATCATCCCTAAGACCAGGTTCGGTCCGCGTATCTCCCCTCACAATGACGACCGGGCAAGGGGACCGCTCGATCACCCGTGTGATATGCGGTGCCACCAGAATCCTGTCCAGTTTCTTTTTATCATCTATAGATCCGAGGATCATCAGGCTGTACTCATCGCTCGCGACCTCTTGCAGGATCAGCGCCATAGGCTGACCGATAAGGACTTTGCGTCGAACATCCTTCACGCTTGAAGCGATTCGATCGTAGGCCCGGTCCAGGGACGCGATCAACCGTGGGCGATCGGTTTCATACCGGCCAACGGCTAAAAGCGTAATGCCCACTCCTGTCTTGGAAGCCAAAACGGCGCCAAAATCGAGGGAGGCGATTGATCCAAGCGGTTTATCAACTGCAACCAGAAAACGCATTCCGGATTACCTCCTACCTCTCAGACTAGCATAAGCAGAATCGGTATGACAAGGATGGTGAACATGAAGATCGCCAGATTCCTGTTGCTCGCCGTCACCCACTCAACAAAGTCCAGCATCAATTTTTCAAAGCGGTGGTAGCTCGCCACCAGGATGATGATCGAGATGAGCGTAATGCTCAGCATCTCGACCAGAACGACAGTGAATGCTGCGGGGTTATTGAGCAGCACCGCCGCTAGCAAAGTATCGATGAATGTAGCTATGTTAGCCCCCATGATATAGGGGATCACGTTCTCCCGCCGGATGAAGCCGCGATTGCTTAACGGCACCAGGATGCTGAGCGAAACACTGACAGACATGGAGATTAGAGTCACAGTCGAACCTAGCAAGAACATCGCCCATGGTCGATAAACCCAGCGGGATACCTGTCCCACCTGGCTTTCCTTGATGCTCATCTGCGGGAGGCAGCGGTCAAAGAGGTTAAAACTCAGGATGATGATGCCCAGACCTACCAGGAAGATCCCCCAACCCGGCAGAAAACGGATAAACAGATCGGTGATCGGATCTAAAATCAGATCGGTTACTGACGTGATCAGCGCCCCGGACTCAAGCTGTATGCGATCCAGGGTGCCCATCTTGAGTAACCCAGCGCCCACTACAAACGCCAGGAGGTATGTCGTTCCGGTCACGGTCAGCGAGAGCAAGCCCATGCTCAGGCTCGTCGCCCGGTTGCGGCCGCGCAGCACGTAAATGAAGCCGATGAACAGCACGATAAAACTGGCACCCAGCCGGCTGCCGGTGATCATGGCGAAGGCGCCTAGCTTATCCACAACACCCGCATCGAAGAACGTCAGAGCGGCGGCGGCAACCGGCGACCCGCTCATGATCGTGTATGCGAAGAGCCACCCGAACCCCAGGCTGTTGGCTGGGTTGCTAACCGCGAAGATACCTTGCACCGCTGGGGCGACGCCGCGGGCACCATCCTTCATCAAAGAGATGGCAAGGATGAAGAGGAATAAGCTGATGATGAACAGGCCAATTTTCGCGAACTGCACGCGTCGCAAAAGGCCGGCAAGTGCCCTCAGTGAACGCGAGAGCACAGGTGCCTGCATTCTTTTTTCAAAACCCTTTTCAAGCCCTGGGTTTGATGCTTTCCCATCCCGATCGTTCATCCCCGCTCCTAACGTCCGAACGCCATTACACACACCCATACCGGCAACATGCGTATTATATTATTCCGTCGCAGGATTTATAAGATTGCCAGCTGCCTCGACATCGAGACGTGGCTCGATCTCAGCTTGCCAGATACCTTCGATCAGCTCGCTGTAGATATGTGGCCAACCTCCAAGATCCGATACTGTAAAAGGCCGAAGCACTGGAGGGCTTGCATTTTCCCCATCAACGATAGATCGCAGACAGCAGCGTGTAAGCGCTTCCTGGCCAGCATCGCTCTCAATGTAGTGCATAAATGCTTCTGCGGCCAGTCTTTCATTGGACGTGAGGTTATCGTCCACCAGGACGGCCACGTGATGCGCAATGATCGTGCGCTCTGGAACCACGATCTCTAGCGGGACATTACGTAGCTGAGCCAGCCGCGCATCCTGCTCATAAGTCAGCATTGCATCACCAGCGCCTAATTCGAACAAGGTCAACGTCGCGCGGGCAGATGAAGTCAGCACACATACATTCTGCCAGATGTCCTTGACTTGTCTTACTGCTTCTTCTTGATCCCCGGTTTCGAACAACGCGCTGCCATATTCAGCAAGCAAAGCCCACTCCCCGACCCCCGAAGAACGCGGGTCGGCATGGACCAGTCGCAGTCCGGATTGCGCCAAATCTGCAAACGAACCGATATTGTGTGGATTGCCCGGACGTACGACAATCACAATCGGCGTGTAGCTGACCTCGAGCGGCTCGGTGCCAATTGATACTTTCTTACCCACTTTGAGCCAATTCACGTGCTGCACATTGCTGAAGATGGCCACATCCGCAGGGGCACCAAGCACAATTTGTCTGGCCAGTGTCCCAGAAGGGCCAAACACTGCCTCGATGATGAGATCGTGTTCATTCTCCGCTTCCCACGCTGCCTCGAAAGCTGGAAATACTTCCCGGTTCAGCACCTCTTCTTGTGTGCTGAATGCATAAATCATCAACCGAATCGGTTCATGCGATTTGCGGGATACTGATAGCAGCCAGTAAGCGACAAGAACTGCGACCACAGCCGCGAGGATGATCCAATCGAAGAAGCGACTTCGATTTGATCCTGCTGTTTGTCCAGTCACCCTACACCTCCAAAATACCCCTGCCCGTCGTTCCATTTGGACGGATCAACGAGTGTGATCGCCGCATGGAAGGATGATTCCCTCCACGAGCGAGAATCCCCACTGACCCTATCGATCCTTATCCCGGTCGGAAGCAGTGTGCCGAACAACCAGGACAGGTCGCTGAGCATGTTCTACGACATGGTCGGTAATCGAACGGTTAAAAAGTCGGTATAAGCTCTGTGAGGAATATGTGGAACCCATAACGACGAGGTCATATTCTCCGATCAGGATTTCCTCCATGATCTCCTTCGAAACATCTCCGTGACGGATCTGGACGCGCGTGTCGATGCCGGCCGCTTCGATTACATCCCGGCTCTCTTTGATAAACTCGACTTGTGGGGCATCCTTTTCCATCAGCACACCCCAAGAGGTTTCGAACTTCTCCATCATCGGATAATTTAACGGTGGATCAGGCACCACATACAACAAGGTGACTTCCGCTTCGGCCGGCACCACGATCTTGAGCATTAGATCGATCAGCTCTGTGGGATACCACAGTTCTCCACTGCAGAGCAGAACCCGCTTAATCTGTCGCCGTTCAGCCGGCACGACAAGCATAGGAATTTCTAGTTTCTGAAGGATCCTCCTCGTCGAAGGCCCGCGCAGCCAGCGGCGGAAGCGCCTCCCTCTTGTCAGCAGTCCCATTATGACGATGTCGTAGTCATCTTGCCCGATTTGTTCGAGTAGGGCCAGGCGCGGCGTCGCATCGCGGCTCAGCAGGTGGCATGAAAGCCCTTCGTTTGTAAGGCGAGCACAGAGGTTCTCAGCCCGGTTTTCGTTGCTCAGTTGGGCTGTCGCTGGACACTGCGCTTCGAGCACAGTGATCTCCGCCCGTACGATACGACTCACGAATTCGCAGTAACCAATCGCGGGCGTGCTTGCCGCACCTTTATCGACACAGAGCAGGATATGCAACGCTTCTCTCCTAGCTGAACAGGAAGATACCCACCAGTCCGGCGGCAAGAAGCACCAGCGCTGCCGGGACTTTGAATAGCCCAATCGCAGCCAGGCTGGCCATGCCCAATAATACAGGCAGCCAGCCTTGAGCGCCCGATTGACTGATCAGTTGGTACGCGGTTATCAACAGTAGAGCCGCCAGCGCAGGGGCAAGACCCCGGACGAACCCGCCGATCCATGCTTCCCCACGCAGCTGGTTGAGAACCGCCGCCAGCGAGAGCATGATCACGGTCGGGGGCAGGACCGCACCGATAAAAGCGACCAGTGCCCCAGGGATCCCACCTACCCGGTAACCAATAAACATCGCTAGTTGAATCGCATCGGAACCCGGCAATACGCTGGAGTACCCCACAGCCTCGATGAATTCCTCATGCGACATCAGGTTCCCGACGGCTTCCGAATAAAGTAAACCGGAAGAAGCGGGGCCGGATGTAGTCAGTAGATTCACCTTGAGGAAGATACTGAAGAGCGTCCACAACTTGTTCATAGTCCCTCCTGGCGTTAGTAAAATTCCCCCGCCAGATAAGCTCGAGTTTTCTCGTGTTTGGGGTTGGCAAAGAACTCCTCAGACGGGCCGTGTTCGATGAGTTCACCCATGTACATAAAGACCACGTAATCCGCCAGGTGCCTGGCCTGGCGCAAGACATGCGTCACCAGAATGATCGAGTACTGCTGTTTCAGTTCGATCAATCGGCTTTCGATCCGTTGAGTGGAGAGCGGGTCAAGCGAAGAAGTTACTTCGTCACAGAGCAGCACCTCCGGTTCGACGGCGAGCCCGCGCGCCAGGCACAGTCGCTGCTGTTGACCGATCGAGAGTGCTGATGCAGGCTCGTTCAGCCGGTGCCTGACTTCCTCCCACAAGCCCGCAGCTTGAAGTTCCTTCTCGACAAGTTCATCGAGGGCGCTGCGCTGCCTTATCCCGTAAATCCGGGGGCCGTACGCGACATTCTCATAGATCGACATTGGCAATGGATACGGTCGCTGCGCGAGCAGACCGATACGTTTGCGAACGTCGGTCACATCAACACCCGGCGCGTAAATATCCTCACTATCAAAGATCACCCTACCCCAGATCTCCACACCATCGGTGAGCTCGACCAATCTACAAAGCGACCGCAGCAGTGTCGATTTTCCACAACCGGAGGGACCGATTATGGCTGTAATCTGACGCTCGGGAAAACTGACGGTCACATTATCAATCGCCCGTTGGCTCCCGTAGGCGACGGTGAGTCCGAGAGATTGGATCACCGTATCCATCTTAACCCTCGATTAGCGAATGACATTTCGCATCCCCCACCGACTGAAATAACGGGTAAGCAAACTGATCACGAGGATCATCCCCGTGAGGATCAGTGCAGAGGCGTATGCCCTGGCACGCACATCAGCCACGGGTGTTCCGAGCTGGAAAAAAACTGCCAGAGGCAAGGAGGCAACCGGCCGAAACAGGGAAGAGGGCAGTCGGTCCGTGTAGCCCGCAGTAAAGAGTACTGAAGCAGCGTCACCGATGCCACGCCCGAACCCGAGGAGCAGCGCCGTGATAAGACCTGGCAGAGTTTGCCGTACGACGACTTTAAACGCGGTCTCGAGCCGCGTCGCCCCCACAGCATGAGAGGCTTCTTTAAGGCCGGATGGAACCAGATTCATGACCTCATCCATCGTTCTGGCCATAATCGGCAGCTCGAGCAGGACCAGTGCAACGATCCCACCCAACAACGAGGCGCGCAATCCAATAAAGAGCATGACCGTGAATCCGAAAGCGCCATATACGATCGATGGGATTCCCCACAAGACATCCAGCGCGAGGCGTAGAACGCTCGCCCAGCGTTCGCTGGAGCAAAAATTGTGAAGATAAATGGCGACCGCCAGCGCCAGGCAGAAGCTGATTGCGGTAGCTCCACCAGCCAGCGCCAACGACCCGGTGATGGCGTTCAGGATCCCGCCTTCCTTACCTAGGTAATATCCCCCTCGGGGAATCTGTGTGAGCATGGCGAGATTAAGTGCAGGGAGGCCCTTGATCAAAATCGTAGCGAGGATGAAAACGAGACTGCCCAGCACTACGAGCAGCGACGCCCTCATTAAGAACAGCATTAATGTCTCTTCAATCCGTATCCAGCGATGCCGCATCGATCACACACTCCGCATTGCTTGCATAAGGATCAACCGGGCGCCTAAAGTAAAGAGGAATACCACTAATAGCAAGACCAGCGCGGCGGTCATCAGAGCTGCATCGTACATGGGAATCGACATCATCTCCCCGTAATTGTTGGCGATCAGCGCGGGAAGCGGGTAGCCGGCGTCGAAGATCGAACGCGGGATTTGCGCTACATTGCCAACCACCATCATGACGGCCATCGTCTCCCCGATCGCACGTGAGAATCCAAAGACGATCGCTGCGATAATGCCCGGCGAGGCGCGCCGAAGGACGACTCCCTTAATGGTTTGCCATCGGCTCGCACCTAAGGCGAGTGAAGCTTCCCGTATGCCATGCGGCACGGCGGTGAAGACCTCGTCGAGTGTGGAGATGATCACCGGGAACACCATCACCGCCAGCACAATCCCTCCGCTCAGCACGCTGTATCCTGTCGGGTTCTCGGCATTCAACAATCCGATCCGGGTGAGCCCACTCAGACGGGGGATCAGATAGTCACGAAGAAAAGGGACGATGGTGAGGATCCCCCAGAGTCCATAAACGACCGAGGGAATCCCCGCGAGCAAATCGATCAATGGTTTTACCGACGCACGAAGCCGGTTTGGCGCATACTCTGCGATGTAAATTGCGCTGAGCATACATAAAGGGACAGCGATCACCATCGCCAGGCCTGTGACCCAGAAGGTTCCAACGACGAACGGTAGGAAACCAAACTCGCCTTTCAACGGGCTCCAGGTTACCGAAAACATCAGTTTTCCAAGCGATTGCTGATCGAGCAGCGTGCTCGCCCTCCCCGCCAACGCAAGCGCGATCAATGGGACCAACGCAATGCTCAGGCCTGCGCCGGCCAACATTAGGTAGTACGCGATCCTATCCTTGACGAGCCGTCGGTGCAGTATCACTTTACATTCACTCGATATTTTCCAGTTCAGCGCTGCTCTGTGTTTCGGACAAGGGGATATATCCGGTCTCCTGCGTATAGGCTTGGCCTTCTGTAAGAACCCACTGGATAAATAGGCGCGCCAGCCCCTCGGGCTGGCCATCTGTGACGAGAAACAAACCCCGTGCCGGAGGTGATGGATACCTTCCATCGGCGATTGCCGACATCAATGATTCTCTGTTCTCGTAAAATCGCTCATTTTCATCGAGCATTCCATCTGCATCAACATCAATCGGCAGAATCGCCAGTCCGGGAAGTGGAAGACCGCTTTCAGCATCATAGGCAAAGTTGAGGTTGTTGTATCCGATACCGAGTCGATCCTGGACAACCGCCTCCGCCAACCCCGGGTCTCCGTAGACGGCGACACCCTGTAAATCCTCCTGCCTGAGATCGCCAAGGAAGGCAGCCCAGGTTTCCGCGGCGCCGCACGCATCAGAGCGTGTGTAAACATGGATTTCTTCCGACGCTGTCGCTTCGCCAGCCAACTCACCCCAGGTCATTACCTCGCCAAGCCATACCTTGTTAAGCGAATTCCGGGAGACCCCATGGGTCTGTAATATCGCTAGCATGGGATTATCAGCGTTCATCGTCGCGACAACTGCATCTTTTGTCACAACTACCCAGAACGCACCTTGTTCGATTTCTGATGGGTGGACATCGCGCGACACCATCCCGATGTCAACCGCACCAGCTAGCACATCGGCCATGCCTTTGCCAGCGCCGCCGGCCGAGATATCAAACTCGACCTCCGGGTAAACCCTGTTGAACTCCTCTGCCCAGCGGATGACCATCGGATACAAAGCCCAGGCTCCCGAAATGCTGAGTATCCCTCTGATTTCCTGATCGGTCCCTTCCTGCACTCCAGCTGCACATCCACTAATAAGAAGAGCTGCAATCAGGAACAGGGAGATGCAGGTAGTCGCAGGACCAGGACCGCTGTCTTGTTCGACCACATGCGCTTTACTTTGGTCACACAATCTCTGTATCATTTCGCACCATCCATGATGATAGGCATTACACGCGCTGCTCATTGCGTGTTTGCTGATTGATATTTCGGAACATTCGAAAGCGGAGGCAATCCCAACATTGGACTGACCCCGCTAGAAGGGTATTAAGATCATCGAAAAACTTCCTCCAAGGGAATACGAAAGCGAAACGTGCTCCCCTTTCCGGGTTCGGACTGGACCTCGATATGACCTCCGTGACTGTCTAAAATCTGCTTAACGAGGGTTAATCCTAGCCCGGTTCCCAGATGGTTGAAGGCTTTCGCCTGGGGTGTGCGGTAGAAGTCCTCGAAGATCTTATCCTTCAGATCGGCCTCGATACCGATGCCGCTGTCCTCCACCGAAGCGACCGCCCAGTCATTTTCGACATCTACCCGTACCGTGACGCGACCGCCTTCAGCTGTGTACTTGATCGCGTTCGATATCAGGTTCATCCACAGCTGCTCGATTTGATCTGCGTACCCCCGGACAACCGGGCGAGCTAGAATTACTAGATCGAATTCGATCTGTCTCTCCTCCGCCTGAGCAGCGAGAAGATCCGCGACCTTCTCGAGCAAGTCCACTACCTGTATTGGTGTTGCTTCGGCTTCGGGTTCAAGCTGGCGTGCAGCGGCAAGGCTCAACAAATCGTTGATTAATTCGAGCATTTCCTCCGCGCGCTTAATCGACCGCTGCAGGATCTCCTCGCGTTTCTCCGCCGGCATTTCTGCGCGGTTGACCGTCCGCAGCAGACTCAGGAGCGCGCTAACAGGGGCACGCAGCTCGTGCGCCACCATCAGCGTGAACGAAGTTTTAAACTCGTTCACACGCTCCATCTCCTCCTTCTCACGAGCAAGCTCGTTCGCCTGGAGTTCGAGTTCCTTCGCCCGCTCCGCCTCCAGCGACAAGCGCCGTTTCTCCAAACCCTGTCGGACCGTCATCTCAAGTAGGTCAGGATCGAACGGTTTGGCGATGAAATCATAGGCGCCTTGTTTGATCGCCTCCACCGCAAGTTCGACCGTGGCAAAACCGGTGATGATCACGACCACGATCTCGGGATCATAATTTTTAACAACCGGTAGAAGCTCTGTCCCCCTGCCATCCGGCAGCATTACATCAAGCAGGATTAGATCGAATACGTTTGTTTCGATCTTCTGGCGCCCCTCCTCAAGAGTACCGGCTGCTTCGACAACGATCCCCAGCGGTTCCAATACGCGCCGGCAACCCCGCCTTATCCCCACCTCATCGTCGATTACAAGAATGCGCGCTTCCATCTGCATCCCCCGATCTCCAGGCTACGAATCAACACACTACTTTATCCCGAATCGTTCGAGCCGCGAAAGGGCTGTACGGGAAGCAGAATGGTGAAGGTTGTACCCTCGCCTTCCGCGCTTTTCACGGAGATCTGACCGCGGTGCATTTTCACGATCCCGTAGGCGATCGAGAGACCCAGACCGGTGCCTTTTCCGTGGCTTTTCGTTGTAAAAAACGGCGTGAACACCTTTGCCTGATTCACGGACGGGATCCCCACGCCCGTGTCCTCCACTCTGACCTCCACCCATTGGTCGTCGACTTTTCTTGTTTCCAATCGAAGGGTGCCGTATCCATTCATCGCTTCGGCTGCATTCCTGACAAGATTTGTGAACACCTGGCGGAGTTGGGAGGGGTCCGCCTGGACCACCGGCAGTTCGCCATAATCCCGGACGATTTCGATCTTGTCAAAAATTGGTAGGATCGAAGCAGTATCCAGAACATCATCAAGCATTGCGTTCAGATCCGTCGGTTGGGCCAGCACCTCTTGTTGACGGGCAAAGTTTAAAAGGTCAGAGACGATCCTTTTGCAGCGTGTGGTCTCGTTGATGATCATCTCCAGATCCTCACGCTGGGTCTCGTTAAGTGCAGTTTCATCACGAAGCACACCTGCAAGCAACTGGATCGTACCCAGCGGATTGTTGATTTCGTGTGCTACGCCGGCCGAAAGCTGCCCCATCGAGGCGAGCTTCTCCTTGTGAAGCAGCTCCTGCTGGGTTGCGTGCAGCGTATCGACCATACTGTTGAACGAACGTGAAAGGACGGCTAACTCACCCCTGCCAACGGCATCCACCCGTACGGTCATGTCACCTTCCGCCAGCCTGCGGGTCGCATCCATGAGGGCCGAGATTGGCCGTGTGATCAGGTGAGCGATCGGGATGGCGATCAAAATAGCCAGCAGGATACTCACGAGGGTAACGATCCCCACCTGCCCGATCACATCCTGAACTAACTGCTGAAATGTGGATAACCGGGCACCGACATAGAGACTCCCCACGACTTCATGGGCATAATTCCGAAGCGGCTCATAGCGCGTAATGAAAAGTTCATTAACCACGAATGCCTCGCCCTTGTATGGCAAACCCTGCTCCAGCACGACATCGCGGACCTCCTGTGATACCAGCGTCCCAACGGCCCGCTCTCCCTGCTCATCAGGGACGTTGGTCGACACTCGCAGATCACCAAAAAAGATCGTGACCGTATCCACACCGGCGACCTCGCGAATACGGTCCACAAGCGTGAAATCGTTGTTGAAAAGATGGCCGACAACCACGGCGCCAATCACATCGCGATCTTGGTTCTCAAGAGGGTTGACACTGACGACTGCCAGGCCGGCAGTGCCTTCACGGTCATCAAACGGCTCAGGTGCGGCGCGCGGGGTATCCTTTATGCGGATCCGGGCTTGCTCGCCCAGCCCAATCAAAGAAAGGAACTCGACCGGGATAACCTCGGTCCCGGAACGCTGATCTCGCGCCGCAAGCGAATCGGCGACGATGGGAAGTTTTGCCCAACTACCTCCACGGACGATCTGCACTTCGCCGCTGCTTGGAACCGTAATTCCATAGAAGATCTCTCCATCGCGATCGAGGATATTGATCCAGTACGTCCCGACCATATTCGATACGGAGGCGTGCCAGTTGGTAGACTTTTCAGTTTCACCGAATGCGACCTCATCTCCATCCATTGAACGGCGCAGATCATCCGAGATCACCGTATCAAGCGCGATCCGCTGCGCGAGACCATCGACCTTATCCTGCTTAAGCTGGTAAAACGCGTTGGCGAGTTCCATATCGCGCGCCACCCGCCGGTCCTGGGCTTGCTCCAGATAGTTCTCAATCACCCGCGAGATAGCGAGCGCGTTTAATCCCACCGTCAGTGCTGCAATCAGTGAGAAGGAGGCGATTAACACGATCTGGAGACGTCCACCGAACAATCTGGACATCCAGGCCTTCATCCTACGAACCCCCCCGGTTGCTCATGCCCGATTTTTTGGACATGAAGAATGTATGCGGGAGCCCGACGAAGCGCATCGAGCGCCCGCTTTCCATCTGAGTTTAGGTCTTCAAGGTAACAGGCAAAGTCCTGTAGAGGTAACAGGGCGGTAACAAAGCTGGATGATTCTTATCTGAACGCGATCCTGCATTTCACAGGGTTTCCGATACAAATCTCCCGGGGCAGACTGAAGCCACATTAAAAAACCAGGGAGCCCCGATCTGAGGGATACGCCCGTCACGGCAGCGACAGCGAGGTGCTCCCTGGTTGGTGGGTTTGGAAAGCCCGGATTCTCTTGTTTACCTTTCGCCCTCCTCGACCCACCAGTCTCCTACTGCTTCAGGTGGACCTGGAAACTCAACGGATCTTTGCGAAAGCCAGCAGCCTGCTCATATTAGACCGCTTCCTCATCGAGGACCCAGTCGACCTTCCCGAGCAGTTCGTCCGGATCGATCGGTTTGTCAACGAACAATTCAACGGGCAGATAATCGATATCCGGCTCAAAGCGCAGCGGCGTTGTGCTGTGGATCGCCGTCAGCATCAGGATCGGGATGTGGCTGTAAGCCGCCAGATCTGACTTTGGATCGGGATTCTTCAACTGCAGCGCCATCTGAAAACCCTCGGTAGCGGTGTCCATCATGACGTCCAGGATGATCAGATCCGGTTGATCCTCCTTCAGGATTTTCATTCCCGCTTTGCCATTTAGCGCCTCCTGCACTTCATGACCGGCACCTTCTAAAACCGTCCGTACGGAGGTCACGATATCGGGATCGTCGTCGATGATCAATATCTTCGCCATTTTCTGTATCCTTTCCTCATCGCAGCTCCCCGGAAATCCTGGTGAGACATCCGATTGAGTTTGTGTCCTTCACCTTTTAAGGAATTAGACCCGTGCGTTTATATTCTTCGAGCACTCAGGCAGCAGTTTTGGCTGCAAGCTTCTGCCCTTCCTGGTAGGTTTCAACGCTCACCCCCAGGAAGTAAGCCATTGCCTCGTCGTCCTCGGTGTCTACCTTACCCCATTTGGCGAGCTCGAGGTCGGCTGGCAACCGATAGCGTCCATCATAGGGTTTACCGTCAGGCATGGTCGCATGAGTTAGGCGTTTTGCCTGCGAGAGCTGTTCCTCGATGAGATTGATCGCTCCGCTCAGGTTCGCTTTTAGAAAGTCAGTGCCCTCTAAATTAGCGCCACTGAAATTCACACCGCGCATGTCGGCTCGAGCGAACTCTGTCCCGCTCAGATCCGCGCCGCTCAAATCGGCATCGGCAAAGTGAGCCTGGTGGAAATCGATCTTGCGCAGAACAGCTTTGAAGAGATCCGCTCCATCAAGGTGCACATGGCAGAGCCGGACCCCATCCAGGGATCCATCCTCCAACCAGCCTCTTGCTCGCAATTCCTCGACCGCCTTCACAGCTTCTCTGCCATCTGGTGATCGCAGTTTCCTTATGGTTTGCACTAGCGTCGCCATCTGTGCCTCCTGTTTCTCTGGCTGTTTCGCCCTTCGATCGCCTAAAGGTGCTTATTTAGCGACTTGGATCACAGCCGGTGACTACCTTATTTTTTATCCATGTTAGATGGCGGCGGTAACAGAAATAATGCGTATCTGGTATCAAAAAGGTAACAGATCAGTGCTTCCGAATGCTGGTTACCTCCGCAAGGATTGAAGTGCATATCGCCTCAATCGATTTGCATACTGAATGGCTCAAGCCAAGATGACCATCAATTCGTTCTGCCTGGATAAGATAAATGCGAATATCTTCGGGAAGCCGCGCCAACTGCCTTCCGATTTCCAGCGCCTCGACAAGACCGGCTTCATGCAACGTGCTGGATTGGCGCCTGCGATCTGCGCATTCGAAGAGTTCTTCCGCAGTACACTGCGTCCATTTTCCAGGAGGCGATTCGAGATCGGCTGCATCGACGATGATCACATGTTCATAGCCGTCAATCATACTGAGCATCTTGACCCCCGAGGCGCCGCCGTCGATCAACTCCAGCCCTTCAGGTAGATCCGGGGAATTTGCGAGCGCTTCCACGACCGCGCAACCTACTCCATCGTCGCCACGCAGGGGATTGCCCAGACCCAGGACCAGAACCTTTTTAGGCTCCATGTTCTTCAACATCCTCAGACCTTCAACCTTCTTTTCCAGACGATTCAATCATCAAATTGGACCTTGACCATGTGTGTCGAACAGGAGATGCAGGGGTCATAGGCCCTCACCAGCATCTCCAGGCAATGGGTGATCTCATCGCGACCACGCGATAACACTCCGGGAACAAGCTCGCGCATATCGATCTCGATATTGGCCAGATTCTGAGCCGTCGGAATCACACAGTCTGCGCGAACAACGAGGCCCTCCTCGAGCTCGTAGTGATGATAGAGTGTGCCGCGAGGGGCTTCGCAGGCTCCAACACCTTCACCGGATAACTGCGCTGGCTGTGCTGGTTTTTCGGGTTGAACCCCGCGCTCAAGTAGAAGGTCGATCTTTTCGATGGCCATTTCACAACAGTGCACCAATTCCACGACCTGGGCAACCGTGTTCAGGAATGGGTTGCAGCAGCCCGGCTCGAGTGACAGCGCTTCTGCCGCTCGCTTCGCCTCTGGGTGCAGCGACGCGTGATTGACATTGAACCGTGCCAGTGCCCCGACCATGTAGGAATCACGTTTGTGGCGGGCATGCTTTGCCGTAGAATGCTCCACCGTGTATTCGTTCGTCACCTCCCGGTATGCATCTACCGGCCAACTGCCGCCATCCGAGCTCCTGATCTCTCCGCCCAGTAGTGGGTAGTTTCCGTCCTCCCCCAACGCGATCCATTCCGTCTCGCGCTCGAACTCCGGAAAGCTCAAATTTACAAACAACGCCACGGTCTCCTCCAGGTCAGCACGCATCGCCTGGAGACGGTCGCGGATTTGATCGAATTCCTCATCCCGAGCAAAGCTCGCAAAACCACCTACCTGCATCGCAATCGGGTGAGTGTGACGACCGCCGATGATCGCACAGAGATCCCCGGCGACCTTCTTCATTCTCAGGGCGCGTTCCACCACACCGCGGTTTGTTTTAACGAGCGGAATCACGCTGCCGACACCGAGCAGGTCTGGGGCAACGAGCATATAAACGTGCAGCACATGACTGTCGATCATCTCGCTGAAGAGATTTAGCTCACGTAGAATATGTGTCTGTTCACTGACCTCGACCCCTAACGCCTTTTCAACCGCCAGCAGGGACGTCGTGGCATGCGTGACAGCGCAGATCCCACAAATGCGTGAAGCCAGGTGCGACGCCTGGTCGTAGGATCGACCTCTCAACATGCTTTCAAAATAACGTGGCGCCTCGATGATCTGGAACACGCATTGTTCAAGTCTCCCGTTCTTCACGTTGACCAGGATGTTGCCATGCCCTTCAACACGCGTGACATGGTGCACATTGATGTTCATCGTCTTTGGCATCTAATACCTCTTTCAAGCACGGACCTGGAGCGTAGGGGTTTGCTCGGACAGAAACATGGATATCCTGCGCTCGAAGTCTGCCAGACTTAATCCGTTCGCAAGGAATTGTTCTCTCAATCCTTCGAAGTTCATATCCGCAAGCATCCCCCGACAACCTTCACAACCGACACCAAACGCAGGACAGATCGCGCCGCAACCCCCACGCGTGATCGGTCCCATACAAGCCTGGCCCCGAAGCAGCAAACAGCGGTTCTCATCAAGACGGCATTCCACGCAGACCGGATCACTGGGAATCTGCGGGAGGGTACCCTGCAACAGCATACTGACCGCTCGCAGGAATTCATGCCTGTCAATGGGACAGCCAGGCAGGACTGCATCCACCGGGATGATTGCATCGATCGGCCGGGCTGATTTCGTCACGTAGTTTTGCACCTCCCGCCCGTAGACGATTTCCGCGGCTTTCTCAGGTGACATACTTCGCCGGATGGAATTCACACCTGCGATATGCGCGCAAGCCCCGAGCGCGACGACAATCTTCGCCTGTGCTCTGATCTTTCGTAGACGTTCTTCGTCCATCGGCCAGACGCAGGAACCTTCGATAAATGCGATCTCGTATCCATCTTCGCGCTCGCTCATCGATTCACGGAATTCCAGAATTTCGACCGCTTGAAGTAGTTCAGGGTGAGTCTGGAGTGTATCCAGTACCGTAAGCTGGCATCCTTCACAGCCCGCGAAATCGAAAAAAGCGATCTTAGCCCTTGGATGTGTCATCGAAGCGCCTCCTCAAGATGCCTTATCTCGGCATAGGAAAACGCGGGACCTTCCTGGCAGGTATAAATATGATCAATCTGACAGTGACCACATTTACCCACTCCGCACTTCATCCTGCGCTCCAGACTCAGCCAGATGTTTCCTTCCGGGATACCCTTCCCCAGCAGCTCCATGAGCACGAAACGGTACATCACAGGTGGACCGCATGTGACTGCTACCGTATTGCGCGGCGAAACACGCAGATTCGAGAAAAGAGTCGTGATCACGCCGACATTCCCGCTCCAATCAGCATCAGGGTTGTCGACGGTGACGTAGAGTTCGACATCGTCACGCACAGCCCACTCGTCCAGTTCGTCGCGGAACAACAGCTCGGAGGGGTTTCGGGCTCCATAGAGAATCGTGACTTGTCCGAAGTTGTTGCGATCATCGAGGACTTCCCAGATCAGCGAACGCAGAGGGGCCAGCCCGAGACCTCCGGGTGCGAAGAGGATGTCTTTACCTTTGAAACGCTCGATCGGAAAACCACGTCCAAACGGACCGCGTATGCCGATGCGGTCCCCGGGCTCACATTGATGCACGGCTCTGGTAAGCATGCCGGCGCAGCGCACACAGAGTTCGAACGCATGCACACTGCGGCTGGGGGAGGAGGATATGCTGATTGGCGCCTCGCCCAACCCGAAGATCGAGACCTCAAGGAACTGCCCTGGCTTGTGCATCAGCGATGTGCTGAAGGGAAGCTCGATGGTGAACAGTTTTTCCTGGGCGCTCATCACACGAACATCGACGATTTCAAGCAGTTGAGGCATATAAACCGACGAGTTCGTCAGACCAAGGGAGGGAACTGCGCTCATACGATCGCCTCCTTCTTCATCTCTGACTGATTAACATGACCCGCAGCCAACCGGTTGAAGACATCGAGCGGTTTGATATCCACCGGACATGCCTGCGCGCAGCGCCCACATCCAACACAGCCCGGTCTGTCGTACATCTCCTGAATGTACTTACCTTTCCGCATGAACCGGTGACGTAAACGATCCCCCCGCCTGATGCGGAAGTTATGCCCACCCGCTACAAGTGCGAAGCGGGCTAATTGACATGAGTCCCAGACCCGGGTTCGCACGCCTGATCGCAGGTCTACATCGATCTCGTCCTGTACATCGAAGCAGAAGCAAGTTGGACAAACCAGGTTGCAAGCGCCACAGGAAAGGCATTGCTGACCCAATTCTTCCCACAATTCATCAGCATAGTTGAGGGACATCAAGCCCGGAAGTTCGGTAGCATCGATATCTAAACGGTAGTTGAAGCGTGACCACTTTTCACTCATAGCTTTGTTGAGCCGGGCATAATCATCATCGCCCGCATCACGGATGGTGAAAAATTTCCATAGAAGATTAAGACCGGCTTTGGATCCGATCTCGACGGCGTAATCGCTGCCGAGATCCGTCAAGTGCAGGTCGAACGACTCGGGCACGGCGAGCGTACCCATGCTTTTACAAAAGCTATGCTCGGAACATGGTTCCAGGCATTCAAGGCTGATAATCTTGGTGAGCCTCCGTCGGTTGATGTAATGCTGGTCAGGGACTCCTTCGGTAAAGACTTTATCCAGCAGACCAATCGCGTGTAGATCGCAGGTATGCACTCCTAAAAGGACCGCCGGCTGCACATCGAGAACAGGCTCAAGACGGCTCTCCCCATTCGTTGATTGGAGCTGAATCAGCTCCTCCCGGGGTGGCAGTAGAGCTTTCTTCGGGGGTAGAGGTGTCGTGCGGTATTCCATATCCGGCGCATCTCCCGGTAGGAGTTCCTTAAATACCGTCTGCCCTTCGTGCAGCATGGGCGCGATGATGCGGTAGCGCTGGCCAAGGCGCTCGACTGCATCCGGGAGGTCAGATTTGGATAGGATTTTCAGCAGCATGGTTCGTTCGCTTTCTGTTGGCAATCTCGAGCGGTTGGGTTCCGTTTGCGGTCTCACAATTAAACAGGCTCATCGCCGCCACGATCTCTGCGCTGATCATTTGGATGCGATCGGACATGAACTGTGAACGTACGTCCCACTTCACCTGCTCTGGCTGGATCCCGATCAACCCCACCTCAGATTTAAGTTCCGCCTGTATGTAGCGGATCAGTAGATGGAGCGAAGTAGTCCACAGATGCCTTGGAGCGGCAAGCAACTCGTCTGCATCGAGCCAACGTACACTGCCCGCTCGCAGGTTCATCGAGGCGGCATCGATCAGGATGACCAGGTCAGGCTTGAAACGTCGCAGTGTCGAGCAGTGATTTTCTGGAGCAGGTCCCCCAACAATCACCAGATAGTTAACTCGATCCGAGAGACCCGATGCGATCAAACTGCGCGCGATCTCAACACCGAGGGCATCATCACCATAGAGCTCATTACCGATCCCGAGCACAGCGATGCGAAGGGTGCCCTTCTGCGCCCTCAGGGCTTCAAGCCTCTGCAGGATCTGTTGCTGCCACACACGGAACTTCGTCGACCTCTCGTTCATACTGGATGTGGAAATCCTCCTGATTCAATGCCGCCAACTCCCATTCATCACGGGAAAGGCTCAGGCATTCCTGTCTGCAGCTGTACACGCATTGAGCGCAGAATGTGCATCTGTTCAAGTGATAAAACAGCTGGAATTGCTTGGTCTTCTTGTCGATGACGATCAACTCGATCGCTTGAGAAGGGCAGTCTTTAACACACAATCCGCAGCCGATGCAGTTTTCCGCATCCCAGTTCAACCTGCCGCGCAAGCGCGCCGGTGTCGCCCGTACCTCAAATGGATACTTTTCGGTAATGGGATTGTGCACCGCCGAACGTGCCAGATCTTGCAGAAGCGTGCCGAACTTCATATCGCCACTCCTTTCCAGAAGATCGTGCCCAGCCACTGCAGGAGCACGAGCAAAGTGCCATACCGCCACCACAACCCTACGCTCTGATCGATCCGCAGGCGAGCAAAGAGCGCCTCGAGGATTACGATGACGATGAGCAGAGCGATCGTCTTGATCAGGAAGTCAAGCGGAGAATACAGACCACCTAGATACAGAGCTGCGATCAAGGTTATGCCCAGGACGAGCTCGATGATCTTGCCCATATGGAAAAGTGCCAAACCCCGACCGCTGTACTCGGTAAGTGAACCGGCAACGATCTCCGTTTCTGCCTCAGGGGCGTCGAACGGCGGCAGCTCGAGCTTACCGATCAATCCAATCACAGCAACGATGAAACCTATCGGCTGGGTGAGAATCACCCAGCGAGCCGCGCCGCTCGCCATGATCTCATCGATCTGCCACGATCCAGCCACAAATGCCGGTCCTAACAACGCCAGCAGGAAAGGAGCCTCGTACGAAAATAACTGCGTGAACGCCCGCGTGGCGCCCACCAATGAGAAACGGTCAAACGTGTTCGCGCCCGCAATGCCCAGGCAAAGCGTGAGCAGACTCAGCAAGAACAATGTGACGATCAGATCTCCAGGAAAATTGTACAGAGGACCCACTCCCCAGAGCGGAACGTAAAGAGCAGCCGTTAGGCAACCAGCCAGCGCGACCACAGGGAGGGCGGTGAACAACCCCGGGTGCACGTCCTCAGGTACAACCTCCTCCTTCGCAAGCAGCTTGATCACATCGGCAAGCGGCTGGAACCACCTTGGCCCGACCCGGGTCTGGAAGCGCGCCAGCAGTTTGCGATTCATCCACTCGTAGGCCATGCCTGTCAGGAAAACCGTCAACCCACCAGGGAAAAGGAGAAGTGACGCGAGAACCGGCAGGATTGTGCCCATCATGTACTTACCCTTTCAATGGTCCGACATTTGCGTATACGGATTGATCCAGGTGCACCCGAAACATACGATCGTTGCACGAAAAGCACGGGTCGATGCCCGCGAGGATCATGGGCACATCCGCTAGCTGGTGGCCGATGGCGAGCTTGACGACGGACATCATGTTGCAGATCGTAGGGGTGCGCACGCGAACCCGTTCAGGCGTATCGCTTCCATTGCTTTTAATGAAATAAAAGAGCTCACCGCGTGGCGCCTCCACCCGGCTTACCGTTTCCCCTTCGGCGATCTTGCGCGGCATCCTCGCCGCCAGGTCGCCTTCCGGAAGCTCTTCCAGGATCCTGCGTATCAACCGGTAGGATTCGAACAATTCCTTGATGCGCACGACGAAACGTGCCTCAAGGTCGCCACGCTGGTCGAGCACGATACTTATCGGGAATTGCTTATATGCAGAATAAGGCGCCTCATAACGGATGTCACGATGGACGTTCGAGGCGCGTGCCGTAGGACCAACGGTACCGAGCAGTTCCGCTTGAGAGCGTGTCATCACACCGATATTCTGTGTGCGCTGCAGGAACATGGCATCCGTCGTTACCACTTCCAGGTAGTATTCGCTGCGCGTTTCGAGGTAATCGAGGCCTTCGCACATGAATTGGACGAATTCATCGTCGAGATCGTATTTCACGCCCCCCAAAATATTGGCCGAATAATTGACCCGGTTCCCACTGAAGCGCTCGAGCACATCCATGATCGTTTCACGATCACGCCAGCTGTACATGAAGAGCGTGTCAAAGCCGGCTTCGTGCGCGGCGACACCTAACCAGAGCAGGTGACTGTGAATTCGTTCGAGTTCCGCCACCAGGACGCGAATTGCCTGAGCGCGTGGGGGCGCTTCCACCCCTGCCAGACGCTCGACTCCCAGGCAGTAAGCCATGGCATGAATATGCGAACAGATGCCGCAAACGCGCTCAAACAGATAGAGGTTCTGCACCCAGCTGCGCGCCTCCGCAGCTTTCTCGATCCCACGGTGTGCATACCCCAGGCGCACGTCCACATCCGTGACGATCTCGCCATCCACCGTTATTCTGAAGTGACCGGGCTCCTTGAGCGCCGGGTGCTGGGGGCCGATCGGTATCGTGAAACCCTTCTTATGCTCTGTCTTTTCCATCATTCCGTCACACTTTCAGTCTCGCAACGATGTCCTGCACATGGACATCTTTACGCAGCGGGTAAAGATCAACGGGCATGTCATCCGGAAGGTAGAGGTGCGATGGGTGCTCCAGACCATCGATCTCGACGCCGAACATCTCGCTCAATTCACGCTCAAATGCCTCGGCACCGGGAATTATGTTTGTCATGGTTGGTACAACGGGCGAGCGGCGCGGCAGGTTCACCCGCAATGTGACCACCACCTTTCCTGTACAGAAGTGGTAGAGAGCTTCCAGGATGTCAGCCTCCGGACCGTGGTCCAGACCCGTGATCGCGGCCAGATAGCCAAGGCCTTGAACGCGGAGACCAACTGCGATCGGTACGAGGTCTTCGAGGTATTTGACGAACACGTCAAGCCGGTTAGGTTCAGGTTTGGTTGTGCTCGTATCCCAGGCCCAACCCGCTGCGAGTTCTTCAGCGATATACAAGATCTCTTCGGTCGTCCTCATACCGTCTCCTTTTCCATCTGCAGTTCGACAGGCTGCAAACTCGAAAGCAGTTTGACAATCCCGTCGATGATCGCCTCCGGCCGCGGCGGGCAGCCAGGAATGTAGGCATCCACCGGAATCACCTGATCGATCCCGCCCAGCGTGTTGTAGCAATCCGCAAACACTCCCCCGGACAGTGCGCAGGATCCGATCGCTACGACATACTTTGGTTCATGCATCTGAGCGTAGATGCGCAGCAAGCGGTCGTGAGCCTGGCGGGTGACCGGACCTGTACAAAGCAGCACATCAGCATGCCGTGGACTGCCCTGTAGCTTGATCCCAAAACGTTCGACATCGTAGCGCGGTGTTAGCGTCGCCAGGATCTCGATATCACAGCCATTGCATGAGCCGGTGTTGAAATGCAGCGCCCATGGCGAGTTCAGTCGACCCCATCTTTTTACCGTTTCAAGCGTCCTTATTACGTGATTTCTGGATCCATCCATGCTAAGAGACTCCTTCACCCGAGGACCAGGACCAGCAGCGCCAGCATCAGTCCGACAAGATAGATCCCGGTGGTCGTTGAGAACCCGCCGCCCCCCAGCACAAGTGCACCAAGGTGCAGCACGGCGAAGAAGAGTGCCACGACAAAGAATGGTCGGTAACCGGGCGCTGCCGCACGGGCCGGCGGCGCTTCCCCGCTAGAGTAGGTGCTCGTCTTCATCGGCGACTCGACGCCGGGACCCGCCAGCATTCGTCCCGCGACGTAGATCAACGCACTCAAACCCAAATAGATCGTGAACGCCACCGGCGGATTGAATACGATTTCATGAAATTCGTTCACTCAGGTCTCCTTGACGCTTTATGCTGCTTTGCTCGGAGCATTTGCTTCTACCTAAAAATGGAAACCAGCCACTAATGCCTCGCCTGCCGAATGAGTCATCCATCCGATCATGTCAGGCCAGATCCCAAGAGCGATAATTGCTAGCGACAGAATCACCAGCGGCGTGACCATGCTCCAGGGCAGCGGCCTACCTTCGAGAACAACCTTCGAAGGTTTTCGACGATAGAGAAGGTTTACAACAGGTGCGTAGTACGCCAGCGAGAAGACGCTGTTCAAAGCCACCAACGCTACGACGATCCATAAAAGCGGATCGCCAGACGCAAAGCCAGCCTTGAAAATCAACCATTTCGACATGAAACCGGCGAAAGGCGGAAGACCCGCCAGGCTCAACAAAGCCAGGCTGAGGCAGAGCGCGGCCAACGGATAGCGGCGGGCACCTCCAGCCAGATCCGCAATCATTAACGGCTTGTGGTCGCCGCTGGCGCTGTGCAGTGTATAAAGCAGCGCTCCCGCGGCGAGAAAGGCGAGGCCCTTCATAAGACCATGATTGAGCAGATGGAAGAGACCACCTTGCGCGCCGCTTGACTCGCGCAGCAGGAAAGTGACCCCCAAGCCGACCAGCATGTAGCCGACATGCGTGATGCTCGAGTAGGCAAGCATGCGCTTGACCTGGGTTTGAGCATACGCCATCAGGTTTCCACCGATCATGTTGAGTAGACCGCAGGTAATCAACAGCGGTCCCCAGAAAGTCATTTGAGCCGCAATCGGTGCAATCGAGCGCAGCAATGCGACCAGGCCAGCCTCAATCACGACCCCTGAGAGCATGGCGCTGATCCCGCTCGGGGCCTGTGAATGGGCATCCGGAAGCCAGGTGTGCAGCGGCACAAGCGCAGACTTGACCCCGTAACCTACCAGGAACAGAACACCTGCCAGGAGCATGGGAGCGCCAGCTGTGAATTGCGATCGGATCTCCGCCAGGGTGAGTGTTCCGGTTTGCGACAGGACGATACCGATCGCGAACAATACAAGAACCGATCCGGCTGCGCTCTGCATCAAATACTTAAAGCCAGCCTCAAGAGACAATGCGCGGGTGTGGTAGTACGCCACCAAAAGATAGGACGTAACCGCCATCGCTTCGAACCAGATCCAGATATTGAACAAATCCGTGGCACAACCCAATCCGATCATCACGCCGACAATCGCCACAAGCATGGCGTAGAATTTTTCCTGACCTGCTTCGCCCGTGATGTACTCCCCTGAGAAGCTAGCCACGAACGTTCCCAGCAGCAGCGCTACGAATGCGAGCAGCAGGCTGATACCATCCAGAGCCAACGACATGCCGCCCCAGGTAAAATCAGCTGTGGGCTCCATGCTTGCTGCCTGCGCTGCACGTACGAACGCCACCCATGTGGCGCCGAAAACGAGCAGTGCCGCATACCGGGAAACCCGATCTCCCCAAAACCGGCGACCGGAATGCCCCACGAGATAGACCAAAGGAGCGCCGAGAAGCGGAATGACGATCATCCAGATGAAGGCTGGTGCAATCATGTCATACTCCACACGGCCATGCTTAGCGCCAGGAATAACGCAGCGATGAGGCCGACTAGATTCCACTGCAGCTGTCCGGTCTGGGTGAGTGTTGCTGCGTTTGAAAGTGCCCGTACCCCGCGAACGATGGCGTGATTGAGGTGCTCAAACCCTAATCCGGCCAGGATGAAATCGCTCACTGGCTGGATGCGTTGGCCCTCACGATCCCGGGTTTTCCAGAATAACCACACACCCGCGGAAGCTGCGATAACGATCAATGTGATCCATGTACCCGGGGCAGCGATCAGCTCGGATAGCATTTCAACGGTGCTTAGATCCACCCATGTTTGGTAAGGCAGGCTGGCAAGCAAGCTTGAGCTGAATTGGCCCGCGAGCAGCCAGGAGGTCAACGCGCCAAACGCAAGCACCGAGAGCGATACCTTCATCGCCCGCTGGGAATCCACATGGATGGAGTAAGCGCCTGGCTGCCCGAAAAACACGAGGCGCAGCATGCGCACAACGTACAGGGCGGTCATGCCGGTCGCCAGCAAAATCCCCAGGTATGCCCAGGCAGGACCATTGTGAAATGCATGCTCAAGGATTAGTTCCTTGCTGAAAAAGCCGTTAGCAATAGGGATACCGGCGAGTGCCAATGCCCCTATCAGGAAGGTCAGGAATGTGAACGGCATCCGCGTTCTCAAACCGCCCATTGCGCGCATATCCCGAGTGCCCAGCGCGTGGATGATCGAACCCGCACACAGAAAAAGCAGCGCCTTGAAGATCGAGTGGTTGAGCAGATGGAATTGACTTGCGAAAACCGCGCCAAGCCCGATCGCGAAGACCATAAAACCCAGTTGGCTAACGGTGGAGTAGGCCAGGGCGCGTTTAAGATCTGAAGCGAAGCAGGCCTGCAGCCCGCCGATCAACGCCGAAAGCAGACCGACAACCAGCACGGCCGACTTCCAACCTTGCACACCTTCAAATGCAGGGTAGAAGCGTACCAACAGATAAACCCCTGCATTGACCATCGTGGCGGCGTGGATCAGCGCTGATACCGGTGTAGGCGCCTCCATCGCATCTGGAAGCCAGGTTTGCAGCGGCACCTGCGCGGATTTGGCCACCGCCGCAGCAAGGAATGTGAACGCGATAAATATCAGCACATTCTGCGGCAGTTCCTGGAAACGGCTCAGGAAATCCGAAATCTGATAGGTGCCAATTTGAGATTCGATCGCGAGCGCACCGACAAGCAAGCCGATACCGCCTAACTGGGTGATCACCAGCGCCTTGATCCCGCCCCGCACCGCTTTCTCGTCATCGTTGTGAAATGAGATCAACACGTAGGAACAGAACGCGGTGATCTCCCAGAACAAGAAGAGCGCCAGCAGACTTCCGCTGAGAACCAGTCCGACCATCGCACCAATAAAGAGAAGCACGAGGCTGTAGTAGCGCCCGAGTCCTGCCTCGCCGCGCATGTAATCTACGGAGAAAATTACCGCCAGGCTACCTATCGCCGTGGCTACAATCGCCAGAAAGACTCCCAGCATGTCGGGGATGAAGGTGAACTCTCCGAAGAGCGTTCCCATCGGGATTGACACAATCACTTCATCGGTGATTACGGTGAGCAGCATCAACCCGGCTACCGCCGAGGCGACAGAAAAGCCAACCGCCATGAAGTGCTGGACTTTGGACCTCCCTTCCCCGAGGAGCCATACTACCAACCCGCCCAACCAGGGCAATGCGATCGTCAAGATCACCCACAAAGAAGCCATAGCTACCCCCGCAGAGATGCCAGTTCTCGGATATCCAACGTGCCCATCTGTCGGCGTATCTGAATCGCAAAGGCCAGCGCAACGACAGCGACGATGGTGTCCACGACGATGATGGTGATGGCGACGTTCTGACTCAAATTGAGCTGGCCGTTCCCCTGTCCGGCGATGACGATCCCCAGGACCGCCGCCTTCACGATGATCTGCAGCATCATGATGAGTTTGATCATATTTCGGGTAACAAGGAGACCGTAAAAACCGAGCCCGGTCAGGCCGCAGACCACCAGGAGAGAAATCGTCAACGGTGAAATGATCATGTCCTTCTCCTTATGCGCTGCGCCGCTTAATCGTCCACTGCCGGCGAATCAGGGATGAGCGTTTCCTTGCTGGCGCTATCCGGCGATGCTGGGATATGTTCGGATCGCTGTTCCATCGCCAACAGTTCTTGATCCCGCCTGGCTGCTACCTCTCCAGCCACCGGGTAATCCAGCGGAGCCCTGGCTTCTGCCAGGATGCCCACGAGACCCAGAACGCCAGAGAAGATCACCACGACTTGCACGAGCAGGTCTATGTCGCGCCCTTGCATGAATATGGAGCCGTGAGTCGAGATTCCTCCCTCTACGGCTATCAGTTCGAATGGCCTGACCGCAAACGAAATGATCGCGGCACAGGCGAGCACAAAGAAACCCGCGATCACGCGCGGAACGACCGGGGTATCGCTTAATGGTTCATCACCGGCAACCCCGATGGCGAAAATGAGCAGGATCGTCACCAGGCCCGCGCCGACGCTTAACTCAATGACCGCAACCTGATTCGCAGACAACATGTAGATCATCGTGGCGATGGCGGCACTCACAGCGGCCAACCACAGCGCCGACATAAGCAGACCTTCGGCACGCAGCGCGCGAATCGCCGCATAAAGGATGATGATTGCGATCAGGAAAAATGGGAGCATTTCCAGCATTGGCGCACCTTTCAGACCGTCGAATGCATCTCGCAGGTCGAGAGAAATCGTTGACCCACCCGGGATTCAGCTGGGTTGGCGGGCTTGTCTCCACTGACCTCGATTGCAGTATAGGGATGGGCGGTAACAGAACGCATACCCGTCCGGTGACAAACCGGTAACAGAATCAATCGGATTCGTTTCAAGCTGACAGATTGATCGATATGCGGAACTCTAGGTTAGGGGAAGATCATGCCGTGAGGGTATAGCCAATCCCGGCGACCGTTTGCAGGTATTCTGGTTTGGAGGAATCGGGTTCCAGTTTCTTCCGCAGACGATAGATGAGCTGCTTGAGCATGATCTTGTCAGCGCCAGCAGGTCCCCAGACTGCGTCGATGAGCGATGCATGCGTCATCACCTGCCCGTGATTGATCATCAAGGCCTCAAGGAGATCACACTCCAGGTTGGTCAGGTGGACTTCCTGCGCTTCAACTTCCAGCAGAGAACGGGCGGGGTCCAATGTCAGCGAACCGAGCTTGAGTGGTCCTTGTGACCCGGCAGGTGCGCTGGCTCGCCGCAGGACAGCCTCGGATCGCGCCACCAGTTGGCGGGGGCTGAACGGTTTGACGATATAGTCGTCTGCTCCGAAGTTTAAGCCCTGGACGACGTCATCTTCTTCACCGCGCACACTCAGGATGATGATCGGGGTGTCCGTTTTAGCCCGCATCCGCCGGCATACACTCAATCCGTCCAGCTTGGGCAAATTCAGATCCAGGATCACAAGATCCGGGCGCTCGGATTCCCAAGCCTCCAATGCCGCCAAGCCATCATGGGCACAGACTACTTCGTATCCTGCCCGGCGCATGGTGAAGGAGACCACATCCGCCAGCGCCAGGTCATCGTCAACGATAAGCGCTTTCATCGGTTACCTTCTCTATTGTACGGCAATTTAAACCAGAACACCGACCCGCCCTCTTCGCGACCCCCGACCCCAACCTCACCTCCATGAGCCTCAACAACCTCACGTACAATCGACAGACCAAGCCCGATCCCGTAGCGTGGTTCGTCGCGGTCCTCCAGGCAGGCAAATCTTTCGAAAACACGGTCTTTATCCTTCAAGGAAACACCTGATCCCCGATCAGCGACCATTACTCGTACGCCCTCCGAACCTTCATTTTCCACCCAAAGATCGATCGGCATGCCGATCGGGTTGTGCTTGCTGCTGTTTGACAGGAGGTTGACCACAGCTTGCGTGATGCGGGAACGATCCATCCACAGGGCAGGTAATGCGTCGCACCCTTTCATCTGTACCGACTGTCCGCGTCGATCCAGCAACGGTGAGATGCGCAGTACGGCATCATCGATCACGTCTCCAAGATCAGCCAGTTCTTTATGGATCTTGAATGACCCGGCTTCCACTTTCATACTTTCGAGCACATTGTCGATCATCATTTGGAGCCCGAACACGCTCATGTGGATCGAATTGAGCAGTGCGCTGACCTCCACGCCGGACATTTCGGCATGCTGCTCCAATAATAGTTCTACGGAAGCATTGATCGCAGCCAGCGGTGTGCGAAATTCCTGGGAAATGCTGGCAAGGAAGGATTCACGAAGTCCTTCAACTTCCTCATCATCTGACAGATCCCGCACGAGAAGGAAAAATCTCGGCAGCCCCGTGCCCGCAGCAGAAGGCCGTGTATTCAAAATGTGCAGATGCTGGATCCGATCGTTTTTGTCCTTGAGCGAGTAATTACCTGAGGGAAGGCTCAGCAGTGTCTGCCCATCAACCCAACTGAAATGCTCCTGAACACGCAATATTTGGTGCACCGGTTGACCCAGTGCTTCATCGGCACTGTAACCCAGAATAGTCTCAGCTCCAGGATCATAGACCGTTATCAAACCAGCCTCATCCGTCGAGATAACACCTTCCTGGAATAATGCAGAGGTCATTCGACCGTCCTTCAGCATAATCTGCGGCTGCAGGTCAGCGTTTCCAAATTTACGGTGGGCGAACGCCGCAAAGATGCCTGTAATGTACTCGGAAGGCGAGATAGCAGGCTCGATCCCCAGCGGCTGAAAACGAAAAGTAACAGGAAGAGTGTCCGTGTCGTGCCGTATCCCATGCCCAGCGATGAGTCAAAAAGCTCCGCGACGAAAGCGACCGGCAGGATCCACAAAATGAATTCGGTCATAACGGCCTCATCACTAATTCTTTGGGGGCATCACACACATAAGGGAGTGATCGAGACCTGCGATCAACAGCTCGATAAGGTCGTCCTTATACGTGAGCTTGTCCGGAGCAGCAATGAGCATCAGATCCGTTTCCTGGTACTGCAGCACATCCAGAATCTGCAACGGAGCGTACCCCTGCAGCAGGTGAACAGATGAATGTACTTCCTGATTGGAAAGGTAGTTCAAAGCTCGCCGCAGGTTTTGACCAGGAAGGCTGTCTCCATTCAAGACTGTTTCAAGCGTAACCTGCATCTGCTTCAATCCGCCGTACATGAGAGGCACACTGGGAACCAGGACGAAGGCTTGCACTGAACACTCCTGGTTGCGGGCAAGCCGGGTAGCCCACCGGGCAACCACTAAATCTGTTGGCACTCCTCTCAGCAAACACATAATCGATCTCAGTGGGCAGAGGTATTTTCTAGCGAGCAGGAATGAAGTGCCTGATTTCATGAGCAGGCGCTGTTCGGCAGAAGCACGAACTCGAGCACGTATCCGACTGCATTTATGATCTTCCAAGATGACGAGATCGTGGCTGGAGTAAGAGTCTATGATTAGCTGCTTGCGTTCTTTCGTCGAAATCGGTAGCACGCTGGTATGGACCTCTCCGGCACGGAGCCGGGAACCGAACCAACGGGCATAAGATGCAGCCGTCTGCATCTCGCTCTCCCGAGCCAGTACCATAATGCGCAGCGGATTGTGGATGCTCACCGACCATAGGCCCTCGATGGATGCATCGATGGATTGTCTATCCGCATGGACGATTTTCAAAGGTTTTCCAACCAGAAGGCTGATCTGTTCGATAGCCAGGTTATCGGTGGGATCAGCCATTGCGACGATCACACACTCATCCGTTTCTGCGATGGGAAGCGCGTGGTGGCGGATAGCAATTCTTGCGGGAATCAAGCCTGCCAGTCTTGAATTTGCTGTAACCGGCGTGAGATCAAGCGCAATCGTATCCGACCTACCATTTGCGATCATGACATCCCTCACTTTCATACCTATCATGTCCCATGAAGGTGATAAATATCGTGATCAAAATGTGATAATCAGGTAACAGCGATGATAATTTTAGCGAGCTTGAGTGAACCCGTAACCAACGCCGGGAACCGTCTCGATCAGTTCCGGATTGGAGGGATCCGCTTCGATCTTCTGCCGCAGGCGGTGGACCAGCTGGCGGAGCATATCACGGTCGCCTCCGCGGGGACCCCAGATCTCGCGCAGCAGGTCTTCAATCAGCAGAAGCTGACCTCTCTGTAGCAGTAAGCACTCTAGCAGACGGGCTTCCAGCGGAGTCAGCGAGACAGCCGGACCGGGACCAATTTGAACCTGTCGGCGCTGCATATCCAGAGCCAAATCATCGAATTCGCGGATTGGTTCCAGAGCCTGCTTCCCCGCCCTTCGGAGCACAGCCTGGACTCGGGCGACAAGCTGTCTCGGGCTGAAGGGTTTCACGATGTAATCGTCTGCGCCAATCTCCAGCCCACGGATGATGTCGTCTTCCTCTCGCCTAACGGTGAGCATAATGACTGGGGTATCCGCCGCCGAACGGATCTGTTCAAGTATCGAAAAACCGTCCACCCTGGGAAGATTAACATCCAGGACGATTAAATCAGGGGTTTCTTCTTCCCAGCGTCTAAGCGCCGTTGCGCCGTCGTGCGCCAGGAGGATCTGGTACCCCTCTTTTCGAAGCGTAAACGAAATTACATCGGCAAGCACGCGATCGTCATCCACGACAAGGATCTTCATGGATTGTTCGACAGGGGGATGCTGATCCAGAAGATCGCCCCGCCTTCTGGATTCTCTCGGACGCCGACTTCGCCGCCTTGTGCTTCGACAATCGCCTTGACCACGGATAACCCAAGCCCGACCCCATAACTCATCGTGGTCATCTCTCGTGGGACCGAGGAGAACCGGCGGAAGATATAATCGCGGTGCTCATCCGCCACCCCCGGACCGCGGTCTTGGACCTCCAGGACAACCGATTCATCAACCAGCCTGGCGACAATCCGGATGACGCTTCCATCCGGTCCAAATTTACTGGCGTTTGAGAGCAAGTTCGTGAACACTTGCACCGTGCGCCTCGGGTCGGCCAATACAACGGGAATGGAGACAGGCAATCGAATATCCAGTTTCTGTCCATGCTTTTCGATCAACGGATACATCGTTTGCACAGCCTCAGCGATAATCTGAGCCAGATCGACACCGCGTGGTGTAACCCGGAATTGTCCCGTCTCGATGCTCGCGCTCTCGAGCAAGTTATCGACCAGGGCGCTTAATCTCACAATGCCAAGGTGTAGTGAGGCCAGCAGTTCCTGAAGCTCTTGCTTCGAAAGGTCATCGACCTGATCCATCAACAGCTCTGTAGATGCCGCAATTGCCGAGAGCGGAGTTCTGAACTCATGCGAGATATTCCCCATGAAGTGTCCCATAAGGCGATGCATCGCCTGCTTTTCGCTCACATCGCGTAAGACAAGCAAGGTCTCGGTTTCATGGGAACCCGCCGGCCGGAACGCGGCTGACGAAATTGCCAGCGAAGACTGTCTTCCCCCGGCCATCTCGAGGTGAAGTGTGCTCTGTCCTCCCTTGCGCGGCAGCAGTTGGCTGAAAGTGAGCTCCTGCTCGACTGGTTGGAAAAAGCGATCGGCTTCAGCGCCCAGAACGTCCGCTCTTATAAAACCGCTGATCCGTTCTGCACCCGAACTGAAAAATTTTATCTGCCGGTCCTCATCGAGAATGACGATGCCTTCTTCAATCGAATCGAGCAGTTGATCGCTCCACTGCTTTTCTTTCCGCAGATCGTACATAGTCACGTTGAGCGTATGCCGTGCACTTTCAAGAGCCCTGGCGACCGAGGTCGCTTCCTCCAGGTCACTATCGATATGCACCGGGGTTTCTAGATCGCCTTTCTGGAATGAAACCGCAGCCGAAGACAGGGTATTAAATGTGTCGCCAATCTGGCGAGACAGCAAGAACCCAAGCGATGAGCCGACGACCACCACCAGGAGCAAACCACCAATCCAGCCTATCTCGAGCCGCCTGCGGGTCGTCATAAGGCTTTCCACAGACAGCGCTACATCCAGGACGAGCTCGGAATCCTCAAACATCTGGCGTGCGGCGAAATGCGGGACCCCATCGATACTCACTTTGAACTTGCCAGTACTATTGCCAGGCTTCGGGCTATCAAACGCTGCAGCAATACGGTCCGACTCCTGATCCAGGGCCATGCTTGTGGTGATGATTTCACCGGCACACCAGAAGACATGTTTCACGCCGGTCTGCTCTTGCAGTGTCTGAGCAAAGGAATGGTCCAGCAGTCTTCCCGTCACGACTCTCGCCAGATCCGTGCCTTCCTCCTGGATCGGGCTCGTTCCGATTAACAGAACCTGTAAATCCACACCATCGGAAATTTTGATAACTCCTTCGGATGGAAATTCGACGCAAAGCTCACGGGAATCGATCGGTCGGGAGGATGCCAGGAATTCTCCATCCAGGCTGCAGACGAGAACCAGGTCCAGATCAGCTCCGGAGGCTAATGTGGCAAGGTAAGTGTTGAGCTCTTCTATCTCAGCGTTGAGCAGGAGTCGCTTAAGGGTCGGTCGCTGTGATGTCAATTGTGCCAGGCCATCGATGTCCCGACGTTCTGCCTGGAGCAATGCCTGAGAGGCCGATCGGCCGTTGTCTAGCCTCTCCCAGAACTGCGTGTTAAGCTGCCGGTTGATGAGCCAGATACCCGGGAATCCCACCGCGGCAGCCGTGAGGATTACCAATCCCACCAGAAGGAACATCAAACGCACCGAAAGTTTAGTTGGAAATAGGTCTTGGACCTTCATAGCCGTCATGACCCACGCGGATCAAACGATCCATAGCACATTAGGGACCGCGGCATGTGCAAGTAGAAATAATGTAATGACACGATCACCTGGTGGTTCGTAACCCTTGCATACGCAACTTCTACTCTACATTCGCATGCCTTTGAGGTCAATCCTGATAAGCAAGTATTTTGCTGAGCGAGGACATGCCGCTTTTGTTACATAGATTGGGGTCAGGGATCTTCACTGTTATTGTGTCGAGAATCAGGACCTGCAATACAATCCTTACCGGTGTAGGTATTTTGGAGGGGCATGATCGCAGTCAGCTCGATCAAAGTTTCACATGGGAGTTCACGTCTATGAATCATTTGCTTTCTTCACATGTGCTGAGACTCCTGCCGGGGGTGCTGCTCATTGCTTTACTCAGCGGGTGTGGCCAGGCACCGGTGAGTATAGACGAGCCTGCAAACGAACCAGCCGAAATTGCCGATGACGATGCCGAAGAGATCTCTGGCTCGGAGGCAGAATTCCTCATTGATGAGGGCATGGATCTCTCCGGCATCGATGTGTGCACAATGCTTCCATTGAAACAGGTTGCAGCCATTGCCGGCCCACTGGATCAGGAAACCCCAAGAGAGATGATCTCCATCGATCGGGAAGTAGATTGCCAGCATTACAACACCTCCGGAGAGTTCTTTGAAGTGCAGCTGTATCCACTGGATCAGTGGGCTCTGCAGGAGATCATCTTGAATGATGTACAGGCAATGGAAGGTATTGGTGATGACGCATTTCTCGGCACCTATTCTGACGCTATCACCCTGCGCACGCTCGTCGAGGGGACGACGGTGATCAGCACACGCGTCAGCAACATGGACCTCAACACGGCAATCGCGCTCTATGAACTGACCCTGGAAAGCCTGCCTTAAGCCTGAATGATTTGACGCTGCCGGTATATGGGCGGTGGATCGCGCAGCGCTTGGTCGGGAGCAGTTATGTACATCGCAGTCCTCCCCCAATTTTAAGCATGTCGAGCCGCACTCATTCAAGTGCGGCTCTTTTTATTGGATTGCCGAATCAGGACAAATCGCCACAAAATTCACAATCTCGCAAATTTCCTCGGCATTCGCCAGTATCAACGTTGGTTAGCAACCCAGGTCATGTAATCAGACTTCTGAACGGAGAAGGTGCCCCAGGATTTGGATCTATTCAGGAAAATATTCCGGTCCAGGGTTCCGCTTAAAATGGCGTCCGGTTGCTCGCCTCGTTATGCAGTTCTGGATCACGTAGTCCCTCATGAGGTCCACGATGAAGAATAGACATGCCATCCTGATCAGCGTCGGCGTCATCTTATTGATAACGATTTCCTGCAGCCTGCCGGACCTGCTCAGCGGGCAAAGTGAAATCGATATCGAGACTGCCGTCGAGCAAACATTGGCAGCTGCTTCCGGCGAAACTGCGCAAGGCGATGACACGCCCGCCGATGAACCAGCAGCGACGCAAGCGTCAAGGCTCGCTGCCAAACGTGAGCGGGGCTGCCCTTCAAGGGGCAGCCCCGCTCATTAATGCGGACTTACATCCGCTCTTCTGGAACCACACTTCCGTCAGTCTTTCAGGGATTCCAGCCATCGCTCCAGCTCACGGGCGGCGATGTCGCGCGCGCCGAGCCCGAAGGCCAGCGCCGCTGAAACCGCGATCGCTCCGAGCACGAGACCGAAGGTCAGGTTGACGATGTCCTGGGCGATCCCCATCTGCCGCAAGCCAAGCGCAGCGGCGAAAATCGTAATCGCGATGCGGGCGCTCGGCGCCAGAACGTGGGCTTGCGGTCCTCCGGTATCACGGATGATGGCATCCGCCAGACCCGCAAGATAGAGGCCGAGACCGAAGATCACCAAACCGAGCAACACGCCCCCGGCTGCGACCAGGAACTGAGACACGAGATCCGCCAGGATGATGAATCCCAGCAGGTTAGCCGCTTCGATGACTGCGAAGAACATGATCGCCACGCCTGTGAGATATCCGACAATCTCTGAGGGCGTCCGGCGCCCTTCAACACGCTCGACCCCGAGCCCGATCAAACTCATGACCTTGTCGAAGCCAATCCCGGCGAGGATGTTGGTAACAAAAGCCCCCACGATTCTGGCGACGAAATAAGCTGCGCCAATCAACAGGAGCGCACCGAAGATAGCCGGGAGGGCATTTAGGATCGTTGCAAGCATCTGTGATGCGGGCCCGGATACGGCTTCGATCTGCAGGGCGTTCAGTGCAGCGATGATGATCGGAATGATGATCAGCACATAGATGATGGTCCCGATCACATATGAGAGCCGCTGACCGCCGAGGGCGGCTTCAAAACCGGCTCGTTCGCCGATGCGATCCACGCCGACGCTCGCCAGCAGATTGGTGATAATCTGGCGTGCAATCCGGGAGGCGAGCCACCCGATCAGCAGGATCAGGGCAGCGCTGAGGAGATTGGGCAGATAGCCGAGGATATCATCGACAACCCCCTGCACAGGCTCCAGCAATCCCTGCAATCCCAGTGCTCCCAGCACTGCGGGCAGGAAGAGCAGCAGCACCAGCCAGTAGACCACGTTTCCCAGCGTGGAGCTTATCGCTTGTTGGTCTGTTACTTCGATATCGGCCTGGGTTGACAACCGTTCATCCAGCTTTGAGGCCTGCAGCAAGCGGATGACGATAAACCGCAGTGCTGTAGCCAGCAACCATGCTACTAGCAGAAGAACGCCAGCTCCCAAAAGCAGCGGCACGTAGGAAAGAACCTGATTCAAGAACTGGTTGATCGGTTCGGCGACGATCGTGAGGTTAAGCGCCTGTAAAAAGGCGACCAGCACGAAGAGCATGATGAGGTAATAAACGGTCTTCCCGGCCCAGTACGCAACCTTTACTCTGCCGGCGTCAATATCCTCCTCGCTGTCGATCATCTTTGCGACCCAGCGGTCGATATTTGTACGTTTGAACAGACCGCGGACAATCGCGGCTCCGATCAAAGCGATCAGCCATCCGCCGACAAGGATCCCGATCGCACCTAATGCGCCTGGAAGGTATCCTGCCATCGTCTGGTAGAACTGCTGAAGAAACTCGTTCATTTTGCACTCTTCCTCTCTTGCCGACGAAAAACAATCCGGGCACAAGATCTGTTTGTAAGGTTGAAGGCGTTGCGCCAGACAACTTCCGTCAAGCTATGCAGTTAGCCGTATATTTATTATATACATACGACCAATCCGCTCCTTTCCTTTAATATCGACGCTTTGCACCTCATTCAATCGGCAAAACCGGACACGGGATTGCCTGCAGCGGCCGATGGCAAAGCCGCCTAAATGCACCGCGGCCTGAGATTGGCTGACCGCGGATAAAGAAGGATTTCGCGGCAGTTGGGATAAATACAACGCCTGGCGCAGTCACCGCGGGGGCATCGGGAAACCGGGGACTTGTTTGGCGCCCTGAACCCCGTCTCTGGCCCAGTCCCCGGCACTACCCCAGTGCCGGGGACTTATCGACTATCTGCGAGCAGCGCTCCCAGGGCATCTGCAAAGGCCCGACTCTGATCGTCACCGGTGATAATTTCAATCCCCTCCGCATTGATCGCGCCGAGCCCCAGCTCGACCGCCCGGGCGATCTGTTCCTGTTCAAACACGGGTCCGCTCGAGACCGCGGGCGTTGTGCCGTAGTAGCGCAGTATCGCCACGCAAACAGCGTCGATCGCAACGCGGTCCGAAGCGACGAGGATCACGCCAGGCGTCACCTTGGTTCCCTTTGCCGGCCCGCCATCCACAAAAGCCTCCATTCCATCCAGCACGACGAGCTCCGGCTGGTACGCCTGGTTTATCTCGGCGATCATCTTCCGTTGGTGGGATGAGTTGTGCAGCTCTGCCATGTAGTCATGGCCCTGCCCGGGGATGCGTTTCGCAGCCAGACCGACGGAATTCTTAAGCGAAAGCGTGAAATGACCGCCATAGCGATGCGTCTTCAAGCAGCATGTCTGTACGACACCATCCGACGCCATCACAGGTTTTGGGACTGCAAAGCCATGCGACCAATGACTGCCCTGTAGCTGCAGGATCTCCCAATCTTCAGCGCCCAGGTCGTCGAAGATAAGCGTCGAAAGACCCATTTCCTCCGCGAGCGTGAACACACCTTTGGATTGCATCACTGCCCGAGTGTTGCCCATTCCGCTGCGGTCGCCGATCGTGATTTGATCGGCACCCATCGAGGTCAGGCAGTTAATCAACACATGCAGGGTTTCTACATCCGTCGAGCCAGGGAACGGGTCGGCGCTGTTGAGGTTTGGCTTGAGAAACAGGTCCTTTCCCACAACCGTATTGTGATCCCACAGTTCGAGCGCCCGGCGGATGCCCCTGGAGCGATCGTCGGTCCGCACCAAAACGACACGTCCGGTCGAATCGATCTTCTGCGTTGAAGCCGGTGCCGGAGTGTCAATCGAGCCTGGGGTTGGATGAGACGTCGCCGTTGGTGAAATGATCGTTGGCGATTGTAGTCTGCTCCCAGATCGGTCACCTGCTCGTCTGCAGCCGGCAAGTACAGCCGACCCGGCTGTCATCGCTGAGAATTTCAAGAACGACCGGCGGGAACGAGCACATAAATCTCGTCCTGAATGTTCCATTCAGGCCTCCATTCAATACCAGCTCGCGATATGCACGAACATGCCTACCCTTCCCCAGATCATTTTCCAGTCCACGGCAACGACTATCGGTTGGCAGATCAGACTTCACGCACCCATCCAGGCGGTGAACTGTTCCCTCGTCGGAGGATCGCGCATCCAGCTCGTATCCGGTTCGGGGAGCGCGAAACACTGCTTGACGGTGAGCAGCTTGTTAAAAGATGCTGATTGGGGGTTGCCCCGGCTGCTCGTCCAGCGGATCTGGCGATTTGTCCGCACCCACTGCGCCAGCGCAAGCTGCTGGCGGACATCCTGTTCGAGATACGCCAGCACAGCCTCCTGTTCGCCCCTGCCCCATAGGATCGGCGCCTGCGAGCCGTCCATGTCCTCGATCCAGCCTCCATCCGAGAGCCGCACTCGCTTCAGTTTGCCGGACATGCCCGCGCCCTCGAGCGCCTTCTGGAGGCTCAGGTAGTGGCCTTTGGCAAATGTGACCATGAGCATCAGGTCGACGTGTTCCATGGCGAGCAGCGCCATCTCCTCGACCATTCCCGATTCCTGCGCCAACACCCGGAAATCGAAGCCGCAGCCGTTCCATGTGACGAACTGATAACCTGCCTTATGGATCTCAATCAGCTCCTGCGCCATCAGGCGGGCGGCATGCGGATCGAGGCGCGGCACACCGGACCAGAACCTCACCTCTTCTCGATCCTCAAATGCCACCGCAGCACAGCTGATGCCGAGATCCGGGTATTCAGCCCAGTCCGCGGTTCCCTCTGGTATCACCGAGGCGATTTCGATATCAAATGATGCAAGTTTCATATCCAGATCCCGTCAAATTCAATGGCGACTCGTACAACTTACCACGATCCTCCCGGTGGGCAAAGTACGGTGCTGTTTGTGTTGGATTGCATCTCGATTGATTAACCAGAACCCCACTTTTTCGAAGCGCCGGGGCTTCTCTTGAGACTCCGGCGAGCAGGTTAACCTGGAGCCAACCGGCATACGCTTCCCACACCGCTTGCTGGTGCGCGTCGGCGTGTGCAGCAGATGGATCGGACGCATCAGAAGAAAATCAGGCGCCAGCAGCAGCATCTCGTTTGATCGGAAACGCCGGAAGGAAAAACAGCCCGCCGAGCAAAAGGATCGCGCTCAGGAAATAGCTGTTCTTTAATCCGATCAAATCGCTGATCCCTCCGAATACGACCAGGATGATCGAGCGAATGACGAATGACAGCGCCATGTACACGCCATTCGCCAACGCTCGGTTCTCGGGGTAACACTCTTGCACGGTAGCCATGATCACCGGGGTCATCGACAACGAAGCGAAACCAAGCAAAGGCAGGATCGCTCGCTGCCACCAACCGTTGAGAAACAGAAAGATCACAATCAACCCGGAGGTTGCAACCATCGATATCCCAAGAATCCGGCGCCTGCCAAGGCGATCGCTGAACGAGCCCCCCGCCAGCGCCCCGGCCACCCCAGCCGCTTCAAGGGTCGAGAGTGAAGCTCCGGCCCAGAATAAGCTTGCCCCTCTTTCTTCAAGGTAGAGCGGCAGGTAGGTTGTGAGCGCGACACTCGAGAAAGAACGCACGATCTGAAGCCCAGCCAGCGCGATCAGAAACGGATGCATTTTAACGATCGCTTCTTTCCATGGAAGGTTCCCGCGATCATCGAGGGGTGGAACGGGAATTTTCCGCAACTGCACAAAAAGCAGGAGCGATGCCGCCCAGCCGCCGAACATCATCCACACCAAGCCGCGCAGCGAGAACAACCCTATCGCCGAGACGATTAAGATCGGTCCCAGCGTTCGGCCAAGCTCTCCGCCGACCATCCAGTAACTCATCCCACGCCCAAGCCGATCACCGGATACCCGGCCAGCCATGACCGGCCCAACCGCATGCAGCGACGCCGAGCTGAGACCGGCCAGGAAGAGCAGCAGCGCCGCCCACCAATAGCCGGGCGCGATCCCCAGCAGGCTCATCAACGTCGCGCTGACACCCGGTGCGAGGATGACGAGATAGCGCAGGCTCGAACGGTCGGCGAGATGGCCGATCACCGGTTGAAACAACGACGGGATCTGGAGAAAAGCCGAGAGCAATCCTGCCTGGGCGTTGGAGAGCACAAATCGTTCGATCATCCCGGGCAGCAGCGGCGGGAGAAAAGCAGTATAGGTATCGTGTATCGCATGACCGGCGGATATCGTCACCACCTGACCGGTGTCAAGTGCTTCATCGATCTCCGCGCTTATCAGAGCGGAGCTTACCTGTCCTGCGATCTCGCTCTTACTCTCTTCTGTCAAAGATTATCTCCGTGCACTGCACAAACAGAATCCCCGGCATTCTATTTGTGCCGGGGATAGATTTTCTGGAGCGAACAGGCTCACTCGGTGGCGCCTGCCAGGACTGTAATTTCGGCGGATGTCACCGGCTCGAGGTAAACCCCTGCCCACTCGACCATATCCGCATACGCCTCCCAGACCGCCTGCTGGTCGCTTTCGGGCCGAGCCGCGGACGGATCGGGCGCGTTCAAATCGAATGATGGTGCTTTCGGCCCGGATCGCTCGCCGTCCTGGTAGTAAATCAGGGTCCACGGTGCCGGGCCTGCGCGGTAGAAGCTAAATTCATCAATCGGCACCAGAACGAAGGGCAGCCGCTCCGAATCCCAGGCTTCCGTCAGAATCTGCAGCCGATCGAGAGGGTCAAAAGCGGAACTGAATTCGTTGGATTGCATCTCCCACCATCCCCGCGCACCGTCCACTCCTTCCACCTGCCAGCGATCGATGGTGATATCTTCTGGCCGCACCAGCATCTCGTACTGCGAGATAAACGGCTGTTGGGGATTAGCCACTCCAGGAAGGACGACCACCTGTGCCCCAAGACGGGTAAATATCGGCAGGGCGAATCCGCTTCCTGGCGTCCTGGGCGTTTCGACCGCCACCGGTGGTTTTCCGAACAATTGCTCAAGGTAACGGTACCCGCCCGGTTCGCCGGCAATCAACCCGCCGGTCTCAAGATCAAGACGCTCGGTTTCATAGCGGGTGATCATCGCTAGGGTCTGGTCGACCGGCAGGCCGGTGACCGGACCTTGAAATCCAGGGATTTGCGGGTGCGGCGGCTGGACATGATAGCTGATCGTCATATCCGTCGCGCCCAGCCGGTCGATCACTTCGCCATATTCCTGCGAAAATAGCTGCGCCATCTGCCCGGAGAGATAGAACTCGCCGCGCATGCCGTTGGCTGTAAAAAGATCAATCAGCGCGAGCACTGTCTGGGCGCTTTTCTCGTGATTGACGAAGTCACTCACGTACACTGCAAATGTGATGTAGCCAATTGGCTCGATCACCTCCGTCGGTGTCGGCTGGGGTGTGCTGGACGGCAGAACCGCCAGGTCTGCATCGCAATCCGTCGCACAACTGCTCGCATCCTCCCCATCCGAACAAATCCCATCCCCGCAGATCACTTCAGCGGTGGGCCCAGCGCTGCAGGCGCTCAAGCTCACGGTCAGGAGCAGCATCAGAGTGAACGAGATGAACTGCATTTTCCTCATGTACGGCACCCTTTTAGAATGCGGATCTTTCGGTCAATTCAGTGAATAGGCCGGGCAGCCCGCCCTTGAAAAGCCGAGTGCTCGCGGCTCATAAAGACAAGATCCCCTGGGGCTTCGCTCGGAGCGCCCGGTCTGGCTCGCGCTTCTCTCACTCAGGCTGCCAGATCTCCGACCTCCCGCTCAACCGCTTCGAGGATCTCGCCTGACTTGACCAGCGCTTTCATGCTGGTGTGATCCGGGTAGAGCGGGCGATCTTCACCGAGATGCTCGACGTGTTTGCGGATCACGCTGTGCGCGGCCCGGGTTCCAACTCCCGGAGTAAATTCACGGAAATCGAGGCCCTGCGCGGCGGCCATGAACTCAATCCCCAGCACGCCGTAAGCGTTGTCGATGATCTGTCCGTTCTTGATGGCGGTGTTCATGCCCATCGAGACGAAGTCTTCCTGATCGGCCGCCGCCGGGATGGATTGAATGCTCGCCGGCATGGAGAGGATGCGCTGCTCGACGATGAGCATGTCGGCTGTGTACTGGCTGAGCATCATGCCCGACATCATGCCCGCACCTTTGGTCAGAAACGCCGGCAGGCCCACGCTCAACGCCGGGTTTGTCAACCTGTTCAGCCGCCGTTCCGACAGCACGCAGACCATCGTGACCGCCGCGCCGGCCATATCCATCGGCAGCGAGACCGGCGTCCCCTGAAAGTTCGCTCCCGTCAGGGTGAGTTGAAACTCGGGCAGGAAGATCGGGTTGTCTCCTACCCCGTTGAGCTCGATCTCGACCTGTTGGCGCGCGAATGCCAGCGCATCATGCGCGGCGCCGATCACCTGCGGGCTGGAGCGCATCGAGTAAGCGTCCTGGACCTTGGTTTTCATCTTGCCGGTCTGCAGATCGGAGCCTTCGATGATCTTCATGATCGCTTGAGCCGTGCGGATCGCACCGGCGAATCCGCGCGCCTGGTGCAGGCGCACGTCGTACGGTTTCAGGTTTGCCAGAAGCGCCTCCAGCGACATGGCGCAGGAAATTTCAGCGTGTTTGAGGATGCGCTCCATATCGTATACGTGCAGTGCGCTCATCGCCGTGAGCAGATTCGACCCGTTGATCGTCGCCAGTCCATCACGCGCCATGAGGCCCGGGATGGGGATGCCGGCCTTGTCCATCGCCTGCTTGCCGGGGAGGACCTCACCCTTGTAATACGCCTCGCCCTCCCCCATCAGCAGCAGCGCGATCTGCGACATCGGCGCCAGGTCGCCCGATGCGCCCACAGACCCCTTCTGGCAGACGACCGGCGTGACGCCCTTGTTGAGCATCTCAATCAGCGTGAACGTGATCTCCGGTCGGCAGCCCGAGTTGCCATGGGCATGGACGTTGATGCGGCCGGCTATGGCGGCGCGCACATACTCGATCGGCGCCGGATCGCCGATACCAGCGGCATGGTTGTAGATCAGGTAGCGCTGGAAATTCTCGACCTGATCGTCGTCAAGCACAACCTCCGAGAACTCACCGATCCCGGTGTTGACACCGTACATGATCTCGCGCGCTTCGATCTTCCGCTCGAGCATCGCGCGGCAAACCTTGATGCGCTCGAGCGCTTCTTGATCCAGCGCTACCTGCTCGCCCTCCCTGGCAATACGGACTAACTGCTCAATCGTCAGGTCCGCTCCGTTCAGGACGATCGTCATGGGTACGCTCCTTGCCGTCTTGTTTGTGGTCGGTCTTTGTGAAGATTCAGATTTATTCTAGTACTGCTCGACCGCGCCTGCAATAAGCAGAGGCGCTGACCGGGTCATTTCACAGAACGGCCTCGAGCTTAAGCGAAGCATCCCGAGGCGAAGCCGAGTGGAAAGGCGCCTGGGGACTCCCCTAATCTTGCTCTCCAGAATAGCAAAATTGCTCCGACGCTTGCAAATCGCGGCGCACACCTGCCCAGCTCCGCTGCGGTCCCAGCGAAGTCCCGCGCATTTAGCGGAAATCGCCTCTCGAAGTTCCCGCATTCTTCGTGGGGCAGCGAGTGGTGAGCGGACGCTAGGATTCCAGGGATGCGTAAGTTCGAACCTCTCGATCTAACCGATCACCTAACTCATCCATGGCAACATCCAGTTCATAGTCTTTCTGCAGCCCAAGCCATAACTCTGCACTTGTTCCGAAGAACTTCGCCAATCGCAAGGCTGTATCTGCCGTAATCCCACGTTTGCCCAGGACAATTTCATTGATACGACGTGGGTGGACCCCAATCGATAGAGCAACCCGATTCTGGCTCAGCCCCATGGGCCTCAGAAACTCTTCCATCAGTATCTCTCCGGGATGAACGGGATCTAACCTTTTTGATTTAGTCATTCTCAACCTCCTCAGTGATAATCAACAATCTCAACCTCGTATGCGTCATTATCTTTCCATTTAAAACAAATCCGCCATTGCTGGTTGATCCGTATGCTGTATTGCCCAGCCCTATCCCCCTTTAATTCCTCAAGCCGGTTGGAAGGAGGGACACGTAGGTCATTAAGATTTTTTGCGTTGTTGAGATAGCGGAGTTTGTGGTAAGCGGTCTGTTGGATATTCGGCGGTAATCTTCGTGACCGCTCACGATGGAAGATCTTTTGTGTCTCTGAATCCCGGATCGACTTGATCACATCAAAAGCGTATAACGCTTTGCGCTAAACGTCAAGTGTTATAACGCACGACGCTAAGGAAAAAGCGCCCACTAACCAGCGAGGATGAATGTAACCAACAGAAATGATTCTGGTAAAGGCGCATCTCGATGCACATCTGCTTTATGATAATTGTGATCTGCGTCGCGCAGGGTCGGGGCAACCACGCCGCGACCGCCTGGAGGCGTCCTTCTTTGAAGCCGGAATACGATGCTTGCATCCTGATGGTTTCGCGATAGGGGCGACCGGCCGGTCGCCCCTATCTGCGATTTGGAAAAAAACCTGACAGTGATTTCGGGGCGATCTATTTGCGTTTCGCTACATAGATATCCGCTTCGATCATTTCGCCGTCCTGATAGAAATGATGCACAAAGTAGACGTTCCCCTGGGGATCGAGCGTCGGTTCACCGGCAAACTGCGAGATGATGAGCTCTGGTTCACCCCAACCCTCGTCTTCCCGCACAGAGCGGAAGATCGCCGGTGTTCCCTGATGCCAGCGTGTGAACCACAGTTCTTGACCGTCGACGGTGATAAACGGGTAGCCTTCAGCATACTCTGTATTCACAGCCGCCAGGTTTTCGGGGGGCTGCCAGACGCCGGCCTCCTCACGGCTCACCCACAGATCCATCGCGCCCTTCCCACCCGGCCGCTGCGAGTGGAAGTACAGCTCACCATCGTGGATGTGCAGTTCGCCTACTTCGTAGGCGTCATCAAATTCGACCCGGGTCGGGGCTGCCCAATTTCCATTCACCCGATCAGCTTTGAACCAGTGTATCCCGGTGTAACCTTCACGCGCACTGCAGAACCAGAGCGCGGCACCATCAAAGAAGCCGCAGCCATCCAGCGCCAATTTGCCGTCCTCTTGCAAAAAGACGCGCACCGGTTCTCCCCAGGAATCTTCGGTCCAACGAGTTAGATAAATGCCGGTCACTCCATCGAGGAGCTGCTTCTCAGGCGGTACATCCACATCGGGTGTGAAGAAGAAAAAGAGCATTTGCCCATCAGGCGAGATGAAGGGCGAATCCTCGGCGCCGGCGGTGTTAACCGGCCCCGGCAGCGGAACCGGGTCGAGAAACTCCAGCGAATGCAGCACGGGCGGGTGGTGGTCGAGGTCCGGCGTGATTTTCGGAGCATCGGAAGGGATCGCGCCCTCGCGCTCAGGCCGCGCCTGGTCAGGCAGGGCGGACGCGATCGCACGTTCTTTGCTCCTGCATCCCACCAACACGAGCAATAGACCGATCGACAAGCTTATCGCAAGGGATGGACAACGACATGGCTTCGAAACGCTGCGCTCTATACGGGTCAATCCACCGCCCTCCATCTCCATCAGCCACCTCGCAGAGAACCTGGGAGCCTACATAAGGATATACCAGACGGGAAAGGAGATTGTCGCGTATTACTGTTCACGATTGAAGAGTTCCCATCGATGACAAATCCACCGCCTTGTAGGTGGATCTCCCACAATGAGGAGCAGCCTCAGATCAGGCTTTTTAAACTCGCCCGGATTCCCCCGAAGATGACCCCTCCCGCCGGGCCTCTTCCGAGAAGCCGGTGCCCCTCTGCCAGCGCGCCGGAGGCAGGATGAGCAAAACTGGGCGCCTGAAGAAAGCCTTTCATTATATCGCTGCTCTCCTCAACCGGTCCGCGCCTTCGGAAAACTCATTTTCAGGCAATAATAATATGGTGAGCGAGCCTACCGGTGCTGAAACTAAGATATTCCAGTGATTGGATGGCGGGTTAAACCGGGAACTAATTGGTGTATCTTTGCGTCTAATTCTATAAATAGACCCCGGGCGATCGCGCCGGGCAAAGAGTAAAGGGAGCGTCCAACCATGGATACCAACCCCCAGCATAACTTCTTACGCCGTTTCGGCTTGCCGCTCTTCCTGGCGGCACTCGTTTTAGCTGCTGTTGGCGTGTATTTCATCATCCGCTATCTGGGCGTTGGAAGCGGGCCGGGACAGGTCATTCCCGGGGTGATCGACACCTCTGGTCAAACCGATGGGGGACCTTCGATGCCTGGCGATGGTGATCCCGACTTCAGCATTACACTCAGCGAAGGGCAGGAACAGCCTGAGCAGGCTGAGCCGCTCCCGCTCGCGAGCGGCGAAGCGCTCTCGGCCGATGAGATCGCGGCGATATTTGCAAGGCTGCCGGCCTTGATCCGCGATCCCGACGATCAGGAGGACTTCCGCTTGCCGGACGAGGTCATCCCGCCACCACGAACCGGTGACACGATCGACGAAACCTTCCCGCCTCAGGGTGGCACCGGGCCAGTCAGCGTGGACACCGGCCCGCTCGAAGTGCTGCGCTACGCACCCGAGGGGGAGATCCCCATGGCGCCCTTCATCAACGTGACCTTCAACCAACCGATGGTCCCGATTGCGACGGTTGAGGATCTTTCGGAGATGGATGTTCCGGTCGAGGTCGAACCGGACCTCGAAGGCACCTGGCGCTGGCTGGGGACCAAGACGCTCAACTTTCAATACGACTCTGACCTGATCGACCGGCTGCCGATGGCCACGGAATATACCGTCACGATCCCGGCCGGTACCACGTCGGCGACAGGGGGCGTGCTCTCCGAAAGCGTCCAGTTCTCATTCCGCACGCCGACCGTCACGTTGACCAATCACTACCCCTACGCGAGCGAGCCGCAGCCGCGCGACCCGCTCTTCTTCATTGCCTTTAACCAGCGCATCGATCCACAGGCTGTCTTTGAAACCATAAAGGTCAGCGTGGACGGCCAGATCATCGCTATCAAGCTGGTTTCCGAGGCTGAAGCGCGCGAGCATGAGCGCGTTAAGAGGCTCATCGAAGACTCCCGTGTCTCGCGATGGTTGGCGTTCGAAGCGACCCGTCTGCTTCCGGCAGACGCCAACGTCAGCGTTACCATCGGACCCGGCACTCCCTCTGCCGAAGGCCCGCTGCTGACCGAATCTGCGCAAAGCTTCAGCTTCCGGACATACGCCCCGCTGGAGATCGTCGATCACGGCTGTTCATGGTATGACGACGACTGCCGGCCGCTCACGCCCCTTTTCATCTCATTTAACAACCCGCTTGATCTAGGCGCTTACCAAGAGGGTATGCTGCGCATCTCGCCGGAGCTGCCCGGTGCCAATGTCAACATTCATGGCAACACAATTTCGATCCAGGGCGCGACCGAAGGCCGTACGGCCTACACCATCACGGTCGATGACGAACTTCAGGATGTCTTCGGCCAGAAGCTCGGCAAATCCCAGACTCTGCGATTCCGCATTGGACCTGCCGAGCCGGCCTTGATCGGACCTGACGAAATATTCGTCACCGTCGATCCCTCGACGCAGAATCCCGCACTTTCGCTCTATGCGATCAACCACAACAGTCTGGATGTCCGGGTTTATGCCGTCAGCCCGCACGATTGGCCCGCGTTTCAGGAGTACCTCTATGAATTTCAACGCACGGACGCGCCGCCCAGCCCGCCCGGAAATCTGGTATTTGACAAGAGCCTGAACCTCGATCTTCCCCCGGATACGCTTTCGGAGGTGCCGATCGAACTCGACCGCTTCATGGACGGCGACTACGGTCACTTCATCGTTATCGCCAGGCCGCCGCGCGGCCTCTTCGAGCAGGATAACTACTGGCAAACAGTGCAGACCTGGGTTCAGATCACCCAGATCGGCGTCGACGCCTTCGTAGATCACAGCGAAATTGTGGTCTGGACGACAAATCTCCAAGACGGTTCCCCGCTGGAGGGAATTTCGATCGATGCGGACAACAATGCTGCGCTGGGGATGTCAAATGATGAGGGCATCGCCAAATTCGCGATCCCAAATGGCGGGGCGTCCTACCTCGTCGCGCGGAAAGGCGCCGACCGGGCCCTGCTGCCCAGCTCGAACTATTACTGGGGCAATGACGCCTGGACGCCGCGTCCGCTGAGCGATCACCTGCGCTGGTACGTTTTCGATGATCGCGGCATGTACCGCCCCGGTGAAGAGGTTCACCTCAAAGGCTGGATCCGGCGCGTTGGCGCCGGCCCGCAGGGCGATGTCGGGCTGGTAGGTTCAGCGGTCGACTCGATCCATTACAAGCTCATGGGGCCTCAGGCCAACGAGCTCGCCAACGGCAGCGTGGAAGTCAACGCCCTGGGTGGTTTTGATTTCATCATCACGCTCCCCGAAAATGCCAATCTCGGCTATGCACAGCTGGTGCTCAGCGCGCAGGGTTCACTCGGCAACCTGCAGAGCTACAGCCATTACCACAATTTTCAGATCCAGGAGTTCCGCCGGCCGGAATTCGAGGTCAGCGCCCGCAATGAAACGACGGGGCCGTACTTCGTGGGCGGGCATGCGATCGTGGCGGTCGAGGCCAAGTACTACACCGGCGACCCGCTCACCGGTTCGGAAGTGAATTGGACCGTCTCCTCCTCACCGACAAACTACTCGCCGCCCAACTGGCCCGACTTCAACTTCGGTACGTGGACACCGTGGTGGTGGCACGAAGAGGCTTACTACGGCGGCGGCACCGGCGGATCGATCGTCGAAAACTTCACCGGGACAACCGACGCCTCCGGTGAACACTTCCTGCGCATGGACTTCGCCGGTTCAATCGTCCCGCGGCCGCGCAGCATCACCGCAGAGGGGATGGTGTTCGACGTCAACCGCCAGGCCTGGACCGGACGCACCACGCTCATGGTCCATCCGGCAAGTCTCTACGTGGGCTTGAAATCGGAGCGCTACTTCGTCGAGCAAGGTCAGCCGCTGGACATCGAGCTGATCGTCACCGATCTCGATGGCAACGCTGTCGCTGATCGGCCGATCAGGGTCACAGCTGCCCGGCTGGAATGGAAATATACAGGCGGACGATGGCAGCAGACAGAAGCCGATCTGCAGGAATGCACGGTTGGTTCCCGGGATGAGCCGGTCAGCTGTTCATTCGACACACCCCTTGGCGGTCGTTATCGCATCACCGCAGAGATCACCGATCAGCAGGGACGAACCAGCCAGAGCGAGATCACCCGCTGGGTGAGCGGCGGCCAACACCCGCCATCCCGCGAGGTCGAGCTGGAACAGGTCACCCTGATCCCCGATAAAGAGAGCTACCAGCCCGGCGATGTCGCCGAAATCCTGGTCCAGGCGCCGTTCAGTCCGGCAGAGGGTTTATTAAGCGTCACGCGGTCCGGCATCCTGTACACAGAGCGATTCCTGATCGAACAGGACACGATTACACTTAGAGTTCCGATCGAAGAGAAGCACATCCCCAACCTCAACCTCCAGGTGGATCTGGTCGGTTCCGCGCCGCGCCTTGATGATAACGGCGAGGTTGTCGAGGATGTGCCTGCCCGGCCGGCTTACGCCTCCGGCACGCTCAATCTCTCAATCCCGCCGCTGCAGCGGACGCTGTCGTTGGAGATAGCGCCGCGCGAGAGTGAGCTTGAGCCGGGCGGTGAGACGACGATCGATGTCGTCCTGAAAGATGCCCGGGGTGAGCCCGTCCCGGGCGCTGAGCTGGCGGTCGTCGTCGTCGATGAAGCCATCCTGGCGTTGTCGAATTACGAACTCGCCGATCCAGTCGCTGCTTTCTACAGCATGCGACCGTCCGATTTGAGCAGCCACTACAGCCGATCGAGCATCGTGCTGGTCGATCCGCTCTCACTGCTTGCAGGCGGTGCCGCCGGCGACCTCGCGGCCCAGGCCACGAAAGTATTGGGACGCGGCGGAGGTGAGACTGAAGCGGAGATGGCGATGGAAGCGCCTGCCGCGGATGCGGCGTTCGCCGGCGATGGGATCGGCGGCGGCCAGCCGGGATCCGAGCCAATCCGTGTGCGGATCGATTTCAACCCGCTGGCGACGTTCGCACCTGAAGTGCGCACGGATGCTAACGGCGAAGCGAGCGTGCGCGTCAGGCTGCCCGATAACCTGACCCGCTACCGGGTCATGGTCGTCGCCGTCGATGAGGGCGGCAGCCAATTTGGATCAGGCGAAGCCAACCTCACCGCCCGTTTGCCGTTGATGGTGCGCCCGTCGGCGCCGCGTTTCTTAAACTTCGGAGACAGCTTCGAATTCCCGATCGTCCTGCAGAACCAGACCGACGAGGACATGTCCATCGAGGTCGTCATGCGGGCGACGAATCTGCTGCTCCTGGACGATCAGGGGCTGCGTGTGGAGGTTCCGGCGCACGATCGAGTCGAGGTGCGCATACCCGCATCGACGGATAAAGCCGGCACGGCCCGCTTCCAGATCGCGGCGGTCTCTGGCAGCTCCGCCGATGCCGCCAACGGAGAACTGCCGGTCTATACCCCGGCGACCACGGAAGCATTTGCCACCTACGGCGTGGTCGATCAAGGCGCGATCGCTCAGCCGGTTGCACCGCCGAGCGATGTGTTTTCGCAGTTTGGCGGACTGGAGATCAACACCTCCTCCACCGCGCTGCAGTCGCTCACCGATGCGGTGCTCTACCTGGTCGCCTACCCGTTTGAGTGTTCGGAGCAGTTAGCCTCGCGCGTGCTCGGCGTCGCTGCGCTGCGTGATGTGCTCAGCGCGTTCGAAGCGGATGGGCTCCCCGCGCCGGATGAGATCGAGGCCGCAGTCGCGCGTGACATCGAACGCCTATCCAATATGCAGAACAGCGATGGGGGCTTCCCCTACTGGCGTCGCGGGCAGGATTCGATCCCCTTCAACACGATCCACGTCGCTCACGCGCTGCAGCGTGCTGAATTGAAGGGTTACGATGTTCCTGCAGATATGCAGCAACGCGCCCTCCAGTACCTGCGGGACATCGAGAGCCACTATCCGCACTGGTACAGCGACTACACCCGCCGCTTCCTCAGTTCATATGCAGTTTACGTACGAAGCTTGATGGGCGACCGTGATACCGCTAAAGCCCGCAACCTGTTCCACGAGGTCGAGATCGAGCAGCACTCACTGGATGGGATCGGCTGGCTCTGGCAGGTTATGATCGATGATCCAGCATCGACCTCCGAGGTCGAGGCGATCCGCCGCTTCATCGCCAACCGGGTCGTTGAAACGGCAGGCGCCGCGAACTTCATCAGCGACTTCAACGAACAAGATTACCTGACGTTGCGCTCAAACCGGCGCACGGACGGGATCCTGCTCGACGCCCTGATCCTCGATGACCCGGACAGCGACCTGATCCCCAAGCTGGTGAACGGGCTCCTCGCCCATCGCACGAAGGGTCACTGGGGGAACACTCAGGAAAACGTATTCGTGCTGCTCTCGCTCGACCGCTACTTCAACACCTATGAAGCGCAGACTCCCGATTTCGTCGCCCGCATCTGGCTCGGCAATACCTACGCCGGCGAACACACCTACGAAGGGCGCACGACAGAACGGCACGAAATCGAGATCCCGATGATCTACCTCCTGGATGAAGAGCTGGGAGGCGGCGAGCTGCAGGACCTGATCCTGAGCAAGGAGGGCCAGGGCCGCCTCTACTACCGCCTGGGGTTGAAATACGCGCCGACGGATTTCTGGCTGGACCCGATCGACATGGGTTTCGTCGTGACCCGTGAATATGAGGCGGTGGACGACCCCGGGGATGTCTACCAGGACGAGCAGGGCACGTGGCACGTCAAAGCTGGAGCCCGCGTGCGGGTGCGGCTCATGATGGTCGCCGACAGCCGCCGCTATCACGTCGCCCTGGTCGACCCGCTCCCGGCCGGTCTCGAGATCGTCAACCCGGCGCTGGCCGTCTCCGGCAGCGTGCCGCAGGACCCCAACAGTTCAGACTACCGTTCGGGCTGGTGGTGGTGGGGCACCTGGTACTCACACCAGAACCTGCGTGACGAACGCGCCGAAGCGTTCACCACGCTGCTCTGGGATGGTGTCTACGAATATACCTACGTCGCACGGGCGACGACGCCGGGCACATTCGTCGCCCCGCCGGCAAAGGCGGAGGAGATGTACTCTCCGGAGGTCTTCGGCCGCAGCGGGAGCGACTGGGTAATCGTGGAATAGACCCCCGGCACTGCGTAAGTCCCCGGCACCAGGCTAGTGCCGGGGACTCTTCTTTTTACAACCCTTTTACAATCTAGCAAGAATTCACCAACATGAAAATGACATCCTTGGATACAACAAATAGCCGTTATCAGGAGGATGTCATGAACATCAAAACGAACCACCGCAAATGGACCAAAGTTTTCAGCCTGGCGCTTATCGCCGCGCTTGCCCTTTCCTCGTTCGGCATTGTGGGCACAGCCTACGCCGATGAGGGCGTGCAGCCCGAAAGAAAGCCGCCAGGCGACCGCATCGATGAGCGCCTGGAGGCCTTCCTCGAGAGACTCAACGATTGGTACGCGGTCCAGGATGAGAACATCCGAAAAGCCAACAACGCCATCGCCCGTACCGAGGAACTGCTGGTGAAAGCGGAGGAACACGGCATCGACACGACAGAGATCGAGGCGCTGGTGCCGGACCTTTACGCCGCCGTCGGGCGTGCCGAGTCGGCGCATGCGACGGCCGGCGCGATCCTGGATGAACACGCCGGATTTAACGGGGGCGGCAAGGTCAAGGACCGCCAGCAGGCGATCGAGACGCTCCGCTCCGTCCGTGACGCGCTGCAATCAGCCAAGCACTCGCTGCTCGAAGCGCGTGACATCGTCCATAAGATCATCGAGGTCGCCAGAGAGCTGAGAGACAACTACGTCCCTGCCAGCGAAGCTGTCAGCCAGGAAAACCTCGATGGTCAGCGCAAGACAAGTGATCGCCCTGGCCGCGATCAGCCTGAGTGCAGCCGCAAGCGGCTGCACTCGCTTCGGTACTGGAGTTGACCCGGTTTCGTGGACACCTGTAAGCTTACTCATGAAAGGAGTCCATGATGCCAAGAACACGACCACCATACCCCGAAGAGTTCCGCAAGAAAATGGTCGAACTGGTGCGGGCAGGCCGGAGCCCGTATGAATTAGCCAAGCAGTTTGAACCCACGGCAGTCACGATCCGCAACTGGGTCAAGCAGGCCGACCTGGACGAAGGGCGTCGCGATGATGGGCTGACCACCCATGAACGTAACGAGATCACACGTCTCAAGCGCGAAGTCAAGCGACTTCGTCTTGAACGTGAGATCTTAGCAAAAGCCGCGGCCTGGTTTGCACGGGAGACCGACTCGATACCCGACGAGCGTTCGAGTTCGTGAAAGCCAACCGGGCAGAATACCCTGTTGCCATGA
>JARGGH010000015.1 GCA_029210945.1 Anaerolineales bacterium
AAGCTCGGTTGCTTTAGTTAGGACCGTCGCAGTGAAGGGCTCAAAGCCCCGCCGCTTGCGGCGGGGTAGTTTACTTTCAATGCGGTGAACTTCTGCATGTCCGCGGCAACGTGCAGAAAGATTCCGAGGACAAATAGAAAGGTTGCTGTTGCGAGAAACCATCCTGGGTGTTGAATCGAGCGCGCGATCAGCAGCCAGGGAGCGATCAGGTAGAAGGCGAGCGCCAACCAGATCCCGACGCCGAGATACCAGTTGATCCCCCGCTCCCAGGTCTTGTCGGGGAAGAACTGCCCTTTTAACACCCACAGTGTTCCGTACGATCCATGTAATCCGAGATATACCCAGGCGGTCTGGTTCTGCCATGCGTCGAAATATGCCATCATGAGCAGGACAAACGGTGCAGTCAGACCTTTAAACAAGTTGATGTAGGTTCGCATTCTCATCATGAGATGTTCCAGATCCTCGCGCCGTATAGACCGAATAATTTGTTTGTTTGATCAGAACTAAAGCTTACTCAATTTCCTCGATCTCGTATTCAAGCTCGATGGGGAATACATCCGCAAACATCGCCTGTGCCGGACAATACTTTGTCTCCGAAAGTTCGATGGCGCGTTCGACAGCCTTGGGGTCAACATTGTTGCCTTTGATCTGATAAGTGATCTTCATGTCGGTGAAGACCTTGGGGTGTTCTTCAGCTCGAGAGGCCTCTAGATCGACGGTGAACGACGTAATGTCCTGTCGTTTCTTCTGCAGGATCGAGATGACGTCCATCGCAGTGCAGCCGATTACCCCGATGGCGATGAGTTCCATCGGGCGGAAACCGTCATCCTTGCCGCCCACAGATAGGCTGGCGCCAAGCGGAACTTTGAATCCTGTTTCGGCTTGCCCCTCAAAGGTCAGGCCCTCGCTCCACGTCACTTTCGCTTGCATGTCAGACTCCTTAGTCTATTGGCGTAAAATAGGTGTGATTGCGGTTTCCAGATTTTCATAGCAGGTTGCTCCGCTCCATGCCAGGCGCACCTCACCTGTTCTGTCGACCACAATTGAATAGGGCAGCGCAATTGTATTCAATGCCCGCAACGTTTGTTCGCCCGGATCCATCCAGATCGGGAAACTCAATGGGTTCTGCTCCAGGAATTCCAGGACCGTGCCCCGAGGTTCGCCAATGTTCACACCGACGAGGACGAAGCCCTCATCTCTATATTCTTTGAAAAAGGCTTCCAGATCTGGCAGTTCCGCCAGACAGGGTGGGCACCACGTCGCCCATGCGTTGAGGAGCACGACCTGCCCACGATATTTTTCAAGCGAGACAGGCTGATCATCAAGGCCGTGCAGCGACAGTTCCGGCGCATCGAATGAGACATGTGCGGGCTCAACGCAATTGCGTGGTGCTGCGCTCCGATCATCTACCGGTGGTGGGTCGGATTTAAGCAGATGAATCCCCAGGCCAGCGCCAAGCAGCATCAGACCGACACCGAACAAGAGGAATGAGATGGTTTTGCGTTTGTCCATTGGCTGCAGTCTGGTGTATTTTTTCTGTCTAGATTACCTGGTTTTGATCGCCTTCCCTAACACGTAGGGGTGATGTTGCTATCAAGTGCACACTCCTGCGACTGTGTAGTTGCACTCTGTACAAACCAGATTCAATGTGCCATCGTACTCCAGCGTTCCCTGATTGCATGCCGGGCATTTTCCCCCGGCAGCCGGAGAGTTCTCGTTAACCGCGCAGGCGTCCTGATCGAGCGCCTCAATTTCTGCACGGAGAAATGCATCAAAAGTCACCGGGGAAATCCGCTTTGCTGGCCTTTCAGTCTTTCAAATAATCTTCGAGATGGAGCGATGTGAATAAACGTTCCCGGAACCCGCTGGGAAGTTCGAAGCGCTCTTCACGATTTCGATATAGGTAAATCGTTTTCTCCAATGTATCGACCATGACGCGGCAGTCAGGGCATTCGGCCATGTGTTTCTCAATCTCAGCGCAGACCTCAATGGTGGCTGTGCCATCCATGAAGTCGGCAAGCTCTGATAGGAGATCCGGACAATGTTGTTCCTTATCCATGCATGAACTCCTTTACCCGATCGCCAAAATAGATTGAGAGCGATTCGCGCAGCTGAAGCCGGGCGCGAGAAAGGCGGGTTTTTAACGCCGACTCACTGATCTCAAGGGTTTCTGCGGCTTCTTCGGTCGATAACCCTTGTAAGTCACGCAGGATAAAAGCCGCTTTCAATGCCGGCGAAAGCTCCTCCATGGCTTGATCCAGTTGCACCATCGCCTCCGCCGTCATGAATTCGTCTTCTGGGAGGCAGCACCAGTCTTCTAACTGCCGGGGGACCATATCGCCTTTATCGAGCTGGATTGGTTCGTCCACCGACACAAGCGCAGGTTGTTTTTTCCTCAAGCGCATCAACGCTTCGTTTGAAGTGATGCGGTAAAGCCAGGTCCCGACTTTTGAGCGACCCTCAAATTTATCGATGGCGTGATATGCCTTGAGCAGGCTATCCTGAAGAACATCCTCCGCTTCCTGAGGGTCTCCGAGCATTCTCAAGGCGAGCCGGTAAAGTTTAGGCGAGTACTCATCCACCATGGCCGCAAAAGCTTCACGGTCACCAGATCGTAACGCGTCGATTGAGAAAGTTTCTTCTTGTTTCATTAGATGCGAATCCGGGAGAAAGGTTGCTTCTCGATACTGGCTGATCTAAAGTATACCTTACCCACTAGATCTGGCATTAGGATGATGCATCGCGATCGCTATACCGCCGAATCACGTTTCATGCAGCTTTCGATCAACCCGCGCGAGGGCGATTGGAGCCTCTCGATCTCCGACGGGAGGACGATCGTTGCTGAAGCTGTTGTAAGCGTCACCTGGCGGGACGGCGCTGGCCAATCGAGGACCAGCACACTGAAAAATGTATCGATATCAACTGCAGGTTCTCCGGAGTTATTTTCTGAGGGTCAACACATAACTCTTCGACCCGATCCCGTCGATCATGCGGGGCTTGAAATCTCCACCGAGACAATTTCGCCTGATGAGGATCCGTTCTGCTTGATTCGGACGTCGATCGGGAATCGTTCTGGTGAACCTGTCTATCTCGAACGCTTCGATGCCATTGGGCGAGCTGATGCCCGACGACCGTCTAATCGTGCCTCCCGGGAACCTGGTGGAGCATTTGCTGGATCAAATCCAGAGCACCTGCGCTTTTTTGGACAGGGCTGGCAGAGTTGGAGTTTCGCCGGCGTCCTGAAGGCCGGAGAAAAATTCCCACGCAGCAGGTTAGGTCCGCTGTCTGGTCCAATGCAGCTCTGCTGGGGTCACGATCACCCGCGCGCTGACGGAAGGTTTATCTCAGATTTCTTCGGCGTGCTGGTTGATGTGCAGCGCTGGGAAGGCCTGCTGGCGGGTTTCCTCACCCAGGCACAGGCCTTTGGACGTCTGGAACTTGATCTTTCGCGATCACCCCACATTCTTGAGCTGTGGCAGAATCTCGAGGGTGTGCGTTTACCCCACGGCGAATCCTTCCTAACAGACTGGGCTTGCCTCTATTGGACGGATCTCGAGCAGGCGGAACCCTTAAGACCTTATCTCGAACTCGCCGCCGCCACGGCCGGTGTTAAAAAGCGCCAGGATGAAGTTTCAGGCTGGTGTTCGTGGTACTGTTTTGGACAGGACATCTCCGCAGGGCGAATGAAGGAACAACTCGGTTGGATGCGCGAGAATCAGCGGAAACTGCCGCTTGATCTATTTCAGATTGATGATGGCTACCAACAGAATATCGGGGATTGGGACCAGGATCGAAGCCGCTTCCCGGAACCGTTATCGGGAATCGTCCGGGAGATTCATGCTGCATCGCTGACCGCCGGTATCTGGATGGCTCCATTGATCGCTCTGCCCGGATCGCAGCTGATGAGAGAGCACCCGGATTGGCTTCTGAAGGACCACCGCCGCAAGTCTATCAAGGCCGGTTATGGTTGGGGCAAATTCTTCAGGGCGTTGGACGGCACCCATCCTGCTGTGAAAGAAGCGCTGCGAACCTGGACCACCAGAGCGATCGCGAAATGGGGATTCGAGTATCTGAAATTGGATTTCCTGTACGCGGGTGCGATGCTCGGCAAGCGCTACGATGACCAGAAAACCGGCGCGATGGTCCTTCGAGACGTGTTGTCATTGATCCGTGATACGGCTGGGGAGCAGACTTTCCTGGTCGGTTGTGGCTGCCCGCTGGGGTCCGGGATAGGTCTGGTGGACAGCATGCGCATAAGTCCTGATGTCAGCGGGAGCTGGAGAGGGCGTTACAAGGGCGTGTCGCTTCTGGTTGACAGGGATCCTGGTTTTCCGTCCGCGTGGAACGCGATCCGCAACACATACTACCGTGCGCCGCTCCATGGGCACTGGTGGCTCAACGATCCGGATTGTCTGATCCTGCGTGAGGACGGAGTGGAGCTAAATGAAATCGAGATCAGGACATTGGCGACGATGATCGCTTTGAGTGGCGGCGTCGTGATCAATTCGGATCCGTTGACCTCACTGAGCGGTGAAAGGATCGACTGGTTGGCGCGCATAACCCCCCCGATTAACCGAAGACCTATCCAGCCGACATTCTTTGACCCAGACCTGCCTCCCGTCGTCCTGCACCATATGAGAGGCGCGGTCGGTGAGTGGACCCTCGCGGCGGTGTTCAACTTCGACGACTCACCTCGTGACATGTCGCTGGATTGCGCTTTGCTCGGATTCGATGCGGATGATGCAGTCTTCGCATTCGAGGGTTGGGATCAGATCGTCAAACGCTTCTCGGGGCAGAGCTGGCCGATGGGATTGACCCCCCCGCACGGTGTGAAATTATGGGCGTTGCGCAAAGTGTCGGATGGGGCGCAGTGGCTCGGCGACTCCATTCATATCTCCCAGGGATCGTGCGTGTCAGGCTGGAATGTCGAGCAGGGGCGCGTGGACGGTCGGATTGAAGCAAGGCGGGAAGGGAAGGCGAAAATCTGGCTCAACGTTCCCGGAAAAATTCGAGCGGCAGCATTAGATGGTACGCTGATTGACGTCGAGAAAGTGCAGGATGAGGTTGTTTGCCTGGGTATACAATTGTGTGAACAGAACGATTTGCGTGTTGAGTGGGATTGACAGCGGATGACTATCGACCAGACAGTGGGATGGATTGCGGCAGTTCTTCTTGTGGGATTCGCCTTCGCTCTCGTGCTCGGAATGTTTCAATTCCGTTCGGCGCGTAAACTACCTTATTTCTTGCTCCGGAAAGAGCGGATGACACAAGGGTGGCGGATGATCTTTTTGGCGTTGATCATGGGGCTCACAGGAGGGGCGACATTGCTGTTTGGACGGGAAGCGGCCTATGTTATCGTCCCGCCGACTCCTTCGGTGACACCCAGCCCGACGATAACGAACACCCCTACGATCACCCTGACGCCCACGATAACGAACACCCCCCTGGCAAGCGATACGCCGACCGCAACGCCGACGAGTACGGAGACACCAACGCCGCAGCTGCCGTCAGAGATTCAGGTGCTGTTCCGTGAAACCCAGACCCCGCAGCCGGATGCGGTCTTCAGCACACTGCTCATCGCGCGCAGGTTGGATAACCAGAACCAGGCCATCAACCCGCAGGAAGATTTCGTGGGAGTTTCTGGCAGGTTGTACGCAGCCTTCACATACAACAACCTGCAGGACGGCGTCCGCTGGACTGCTGTCTGGCGACAGGGAGATGCAATCATTTGTATTGAAACGCAGCCCTGGGATGGAGGCACCGGCGGATACGGCTACACCGAATGTGAAACTGACCTGTGGTCGCCGGGAGAGTATGAGGTCCAGATCTTTTACGGGGAAGAGTGGATGGTGTCTTCTCGCTTCGAGGTCCTCGGAGATGGAGATGCAACCGCGACGGATCGACCAGCGGGCTCGTGACCGATCGAATTTCATCGCCACTCGTGCTGGTCCTTTTTGCATGACCCTACTAGACGGGCCTCACTCTGGGTTAAGGTTCAGCGCTTCGCTGATCAAGTGATGAAGCATGCGATAGCCATTCGGGATTGTTTCGGTGTCAATGTACTCGTCGATGGTATGAGCATGACCACCCGCAGTTAAACCGACACAAACTGCGGGATGACCCCTGCTGAGCGGGACATTCGCATCGGTTGAAGCGATCCCCAGATGGCATTCAGCCACCTCGCCAACTTCGAGCGCCTCGCATGCCAGCTTGACGAGTGCGTGATCGGGGGATATCGCCCCGCCCGGCCTCTGTCCGATTTGCTCCTGCTTAATATTGACCTCGCTGGCTCGGTGGCGTTCGCAGATCGTTTGCAGCCCTCGTTCAAGATCGACCAGAGCCTGGGGTTTCTCAGAGCGCAGGTCCAGGTCCATGCTGGCGGCGCTTGCGATCGTGTTGATACTCGTGCCCCCCCGGATCAAGCCGATATTGATGCTTGTCGGCACCTCTTCCGGGCGGGACAAACCCATAATTTCAGAGCCAATCTCGAGCAGTGTGTGGATCGCAGATTCGCGATCGGAATGGATCCAGGCATGCCCGCCGCGTGTTTCAACCGAGACCCGGTATCGCTGAACCTGCAGCCCACGGTGATAGATGTGGCCCAACCCGATTCCTTCCAGGACAATGTATGCCTGAACCTTGTCTCCGAATCGGTCCACCACCTGCTGCATGCCCAGCAGGTTGCCGAGACCTTCTTCGCGGACGTTGCCTACAAACCAAACGCTTCCACCATGCTTGGGTTGGCTGACAAATGCTTCGGCCATCTCCAGCAAAAACGCAAGCGCAACGGCGTTATCCCCTATTCCGGGTCCGATGAGCATCGACCCATTACGGTGGATCTCCAGCTGTGTAACCATGGGGAAGACGGAATCGAGGTGAGCCGAAACGACGACCGCGGGCTGCAGCGAGCCGGGAGTGCGGCCGTATACGTTACCGATCTTGTCTACGGAAACATCTCTTAAACCGGCAGTCTTAAAACGGGACTCGATGTACTTGCCACGCTCGTGTTCTGAAAATGTGGGTGCAGGTATTTGCTGAAGCGCGCATGCATTTTCAATCAACCGCTCGAGATTAATGGCGGTCATATCTTTCTGACCCTTGATCGGAGAGCCTCCAGTCTCGATTGCGGTAAACCTGGCGCTGCACCGAGAGCGTAGAGGGCGCCTGTCCCCTCGACCGTCAGCGAAGCGGAGACGCACCCGCGCAGAGCGGCCTCGACAGGATCTCCAGTTTCTACCAGGCCGACGATGAAGCCGCCGCAGAACGAATCGCCAGCTCCGGTTACATCACGGACATTGGCCGGATAGGCGGGGATCTTCCAGCGCGCGCGTGTGTCTCTGTCGAAAACGATCTGTCCGCCGGCGCCGCGTTTTATCACCACGAACCGAGTTCCCATCTCGCTCAAGGTCTCTGCCATTTCCCAGATATCAGGCTGGCGGGGTGCAAAGAAGCTGTTCGCTTCCATCTCGCTCGGGAGAAAGGCGTCCAACCCCTGAATCAACTTCGGCAAATCATCTCGGAAATCGGGAGTCATATAGCGCAATGAAGGATCGAGGGTGAGAACGCCGACACCGTTCGTTTTGAGTTGATAGGGCAGGGTGGTGTGAGTAAGGAATTCTGCCGGAGCCAGGTGTGCGCCCTTCGGGGAGTCGGTCAGAGCGTGGAGATCTTCCGGGCGGACGCTCAACGGGAAAAATTCGGTTCTTGAATCCTGGCCGGGTGTGGAGGATTCGTATCCGGCCAGTTCCTTCGGCATAGGATGCCCGATGCGGGCAAAATGCATCCGAGGGTTTGTGTCTACGCGTTCTTCAAGCGAAAGGTAAGCGTAGAACGTGATCGATGGCTGCGGATCTTCCAGGGTTTTAACCAACCCCGTATCGATTCCTTTAGCATCGAGTTGTTTGAACCATGCCGCGGGAAAATTGCTTCCGACTCTACCGACAATGCCGACACGTTCTGTCCATACCCGGCCTCCGACTGCAGAGTAGACTGCGTTCCCGCCGAGTCTGCCAGGGATGATCCGCTGGTCCGGGGTGATACAATAATCTTCCCTCAGGCCGCCGATGAAGATAAAATCCGGAGTTCGATTCATCGTGGTGATTATACCGTTCAATCCAGGAGTGACTCGGTGACAGATCATCTTGAAACGCAGAAGGCGATTGCCGCAGAGCATATTAAATCCTCGTGGCCCGTGATCCAGGACAGGGCGAGATCGCTTGCCTCCCTTGATGGGGTCGAACAGGTCGTCCTCTGTGGTTGTGGTGACTCGCACCATGCAGCCCTCGGGCTCTCAATGGGTTTCGCCGAGCTCGCCGGGATACGATCTTCACCGGCCCACTCAATGGCAGCCGCACGCTATCTCCTTCCACAGCTGGAGGGATCAGCCGGCAATCTGCTGGTGATCGCAATTTCGGCTTCCGGTGAGGTCGCACGGACGATTGAAGCGCTCGAGATTGCGAATCTGATCGGTGCCCGCACACTCGCTCTTACAGGCAATCACTCGGGCAGCCTGGCAAGGACGGCTGAAGATGCGCTCGTTTTCGCCGGGCCAGAGCTTCCCCATGGACCCGGATTGATCAGCTATCTGACTTCGCTGCTGATGGGCTACGCTGTGCTGCAGCAAATCCTGCGGGCTGGACTACAGAACAAGTTCAGCGGGGCTTTGGAAGAACTTCAAGCGAGACTGCCATCATGGATTGAAGAGCGCTGGGATGAGGGCGCCCGGTTCGCCGATCAGGACAGAGGCGGCACCTGCGTATTCCTTGGTTCCGGACCAGCCTACGGCTCGGCGCTTTTCGGCGCGGCAAAGTTGATCGAGGCTTCGGGTGAGTATGGTTGGGGGCAGGATGTTGAGGAATGGGCTCACCTCGAGTACTTCTGTGCTCCGGCCGAGATGCGGACCTGGCTGTTATCAGCCAGTGGCAGGAGTGCCTCGCGTGAACTGGAAGTGCGTAATGCGGCGCACGCGATTGGCAGGTCCTGGCATGAAGATCGATGGGATCTCCTTCGCTCTAGAAATTCCCAGCTCAATGAGATCTTATCACCGTTGGCCCTATGGGCGGGTCCGTGCGGTTATGCTGCACGCAGGACGGCGATCCGGGAGGAGATCCCATTCCGTAATTTTGGCGGTGGCCGTGACCGCGAGGAGGGTGGGGGTGCCAGTCGTATACGCACCAGTGAGAGATGGCAAGGTTTCGACGGTTGAAAGCAACTGCTGGATCGCGACGCATCTTAAAAAATCGGGACTGTCAGTCGGAACGGATGTACCATTTGCGAGGCATTTGAAAGACGGTATAATGAATTATCGCAGCGCCGGAATTAGGGGCTGCTGATTGTTTGAACCCTCAGGACCCCGTGGATGACTAAAGCGAAAATACTGTTGATCGAGAGCAGCCGGGCCAGCACATCCTCATTTGCAGCCGCGCTGGAACGCAAGGGCTTTTCTGTACAGATATTTAATAAGATGAAGAACGCGCTTGCGGCGGCATCCAAGGGTCAACCCGATGTCTTGATCCTGGATGCGGCCTCGATGCGCACGACGGGCACCCGGCTGTGCAAGCGCGCCCGTGATAAATTGGATGGGCTGCCGATCATACTAATATCTCCGGCGGGAACTGAGCCCGATGACAGTTGCGGGGCCAGTCAAACTCTGGTGCACCCTTTCACCCCAAGGAAGCTGATCAACCGGGTCGATCGACTCATTCCAGGCGAAGAACACCAGATTATGCACGTTGGACCGATCAAGCTCGATAAAGCGAAAAATCGGGTCTATACAAAGTCGGGCCAATCGCGCCTGACTCCCAAACTCGTTAAGCTGCTCGAGATCTTTCTCAACAACCCCGGCCGGCTTATGATGAGGAAGACATTGATCCGTAAGGTATGGCACACCGACTACACCGGAGACACCCGGACTCTGGATGTGCACATGAGCTGGCTGAGGCAGGCGATCGAGGAGGATCCCTCAAGCCCTGCGATGTTGAAGACGATTCGGGGGATGGGTTACCGGCTGGATCTGCCAGAGTAGTAATCTTTGTATGGAGAGTGTGGGATGCGCCGGTAGACGGCGCTTTTTTTATTTAAATAGACAGCTGGTGCAAAGGTCAGCCGGAGGTGAATCTAACCACTTTGTGGCCGAACCGTCCGCGGTTATCGAAAAGCCGGATCGCAATCTGATCGGGCTTTTTATCGAATTGAGAACGCGTCAATCGCAACCCCAAATCCCCGTCTCGCCAATCACGCACCGCTTGCTGAGAACTCCGAAACTCAGCGCCGTCATGATCCCAGTCAACCTCCCAGAGAGTGACGTCATCTGGAAACTCGATCGGAGGATCTTCTAGCGAATATGCTGCCTTCAGTTCGATGCCCCATTCGTCCGGACCGTCATGGAGCTCAACCTGGAGTTGTAATTGATCTTCGATTCCGAGGTTGAGGTCTTTCCACAATTGGATCTCACATGCCTGCTCGTTAAGCAGGAGCCGGCGATACGTCGTGCTGAGGGCGAGCGGCGATGCGTCGCAGGCAAGCCACCGGCGAGACAGGTTGGCTGCGACGTTCACGGTCGTTCCGGAACCCACAAAGAAGTCTGCCACCAGGTCACCTGGATTGGTCGACGCACGGATGACCCGTTCCAGCATGGCTTCTGGCTTTTGAGTAGGGTAGCCTGTTCGCTCGCTGTGAAGCCGGGCAACGACGGGAAAATACCACCAGTCTTCAGGCACCTTGCCGCGTTTGAGATTGGGCTTCTTGCCGAAGCCTGCTTTAGGTGAACTGGCGAAGGTTTTTAACGTTGAGTCCTTATAAGGAACACGAACATCGTCTGCGTTGAATGTGTAATCTTTCGATTTCGTATAGAGCAGGATCGTATCGTGCTTGCGGTTAAAGGCTGATTTGATTGGCGATGGGCCGTGATAAACCCAGACGATCTCGTTCAAGAGTCTTTCTGGTCCGAAGATTTCGTCGAGCATCACGCGGGCATACGCTGATGCATGCCAATCGAGATGCAGGTAAAGTGAACCGGTCGGTGAGAGCAAACGGTACATTAATTCCAGGCGCCGGTAGAGCATCTCCAGATATTCCGCGCCAGTTTCCCATGTGTCCTGGTATCCAGGTGTGGTCTCCCAGTCTTCGGGGCGACGGGAGTCCTCGCCCCTTCCGATCCGGGCGTGGTAGGCATTGCCCGTCAGGAAAGGGGGGTCAATGTAGATTAAGTCGATCTTCCCCTCGTAATCAGCGAGAAGCGCCAGCATAACGCTGGCGCTCTCACCAAGGTAGAGATGCCCCTGGCTGCAATTGCTTGAAGATCCGTGCCGGGCTTGCCCCCATTGCTTGAGAACAGCTGGTTCAAAAGGCTCGCGTTTAGAGCGGTTCCAGGTCAGGCGGGCAAAGGGTTCGCTTCCGGGTGAGGCAGGCATCTTTCCGGTCAGGATTTCGGAAATGTCTTCGTCAGGATTGGATCTAACGCAGGTTGGCCGATCACCTGAAGGTCATAGCGCACCCGCTGAGAAGGTTGGTCAATTTTAAGCAAGCGTGAGAGATCGATCGGTGTCCCGACAAGGACCAGATCTGCATCTGATGCAGCGATGGTCTCTTCGAGCTCCTTGATCTGCTTTTCACCATATCCCATGGCCGGAAGCACATTCCCGGTCGTTGGGTATTTCGCATAGGTTTCCCGGATACTTCCAACGGCAAAGGGTCTCGGGTCGATGATTTCGCCTGCGCCAAAACGGCGGGCAGCGACCCAACCGGCGCCGTATGCCATCTCTCCGTGGGTCAGCGTCGGTCCATCCTCGATCACGAGCACGCGTTTCCCCCGGATAGCATCTGGATCGTCCAAGAAGATCGGTGAGGCGGCCTCGATCACGGTGGCGCCAGGGTTCAGCCTGGCGAGGTTATCGCGCACCTGCATGATCGCTTCAACCCCAGCCGTGTCGACCTTATTGATCAAGAGCACGTCCGCGGCGCGCACATTCGCCTCACCAGGGTGGTAGGACATCTCGTGCCCGGGGCGGTGAGGGTCGACAACGACCAGGTGCAGGTCGGGGATGTAGAAGGGCAGGTCATTATTACCGCCGTCCCAGAGGATGATGTCAACGTCCTCTTCCGCCTTGCGCAGGATCCGTTCGTAGTCCACGCCCGCATAGACGATCACGCCTCGATCGATGTGCGGCTCGTACTCCTCACGCTCTTCGATCGTGCATTCATGTCGGTCGAGATCTGCATAGCTCTCGAAACGCTGAACGGCCTGTTTCTCAAGATCACCATAGGGCATAGGGTGCCGGATAACTGCGACGCGATGCCCCATCTCGATCAACTTGCCGGCGATGTAGCGGCTGGTCTGGCTCTTCCCGCTTCCGGTTCGTGCGGCACAGACAGAAACGACCGGCCTCGAGGATTTAAGCTGGGTCGAATGCAGCCCCATCAGCCGGAAGTCTGCACCGCTCGCGAGCACCCTGGAAGCGATATGCATCACGTATTCATGCGGAACATCGCTGTAGGCAAAGACAGCCTGGTCGATCTTCTGCTCCTTGATTAACATCTCGAGTTCGTCTTCCGGATAGATCGGTATCCCTTCCGGATAAAGGTCACCCGCAAGCGAGGGAGGATACTGGCGCCCCTCGATATTCGGAATCTGCGTAGCTGTGAATGCGACGACCTCGAATTCTTCCTTGCCGTGAAAATAGACGTTGAAATTGTGGAAGTCCCTGCCTGCAGCACCAAGGATGAGCACACGTTTGCGTTTCATTTGTTGGGAAAACCTCCGATAAGGTGAGAGTTATGTTGGGCGGTTTACATCGCTGCCGGGGCCTGAATCCCGAGCAGTGCGAGCGCGTTCGCCAGCGTTTGCTTTGCAGCCGCGGTGAGGCGGATGCGTGAGGCGCGAACTGCTGGATCGTCAGCCTGGATGACGCGCGCCGCGTGGTAGAAAAGATGAAAAGTGCGCGCGAGTTCGTAGGCGTAAGTCGCCATGAGCAGCGGTTTATAGTCCTCCGCGGCACGTTGGACAGTGGATGGGAATTGCGAGATCTTGTCGATCAGTTCGATCTCGGTCGGGTCCATCTCGTATTCAAATCCCGATTCTTCCGGGATCTCTCCGGCCCGTTTTAAAATACTGCTGGCGCGCACATGCGCGTTTTGAATATACGGCGCTGATTGACCTTCAAAGCTCAACGCGTCATCCCAATTGAAAACGATGTCCTTGTTGTTATCTACGGAAAGCATGCTGTATTGTAACGCTCCCAGGCCGACCTGGCGCACAACCCGGTCACGCTCCTTGCCCGGCAGATCGGGATTCTTCTCCGCGATGACGTCTTGCACGCGCCTTTCCGCCTCTTCAAGGACGTCCATGAACAGCACGACATTTCCGGCGCGGGAAGACATCGCACCTTCGGGCAGTGTCACGAAACCGTATGCAAGGTGGAAACAATCCTTAGCCTGCGGGAACCCCCAGAGCTCGAGGATCTTGAACACCTGCTGGAAGTGAAGGCTCTGCCGCACGTCGACAACATAGATCGAACGATCAACATCATAGTCTTCGAATTTGACCTTCGCCAGCGCCAGATCTTTTGTCGAGTATAACGTGGTGCCGTCACTGCGCAGGATGACCGCTGTGCGGTATTGCTCCTGGTCCAACCCGAGCTTTTCATCAATCTTGACGATCACCGGGCCTTCCGGGCGCTCATCCTCGGCAATACCCTGCTCGATTAACTCGTCCACGATTCGCTTTGAGGGTTCGTCAACTTCGCTTTCGAAAAAGAAAACGTCGATCTCAATACCAAGGATCTGGAGAATCGCGTCGAGTTCGTCCAGACTCCACTGCCGCGTTTCTTGCCACAGCTCGCGGACAGCAGGCTCACCGGCATCCCAGGCCTTGTAGAGCGCCCGACGCTCAGCGTCGTACGCTTCGCGCTGCGCCCGTTCTTCCTCGGTTTCATCCTCGCGGGGTGTTAGCAAGCGCGTCGCCTCGGTATAGATCTTGGCAAGCCATTGCCCGCGTTCATGCACGCCATCAGGCTCCTGACCTTTAAAGAACCGGTCGTACGCCCAGATGCAGGTGATGACTCCTAAGCCGATATCGCCAGGGTAGGACGCCCGGATGGTTGGGTAGCCGCCAAACGATACCAGACGTGCTAAAGCTTCACCCAGTATTGCGGTGCGGGCATGTCCAATGTGGAATGAGTGGTGGGTATTTGGCTGAGCGTATTCGACCATGACGATAGCGTCTTTGGGCTCGCCGCGCCCGAATTCGGTCGCGTTTTCGAGGACCGTGTTGACGACTCTATTCGAGTAGACGCTCTTGTTGATGTAGAGGTTAATATATCCATTGGCCGCTTCGATGGTTTCAAAGCCTTCCAGAGGGTCAAGTGCGCGGCTGAGATGCTCGGAGATCTCCTTCGCCCTGCTCGGGACGTGAACCTGCTTGCCAGAGCGTGCCTCAGCGGCTGCCACCTGGAAGCAAACCGCGGTCCCGAAACCCCATTGCGATCGGAAGGGTATTGGAGTCCAATCGACGGATCCGGGTAGGGGATACTGATTCGCCTCGAGCAGAGCGAGCAATTTTTCTGTGGCTGCGTCTAATTCGATTGAGAACATACCTTATCCTTGTTAAGCGTTGCGATTATAGCATGCAGCCGGGGCGGGAAGACAAACACGACGCACGTCAGTGCGTCGTGAATGAGATCAGCTGGATGTCAGCCAGGAAATTACTTGGATTCTTTGAGCTCAGCGAGCTGCTTCATCAGCCGGCTCTTGCGACGGGCAGCATTCCGGTGGTGAATCGCACCTTTTGCAGCTGCGCGGTCAAGTTCCGTCGCTGCTTGCTGTACTGCGCTGCTGGCAGCCTCGACTTCCTTCGCCGCGAGCGCCTCGCGGGCGCGTTTTACGTAGGTGCGTGCACGTGTGCGCCAGCTCTGATTGCGAACATGGCGCTTCTCGCTCTGCCGGATTCTCTTCTTTGCGGATTGCGTATTAGCCAAATCGTCCTCCTCGCGCCGTGACTTCCACGACAGCGAATTTTAATCGACCACAGACAACTTGTCTAGGTATAAGCGCCAAATGTGTGGATTAGCCCTCTGGGATTAGAGCCTCCCGGGATCGTGTCCACTGCCTGAAGAGAGTAGAGCAGGTTTATCAACTCGAAGCCGTCGGTTAAGCGGCCTGGCGTCCTCGCTCGGACACATTTTCTGATCCCTCCTTTCATTCTGAGTGCATATTGCGTAGAATGCGATTCGAGCCACACAAAAGGACCCGGGTCTGTCATTGATCGAACGTCAATCATTATCCGCAGAACAAAGCCGCCTGGTGGATTCTACGCCGGGTGGAACTCTATTCCTGCAAGGACCGGCGGGAGCGGGGAAGACGACTGTCGGGCGCTTTAAGATGATCGGGATGATCGAGGCGGGCGTGGATCCTGCTTCGATCCTTATCCTCGTCCCTCAACGCCGATTGGGCGAACCATATCGCCAACCAATCGAGCTCAATGCGGCCGTCGTCGAGCAGCCTGAAGTTATTACGGTTGCAGGTCTTGCCCGGCGCATGATCGAACTTTTCTGGCCGGTGGTTGCTGAGCAAGCGGGTTTTGGTCAACCGGGTGAGCCTCCCCGGTTTCTCACGCTCGAGACAGCCCAATACCATCTGTCGCGTGTCGTGGGGCCTTACCTGGATGAAGGTTATTTTGAGAGCCTAAGCCTGGACCGTTACAGGCTTTACCGGCAGATCCTCGATAACCTAAATAAAGCCGCAGTCGTGGGGTTTCCGGCATCTGAAATCAATGAGCGCTTATCGGAGGCATGGGTCGGTCCGGAGGAGCAAACCCGGATCTACGATCAGGCACAGCGCGCCGCGCTGAAGTTCCGCGCAGCTTGCTTCGCCGCTAACCTGGTTGATTTTTCCCTGCAGTATGAGCTGTTTTTTAAGCATGTTGAGGTCATTCCGGGATTCAGAGAGCATTTTTCGGATCGCTATCATCATCTGATCGTGGATAATGTCGAGGAAGAGACACCTCAGGGACACGATTTCATCGCAAGGTGGCTGCCTTCGTTTGAATCAGCCCTCCTGATCGCTGACGAGGACGGCGGCTTCAGCAGGTTCTTGGGAGCGGATCCTGATCACATCGAAGGGCTGCGAAAGGCATGTCAGGTCACTGAGCGTCTCGATTCATCACATGTGATGACCGAGCCAGTCTGCCAGTTCTCGATCTCATTGAAGACCAGTCTTCTCGGAGGCGAGATCCAAACCCGTCCCACTTTGCTCGGAGACGGAGTTGAAGTGCACAGCTCGGACTATCTGACGGATCTGCTCGATTGGATCGTCGGGGAGGTTGAAGGCCTGCTTCAGAAGGGTCTCAGACCTTCACAAATTGCGATTGTCTCACCTTTTGTCTCCGATGCGCTGCGTTTCTTGCTAACTTACAAGCTTGATCGACGTGCGATTCCGTGGGTATCACACAGGCCATCGAGGGCAATTGCCGATGAGCCTTTCAACCGCTGTCTGTTGACCATCGCCGCCATCGCACATGCCGAATGGAAGGCGCCCCCCTCGCGCGAGACCGTCGCCCAGATGCTCATGGTCGCGATGGATGGACTGGATCTCATCCGCGCCGGACTCCTTGCGAACACTCTCTACCGCATCAAGGATGGCGCGCCGGAATTATCTTCATTCCTACAATTGCGACCCGAGATGCAGGAGCGGGTCGGCTTTCATCAGGGTGAGCTATTTGAAAGATTGCGGGAGTGGCTGGAACGCTCACAACAACACCCCCCTGCGCATTTAGACCAGTTTCTGAGCCGGCTGTTTGGCGAGCTATTATCACAACCTGGATTTGGTTTTCATGGTCGCATAGACGCCGGGCGCGCAGCGGCGGCGATGATCAGTTCGATTCAAAAATTCCGGGCAGTCGTTGATCCCGGCCAACTTTCCAGGCACGAACTCGGCAGACAATATTACCGGCTTATCGAAGAAGGGCTTCTGGCTGCTCAGTATCAAATGGATGAGCGGGAGGCGGCCGGTGAGGCAGTCCAGATACTTCCAGCTTTCACCTATCTCACGTTTGATCGAAAGTCTTCGGTACAGTTCTGGCTAGATATTGGCAGTCCAGCATGGGCGGAGAGGCTCTACCAACCGTTAACTCACCCCTATGTACTGAGCCGGACATGGGATCGTGACGAAAAGTGGACGGATGAACATGAACGGGACGTTCGACGAGAGATTGCGGTGACATTGACGACAGGGTTGATCAGGCGTTGTCGTGAAAAGATTTATCTCTGTCACAGCGCTTACGGGGAACAAGGTCTCGAGCAGCAGGGTGTTCTGCTTAATGCCATCCAGCGAATCCTCACCCAGAATGTCGATCCTGCAGAGCTGACAGATGTTTAGACCGCGTCCGCATCAAGAGCAGATCCTCGCTTACCGCGCCGGGCGCATGGGCGTCTCGGCCGTTCCCGGCAGCGGTAAGACATCCACATTGTCCTTGTTAGCGGCGGACCTGATTTCAGGTGGTTTCATCGAGGAAAACCAGGAAGTCCTCATTGTAACGCTGGTAAATTCTGCGGTTGACCATTTTGCATCCCGGGTTGGGAGATTTATCCGCTCGCGCGGATTGCTGCCCAATGTCGGCTATCGAGTGCGCACGCTTCATGGGCTCGCCCACGATATCGTGCGTGAACGACCGGATCTAGCCGGGGTATCGGAAGGATTTGAGATCGCAGATGGGTTGACGACGGAGCGCATCCTCCGTGCCGCGAGCGATCGTTGGGCAAATGAGCATGTTGGCGTGCTTGACGGTTTTCTTAAAGCGGATCTCTCGGAGAATGATCGGCAAAAAGTCCGTCGCAGGGATTGGCCGAATCTCATCCGTACCATCGGGGATGCGTTTATCCAACAGGCCAAGGACCTGCGCGTATCCCCACAGGATATCGTTGAAAAGTTGGAAGGTTTACCTGCCCGATACCCCCTCCTCGAAATGGGGGTGGCGGTTTACCAGGAATATGAAAAGGCGCTTACGATCCGGGGGCTGCTGGACTTCAACGATCTAATCGTCAGGGCGCTGCAGGCGATCGAGACAGATCCGGGATTCCTGCACAATTTGCGCGAACGTTGGCCATATATTCTGGAGGATGAGGCGCAGGATAGCAGCCGGTTGCAGGAGCGGATTCTGCATTGCCTGGTGGGCCCGGATGGCAACTGGGTCCGCGTTGGCGATCCGAACCAGGCGATTTTCGAGACATTCACGACGGCCAGCCCCGAATTCCTGAAAGAATTCATTAGATCCCCAAGTGTCACCTCACGAATCTTGCCGCATTCAGGACGTTCTACCGAGAGCATCATCAAGCTGGCAAACCAGTTGATTAAGTGGGCGGAAGCAGAACACCCGGTGGCTCCGCTGCGGGGTGCGCTCCAACAACCATTCATCCGACCCTCTCCACCCGGCGACCCGCAGCCAAATCCTCCCGATGAGCCGGATCAAGTCCACCTGATGGACATCGCCTACACGGCGGAAGAGGAGCTCGATGTCGTCATTCGTTCCGTAAATAAATGGCTTCAGGATCATCCTGACGATACGGTCGCGGTCCTGGTACCCAGAAATGAACGGGGAGCTCAACTTGTCGAAGGCTTTAGAGAACGGGGTGTTCCATATGTCGAGCTGCTGCGCAGCACGGAGGTCACGCGCAATCTCGCCCGGGCTCTCTCTGAAGCTCTCAGACATCTGGCGAGCCCGAATCTACCCGGCTCGCTGCCAGGAGCATTCACCACCTCGCGATGGGGTGCTGATCGCAGTGGAGCTGCGCAAGCGATCGTTGTTCAGGCGGCTCAGGCGCTTCGAAGCTGTCTGCACCCGGAAGCCTTCGTGTGGCCAAGACCGGGAGAGGATTGGCTGGACGGACTTGATGAGGGGTACGGAGAAAATGTCCGAAACCTGCTTACGGAATTCCGTGCGGTGCTGCAGCGATGGCACGCGGCGGTGGTCCTGCCGGTCGATCAATTGCTGCTCACCATTTCTCATGATTTGAGCCTGGGTGCCGATGAACTGGCGCTGGTCTACAAATTGTCGCTTGCGCTTGCGCGCATCCACCGAAGCAATCCCGGCTGGCAGTTGCTGGACCTTGCAGACGAATTGGAGCGTATTGCGAACAATCAACGTCGTTTCATCGGTTTTGGTGAACTAGAATCTGCCTTCGACCCGGAACGCTATCCTGGTCAGGTGATCGTCGCGACGATGCATAAAGCCAAGGGTCTGGAATGGGATCGGGTGTATTTGACCGCAATGAATAATTACAACTTTCCATCTATGGAGCCGGATGACCGGTTCATCGCCGAGCGCTGGTTTACGAGGGATGGCCTGAATCTGCAGGCAGAAGCCTTGGTACAATTTAAAGCATTGATGGATGGGGAATTGGGGTTTGTGCTCAAGGAAGGCCAGGCGACAGTTGATGCGCGTGTGGAGTACGCCGCCGAGCGGCTGCGCCTGTTGTTTGTCGGTGTGACCAGAGCGAAACGTGAATTGGTGATCACCTGGAATTTAGGGCGCAAGGACGACCTGAAACCAGCTACACCGTTTAAGATGTTGCTTGATTTCTGGGAGGGGACGGATGCCTGATTTAGAAGCGGATTTTCGTTTCACGCAGGTCTGCTTGCAAGACTATCTCGATTGCAAGCGGCGCTTCCAGCTGCGCTATTTGATCAAACAGCCCTGGCCTGCTCACGTTGTCGAGCCAGCGGATGCGTTTGAGCATCACATTGAACAGGGCAAACAGTTCCACCGGCTTGTGCAGCAATACGTTCTCGGGATCCAGGTTGAGGTATTGAACCGGTTCGCTGTCGATCCCCCTCTGGCTGATTGGTGGCAGGCGTTCCTCAAGTGTGGACTGGAGGGCATCCCGGAGGTTCGCTTTCCAGAACATACCCGCGCAACTTCTCTGGCAGGATATGGGCTTGTTGGAAAATATGATCTTATTGCGTTAAGTGACGCAGGTGAGGTCTGGATCGTTGATTGGAAAACCAGCCGCAGGGTTCCAGGGATGAACGAGCTTCGCCTGCGGATGCAGTCGCGTGTCTACCCGTTCATACTCTCACGGGAAGGATTGCGCCATACCGGCAACCGGCCCATTGAACCGGACCGTATCACAATGCGCTACTGGTTTGCCGGGGATCCCCGGAACCCGAAGGAATTTACTTACCACCAGGAGCAGTACGCCGAGGATCAGGAATTTCTGGAGAATCTAATCCACGAAATCGAAATGACGGCCGACGAAGTTTTTCCGCTTACCGAGGATAAGCAGGTGTGCCGCTTCTGTCTTTACCGTTCACTATGCGATCGAGGAGTAGAAGCGGGCTCTTTTTCAGATCTCGTGAGCGATGTGGAAGATCTCGGTGAGTGGCCTGAGGGGATCGATCTGGATCAAATCGAGGAGATTGCATTCTGACCGTGCCCAGGACGCGCTGGATCGAACCGCGCGAAAGCCGGATTCCCCCAGAATTCCGGGCGGTGATCGGTGGCCATCCGATCGTGGCGGAAACGCTGATTGCCCGCGGGCAAGACACGATCGAAAAAGGGCTTGGATTTATCGATCCGGATCGCTACCGTCCTGCTCCCAGCAGCGATATGCCCGGTGTCGAGGCAGCTGTGGAGAGGCTCACCCAGGCACGCCGACGACAGGAAAAGGTTTGTGTCTGGGGAGATTTTGACGTTGATGGGCAGACGTCTACCGCTTTATTGGTTGGATGTCTGCGGGCGCTCGATTACACGGTCAGCTACCATATTCCCCACCGGGAGCGCGAATCCCACGGTTTGAACGTCAACCATCTCGAGCCGATCATCGACGAGGGTGTGAGCCTGATCGTCACCTGTGACACAGGCATCGGAGCGGTCGAACCGGCAGCGTACGCACGGTCCCGGGGAGTGGACATCATCGTCACGGACCATCATGATCTCCCCGATCGAATGCCCGAAGCAATCGCGCTCGTGAATCCCAAGTTTCTCCCCGAAGAACACAGCCTGCGCGAACTGCCCGGTGTGGGCGTCGCTTACCACACTGCTCGGAGGCTTGTGCAGGAGCTCGACGCTGATCTCAATCCAGAGACCTATCTCGACCTTGTAGCGCTGGGGATCGTCTCCGATTTGGCAATTCAGGTCAAGGATGTTCGCTATCTTCTACAGCTCGGTCTCAGGCAGCTGCGCAAGACCCGGAGATCAGGTCTCAGAACGCTGATGACCGTTGCAGGCGTGGAACAGAGCTTCATCTCAGAGGAGCAAATAGGTTTTCTGCTGGGGCCCCGGATGAATGCCCTTGGCCGGCTTTCGGATGCTCAACCCTCGGTTGAATTCCTGCTCGGTGCCGATGAGGACCAGGCGGTTTCTTTTGCCAGGAAGTTGGAATCCCTTAACGCTGAACGCAAACAACTGTCAGACGCGGTCTACGCGTCCGCCCGGCACAAGCTGGCGAGAGATCCTGGCTTAATGAAGGGCGCGGCAATCGTGCTGGCTGATCCGCAGTGGCCTTTAGGGATTGTGGGCCTGGTTGCGGGAAGGCTGGCAAATGAATTTCAAAAGCCCGCCTTCCTCCTAGCTGAAATCGAAGGAGGTGTTTCGCGCGGCTCGGCGAGATCGGTCCCCGGCATCGATATCTCAAAGGCAATCTCTGCACAGGCAGAAATTCTGGAAGGATTCGGTGGCCATCCGATGGCGGCTGGATTATCGATCAGGACGGAGTTCATCGATGACTTCCGTCAACGGGTGGACCTCACGATTTCTCAGATCGCAGATGGGACGGCTGGTGCGGGTGATCTGATGATCGATGCATACCTCCCAATCGATTCGATTGACCTGGGTCTGATCGATGATCTCGAACGGTTGGCCCCCTTCGGCCCGGGAAATCCGGCGCTGCTCTTTGTAGCGAAGGGCCTCGAAGTGATCGATGCACGGCCGATCGGCAAGACCGATGAGCATTTGCTGGTCCGGGTCGAAACGGCGGGTGGTCTAGAGAAAGAACTGGTCTGGTGGAATGGGAACGACAGGGAGATGCCCGAGGGTAGGTTTGACCTGGCGTTCCACGCTCGTTCCTCGAGTTACAAAGGGATCCGCCAGGTTCAGCTAGAGTGGGTGGCGGCGAAAGCGCACAGCCCGCTTGAAACCGATCTGCATGAGACTTCGGCACTCATTGTTACGGATTGCCGCTTCCTTTCCAACCCGAGTGAGGCCCTGAAGGCACTCGATAAGGCCGGGACACTTATCTGGGCGGAAGGAACCCGTTCGGGGCCGATCACCTCTTCTACCAGGGTCGATCTTCAGTCTGCGCGAGAGCTGGCGATCTGGACGGCACCCCCGGATATCGGCATTTTGCGGAGTGCGCTGCGCACGGTAAAGCCCGAGCGCGTGCATATCTTCTCGCTTGACCCGGGTTACGGTTCGTTGAAATCCTTTCTGGCCGGGCTCGCCGGCATGGTCAAATTTGCGCTCAATAATTCACGGGGCGAGATTAGTCTATCTGCGGCTGCAGCCGGGCTTGCCCAGACGGAGAGAGCTGTCATATACGGGATTGAATATCTCGCGAACCACGGAGTCGTCAGCGTGCTGGAAAGATCAGATGAGGGATTTGTTCTGGGGGAAGCTCACGACAGGGTGAGCGCGAACCTGCCGCCCGACCCGCGTCTGGAGCGTTCTCTGAAAGAGACGGCCGCTTTTCGCGCCTTTTTACGGAAGGTGGAACCTGACTGGTATCGGAGGCTGGATTAGGAGTCTTTCTGGGCAGTTAGCGGCAATCGTATTCTGAAGCGGCTGCCTCCGCCAGGGTTGTCCTCGACCCAGATCTCGCCATTGTGGGCTTCAATTGCTAATTTGCAGAATGCCAGACCGAGTCCGGTTCCACGCCTGCGCCCTTTCGTTCCAGGGACCTGCGAGTATAGATCGAAAATTTGGTTGCGAAAATCGGCGGGTATCCCCGGGCCGGTATCGACCACGTCAATAAGTAGGTTCGAATCGCGAACCCGCAGTTTGAGGACGACCTCGCCTCCAGCCGGCGTGAACTTGAGCGCATTGTCGAGCAGATTGGATAAAACACGGAAGATTTTTTCCTCATCAAGGTTCATCTTCGGAAGGGCGGGATCCAGTTGGAAGTCGAGGATCACACCAGCTTGCTCGGCTTCCGGCAGGAAGGTATCTATAAGGTGCGGGATAAGCTCATGGAAATCCACCTCGATCGAAGCAAGCACAAACTGCCCGGACTCGAGTTTGGAGAGATCCAGCAGAGCATTGACCAATCCCAGCATCTGGTGAACGCTGCGATCCGCAATGCCCAGAGCTTGCTGCATGATCGGTGTCTGTCGTTCTACGTTTAGCTGCATTCGCAGAAGCTCCATACTGTTCAAGATCGCCGATAAAGGGCTTCGCAAATCGTGTACGATCATCTCCGTGAGGTGCTTGCGACTCTCCTCCAGCTGCATCTCTTCCGATACATCACGGACCACGATCAGCCAGCCAATCAGCTTCCCCTGCCTGTCGTGAACAGGGGTTTCCAGCCTTCGAAGAATTTGGCGTTCATTGGCGGGCAGTTCGTAAGTTGAGATACCGGGCAAATGACCTTTGCCCGATTGGAGTGATGAGACCAGGTCGTTGACTTCTGATTGTTTGTAACCCAGACGCTGAAGGAGGCCTTGATCGATGTTCTGGAGGGGAGTATCTGCAAACTGATCGAGATCGGACCCGATTAACTCCTTGAGCTGGGTGTTTACGACCGCGATCCTGCCGTGCCGGTCGATCATCAGCATGCCTTCCCTCGTTGAGTTCAAGACTGCTGAAAGGAGGTTGTTGCTCTGGCTGATTTGTTGAAACAGATCGCTATTCTCGAGGATAATTGAGGCCTGGATGGCGATCGATTGAACGGTTCGCAGTTCCTCTTCCTCAAAAAGGTCCATTCGGTTGCGGATCAATTCAACCAGGCCCAGCATTCGCCCGCCGATAGTGAGCGGCAGCATTAACAGCGTGCCACCGCCTCGTGATTCGAGATGGGCGCTGTCCGCTGGAGTCGGCGGGTCTTCGGAGGTCCACTGAATCGAACGACGGTTCTCAAGACAAGCTTTAACTCCGGGCAGCTCCATGACAAGTGTCCGTGGATTCCGGCGGCTATCGACGGTCGTTTTCCCTTCAATACCAATCAGAAAATTCAGCGATGGGTCTTCGACTGCATAGCGGTAGACATAAACAGCATCTGCATTGACCGCAAAAGCCAGGCTGTCGGCAAGCGCCAGCGCGACGGCATTGGTGTCCAGTGACTCAGCGATCTGGGCGCTGGCCTGATAGAGGAGCGACTGCTCCTTCAGGCGTTGCTGCAGTTCATCGTAAAGGCTGGCATTGCGCAGGGCATTTGCTGCCTGAGATGCGAGTTGAATAATGAACGCTTCCTCTTCATCCGAAAAGCCACCCTTTTCGCCCTTCTCAAGCGTGATCACACCGATCGTGTCACCCTGGCTGATGATGGGGGTGAAAAGCATGCTCGATGGTTGGGGCATTTTCGATCCAAGCTCGGGATCGTTCTGGGAGTCGGGCACATTCGTAACCTGCCCGGTGTCGAAAGCATGCTGAGCAAGCCGGTTGATGGCGCCCAACGAGCGCGTCAGATGCTCTGGATCTTCCGGGTTCTTGGTTTCGACTGCAACCGTCTCCAATTTCCCCGTGTCTGGATTCAAGATATCCAGATATCCGCTGGTCGCGGTGGTGGCTTGCAATCCGTGATAGACGACGGTTTCGTAGACATCTCCGGTTGTGATAGAAGCAGTTACTTGGCGACCGATTGCTTCCAGTCTCGCCAGCTGTTCTACTCTTCGTTTCAACTCGGCGTTTGTGGCTGCAAATTCATCTGAGAGTTTTAAGGACTGACTGAGCTGGGCGCTGAATGCTAGAAGCTGTTTTCGTTCAGCGGTGCTGGGTTCATGATTCCGGTTGAAAAACAACCAGAGCTGACCAAGCACCTCACCACCTGTTGAAAGTGGCAGAACGAGCACCCTCTCAATTCTGCGCTCTTCTAGCGATTGCAGCGTTTGAACGTCAATCGAGGTCAGATCCTTTAGCTGGAATTCCTGGATGGTTGAGATCGGTCTGCCATCGGGAGACAGCGGACCGGCAGTTGAGGCGAGAAGTCCGTTGGCCTGGTCGATCGAAATGTTCAATGTATGGGCGAGCCGCATCTCCCGGTTTTTGGAATCTTCCAGGAAAAGCGCAGCACAGTCACCGCATCCGAGCTCGTTGAGCGCCAGGTCGACTATGGCGTAATGGCTTTCACCCTCAGGCGCCGGATCGCGTGCTGTGGCGAGGTTGAAAAGCGCTTCCAGTGTGCGGGTTTTACTAGCCAGGGCGTCTTGTCGTTGAATCATCAGCCTGAGTGATGGTGCAGCGATCGATACCATTCCTCCATAGAGGATCAACGCCGTCTCCGAGATGACGCCGTAGGCAATCGATCCCAGGATAATGATGGGAATCGGCAGCAGCGCAATCAGGCTGACAATCACTGCCTCACGTCCGGTTATTCGGTGAGAGGCACGCAGCCATCGCTCAATAGAATGAATAATCAAAAAGAGCAGGCTGATGCTGACGGAGAGAGCGATCGTCGGGAAAACCTCCGGCAGTGCTGCCGCATCTGATAGGACCCTCCCGCCAACCATTCGATAGACCGCCAGCCCGCCTGCAGTGCTGATAATTTGCCGGTTCATTTCCCATGCCCCACGAACCGCACACTGGCTCCAATAGGTACGGTTATTGAAAGCAAGCTTGATCATGACGGACAGCAGCAGCCCGACGGCAACTGAAAAAATTGCCGGATATATACCGATCGTCATTCCGACGAAGAGGCCAATCGAATGAGTGAAGGTAAGTGCAACCTTATCGTCTAATCGAATGTCATGGATGCCTAACCAGGCACAGAACGCAATCGCGATCAGTACAGAAGGATCTGTGATTGCCGATCGATCAAGATTGAGGATCGACAAGACTGTAATTGCCAGGGAGGCAATTAGAAACGCTGTCCGAACTGTCGATCTAGCCCGCTTGTTCATGACCGGTTTTTGAACGTTCACTATTGCATGGTCTTTGATTCACTCAGGGCCAAGCTAACTTCCCGGAGTCGGGGAGGGGGTTATTTCAGCGGGGTTGGGGGTCGTTGTAGGACCAGGGCTTGGAGAAGCTGTCGGGCTCGACGTCGGAGTCCTGGTCGGACCTTCCCCGATTAGTTCGTTGTAATGTTGTTCTGCGAGTGCTCTGGTTTCCGGGATCACGTGTTCGAAATCGAGAATCCAACGCCAGTGGCGGATCGCATCGCTAATAACCTCCGGGTTAGTTTCGTAAATCAGTGCCCGCAGTGCATAGGCTTCGGCCAATCGCATTTCTCTAAGCCGGAGGCTGGTAATCTCTTTTGACTCTTGGACGGCGGGCTGTAAATTTTCATTTAACGCGGCAGTGTACTGGCCAGTATGGAACTGAACCCGGGCGGTTGCGATCTGTAAATCGAATGTCTCCGATCCGAAACGTCGAGCATTGTTTAAATCGGAAAGCGCGTCTTCATATCGCCCGAGCGCAGTGTAAAGGATCCCGCGTGCGAGATAAGCGCGAGCATATCGATCGTTCAATTCGAGCGAGATGTTGAGCGAATGCAAGGCTTCATCGATCTCACCGATCCCGAGCTGTGCTCTTCCGAGATATCCCCATCCATGATAGTCTCCCGGTCGATAAGCGACATAGGTCTGCAGCGGCCAGAGCGCCTGCGAGTAATAAGAATCATCGAGCGAATTGATGCTCATCTCCACGTAGGCTCGTCCCACGGCGAGATATCCCTCTAAGGACGTCGGATCGTCTGCGCTGCTCTCGATCGCGTAAGCTAAACCTTCTTCGACCTTTCCAAGGTTCAATTTCGCATCACTCAATAAGAACAGGATGCGGGGCGAACGGGTGCCTGCCTCCAGAGCCACCTCCATGCGGTTCTCAAGCCGCTGCCACAGCCGTCGCTCCTGGTAAAAGGTTCCGAGTTCTTCGTAGGCTTCTGTGAAACCCGGCTCGAGCTTGACAGCTTCTTCAAGATCTCGCTGTGCGGCATCTTCATCGCGACTCATCAGTGCCCGTCCACGTTCAAGCAGCGCCGGGGCGAATTCCTGATTTTGATTCAACGCTTGATCCTGACTGGTGATCGCACTTCCAATCCTGCCTAACAAGCGCAGCGCTTTGCCGCGCAGATAATGTGCGTCGATCCAATCCGGATGGGTGTCGATGACCTGATCGAGGAAGAAGATCGCCTGTTCATAATCCCCTTCATCGATAGCGTCTACACCCGCCTGGTAGGCCTCGAAACTGGGATGGGGTGTGTAGCCAGCCAGCGGAGTCGCAGTCGCGGTTCGCTCAACGAGCAGTGCAAGCGGTGTCGCTGCAAACTCGGTGGATACTGGCGTGCGAATGATGCGTGTTGCAGCTGGGATTGGCGTGGCGGTCGGAGTGCCCGGCAGCGGGGTTTCGGTTGACGTAGGGCTGGCGGGCGGCAGGGTCGAGGCGGCGCCGATAAAGCCTGTCGGGATGCGCGGGAAAATTATGTAGATCACACCCGCGAGCAGCAGCGCCGCTCCGCCGACAATCACCGTGGTGGTGACAAAACGCAGCACCAGCTGCCCTCGTTTGGGAAGAAAAGTGCTTGGTTTTGGTTTGGGTTCAGCTTGTTCTTCGACCGACTCGATTTTGGACGGCTGCAGAGCCGGCTGGATGGGATCGATATCCCTCCTGGGCACCTTGATAGCCTGTGACAGCTCTCGGTCAGAAGGCTCGCGGGCGCCGAGGATGACCAGTCCGCGCATGGCGGACCGGTTGGTGGGGTCCACCTTCAGTGCCGATTCGAGGCAGTAAACACGCTCTTTGGGGGAATCAACGACCGCGCTCATCCAGATCCAGTATTCGGCGTTTGACGAGTCGCTCCGTAGAAGGCGTGAGAGAATCTCACGAGCGCGATGTCGATCACCAACACGAGCAGCGGCAATAGCCTCGGTGAGTTGTTTGGGTGTATCAGTCGACACGGAATGATTCTCCTGCACTGTCTCGACAGTCTAGCATAGCGAATGACCCAATGCTACCACCCATTGGTATAATCAGCGATTGTGAAATACGTACTGCGTTCCGCGATCATTCTGGTCGGATTTCTAACGACTTCATGCAGCCCGGGTGAGATCCCAGCGCAATCTACTGTGACGCGCACACCAACCCTGCGGTCACTCCTGACAGCAACAGCAACCTCCACCCCGCTCAACCTGGATCGATCTACGACTCAGTTCGTTCCATCTGATCCAACCGCAACTCCGTTTGTGCATATCGTTCAGCAAGGCGACACGCTGCTCAGCATTGCGCTCAGGTATGGTGTTGGGCTCGAAGAGCTCGTCCTTGTTAACCCCGGGATTGACCCTCAATTTCTAACTCTTGGGCAATCTCTTCGAATCCCTGGTCCCGAAGGTGAGGCAGTTGATGTGCTTCTCGCGACCCCTACACCGGTAGCGATTGAGGCCTCACCCGTACGGTGTTTTGAAGCACTCACCGGGGAGTTCCGTTGCATCTCGACCCTCGTGAATGATCTTCCCGTAGCAGTTGAAGCGATTTCAGGGATTATCACCCTTTACAATGGGCAAGGCGAGCCTATCGCGCAAAAATCGAGTGATAGCACCCTGCAGCTTATCCCCTCCAGCCAGTCGATACCGCTTTCGGCAATTTTTAATGAACAACCAGATGAGTATGCGTACGCCGATGTCAAGATTCTCTCGGCGATTCAAGTCGATCCAGACGTTTCAAGATTTGTGCCGGTCGTCGTCGAGGAGATGGTTTGGGATGCGATCGACCTTGGGAGGGGTGCACTGGTTGCGGCAGAGATTGGCATCCCAAACGACCTGCCAGCTGGGGCGTACTTGCTGCGTGTGCTGGGTTCCGGGATTAATGCGGGAGGTGAAATCATCGGTTTCCGATTGGTTGAGGAGGTGGTGAATTCTGATTCGGAAGGGGCGGTGCAGGTCGAGTTCTACATCTTCAGCCTGGGACCTCCAATTTCTGACGTCCAAGTCGTTGCGGAAATGATCCGTTTCGATTAAATAACATTTAGGCTTCCTGGATTCCGCGAGAGGTTCTCTGGTAATTATGGCAACTATTCGCACACTGGCAGCAGATGAGCGGGAATTAATCAAACGCCTGATCAACCCAAGGGTGGCTTCCGATGCGCAAGCCGCGTATTACGCGCTCGAACACCCTCGTGAACGAACGGCATTGCATGGGTTCTTCCCCCAAGAAGCCGTGCTGAGCGGTTTCATTGCGATCGCTCAGACAGGATTTGATCTGTTCCGCCCGCTGATCGTGCCATTCACCGGCACGGATGATTCGCTGGTGCAGCTCCTCAATCAAGCCATCCCGAAAAATCGTCCACACATCATCAGCTTACCGATTGAACAGGAAGCCGTTCTTGAAGGGCGCTTCTCACTCGAAAAATTACAGGTTTCAAGCCTGCTTCGACTCGATCCGCGTGGCTTTGAACCGATCCTGAACATACTCGTCATGGAGCAGGAAAACTCAGAAGGTTGGCCCAGGTTCGAAGTCCGTGCAAACGGCGGTGGTTATGCGGCAGCAGGGTTGAACTGGAAGAGCAAGTATGCGGCTGAAATTTATCTCGAGTCTGACGAGGACGGGCGCAGGAGAGGGTTTTCGAAGTCTGTCCTCTCGGCCCTCATCGACCGGCTTTTAGCGGAAAAAGTGCTGGTCCTGTTCAGGGTTGTCGATGATGATTACGGTAGCTTCGAGGACGCGTTCGATCTGGGGTTCGTGCCAACAGGGGTGCGATCCATTCTAGCGCAATTGACCGTGAGCGAAGATCCCGAACGAGGTTAGAGGAAACCATCCAATGATCACTGCCCGCTATCAGTTTCCTCGAAATTTTCTCTGGGGTACGTGCACCGCCTCCCATCAAGTAGAAGGTCAAAACCACCATAGTGATTGGTGGCACTGGGAACAGCAGCCGGATCGAATCTTGCACGGTCATCGTTCAGATGATGCCTGTGGATGGTGGGATGGAATGTGGGCGGAGGACATGGACCGCGCCCGGGTGGGTTCGCAAAATGCTCACCGGCTTTCGTTGGAGTGGAGCCGCATTGAACCCCACCCGGCTGTCTGGGATGAGGATGCGATCGAGCGCTATCGGGAGATCCTTCAGGGGATGCTGGAGCGCGGTATTGAGCCGATGGTCACTCTGGTCCATTTCAGCCATCCCCAATGGTTTATTGAGCGAGGGGGGTGGCTGCAGGCCGATTCGTGGGAATTGTTTGAACGCTATGTGGATAAATGCGTTCGTCGATTGAAAGATCTGGTAACTATGTGGGTTACGATCAACGAGCCCAATGTGTACGTCTACTCAGGATTTGTGGAGGGCGTCTTTCCACCGGGGATGGAGACCCTCGGGGCGGTCCCGGTCGTGACTGGTAATTTGTTAAAAGCACATGCTGCAGCCTATCGCGCAATCCATGCAATTCAAGCCGATGCGATGGTGGGCATCGCGCATCACTACCGGTCTTTCAAACCTGCCAACGGAAAGAATCCGCTCGATAAATTCGCTGCATCCTTCCGCCACAGAGCCTTTAATGCTGTTTTCCCAGAGGCGCTTCGTACGGGAAGGATACAGCTCCTGCACTGGCGGGAATCGCTGCCAGAACTGGTGGGAACCCAGGACTTCTTTGGTCTCAACTACTACACCCGAGAGACGGTTGATGTTGACCTCATGCAGCCGGATAAGATGTTGAAAACCGGTAATTTCCCTCCTGGTGCAGATGTGAGTCCGGGTGGATTCATCGCCAACGAACCGGAAGGTTTCTGGGAGGCGCTCACCTGGGCACATGATTTTGCTCTGCCGATCTACATCACGGAGAACGGCGTGGAAGATCCGGAAGACAATATTCGCTCTCGATACCTCGCATGCCATCTCCGGGAGCTCTGGAAGGCGGCAAATTTCAATTGGCAGATCAAAGGCTACTATCATTGGACCCTCGTGGACAATTTTGAATGGGAACGAGGTTGGACACAGCGCTTCGGATTGTGGGATCTGGATCCAAGGTCGAAAATCCGGACGAGGCGACCTTCGGCAGATTTCTATGCGGAGATCTGTAAGACGAATGGCTTGTCCGCTGGGTCCGTTGCGGAATTTGCGCCGGAGGTTCTGGATCGGATCTTCCCGGGCCGCGGAACGGATGCGTTGAGCGAGTGAACTCGGTCAAACGAAATCTTCGGGCTGTTAGGTTATTGTTTGTCTCTGTGCTGATCCTCACAGCAGGATCCGTTCAGACATTGCTCTCGGGCGGTGTGGAAGCTTCCGGCCTGGCCCAGGAGGGTAACAAACCTTTTATTGTTCCGTTTGCGGGCGATCCAGGTCCAGATACGTGGCTGTTAATCCAACCTTATGGGAACACCTTATTCGCCTATCAATTCCGACGATCCGTCTACTACGGTGGTCAGGGATTGCATTTTGGCATTGACCTGGCAGCAGCCTGTGGCACTCCGATACTGGCGATCGGGGATGGGGTCGTCGAATCCGTCGACAGTTGGCACGGTGCCGGGCCGCATAACCTGATGATCGCGCATCCCAACGGATACGATTCTTTTTACGGGCATCTGCTCGTGCGCCCCAGGCTGCGCGTTGGTCAGGTGATCGAGGCCGGTCAAGTCGTGGCTTTAAGCGGCGACCCCGATTTGACGTGTAATTCCCGGCCTCACCTTCATCTTGAAATTCGTGATTCCGCAACCCAGGCGATCGCCTACAACCCGCTGGACCTGATCGAAGCTGATTGGGAACGCATCGCGCTCTCGGGTTCGCAGCCCGTGGAGTTCGTTCAGGAACTGGGCGAACCACACGCCTGGCTGGGGTTGTTCGATCAACCTGAAACAAAATTTGGCCACCCGCTGGTCAATGATTTTTCGAAAGCGTGGCCGTATGATTGGTAGGTTCGCCCGCCAGGCGGTCTCCGGGTTGATCATCTCGGGGATCCTTGGCGTGGTCTCATTCCGGACTGCACAGGGTCGTTTCGAGCCTCCAGAGGCCGGGTCGCCCGGCATTTTAAGGGCGACCCTTGAACCGCGCGCCGTGATTCCAACACCAGCACCGTCAGCTCACCCCGACGTCCAGCCGGTGGGCGGCGCGCTTGCCGTGCCAAAACAAATTACCAATGACGGGTGCTGTCCGTACCCGCAGTGGTCTGCTGATTCGGAATGGGTGCTGTTCGTCGATTCGATTGGAAGCGATGGACCTGGTCTGTATGGGGTGCCCGCCGAAGGGGGTCCCGCCACTTTCCTGACCGGACGGATTGGCTCCTTCTCGCAAGATCTGTCGCTAGTTGCATACCCCGAAGCCGGGCTGGTCTACATCGAGCGGTGGGCGATAGGCGACCGTTGGCTGGTCCCCAGCCAGGGTCGCGAGGTTTACCTCTCGCACGAAAACGAGTGGGTTGCCTGGGAGTACGGTTCAACCTCAATCCAGAATCAGGATTTGAAACAACGCACAATCTGGATCGCATCGATCAAGGGGGAAGAAGCGCGTGAGCTTGTGACCGTTCATGGCGGCAGATTTCTCGGGTGGATCAATCACGGCCAGGCGCTGCTGGTCAGTGGTCGACTTTCCCCGCTTTCGCCTGCCGGTGTTTGGCGGATTGAGCGAGAAAGCGGGGCAGGGCGATTGCTGTTCAGCACAGATCACCCCCGTGACGTTCTGATTTCTCCTAAGGGGGAATGGCTTGCCCTCACGGTCGCGTTCCAGGCCGATCACAGCAAGAACGGTCTCTGGGTCATGCGAACGGATGGATCAGGGATTACACGTTTGCCCGTCTATGGATCCTACCGTTGGAGAGCCGAAGGTGAACTGCTCGTTATTCCCTATGATTTTGAGGCTGAGAATCCATACCTCTGGCAAGTCAGCGTAGAGACCAATCAATTCTGGGAACTTACTCGTCCAGAAGATGACGACCTAGTAATCGCAAATAATGATTGGCAGCCCTCACCTGATGGTCGAAAGATCGTTTTTTCTTCACACGCTGATCGGAATCTATGGGTGATGTCACTCCCTGATCCGCCAGAATGAGCATGTTATAATGAGCCCCTGGAAACGGGGGACAGGATACTGAAAGACTCGAATGGAGAGGTAGCATAGTCCGGCCTAATGCGCGCGCCTGGAGAGCGCGTGAGCCGCGAGGCTCCGTGGGTTCGAATCCCACCCTCTCCGCCTGAAGGCACTGCGAGAGCAGTGCCGCCTCTTTTAAGGAGTCCTTTGTATTGACCTTTCGGGGGGGATTAGATATCCTCCGAGTGAGTACCCAGATGAGTCCGACGCGGCGGAGACCGCCCAACCCCGTCAGGTCCGAGAGGAAGCAGCGGTACGGCGATCACTCCGGGTGCCGTCGGGACACTGATCTGGGTACTTTTTTATAGAAAAATCCCCGGTTCGATCGGGGATTTTTTCATTAATCGTATGCCTGGCTCACGGCCAGATTTAGCGCGGGACACCTCAAAAGCTGGTTGTGCATGCTGCAGCGGCCGTGGATGCCCCGCCGAATTTGTTGCTGCTCGCGATCAGGGAGAGTTTCTTGCGGATCGAAGGGCTGCCGCAGTCAGGGCATTGGACTTCATCGATAGCACCTGCACTCATCAGAAGTTCTTCGAATAGGTGATTGCATTCTTCACAGACGAATTCGTAGATTGGCATGGATAAAGGCACCTCCGTTTGGGCGGTCTGCAATTATTCAGATGCATGATTGCGGGTTTGGTTACATTCAGATTATGTGTATCTGGTGGATCCCTCCGCGCAGTGCCTGACGAGGAGGTTGCAGCGCGTCTACGATTCTCCTGGTTGTCTTGTTTTGGTATACTCGCCAGTCGATGAAGAAACTTCTGAGCGATAGTCAACGCGAATATTCATTGCGCGCGGCCAGTTTTATGCTGACCCTTCTTGGAATGTGGTTCCTCTATCGCTTCAGCGCGAAAGAAGTCTTCTTGTTGGCGGATGGCGATCTGCAAAATTTTCGAACGCATGCCAGGACGGTGGGAGAATTCTTCGGTGATGTAGATCTAACGATCCAGCCCGAAGACCGCCTTAACTATTCAAAATCTGATCCGGTCGTCGATCAGATGACGCTCCAATTAGAGCGGGCGCAGGAGGTTAAGTTGCTGGTCGGGGGTAAAACCCGGCTGATCCGATCGGTCTCAAAGACACCCTCAAATATCCTGGCCGATGCAGGTATTCGCCTGTTCCCAGGTGACAGCACATGGGTGAACGGGGTTATTCCCTCGCCAGCGGATGAGGCGCTAGAATCATCGCCTGATTTCATCCGGGTAGAGAGCGGTAAATCGTTCGAGGTTCTCGTCGATGGCGAGTTGCAGCGTCACCGTGCTTCGGGCGGCAGTGTGGGGCAGGCACTCCTGGAAGTGGGTTTGATCTTGTTTGAAGGAGACCGGGTCGAGCCGGATCTTGAGTCTCGCCTGGAACCGGGCATGCAGGTCACAATCAACCGCGCTCGTCCGGTTGTCATCTTACGAGGCGATAAACAATTCCCGATCCAATCGGCGGCCTCCGGCGTCGGGGAGATGATGATCGCTGCCGGATTTTCGATCTCCGGGTTGGATTACAGCGTCCCTGCACCTGAAGAGCCGATCCCGGCGGATGGGGTTGTGCGGGTCGTACATGTCGAAGAAGATGTGCTTGTCGAGCTTGAACCGCTGCCCTTCGAGACGGTCTACCAGCCTCTTGAAACGCTTGAGCTGGACACATTACAGGTTCAAAGCCCAGGCACGTTCGGGGTGATCGCCGAGCGGGTGCGCATCCGTTATGAGGATGGGAAAGAAGTAGATCGCACGCTAGAGGAAGCCGTGACCGTGGTCGAACCCGAGCCGAGGGTGATCGGATACGGGACAAAGATTGTCGTCCGCTCGATGAATACCGGGTACGGGACGATTGAGTACTGGCGCGCAATCCCGGTCTACGCCACCTCTTATTCGCCATGCAGGCTCGGCGTGGACCGATGCGGGTTCGTCACCGCTGCGGGGACAGGTGTCGATCGAGGCACCATCGGGGTTATCCGCAGTTGGTTTAATCTCATGCGCGGCTGGTCAGTTTTTGTTCCCGGGTATGGCCCCGGCTCAATTCAGGATATCGGCGCTGGATTCTCGGACCGTGATTGGGTGGATCTGGGCTTTACAGATGAGGAATACGAAGCTTGGCATGACTGGACGACGCTTTACTTCCTGACCCCGGTTCCACCACTCGATCAAATTCCCTGGATTCTGCCATAGGCATCGCACTGATTGCTAGGATGGTTACGTATGCATAATCACAGATTACGATTTCTGCACAGCTTGTTCTTTCTTGCGGTTGGTTTGATCGTCGGCTGCAGCCCTTCCGCCTCACCGGCGGTCATTGTTGAGCGCTATCTCGAAGCGATTGCCGACAAAGATGTCGTCGCAGCCGCAAATCTGTCCTGCCTGACATGGGAAGAGGATGCCTACGCAGAGGCCTCTTCTTTTGAGACCGTGGAGGTCAGGCTGGAGGATGTCTCCTGCCAGGTTGATGAAGGTTCTGATGAATACCAACTGGTCACCTGCGGGGGCGAGATCGTCGCGAACTATGGTGGGGAGGATCAGAATATCCCGCTCGCTTCACGCGAGTTCTATGTGATCGAAGAAGGCGGTGCGTGGCGTATGTGCGGCTACTCAGCGCCGTAGGAGCATTCGCTTGCTGAACCGTTTGCTTTCACGTGAGAATCTCTTCGTGCTGGTCCTCTGCCTGGCGATCATCCTTCTGATCATCATGACTGTGGATTCCACTCCACAGTGGATATATCAAAGTTTCTAATGGGCCTGACTCAGATCCTCGTGTTTCTGTTGATCGCCATCGCGGTCGGGCTTTTATTAAAGCAAGAACGGCGTTCCTGGGCGATCTTCCTGGTCAGTCTTCTTTCAGTCTATCTCTTCCAACCGCTGGTTCCGCTGCGCGACTTCGGCTTCTGGTTTCCGACCGCTTCAATCTTGCTTACCGCTGGCACCTGGCTGGTCGTCCGTGGTGAGGATCAAAAGATTGAGCCAGAAGATATTATTGCCGGCGGACTATCAGTTCTGATTATTATTCTTGTCAGCATGAACCGGTTCGTTCCGCTTGAAATCGCGTGGCTGCCTGGATCCGTCCCTCCGCTTCTGTCGGTCCTCGTTTTCTTAAGCATTTTCACAGTTTTGGGGTGGGTCGTCTCTGTCAGGTATGAGATTCGACGTCTCGGAACATGGATCTATTTGTTTGGTTTGATTGGGATCTTCGTGGTGATCAAGACACAGCCGCTCATGCTCTGGTTGAGCGAGCTCCTCCGAGAAATGATAGGCCAGTCGACCGCTTTAGCCAGCACTCTGGATTTTAGCTGGCTGGGGTTTTCCTACATCTCTTTCCGCTTGCTCCACACGCTGCGTGATCGCCATTCCGGTCGCTTACCTGCCGTGTCACTGCGTGATTTTATGACCTATGTTCTTTTTTTCCCCGCCCTGGTCGCAGGTCCCATTGATCGAATTGAGCGATTCGTTCAGGATCTACAAACCAGCGAGGCTTTAGACGGTGAACAAATCGTCGCCGCTGGCAGGAGAATCCTGCTGGGACTGGTCAAGAAATTTGCCCTCGCAGACGGGCTGGCGCTGCTGGCCTTGAGCCCGACAACTGCGCCCGCCCTTCGTTCGGCAGGATGGGCCTGGGTTTTGTTGTATGGCTATAGCTTTCAGCTGTTTTTTGATTTCAGCGGATACACCGATATCGCCATCGGAATGGGGATACTAACGGGGGTGACGCTGCCAGAAAATTTCGATCAGCCTTACCTGAAATCAAACATGACCACGTTCTGGAATTCATGGCATATGACCCTGGCGCGATGGTTCCGATCATACTTCTTCAATCCGCTTACGCGCGCCTTGCGCAGTGGGCTGCTTAGGAATTCTCCCGGTCTGATCGTCCTGATCGGTCAGTTCTCGACGATGCTTCTCATTGGTTTATGGCACGGCATCACCTGGAATTTTGCCCTCTGGGGACTCTGGCATGGGGTGGGGCTTTTCATCCATAACCGCTGGGTAAATTATCTTCGCGCGCGGTCAGGCCCTGGTCTGATCACCAGCCTGCCAGAGGCTGCCACGCGCGGCCTGGGCACTCTAGTGACTTTTCATTTTACGGCGCTCGGCTGGGTGTGGTTTGCACTGTCGGATTTCGAGATGTCTGTGAACGTGTTCCGCACTCTGTTCGGGATGACGGGTTAGGTAGACCTCCATGGATCGTCATCCGGGTTGGATCTTTCTGAGAAATGTGATCATAAAGGCTGCAGGGTTATTTATTTTGCTGAACCTCGCCTACGCGTGGATCTATCCACGCGAAACGTTGGGGGCGGTCAGCGGTTACAATTTAATCTTTCCAGGGCGGGTCCGCTTTCCACACGGGGACGTTCCAGAAAAAGCCTTCAACATAACGACATCAAACCTGCGAGCGATGTATGCCTCCCATGTGATTTCGGCCCCGGCCCCCGACGAGTTTCGTGTAGCCATAGTGGGGGACTCGTCTGTGTGGGGTTTTTTGCTGGAACCAGACCAGACCTTCACCGCTCGGCTGAACAACTCCGGTCTCGTGCACCCGGATGGGCGATCGATCCAGTTCTACAACCTGGGCTACCCGACGCTTTCGGTGACCAAAGACCTGTTGATTCTCGAGCGGGCGATCGAGTATCAACCCGATTTGATCCTGTGGTTTGTCACACTCGAATCGCTCCCGAAACACACGCAGCTGGAATCGCCAATCCTTCAATTGAACCCGGTCCAAGCCCGGGATCTGCTGGACCGTAATGGAATGACACTGCCGGAACAAGAGGAGCTTCTCAAACCGCCGACCTTCTGGGATCGGACGATTGTCGGGCACCGGGCGGAGCTCTCCGAACTCATCCGCCTCCAGCTATTTGGCTTCACATGGGCAGCGACGGGCGTTGACCACTATATACCCGAAACCTATAATGAGCGGATGGAGGATTTATCCTCGGAGGTTGAGTATAAAAATCTCCAGCCCGGTGGAATGGCAGCCGGAACCCTTGCGTTCGAAGCGATCGAAGCCGGGATGCGGATGGCGGGTGAGATCCCGGTCGTCGTAATCAACGAGCCGATCTTCATCAGCCAGGGTGAGAACAGTGAGATTCGCTATAACTTCTTCTATCCCCGTTGGGCTTATGATGAGTACCGCCTGCTGCTGCACGAGCGAGCGGAGCAAGACGGGTGGCAGATTCTGGATCTCTGGGATGTGATCCCCCCGCACGAATTCACAGATAGCGCCATCCATTATTCGCCGGCCGGGGCTGATATCGTCGCCAGCAGGTTGGCTGACTTTCTGGAAACAAGGTTTGATATTATGTCGTTGGTAGATTAGTCAGTTTGTTGAGGTTATAAATGGTTTCCAAGCAAACATTGATAGCTGAAATTCGCGTGATCACTATTGTTCTGGTCATGTTCTCTGTATTGTTGATCAGTGCCTGCTCTCCACAATCACAGGACGCCATCCCTCCCGGAACAAGTACAGCCGGGCCAGTTTCTCAAGGGATCGTCACCGCCGATCCCGCACGGTCACAGGTGGCTGCGATGGACCAGGTAGATGAGGGTGTCACCCCAATTCCAGGATCAGGGGAGGTCCTCGAAGCGACAGGTGTCGTACCGGCGTCCGATGAAATCGGATCTGCCCGTCAGTCGGAAACGATCGATCCTGAAGATTGGAAAGATTTGCCGGTCATCCCTGAGATCGGCGAACGGGCGAGGGAGATATTCCGGTCGGGCGTTGCGGCTGGAAACGATCCGCGGTCATTTGCAAAAGTGGGGGATTGCCAGAACGTCCCATCCATGTTTCTCTCAATCTTTGACTATCCTGGATACTACTCGCTCGGTGCTGAATACGATTACCTTCAGGAAACCATTGACTGGTACCAGGGCTCATTTTCAAGAGAGAGTGAAGCCGTGCGCAGAGGTTTTAACGCAGCCTCAGTCGTCTCTCCTGTTTGGGCTGATCCGGAGGCCTGTGCGTCTGGCGAATCACCGCTTGCATGCGAGATCCGGATCAATAATCCCAGCATAGCGATCATCAGTCTCGAGACCTGGTGGGCGGGAAATCCGGAAAATTATGAAAAGTACGTCCGCCAGATCATCGAAGGCTTGCTCGAGCATGAGATCCTCCCGATCGTTGCCACCAAGGCGGACAATCTGGAAGGAGACCATCAGATCAATATGATCCTGGTGAAACTGGCGATGGAGTACCAGATCCCGGTCTGGAATTTCTGGCGAGCAGTTCAACCACTACCCGGGAATGGGTTGCTGGAAGACCGCTTCCATCTCACATTTGACGAGAACCATTTCGACGATCCGGAGGCGATGAAAGCGGCCTGGCCGTGGCGGAATTTGACCGCACTGCAGGTGCTCGACAAAATCCGCACCGAACTGGTGCTCGAACAGTGAGCGTAAGAGAATGAGCAACTTTTCCACCGAGAACCATGTATATAAGCAATCGGCCGGTGACCTAGATGCAAACAGAGATTAAAGAATTCATCCAACGCGAGATCTTGAAGGATTCCGGCAGAGACATTGCAAGTGATGAGGCATTGATCTCAAGCGGGCTCATCGATTCGTTCAGCCTGGTAGATATCGCACTATTCGTGGAAGAAAGTTACGGTGTTCGCATCGATGATGCCGAGCTCTCGACTGAGACGTTCGACACCCTCGCAGAGCTTGCTGCGCTTGTCGAACAGCGGCGATGACATCTCTCACCAGCAGCACGATCCCTGCTTTACTGAAGGAGCTGGAACACCAAGCCGCGGACGAAATCGCGATTGTGTTTCAACAGAAAGACCAGGACAAGCTGCTTACCTACGCGGAACTCGTCCGACGTTCTGCGGTGTATTGCCGGGCTTTTGAACAGGCAGGAATTGCCTCCGGCGAACCTGTAATTATCATCCTCGATCATCGCCTCGAATTGATCTCCGCATTTTTTGGTGCCGTACTTCATGGTGCCGTGCCGGCGATCATGCCTTTCCTCACCGAGAAATTGTCCCCGGAGCGCTATCGAGAGTCACTGGGCTCGTTAATCGAGATCACGGAGCCCAGCGCATTAGTGACTTATCGCGATTTCCAGGACGAGATTGACAAAATCGAGCTCTCCGGGTCTTCTCTGCGTTCGATCCTCTACGTTGAAGACCAGCCTGCAAGCGTTGAGTGGGATTGGACTGAAGCGGCTGGTCTGAATAGCCAACCCGAAGACATTGTTCTGCTGCAGCACTCGTCAGGAACAACCGGTCTGCAGAAAGGCGTCGCCCTCTCTCACCAGGCGATCCTGAATCAATTGGAGGCCTATTCGTCGGCGCTCAACCTCACCGGGATGGACGTGATCGTCAGCTGGCTGCCTCTTTATCACGATATGGGCCTCATCGCCGGCTTTCTCCTGCCGATCCTGCTCCGGGTCAAGCTGGTTTTGATGTCGCCGTTCGAGTGGGTGCGGGCTCCCTATCGCTTGATGAGGGCGGTCTCTGAACATGGCGGGACCCTGACCTGGCTCCCGAACTTTGCGTACAATTTCTGCACAAAAAAGATTCGAGATCGTGACCTCGAAGGTGTAGACCTCTCCACCTGGCGAGCGGTGATTAATTGTTCCGAGCCGATGCGCTGGGAGAGCCATGAGATGTTCCTCTCCCGGTTTGAATCCTATGGTTTGCAGGCCTCGGCGCTGGCGACATGCTACGCAATGGCGGAAAATGTGTTCGCGGTGACCCAGGGGGGCATCGAAGCACCGCTGCTCGTCGATGAGGTGAGACGCTCTTCATTATCCGGTGAACGTGCCGCCAGGCCAGGAAGCGCGGATGAGGATACCGTGAAGGTGCTCTCCGCGGGCCCACCGATCGCGAATACCGAAATCAGGGTCATCGACGACGAAGGGCGCCCGCTGCCAGAGAGGGCGATCGGGGAAATCGCTTTGCGCGGCGATTCGCTCCTGAGCGAATACTATAAGAGACCCGATCTCACGGCGAAGTCGGTTTCGAATGGCTGGTATAAGACCGGAGATCTTGGCTACATGTACCGGGGTGAGCTTTTCATAACTGGCCGTGCAAAAGAACTGATCATCGTTGGAGGCAAGAATATTTACCCGCAGGATCTCGAAGCCATCGTCGATGAGATCCCGGGAGTGTATCCGGGCAGAGCGGTTGCGTTTGGTATTTTTAACGAGGCAATCGGAACCGAAGATGTGGCTGTTGTCGCCGAGCACGATGAAGACTCGCAAGCTGAGACAGATTTGATCGTCAGACAGATAAGAGCGGCAATTGCGACTGGGTCTGATGTGACGGCGCGTTACATCCAGATTGTCGAACGTGGGTGGTTGATAAAAACCAGCAGCGGCAAGAATGCTCGCGCGGCAAACAAGGAGAAATTCTTACTTGAGTTTGGTACGTGAGCGGGTGATTGTCTATGGATCTCCCTCCGCCTCAGGGCTTAATAGATGTCTGGACCAGACGTGATGGATCCTCTTTCACCACTGCAGGCGCAATCGCTGCTCCATCGATACGGGGTGAGGCCGCGCAAGGCTCTGGGGCAGAACTTCCTGATCAGTGCTGCGGCGCGTGAAACTATCCTGGAAGCGGCCGAGATTCAGCCCGGCGATACCGTTCTTGAGATCGGACCGGGACTGGGCGCACTGACGGAGCGCATGGCGGAAGATGCGGCGAGGGTAATCGCAGTTGAGCTCGATGCATCGCTGCATGCCATCCTTCAGGACATGTTAGCCAATCTTGAAAATGTGACGCTCATCCAGGGTGATATTCTGAAGTTGAGGCCTGATGATTTAGGTCTTGAGCCAGGCTATGTCGTCGCAGCGAATATCCCCTACAACATCACATCGATGCTCATCCGGCATCTCATGGAATCGAAAACGCCTGCGTCCCGCGTCGTGCTCACAATCCAGAAGGAAGTCGCCGAGCGGATAGTAGCCGGGCCCGGGGAGATGAGTCTCCTGGCGCTCAGCGTGCAGGTGTTCGGGAGGCCATCGATGTGGGCGAACATCCCCTCAGGAGCATTTTTTCCAGCGCCGAAGGTGGATTCAGCGGTGCTGCGAGTCGACATGTCTCCGCGATCGGTCCTCGAACTTGACGTGATCGACACACTCTTCACACTTGCACGCGCGGGCTTTGCACAGAAACGAAAACAACTGAAGAATTCCCTTGCGCATGGATTACCGATCGATAAAGCGGAGACGGAGACCTTATTAAAGTCTTGCGGTGTTGAGCCGAGTACACGAGCCCAGATGCTGGATGTGGAGACCTGGCTCCAACTGGCGCGCGTCTATAGACAAATTGAAAATGGATGAATCAACTCCGTCTGTCGCCTGGAGTTAACCGGCGGTGTTCGAAGAGCACCTGCCACACACGCAGTGCGGCTTCCACTTGGATCCGGAAGGACATCTTGGACTGACCTATCCTGCGATCCTCAAAATAAATTGGCGTCTCGACTAGTTGATATCCAAGCTTCTGTGCTACGTAAGCCATTTCGACCTGGAAGACATAGCCGTTGGAGCGAATCCGATCGAGGGGCATTCCTGCAAGCGTGTCATGTTTCCAGATTCGAAATCCCCCCGTCGTGTCCCTTATGTCCAGGCCTAGAATCCTCCGGGCGTAATAATTGCCGAACCACGAGAGCAGCACCCGACCAACCCCCCAGCGCTCATCAAGTCGTCCACCAGGGATATAACGGGAGCCAATCACGGCATCACAGTCAGGAAGAAGCTGCATGAACTGAGGGATGTAGTCGGGGGAGTGTGAGAAATCTGCATCCATTTGACCGATGACCGGGGCGCCAGAGGCCAGCGCTCGCTTGAAACCTTCGATGTATGCGGTGCCGAGACCTAGTTTGCCTGTGCGGTGAAGGACTTCAAAGCGACGTGGATTTTCTTCTGCCAATCGATCCGCAATCTTGCCTGTCCCGTCGGGAGAATCATCGTCAACGACAAGGATTGAGATCTCAAGCCCGGGGAGTTCCCATAACGCTGCAGCCAGAACAGGTAAGTTCTCCGCTTCGTTATAGGTGGGGATTACGATCGTTAACCTATCATCCATCCGTCAGTTTCTCGCTTTTCCAGATCCGGTCAAGTCGGTCTGATCGAAAAGGTGCAGCTGGTATCACCCGCCGCAAGGCATCCGGTTTCGATGACTTCATACCGACCTCCCGGATCTCGCTCTGAGAGCAGAGCTTCTATCCACCCGATGCATGCCTGGCACATAGGTTCATCGACGGTTCGTCCAACGCAATTAGGGCAGCGATCAAAGGCAAGCACAATTTCATCGTCCGATTGCCCCAGGCGAATTTGATCCAGATCCTCGATTGAAAAGAGTCTCGCAAATGCTCGTAAAGAGTGTTTGAGCGTCGCTTCAGGTGATGCATGCTCATTGCTGATCTCTTCGATTGAGATTAACGCGAGGCCCACTTGTTCTAAAGAGCGACGGGATGCTCTCCGAGCAAGGTTCCGGCCCATTCGCTCACCATAAATATCTTCCACCGATTTCTGGAGGAGCGAAAATTCCTCATACGTGACCTCTCTCGAGTCATTGGCAAGGGGGTAGCTCTCGATCCATCCGGAAAGTGACGAATGGTTAAGAAACGCTTTGACCCCATTCTCTCCAAGTAGGTCCTCAAGTGCGAGCAAGTAGGATCGGATCAGTGTGTTAGGGAGCATAGAGTTGGGTTCTGAGATCTCGGACAAGCGTAAGGAGATTGGTTTAGAGCAGCGAGAGGAGGTCTTCCGTCGCCCTGCGCATGTCAAGAAAAAGGAGCCCCACCTTCGCCTGCTGTCGAGCAAGCACCGTCAGAACGGCTTCATTCCCGATTGCCATCAGGATGACAAAACCACCTTTCCCGCGGATATAAACCTGATCCAGGTTTCCCCGGCCCAATTCGCCAGCAATCCGTTCACCGAGAGAAAGCATGGCGGCAGACATCGCCGCGACGCGATCTTCTTCGACATCCTCTGGCAGAGCAGATGCCATCGTGAGGCCATCAACGCTGACGACCGCGGAGGCTTCGACATCTGGAGAAGATGCTTGTAAATCGCGTAAGCGTTCGACCATCTTCTCAGTCCGCGATATTGTCAAGGTAACGCTCCTGAAGTGAGTGGTTTGAAGGGCTGATTGAAAGCGGCCTGAATGTAGCATAGCGAAATTCAAGTGTCAAGCAGAAAGGGAGCCTGCTCAAGGTGGAATGTTTGAGTATAATCTCACGGGTCCTGTCACCATGAAGTAATGATGCGGAGGTCTTGATGCCGATTTGGCTGGAACACCAGATTGTTGAATTCTTGATGCGGGTCTTCGAGACGATGGGTTGGGGTGGTGTTGTCGTCATCATGGCTCTGGAGAGTGCAAACATACCGATCCCCAGCGAAGTGACGATGCCGTTATCGGGTTGGCTGCTCGTCCAGGCGCGTGGTGGCACGGCGTTGGACGCGCTTCTGTTGGGCGCGTTATGGGGTGGGGTGGGTTGTACGGTTGGCTCCTTGTTGTCCTACGCGCTGGGTGCCTGGGGCGGGCGCCCGCTGCTGGATCGTTACGGGAAGTATCTCATGGTCAGTCAACATGATCTGGACGTCGCCGATAAGTGGTTCTCCCGGTGGGGGGAGTGGACGGCGTTTCTCTCCAGGCTTCTTCCGATTGTCAGAACTTTCATCTCGTTCCCGTTAGGTGTCACGCGTGTGCGACTCTTACCGTTCACGGTCTACACTTTTGTGGGATCCGCAATCTGGTGCGGCGCGCTCGCATACGGCGGTTTCGTTTTCGGATCCAGGTGGGAGGAGCTGCGTGCGATCATGCGACCGTTCGATATTCCCATCGCGATCATCCTTGTTGCCGGATTCGTGTACTACGTTATCCACCACGTACGCCGGGGTGCCCGTAAGGCGGCCGATCAGGACACGCCGGCGGAGGCTTCCTGAGCGGTCTGAGTCTTCTGCTTGAGTAGATATCTTGGATATGTATGGAGACCGAATACCGCGCCCAATGCGAGCAAAGCGAGCACCACGCCTGACCCAATCACAACAAGGGTGATGCTGCTGCTGCCGGCCAAGCGTACTCCGGTCTCCTGGGATAAAAGCCCCAATCCCACACCGAGCGCAGCCAGATTCCAGAGACCATGTAATGCCACGGCGGAAAAGTAATGGTGCAGGGCAGGCCCCCATTTTTTCGATTTCAGCCCGCGGGCGAGACCTGAACTGACGATGCCGGTTGTGAGCATGTGCATGAAGGTCGCACCGGCTCTTGCGATCATCAATGATGCCCATTCCTGGCCCGGCTGGGCAAGAAAAAAAGCCTCGAAGATCCCGTACGCCCCGCCGGCGACGGCTCCGCCCGCGAATGCGTAAAGCGGCGTAAGCCCCCGGTTCAATGTGGGCCAGAGGGCGATAGACTTAATAAATTCCTCCAGAAGCGGTACGAAAACAGCGACAAACAAGACCACTCCCAGGATCAGCAGCGGCTGCTGGAGGAAAGCTTCGATCTGTTCATTAAGCTGCGCTTCACCTAACGGGGAAGTTGACCTCAACGGTTCAAGTAACTCGCTTGGATCGACCTCCGTCCATACATAGGCAAGCAGAAGCAAAAACAGTGGGATTGCGGTGAGCAGCTCCAGTAAGAGGGCGAGCAGTGGCGAGGCCCACAACCCGCCGCTGAAGTAACCCCAGATCCTACGCCACGGGATCACAGGGAGCGTGCGCACGATATAAAGCGACATGAAAAGCATCGGTGTGGTCGCAGCGATGACGTGTGCGATAGGCTCAAGAAATGAAGGCAGAATATTAAACTCACGGCTCAGCGCGCCAAGGGCTAGTGAAAATGGAAATCCAATACCGATGGTAAAGAGCAATGGGGAGATCGATTTGCTGAATAGCGGGGCCTGGCCGTTCACCGAGCGGTAGCTCAAATAGAGTCCCGGGAGGGTGAGCAAACCCATGCTCCCAAAAATGACGGCGATCGTCCAGGCGGCCTCTGCATTTTCGACGAGCTGCAGGAAGTTATTCACGCCTGCGATGATCGCCATGCTCCCGGCCGCCATGATGCTGATGCCCAATGCGAGGATGCTGCCGACAAGCACGATGATGTCTAAAGCGTCACGTTCGGGCGCATCCATTATTGCTCCTCGATTTCCACTGTGATGATCCTGTCCGCTGGTTCGAGCAACAGGTCTTCCAAGGGGTCTCTTGCTTCCAGCCCGGAAAGCAGCGACAGGCCTTCAATGACCTGGCCAAGGATCGGGCGGGCGCCATCCCATTCGGGCATGCTGCGCAGCGTGATCGCGAATCGACTGCCATTTGTGTCCGGCCCCGCGTTTGCCATCGCCAATCGCCCGGGACGGTCGAAGGACACCGCCGGATCGATCTCGTCCCGGATGAAGTAACCCGGACCGCCGAACCCGGTCGCGCTGGGATCCCCGCCTTCAACGTAGCTTCCCGGCACGACGCGGTGGAAAAGGGTCCCATCGAACCAGCCTTGCCGCGCAAGAAAGATGAAATTCGCCACTGCTGCCGGCGCTGATTCGGGAAAGAGCTGTACGACGAGTTCCCCTCCTGTCATTTTGATATGAGCCAGGTAGAGCGTGTCCGGATCAAGCTCAAGCTCCGGTCGCTGTTCATATTGCCGCCCGGCCAATTGCTCCAGTCTTATCGCCGCTTCGAGGTTTTTAAGCGTCGGTGAGGCACGAAACCACTCGCCGTTTAACAGCAAGAAAGGCGTCCCGGGGAGACCGGAATTCACCCCCTGACGGAATCCCTCCTCAACCATTCCAGCGTACACACCTGCACGTAGATCAGCGGCAACTTGATCTCCGTCGAGACCCAGATCCGCAGCCGCCTCTTCGGACCAGGTAAGGAAATCTTGCGGGGAAAGTGTGCTCCAGACATCTTGCTGGTCGTAGAGCAGATCGTGCATCGGCCAGAATGCATCCTGGTTGTCTGCGGATAACGCCAATTGCGCGGCCAGCCCGGCTTTGTCGTTCAGCACGAGCAACGGAAACTGGCGATAAATCACCTGGATCTCCCCGTGTCTTATGGTTCGCAACGCTTCTAAAGCTTGTGCGAGGTCGGCACAGGGGGGAGACTGAAAATCACAGTAAACAAGGAAGGAATAATCCGCATCATCCGGCCCTCGAAGCCAATCTTGTGCGGTGACTGGATCGAGCGGACGGATCGTCGCAGTAGGCGGTGCTGGATCCGGGGTGGGTGTTGCGGGCTTCGATGTGCTCGTTGGACCGAGCTGTGGCGCCGTTAAGCCTGTTGGCGCAGACGAAGCTTCCGGACCATTCTGGGTGTCAGAGCCTGTGCACGCTGAAAGAACCGCGGTCAGAGCAACCGCGAGCATAACAACGATCTTGAACCTCAGCGGTGAATGGATGATTAACCTTCTTTCAAATCCGACGGCGAAAAGCCGGCTGACGTCACTCCCCACGACTTTCGATTGGGCCATACCATTCAAGAGGGATCACCTCTCCAGTGATGTAGAGCGATTCATCAGAGGCGAGGAAGATGCATACGCCAACATGATCTTCAGGCTGGAGCATCTCGTCTTTGTTCTCGCGGATCTGCGCCCTGAAATTCGTGTCTGCTTTCCCGGGGGCAATCGCGTTTATCCGGATCCGGTCCGCCTTTCCCTCTTCTGCCGCCGCTTTTGTGAACCCGATCTGACCCCACTTGCTGGCACAATACGCGGATAAATAGGGGAAGCCCTTCAACCCACCGATCGAGGAGACGTTGATGATGGAGCCACCATGATTGGATTTCATTGGTTTCCAGACATGCTTCGTGCAGAGAAATGTGCCGATCAAGTTTACGGCGAGCACGCTTTCGAAAGATTTCTTCGGGACTCCGTAAACCGGTCGGATGTTTCCTACTCCGGCGTTGTTTACGAGGATATCGATTGATCCAAAGCGATCGATGGTCGCACCGATCAGGTTCCGAACCGATTCTTCATCGGATACATCTGTGACGTGCTCGAAAGCCTCGCCTCCATTCAGAATGATCTCCCCGGCGACAGCTTCGATCTCTGCCTGGGTTCGGGCAGCGACGACCACTTTAGCCCCTTCGGCGGCGAATCCGAACGCGATTGCACGGCCAATGCCTCTGCCTCCGCCGGTGATGATCGCCACCTTGTCCTTTAATCGTTCCATCAAACCCTCCCGTGGTCTGAATTCTAGCAGGTTTGCATGTATTCAGTCGAGAGGGACCGGAGCGAGGCGAGAACGAGTCGCGCCCGTGAATCTCTTGTGGATGATTCGCGCATGCGGTATCCTTAGCCAGATGTACGGGGGTGGTTGGGTCCCGGTGGGCTCCCCGGTCTTCAAAACCGGTGGCGGGCCGTAAAACGGGCCGCGGTGGGTTCGACTCCCATCCACTCCCGCCTTTTCTTTATAGCGATGTACATTAATGAGGGATGGCATGGAAAGAAGCCCGGTGGAGCTCGCAGATCGCTTACGCCCCCTCGTTGAAGAGGTCATGCATCTCAGCGATGTGACACTCGGAAACGAGCAGCTTGGCTTTGCAGTCCGTTTCAGGGGTGAGTTGCTGCGTGGATCTGAGGAGGCGTTCGACCGGCTGGACCCGTCATTCGCCCGGGAAGGTGCGACCCTGCTCTTTCGCAAGGAGGATGGGCAAGACACGGTGCTGGCGCTGTCCGGGGTCATCAATCCTGACCCGTCTAATGCGCTGGTGAACGCGGCATTATTTGTGTTGACGTTGGCCAGCATGGTGTTTGCAGGTGCATTGTACGGGCTGGAAGGACCTATTGACCAGAGCTCCGGGGGGATCTTCCGTGCGATCGTCGCTAATATTCCCAACGGTCTTGTGTTTGCTGGAAGCTTATTCGCGATCCTTGGCGCGCACGAATTCGGGCATTACCTGGCAGCACGTTACCACAAATGCGCTGTGACGCTGCCGTACTTTTTACCGTTCCCAGGGAGTTTGTTCGGCACACTGGGGGCGTTCATCAGGCTCAAAGAACCTCCCCGCAACCGTAAGGTGCTTCTCGATATTGGTCTCTCCGGCCCATTGGCTGGTCTGGTTGTCGCCATACCCATTCTGCTGATCGGTCTGGCGACATCCCCACTGGGCAGCTTGCCGCTCAACCTGGCGGCTGAAACGGGCAGCATCCAGGAGGGGAACTCGCTCCTCTATCTGGCTGCCAAGTTCGTGACGAAGGGTGCGCTGCTTCCGGAGCCGCTGCACTATGCCGGCCTCTCGCCGGTTGTTTATTGGATCCAGTACTATTTTCTTGGCACCCCGACGCCATTCGGAGGCACGGATGTGTTTCTGAACCACATGGCCTGGGCAGGCTGGGCAGGGCTCCTCGTGACGGCGCTGAATCTCATCCCGGCTGGCCAGCTGGACGGAGGCCACACAATCTACGTCCTTGTCGGTGATACGGCCCGACGTATTTGGCCGCTGATCGTGGTGGCGTTGGTCTTGCTGGGCTTCGTCTGGTCTGGATGGTATCTCTGGGCGGTCATGATCTTCTTGCTCGGCAAGACCTATGCTCAGCCGCGCGACGAAATTACCACGCTGGATCCAAAACGGCGCGCTTTAGCCATTTTTGGCTTGATCGTTTTCGTGCTTGTGTTTATCCCTGTGCCCTTGAGAGTATTTGGGGGTTAGCAGGTAAGCCCGGCCCGGTGGGGTTGCTCAGCGGTAACCGGAGCAGCCTGGCCTCTCCCCCGCAGGCCTTAGAAGAATTGCGGGCTGCCCAATCGAACAGCCTGACCCCTATCACCCCGAATTTGATATCCATTGCAGTTATGCACGGGAACCCGATAGACATTCGCGCAGCAGGTCGCCTGCAGTGACCAATCCAGCGTATTGTCGACGAACATGATGCTGTGAGTGATGAGTGAAACCCAACCCATGAGCTGTCCGGGATCAGGAATTTTGTGCAAGAGGAAATGATCCCGGTCCCACCTTCAAATAAGGTCAATGTTTTGATCGTTATGTTTTTTGGGGTCGCGCCGGATCAACCCTGTCCGATCTCGCCGTTCAGTCTCCGGTTGATGTCGTAGGCGGCGCTGATCAGTGCCAGGTGCGTAAATGCCTGTGGTGTGTTGCCGAGATGTTCCCCGCAAGTGCCGAGTTCCTCTGCATAGAGGCCGACGTGATTGGCATACCCCAGCATTTTCTCGAAGTACAAACGAGCTTTGCCGATCTGGCCGGCCCGCGACAGACATTCTACGTACCAGAATGTACAAATGCTGAATGTGCCCTCTTCGCCGATCAGCCCGTCCGGCGCGCTTTCACCTATGTTGTAGCGGTAGACCAACGAATCGAAGACAAGCGTCCGCTCGACGGCTTCAAGGTGTTTGAGCCAGCGTGGGTCGGTCGGGCTTATGAAACGCACGAGCGGCATCAGCAGGCTGGAGGCGTCAATTGCCTCGGATCCAAGATGCTGTACGAAAGCCTCGATTTCTGGATTCCAAAAATTATCGTGGATGTCACTGTAGATCGTATCGCGTACGTCCCGCCATTTGCTTACCGGAGCCGGGAATGATCGTTTCGCAGCCAGGCGCAGGCCACGGTCTAAAGCTACCCAGGACATCAACCTCGAGTGCAGGAAATGCTGTTTGCCTCCACGCACCTCCCATATCCCCTCGTCAGGTTGTTCCCAGTTTTCGCATAGCCAATCGAGCAGGCGCACAAGATTTTGCCACAAGCTGTTCGAAATCGGCTCGCCATACTTATTCGCCAGGTAGACCGAATCCATCAATTCACCGTAAATATCGAGCTGCATTTGTCTGTAAGCGTCGTTGCCGATGCGCACAGGGCGTGATTGATGATATCCCTCAAGATGATCGAGTTCTTCCTCAGGCATCTCGTGGCCGCCGTCCAGCTTGTACATTACCTGCAGAGTGCCATCAGGGTCCAGTTCGTGTGCCCTCTCATCGATCCAACGCATGAAGTGGTTGCTCTCTTCGGTGAGGCCTAACCGGATCAGAGCATACAAGGTGAAGGAAGCGTCCCGGATCCAGGTATACCGGTAGTCCCAATTCCGGACCCCGCCGATAATCTCTGGCAGCCCAAAAGTGGCAGCCGCCGCGATCGATCCATACTTCTGGGAGGTGAGCAGTTTCAAGACCAGTGCTGAGCGATTGACTTCTTCCCGCCAGCGCCCGTTATAGGATGACTTATCGATCCAGGCGTGCCAGTAATTCACCGTTTCGACGAATGCCTTCGACGCGAAATCGGGATCTTTGGCCGGGGAATCCTTCCCTTTAACGACATCTTCCAGGATAAATGACGCCGTTTCACCCTCCCCCAGGCTGAAGCGTGCGATCACAGCCCCATCGTTGATTTCGTATGGGACCTCGCAATATAGCCGCAGGACAAGGCCGTCATCCCCTTCGGAAATAAATCGAACCGCGCCTTGTTCTTGCTCTATGCGATGTGTGCTGCGCCCATAATTGAATGCGGGTTTGCAGACCATCTCGTACTCCATCTTGCCGGTGACGGTCTTTACCCTGCGGACCAACTCGTGATGCGGTGAGGACATCTCGACCGGCATGAAATCCGAGATCTCTGCAACACCTTCCGGTGAGAGGAACCGCGAAAGCAAGATGTTTGTGTCGCTGAGATAGAGCTGCTTTTCCCGGTAAGTATTTAGGATAGGTCTGATCTGGAAATATCCGCCTTTTTCTTCGTCAAGGAGCCGGGCGAAAATCGATGGGGAATCGATGTGTGGGAAGCACATGAAATCGATGGAAGCGTTCATCCCAACCAGGGCAACGGTATGGAGGTCACCGATGACTGCGTAGTTTTCGATCGGCTGGTAGGGCATAGCAGGTCCCTTTCAAGGTTTGATTAGGAATTCTAACACCATAATCTATGGTGGATCAGTGCTGCAGCACCCGAAGGACAGGAAGTTGCCTGACGTGCAATCCCTGCCAGGGGAAGGTGGGTGCGAAATTTCAAAACCATTGTTGGCTTCCGATCCATTTCAGTCACCATCGAGACCCGGAAGGGGGCGTGAGCAAAATGCAGGGAGCCTTTGGCCGCGTAAAGTCTGCTATGATAGTGCTGACCGTTGTTGTCGCAGGAGGCTTCGGAAGAAGATGTTGAAGCAACCGGTTCAGGTTCAGATCATTACGAAAACCCATTGGATTCGCGGCAAGGTCGCAGGGGGAGCACAGGGTTTGTTCAGCCAGATGAACCTGCCAACCGAGTCATCGGTTGAGATCGAATCAGGTGAAATTTCTGCGTTGCATCGTGTCAACCAATCTGCGGAACAATTCTCCAAAATGTGGTTTGTCAAGCGCGAGGTTCTGGCTGTTCTGGTCGATTCGCGCGCCGGCCTGGGACCTTCTCACGTCGTTCGGGCGGGTTATACGAAGCCTTTTCCACACAGGGTTCGCATCGTCATGGAGGGGTTTGAACTGATCGGCGAAATCCAGACCGGCGGACGCTTTGATTTTGGCGCGTTCATTTTTGAGGGGGAGTCGATCTTCCTTCCGCTCTACGATGCCCGCGTTCAGGCGATTCTCTTCCCCTCGGCGTTTGCCGAAGCACCGGCGATGCTCTTTAACCGCAAGCGCGTCGAAGGTCTCTCGCTGCTCTAACCGACCGGGGAGTGAATGGGCCCCGCTCGACATTGCCGGCTCCAATCCCCGACACCGTCCCTGATTTGAATGTAGGCTGGTCTCCCCATAGACCTCGTTCGATTGGTCCCAAGCGAGCCTCGCTAGCACCGCGTTATATCGACAGGCTGGTGGCGCTGCATATCCGGTTGGTGCATGTTTGATAGCCAGCATCCCGGGCATTTCCTTAGGCAAGAATCGATTGAGGGAGCGTGTTTCTTTAGGCGTACCTGCAACCAACTGTTCAATCCTGGTTAACCCAAATGCCCGACATCGTTGCGAGATCCTGGTCTGGGGATGAGCCCGGGCGATCCACTCCGCTGGAAAAATTGGGTAAGTATCAGCGATCTGAATCGCATTGCGTGGATTTGACAGGTTTTCCGAAATGAATAAAATAAACGCCGCGAACGTCAGGGCTTATAGGTTTGCACCGCCTGGAGCCCTGACAACGACGCCGGACTCTTCAACAACGAGGCTGGCGTCGTTTCTTGTTCGCAGACCGATCAGAGCCCTTTAGGCAAAGATCATCGATTCAATCTTGAGGTGTGCGCTCATCGATCAATCGTGGGTTGTGGGGAGCATTATATTGGGCAGAGAATTGCCTCAGTATTTCAATATGCTGCTGCCGATGAATTCACGGATTACGGAATCGGGAGGAATCGGAGATTCATCCTCGATCGGATCGACGGTCTTAAGCACCTCATACATCCGGCCCGCGCGCATATACGCGTCCTGGCGGACGGGGTCGTCTGCGTATGCCATCATCCATCGTTCAAACGAATCGAGCAGGCGCCTGCGGTAAATGGGCAGTTCGTAGGGCATTGCCGAGTTGATGACGATATCGGCCGTGCTTAAGTAAGGTATGATGTGACGCAGCTCGCTGGAGCGTACGTAATGCCAGTGTTCGAGCGTCCTCTGTGGATCGTAGGCGCGGTGTTCCGCGTCTCGAAGCATGCGCCGGATCATGCGCAAATCTGCCCAGTGCAGATATTCACCATGGGTGTCTTTCATTTGCAGCAGCGGCTCAATATAAATCTTTCCTTTTGTCTCTTCAGGTATCCCTTCGGTCATCGGGGGATAAAGGCCGTGCAGACTGTCGATCAGGAGGATCTCGTTTGACGCAAGCTTCATGGGCGTTTGATCTAATGTGCGCGTGCCGGTCTTGAAATCATAGTAAGGAATTGTTATCTCCTCCCCCGCAATCAACGCAATCAGATGCTCGTTGATTAACGGGAGATCCAGCGCCTGCGGCGTTTCGAAATCATAGTCTCCGAACTCGTCCTTGGGGTGCATTTCCAGATCAAAGAAGTAATTGTCGATGTTGATCGGGCGGAAGCGCAGGCCTCTTTTCGACAGCCGGTCTTCGATCTTGATCGTTGTTGTCGTCTTGCCCGAGGAGGAAGGGCCGCTGATGATCACGACCTTGAGTTCCTCTGTACGATCGGTCAGCAGTTCTGCCGCTGTGTCGACATCGTCCTCGTAGGCAGCCTCCGATTGGTGGACGATTTGCGGGAATTCGTCGTTCCGCAGCCGCCTGTTCAATGTATCGATGGTGTGGAGATCATGCTCGACCGCCCAATCGAGGGTATACCAGAGTTTGCGCCACGGAATGTTCTCTTTCGATTGAGCGGCGCGCCGCCCACGATCCATGCGCCGCTTGGCCTGCTCGTCACGGTAGAGGATGTAGGCTTTGGCGACCTTTGCATGCCCGTGCTCGATGAGCACTTTTTCCACAGCGTCCTGGATTTCCTCAATGTGAGGGGTATGGTCCTCCAGGAGGTTCTTCTCGAGAAACTCGAGCACCTGGTCGGACAACCACTCGGAGCGCTCGCGGTCCCGGCCTCCGACTGCGACCGCGGCACGGTAGATCGCATTGGCGATGCGCTCTTTTCGAAAGGGGACGATTGATCCGCTGCGCTTGATCACGTGTGTAAACCGACTCATGTCCGTCCTCCATCCATGTCATCTTCTCTCAGTATACAAATTTGCGCAGATCATGACGGCACATCAAGGGGCCAGGACAAGGATCGAATTTGTGTTGACTTGCGAGATCTGCGCTGCTCCACGCTGCTTGTACAGCACCCGGATTGATCAGAAACTGTTCAGCGCCCCGGAGCGTGATCCTCGGCTTGGAAGGGTTGGTCGCGATACGGCGTGGATTTTCCTTCCAACGAAAACTCCGAAAAGGCATCCTCCGGGTTAACCCATATTCAAACTGGCGAATCGACGAATGCCGATCACAAGGCTGCTGGAGGAGCTGTCGGGTGCCCGATCGGGAGCAAGTACAGTGGAGCATGATCCTCGGGTAATCGTAGAAGCCTTGAGACCTGGTCATCGTCGAATGCGCCCACCGGCACGCTTCCCAACCCAAGCGCGGCAGCCTGGAGGAGCACGTTCTGCGCTGCGTGCCCCACCTCCATCTGCACGTACCGCGCTCCCCGCTCTACGCCGTATTTTCCGGCTACTCTGTGGAAGACGGCGGTTATCACGACGGTCGCCGGAGCTTCGGCGATGAATTGCTGGTCCAGCGCAGCCCGGGAAAGCTCCGTGCGCAGGTCTTCCTCCAGGAGAATCTCGAGTCGATGGTGGTCTACATCGTAATGCCCCGTTTGTTCTCGGTCTACCCAATAGATCTCGAGCGGGTAGCGGGCGCCGGCAGATGGAGCGGTGCGGTGATCGCCCCGGGTCATCCCCTGGCATGACCATAAAAGGTCGCTGACTTGTTGGCTGTCTAGAGACTTTGGCAGGAAGCTGCGGACCGAACAGCGTTTCAACAGCAGGGCATTCAATGGATTATTTCGGTCGAAGTCTGGCAGATGCTTAATTCCCATTATCCGTCCTTAAGGATCTGAGCGGTTCTTGTGTCTGGGCCATCACACTTGCTGAATATGATTGTAAATCAAGTTTGACGATGATTAACAGCCCGATTGGATGAGTTTTAATGGGCTGGACGACCAGACTTTACGGCAGGGCTTCGAGTATCCCGGACTCTGTGGGTGGGGTAGTGCGCGGCTGGTGCCCCGCGTTTCCAGGCAATGGTGCCTCCAGGAGTTCACCACTCTCTGGCGGCGGCCTCCTGCTGCAGCTGGATGAATGCATCCTTGTCCGTTCCATCAGAGTGGCGGAGTCCGAGGGTCGCCAGATAGGCTCGAAAACTGGGGTTGTTTATCCCGTAATATCTGGAATATTTTTTCACATCGGACGGGGTGATATCGTGGAGCCACGTGAAATTCACGGCTTTGATTCCTGTTGCATGTTGATCCCAGGCTCTAAAGACGTTTTGAACGAACTCGGCCTGAGCGAGCTCTGAACTTCCAAGCTCTTTGCTGGATGGGTAGCCAGTTTCAAGGAAGTATACGGGTTTGGACGGGTAGAGCTGCGTGACGAGTTCAAAATCTGCGAAGACTGTACTGGCCGGTCTGACCGAGAAATCTGAGTGGAGCGGGTAGTAAGTGACGAGGATCACATCACTGTGTTGATTGATTCTGTCCAGCTCTGAGACGTGGCCGTGTGTAAGGCCGTCGAACATGCTCTTTACCCCGACCCGATAATCCGGGTGCGAGGCATGGATATGATCAACGGCGCTTGTGTAGAAGGTTTGATAGGCTTCCCATGCTGCTTGATCTGATCCTAGAAACGCGTCGATTTCGTTGCCGATCGAGATGGAGATCAATTCGACGGAGGTCAGCTGCGCCAGGGCGTAATCGAGGAAGGAATTGAATCGTTCAGCCATCACGGGCTCATCAAACGCAAGCCCGCGCAGATCATCAGGCGTGTGGATCACACTCGTGTCTACCACAGCGATTACGAGCGCGACCCTTATCCCGGCAGCAGAATAGTAGCTATCTGCGATCTCCAGCCAGTTGGTTTCTGGCGCGAAGACGCCCGGGGCGGTTTCAAAGTCATCCCAGTAGATGGTCAGGCTTACAAAATCCAGGCCGGAGTCCATCGCCAGGGCGAAGGCCTTCTCGAAATCACCGTCGTCCGTTTCGTTGACATCAATGCCGAGCAGCCGATCGTCGCGAGGTCTTGCGTCCACTTCGGGTTGGGTTGATGTGGGTTTGTGGGTGGTGATTGTTTCCTGTCCTGGAGATGGCTCAACCCCGCAGGCGATGACTGCTGCGATGATAAAAGAAATTGGGAAGATCAGAGCGGTCGTGTTTTTCATGTGTCACGGCCTCCGAAACACACGCGCGAAGGTTGGTGTTTGGATGAGTACCACCGCTGACGACGCTTTGTCGCGCTGTCAGCACTTTGCTTGGTAAATATAAACGGCCTTGAGCAAAACTCAAGACCGTTTATTCCCGCCCCACCGTGTAACCCCGCCGGGTGGGCCTCGCTGGAGTAGATGCACTTTCAGACCAGGGTCTTGGTACTCCAGGGGGGTGGAGTAGCATTCCAAGAGTGGGTGCACTTTTGCTCCACACGGTCGGCGGGAAGGCCCGACAGAAAAATTATAACATGGTGATATTTGCCCCGTAAGGGCTCAAGATGGCAGCTACCCTCCCGGGGGCCAGGGGCGAAGAGAAACGGTGCGACCCGGCTGATATAATTTAAACACACCAAGCATCCTGGATCCGGAATAACGTAAGATATTTGTTTCCCAGTCTGTCATAAGTTAGTGGAGCTGTTGTCCGTCACGAACTCGTTCACTTAATTCCACGAAAGGTTGTTCCTTGATGAAATTTGAAAACCGGGTTGTCATCCTCACCGGTGCGGCTGGAAACCTGGCCGGGGCGATTATCCAGGCTCTAAGAGGGAGCGGTGCGCGCCTGGCACTTTTTGATCATCGTAAAGGGCGCCTGGCGGAGATGTATCCTGAGCTTGCTGGAGACGCCCACTGCCTGTTTGTCGAATCCGTAGATTTGACGGACGAGATCGCGGTGCAAAATGGGCTGGACCAGGTGATTGATCGATTTGGTCAGGTTGATGTACTCATCAATGCGGCCGGTGGTTACAGCGGGGGGAAATCATTGGAAGAAACCACGATTGACACCTGGGAGCGCATGCTTGATTTGAATGCGAGGACGGTGTTTATCACGTCCCGGGCGGTGGTTCCAACGATGCGCAATCAGGGTGGTGGGTCAATCGTGAATTTGGGGGCACGACCCGGCATTCAGGGGGTAAAGAACGCAGCCGCATATTCGGCTTCTAAGAGCGCAGTATTACGCCTGACGGAGAGCCTCTCTGCGGAGGTCAAACATGACGGCATCCACGTCAACGCGGTTATGCCCGGCACGATCGATACGCCTCAAAACCGGGAGGCGATGCCTGATGCAAATTTCGACCGGTGGGTTGAACCAGCTGCGATAGCAGATGTGATTCTTTTCCTTGCTTCAGATGCCGCGCGTGGGATCTACGGCGCGCTGGTTCCCGTCTACGGTGCTTCCTGACAATTCCTGCTGACATTAAGGTGGTGAAGATCATGAACAATATTCAAAAACTGGCTGATCTTGGACAATCGATCTGGCTCGACAATATTCACAGGAAGATGTTGGAGTCAGGAGAGCTGAAAGCTCTGATTGATAAAGGTGTCCTGGGTGTCACCTCCAACCCGAGCATATTCGAGAAGGCGATCGCCGGCAGCCCGGATTACGATCCGCAGCTGCGGAAACTGATCAAAGAGGGGGCATCGACGGTTGATATCTATGAGGCGCTCGTACTCAGAGATATTGAGATGGCTGCAGATGAACTCCGGCCAGTCTATCAGCGAACAGACTATCTCGATGGCTACGTGAGCCTTGAGGTAAGCCCTGAACTTGCCCATGACACCGATGCCACAATTGAAGAGGCGAGAAGATATTTCGGCCTTCTGGATCGACCGAACATAATGATTAAGGTGCCGGCGACCGATGCGGGCATACCCGCAATTGAGCAGCTGATCGCGGATGGCGTAAATGTGAATGTTACGTTGATCTTCGCGCTCTCGAATTACGAAGATGTGGCGCAGGCCTACATAAACGGATTGCAGCGTGCTCATGGGGCGGGAAGAGAGCTCCACTCGATCGCTTCTGTGGCCTCGTTTTTCGTGAGCCGGGTCGACACGGCGGTTGACGAAGCGTTAAACGATGCGGGGAACGAGACACTCCTGGGCAAGATTGCAGTCGCGAACGCGAAACTGGCATATCAACGCTTTCATGAAATCTTCAGCGGGGAAGACTGGCGAACACTGGAATCCGCTGGCGCGAGAGTCCAGCGACCGCTCTGGGCGAGCACGAGCACGAAAAATCCAGCATATCCGGACACGCTTTACCTTGATGCGCTCATCGGAGCCCAGACAGTGAACACTGTTCCACCAGCGACTTTGGATAGTTTTCTTGATCACGGCCAGGTTGCGCTGACGCTCCAGGAAGATGTTGATGCCGCTCGAGAACAAGTCGAAGACCTGGCCAGGGCCGGCGTCAATCTGGATGCGATCACAGACCAGCTCCAGGTGGATGGGGTGGCGGCATTTGCGGATTCATATCGCAAACTGATCGACGCCATTGAGGAGAAATGCACCCAGATGAAAGCGGATAACGAATGATGGATTTCTTGCTGCCAGAAGCACAACAAAAGTATGAGCAAGCCCTGGCACAGCTTGAAGAACGATCGATCATCAAGCGCATCTGGGAACACGATCATACTGTGTGGGATCCCGACCCAGCCGAAATCACGAACCGTTTGGGGTGGCTGGATATTTCTGAGGTTATGAAGGGGTCTCTCTCAAGGATGTACGCCTTCCGGGATTCGCTCCGCAATGATGGCTATCAACGAGTGGTGTTGCTGGGGATGGGCGGCTCGAGCCTGGCGCCGGATGTCTTCCGACGGACTTTCGGCGTCCGGGACGGATTCCCCGTCCTGGAGGTCCTTGATACAACCCATCCGAACGCCATCCATGCTGTAAGTTCAAACTTAGACTATCAGAAAACCGCTTTCATTGTTGCGACCAAGTCGGGGACGACGGTCGAAACGCTTTCGCTGTTCCGTTATTTCTACAACAGGCTTGGGAGTGTGGTCAGCGAGGATGAGATCGGCGAGCATTTCATCGCCATAACGGATCCGGGCAGTCCGCTGGTCGGGATAGCCGAGACGCACAATTTCCGCGAGATATTCATCAATGACCCGGATATCGGAGGGCGCTACTCAGCCTTATCCTTCTTCGGGTTAGTCCCTGCGGCGATCATCGGCGTGGACCTCGAGCGCCTGCTTGAGGAGGCATCCAGAGCACGCAGCTCTTCCAGGCTGGACTCGGAACCAGGCGAGAATCATGCAGCTCAGCTGGGGACCATTCTGGGGGTCTGCGAGAAGATGGGCCGTGACAAGCTCACGTTCTTGATGTCTGAGAAGGTCGCGCCCCTGGGGGACTGGGTCGAACAGCTGATTGCTGAAAGCACAGGGAAAAAGGGCAAAGGTATTTTGCCGGTGGTCGGGGAGCCCATCGGCGAGCCTGGGGTTTACGGTCCAGATCGAATTTTTATCCATGTTCGCTGGTGGGATGATCCCTCGCTTGACTCCTTCGTATCTTCACTGACCGCCGCCGGCCATCCAGTTGTCCGTTTTGAGGTGGAAGATCTCGCCTCACTTGGCGGCCTATTTTATCTCTGGGAGATGGCGACTGCGGTTGCAGGTTTCTGGCTGGGTATCAACCCGTTCGACCAACCGAATGTGGAATCGGCGAAGAACCGTGCGAAGGAGATGGTGGCCGCTTACCGGGAGCAGGGGGAATTGCCCGCAGAAGATGCAGCGTTCGTTTCGGAACATCTGGCGCTGTACTATGATGCACCTGGCGGGAGTGAGCGAGATGGCGCGAACGGCGGCGATGACCTCGCCAGCGTTCTGCGAACATTTATTCGATCGGGCGCCGAGGATGGATACCTATCGATTCAGGCGTACCTACCACCTTCGGCAGAGGTAACCCGGCAGCTGCGGGATATCCAGGGTCGGGTCCGGGATGGAACCGGGGCGGCGACAACCGTCGGGTATGGACCACGTTTTCTTCATTCCACCGGACAGCTGCATAAGGGTGATGCCGGGAAGGGCTTATTCCTGCAGTTGACCGACGAGAAAAAAGCATCACTGGAGATCCCCGATAAAGCTGGGAGTCCGTCATCCTCGATTACCTTCAACACGTTGATCGATGCGCAAGCTATGGGGGATCGTCGGGCTTTGGTCGATGCCGGCCGGTCAGTTATCCGCATCCATATCATGGATGATTTATTCTCTGCGTTTGACACGATACGAGAGGCGATCTAGAGCCATGATTGAAGTGATTGCCGGTTTTGCGGGACCGTTGGTAGGAGATCTCGGCGCATGATCCGCGCCATGATATTCGATCTGGACGGGACCCTCGTTCAAACTGAAAAACTGAAAGCGATCTCCTATGCAAAGGCGGTCATCGATCTATGTCCACAAACAATCGGCGAAGACGAGGTCATCGAGGCTTTCAAAGAAGTTGTCGGGCTTTCCCGAAGAGAAGTTGCGGCCGCTTTAGTTGACCGTTTCGATCTTGAGGCTCCGGCGCAGGCGCGCATGCAAGAATTTGGCGTCGATTCGCCCTGGCAGGCCTTTGTCCAGATCCGATTAGATCATTATGGCGACATGCTCGCCGATCCTGATCTGCTGCTGAACAACCAGTGGCCGCACAACCGTGCGGTGTTGGATGCCGCACGGGAAGAGGGTTGCCGGACCGGTCTGGCCACAATGTCTCGTTGTGAGCAGGCGCAACGGGTGCTGGAAATTCTCGGGATGAAGGACGATTTTGATTTCGTCGCGACACGGGATGATGTCGAGATTGGAAAACCGGATCCGGAAATTTACCAACTCGTTTCAAGCGAGCTGGATGTGCCGGCAGAGGATTGTCTCGTCCTCGAGGATTCACCTTCGGGGGTGCGGGCAGCACTGGCGGCCGGAATGTGGTGCATCGCCGTCACGACGCCATTCACAAGGGAGCAAATGCATGCCCTTGATATTCTGGAAGAGCGATGGATCGTTGACGACCCCGAACAGGTGACCGCGGTTGTCCAGAAAATGATCGCTGAGCATAAGGGATCTTTCGTTGACTGAAATGGAGCATGGGGCGCTCGATCGGTATAAATTCCATGCCAGCGAATACGCGGTCCAGTTCGTTGAGTCGGGCATGGTCGTCGGGCTGGGGTTTGGAAGCACTGCAATTCACGCCCTGCATCTGATCGGAAGGAAAATCGAGGGCGGCGAACTTCACCGGATCCAGGCAGTGCCGACGGCTGAGTCGATTGAACGGGAAGCCCGGCAGTCTGGGATCCCGGTCGTCACGCTCGAAGAGGTCGAGCGTATCGATCTGACAATTGATGGTGCAGACGAGATCGATCCGGAGCTCAACTTGATCAAAGGTGGCGGCGGCGCGCTGCTTCGAGAGAAGATCGTCGCGCAGGCCACTCGCCGGGAAATCATCGTCGCCGACCACACCAAGCTCTCACCGCGCCTGGGAACGAAGTTCGATCTACCGGTTGAAGTGCTTCCATTTGGCTGGGGGTCACAGGTTGAATATTTAGCCGGACTGGGCGCGAGCAGCTCCCGGAGGATGGTTGAAGGTGATCAGCCGTTCATCAGCGACAGCGGAAACTACATCCTGGACTGTCATTTCGGCCCGATCGGAGACCTGAAGGGACTGGCGCGTGCGCTTGAACGACGTGCCGGCATCGTCGAGCACGGATTGTTTTTATCGCTCGCATCTGAGGCAATCATTGCCGGGCCTGAGGGTGTTGAACACCTCAAGCCTGGTTCATCTGAATAGGAGTTTCGTTATGCAAATCGGCATGGTTGGATTAGGAAAAATGGGCGCGAATATGTCACTGCGTTTGCTGAGTGCAGGACACCAGGTCGTTGCCTTCGATCGAAACGAAGAGAATGTCGCCAGGGTCGGATCACAGGGCGGCACGGGGGTGGGATCGCTTGAAGAGTTGGCCGGCAAATTGAGTGAACCGCGCGTGGTCTGGTCGATGGTTCCCGCCGGCGCCCCGACCGAATCGGTCATTGGAGAACTATCCGCGATCCTCGAAGATGGGGACATCATCATCGATGGCGGCAACAGCAACTACAAGGAGACTGTCCGCAGGGCTGAAGAGCTGCGCGAGGCAGGCCTTGCTTTTGTGGATGTCGGCACGAGCGGCGGCGTCTGGGGGTTGAAGGAGGGATATTCAATGATGGTCGGCGGTGATCGTGAGATCGTCGAGTACCTGACACCGATCTTCGAAGCGCTTGCTCCTGCTCCTGATAAGGGTTGGGGTTATGTTGGGAAAAATGGCGCGGGCCATTTCGTCAAGATGGTCCACAACGGCATCGAATATGGCATCATGCAGGCCTATGCCGAGGGTTTCGAGATCATGGAGGCCAAGGACGAATATGAGCTGGATCTCGAGAACATCGCACAGATCTGGCGCTTCGGAAGCGTGATCCGATCCTGGCTGCTGGACCTTACGGCAAACGCTTTGAAGGAGGATCAGTCGCTCTCTAAAATCGCTGACTATGTTCCAGACAGTGGGGAGGGACGCTGGACGGTCGCCGAAGCGATCGATCTCGACGTCCCCGCTCCGGTGATTACCCTCTCGCTGCTGATGCGGCTGGTGAGCCGGCAGGAGGAGAGCTACGCAGCTAAGATGCTTGCGGCGATGCGCAACCAGTTCGGCGGACACGCTGTCAAGCAAGATTTAGATTGATCAAACCCACCGCTCAGGTGGGTTTGTGAAGGGAATGGTGAGGATATTATGACACCTGAATTTGATGGCCCAACGACCGCGATCGTGATCTTCGGGGCATCAGGAGATCTGACCCACCGGAAGTTAATACCGGCACTCTTCAGCCAATTCCAGAAAGGCAGATTGCCGGAAAACTTTCTCGTCGTTGGATCTTCGCGAAGCGAATATTCACATGAAGAATTCCGGGAGACCTTGCGCGGGGGCGTGCTCGACCTGGCCGGCATGGACTGCCCAGAAGATGAATGGGGATCGTTTGCTGAAAGAATTTATTATCTCGATGGCAACATCAAAGATTTGGAGGATTACAGGAAGATTGATTCCTTCCTGAAAGACCTGGAGGGAGATCCTGCGAATCGCCTCTACTATCTGGCCACAGCACCGGTGCTCTTTCCGACCATCCTGGAAATGCTTGGTGAGGCGGATATGGTTCAGGAAGCGCGTGGTTGGCGCAGGGTCGTCGTAGAGAAGCCGTTCGGTGAGGATCTCGAATCCGCGCGCCGTTTGAATGAGATCATCCATTCCGTCTTCAACGAGGATCAGGTCTATCGCATCGATCATTATCTCGGAAAGGAAACCGCACAGAATATCCTCTATTTCCGATTTCTCAATACAATCTTCGAGCCAATCTGGAACCGGAACCAGATCAGCCATGTGCAGATTACGGTCGCAGAAGATGTCGACGTCGGTCATCGTGCTGGCTATTACGATGGGGCCGGCGTCGTCCGTGATATGTTCCAGAACCATCTGCTGCAGCTCCTGACGTTGGTGGCAATGGAACCACCGGCGTCGTTCAACGCGGATGCGGTCCGTACTGAAAAAGTTAAGGTCCTGCGTGCGATCCGCCCTCTGGAGCCTGCCGACAGCGTTCGTGCTCAATACGAGGGCTATCTCGAAGAGGAGGGCGTCAAAGAGAATTCCCACACGGCGACATTCGCTACTATCAAGCTGTACATCGACAATTGGCGTTGGAAGGGGGTTCCGTTCTATTTGCGATCAGGGAAAGCCCTGATGGAGAAATCAAGTGAGATCGTGATTGAATTCGAGCCGCCTCCGCACGTGATGTTCCCGCTGCCAGAAGGCTACAAACTGACCCCGAACTTCATCTCGATCTGTATTCAACCGGATGAAGGCATCCACCTCCGATTTGAAACCAAAGTGCCTGATTCGCAGCAGGGAACTCGATCGGTGGACATGGACTTTCATTTCCGGGATTCATTTGGGGAGGAACCCTTACCCGATGCTTATGAGAGGCTCCTGCTTGATGCCCTGATCGGTGATCCTTCATTGTTCACACGCAGCGATGAAATCGAAGCAGCCTGGGGTTTAATTGATCCGCTTCTCAAAGAGTGGGAGAAAAATTCAGAGGTCTCACCGGTTCATACCTATGAGCGTGGTTCATGGGGGCCCGATCAGGCAGACGAGTTCATTCAGGGCGATGGCTTCACCTGGCGGATGGGTTGTGAGCACTAGCGCTCGAATGTCAGGCAGACAATAACCCCCCGGGACCGGGGGCTTTGCTTATGCACCGCTGATCATCGACTTAGTAGAGGTGCATCGCACAAATGGAGACCCATGAGGTTTCATCCGGATCGGCCGGACACTGCTGGTAATCGAGCAAACGACCCTGGAGCGGATCGAGCAAATTGAGCGCATGCACAAACGGTGATGTCCCGCAAACATTGGTCTGGTTTTCGGTGCTCAAGATGGTGCGGTGGAATTCAAGTGCCTCTCCGGCTGCTATAGGGGCCAGGATATCCTGGTCAGCTTTGTTGAGATCTCCCAGGGCGGCAGCGGGAACTTTCTCCCCACCGAATGCTGGGCCAACATGTGAGAGATCGCCGGCGGCGACGACGAGCGTGTTCTTTGAACGAATTAGCTCGCGCAGGTCGGAAATTGCGGCTTGCAGGTGAGGATCCGAATCCGGCTTGGAAACCTTCCCGTCATTTCGTGTAGGCAAATCGTCGCACAGGATCGGCAGGAGCGAGCAGGGCTTGCCATCCCTGAGATAGTGCAGCCAGACTGCGGCAAACTCAATCGAATGTTCGGTGCGATGGCGGAGCTCACCGGAGAAGAGGGGGCCTTCCCCGAAGATATCGACCATCATATCTACCGCGGGTTGATAGGTTGGCAAGATGCCGAACGGGGTTGCATAATCCTGGCGCGTCAGCGTGAAAATTTCGCCGGTACCATGGTGGTCCGTCCCCAGAAGGATCACAAGCTCAACAGTCTCCAACTGGGCCAGCAGGCTGGTCCATGCATTTGCGTAGGTGCTTCCACCCCGGGCGAAGTCTATGTGCGGGGTGATAACGCCGCGCGTCAACTCGTCTGTGGAGGGTGGCTCACCGCTCGATTGAAAACCGGCCAGCATTTTGGTTAACTCTTCTGGATCGGTAGGATACGACACTCCAGCATGGATGGCCCGTCTGAATGGGGACCGGCGAAATGCATCCAGCGCATCAGAATGCGCTTTCTCATATCGCTCATTCTCGAATAAACACGACTCGTCCATCGCAAGGAACAATTCTCGCAGATCCGCCTCCGACACGCGTATCCCGAAGATGGAGATCAGTGAAGATTGGACCGCCTGGATCGTGCGGGTGCCATCACACAACATGAAGATCGCACCGAGCTCCTGTGGGATGATGATCGAGCCCTCGGCGAGCTGGAAGGGATCCTGGAGGACATAAACTTGCTGTCGATGATGAACAGCCGGCATTGGATTGATGTTTCTAATCCGGGGAAGCGGTATCCGCCAATCCATGAGCCTCTCTTTCTCGCAACATGGCAATTTTAGTAGATTGACTGCCAGAGGGGTAATCGACAGCCTAAACTGACCGCCTTGCTCCTTTAACCATTGTAAGATCTGACCCGGAATTGATGTCTAATAGATGGAGTCGAGCAGCCAGTGTCGACGGCTGCCGGTGTGAAGTTTCGTGATCAAGGAGATGGAAATGAAAATGCAGGCGATCTGGAATGGAAAAGTGCTCGCCGAAAGTGATGCGACCAGGGTTGTCGAGGGAAACTATTATTTCCCGGCAGATGCGATCGCGCCCGAGTACTTCCTACCAAGCGACCAGAAGAGCAGATGTTTTTGGAAGGGTACCGCATCATATTACGATATTGTCGTCGATGGGAAGCGTAACGAGGCAGCTGCGTGGTTTTATCCCGAACCGAGCGCAGCCGCGAAACTGATCAAAGATCACGTTGCATTTTGGCGGGGGGTCGAGGTTGTCAACCTATCAGAGGGCCAAAATTAGTGGAGATCCCGGGGGTCAACGAAGGCTTACGACAAGCGATTATAGGATAGTTCGCACCAATGTGCGTTGACCCGGCGGAGGCGGCATGAGACAATTTGCTTCTCGCTCGGCATTGCCGCCAGAGCCCGTCCAGCCGGGAGGTCGTTGATGACATTTGACATTGATATGCTTGAAATCCCGGTCTCGGACATGAACCGGGCTGTGCGTTTCTTCCGCAGCTTCCTGGAATGCGATTTAAAGGTTCAGGAAGGGGAAAACGGTGAAGTTCGTGCGACCTGCGCATCAGATCGCGGCGTGCTTTGGTCGCTTGTCCAACGCGATCAATTCCTGCCCAGCAGGGATGGTCTCATGGCGACCTTGAAGTTTGACCGTTCGAGAGAAGCGACCGTCCAGGTAGTTGAAGGCGGAGGCGGTTGCATACTTACATTTGACCATTCTGCGCCTGAAGATGTCATCGTGCAGGATTCGGAAGGAAACCGGTTTCGAGTCCTCGCCGCGCAGGGTATCTAAGCGCTGCGGCGGAGTTCAAGCGAGTACGGGAGATCACCACCGTGGTGATCTCTTTTTTTTCCATAATGCCGATCACTGCATCAGACAGATTTCGGGGGCCACGTGCTATGATTAACCGCTGCAGAGCGCAGACTAAAGATAGTACTGTGCTCGAAGAGGCAAAAGATCACTCGCCTTTGCCTGGCCCGACAACGGTTTGAACGGATTGGGAGGTGGTTAGATGTCGACCCTGATAAGTCCACGGAGTGTTCAAAGGGACGGATTCATGAAACCAGTGGCAATCTCATCGCGGTTCCTGAAAATCGTCACCGCGTTCGTGTTGTTGGGTGTGCTTTCAGCATGTGGTGCGTCAGGGTCTACAAACGATTCTGGTCCTGACAGTTCTTCCGCTCGGGGGAACAGCTCCGAGGAAGGCGCGCATGAGTTTGTGGTCGAAAGCATTGCGTACAAGGAGGGCGATGAGATACCGGTGCGTTTCACGTGTGAGGGAGAAGATCTCTCGCCTCCGATCGCATGGAGTGGTGTCCCGGAAGATACGACATCGTTTGCGCTGGTCATGGAAGATCCCGACGCTCCGATCGGGACCTGGGTTCATTGGGTAGTTTATAACCTTCCTGCGGAGACAAACGATCTTCCTGCCGGAGTGGGGTCAGGTTCGGGTCTCCCTGATGGGGCCTTTCATGGGAAAAATAGTTGGGGCGACGCGGTTTATGGCGGGCCCTGTCCGCCCGGAGGTACACACCGGTATTTCATCTACGTATTTGCCCTGGACACTGTGCTGGATCTACCCGCAGGAGCAAGCAGTGATATTCTGCGAGATACGATGAAGGGGCATATCCTCGGACAAGCACAATTGATGGGAAAATTTTCGCGCTAAGATGGGTGGGTCTCCATTTGAGCCGGGCTATCCGTCCGACCGTGAGTTGTGGATAACTGTGTCGAGTTTGCGCTGCTTGTTCCTTGAATAGGACGATTGGGGGCTTCCGTGCTGCGGCATCAACCTTGTAACATTCTTTATGAATTCTCGTTATCATGAATGAAACGACAGGAACACCTGCGACCGACGCAGAACTGATCACGCTTGCACAGAGTGGAGAAGTCGAAGCATTCGGTCACTTATATGAGCGCTATCTGGACCGCATATACAGGTACATCCGTGCCCGGGTTGGTCAGGATCGCGTCGCCGAGGACATCGCCGAGATGGTTTTCCTGCGGTCGTTTGAATCGCTGGATGGGTATGAGGATCGAGGTTATCCTTTCTCAGCGTATCTATACCAGGTGGCGAGAAATCTGCTGGTCGACCACTACCGGCAGCCGGACGACCATCTCCCGCTTCAGCGGATCGACGGCAAAGAATCCAGCTCGCCCGATTCGGAAGAATTGGCGATTCAACAGGAAAAGATGGCTGTCCTGGTCGAAGCGCTAACCAGATTGCCTGATGAGTATCAGGAGGTCATTCGCCTGAGGGTTTTGATGCAACTGCCGACGGCAGAGACCGCAAAATGGATGAGCAGGAGTGATGGAGCCGTTCGGGTCTTGCTCCATCGGGCGATGAAGGCGCTAAAGAGGCAAGCTGAAGAAATCTATGAATCGTGAATTAGATAAGATTGTCGATGAATGTCTGACTATGATGCAAGCCGAGGGGTGGTCGGTTGAGCAGTGTCTGGACGCCTATCCGGATCAAAGCGAGGTGTTGCGCCCGCTGTTGATCCTCGGTGATGAATTGCATGGATGGCTCTCGCCAGACCCTCCGGGGGAACAATTCGCGTTGAATTCCAAAATACGTATTCAAAACCGGATGCGATCTCGCCTGGCCAGGAAAATTCCGCCTGAGACTATCCATCAGCGGCCAGGGACGAGATGGTTCCTCCGTCCGGCTTATGCAATTGCCAGTGCTGTGCTTGTCATCGTCTTGCTTTCCAGCAGTGTTGGCGTGGTTAGCGCTTCGGCAGCTTCACTGCCCGGGGATGCGCTGTACGGGATCAAGCTCGCCCGCGAGCGCGTGGCGTTAACAATCTCACTGACGGATGAGGGCGACCAGGAACTGCTCACAGAGCATGCAGAAACGCGCCTGGAAGAAGCCGAATCGCTTATCGATCAGAATCGGTTCGAAGATCTACCCGCTGCCTTGCAGGGCTTTGAGAGGACATTGGAAGAGCTCGAAGAGCTCAACAATGAGGGCGCGGATCCTCAGGCCGGATCCCTGGAGCATCTGCGGCTGCGCCTAGAGAACCATATCGAAGTGCTTCAGCGGGTCATGGAGAACGCACCCGAGCCGGCGCGTGAAGCGTTAGAGCACGCTCTGGAGCGTTCGAGCCACAGCCGGGAAGTCCTTGAGAATGTGCGCGGAGAAGGACATCCCAGCGAGAATGCTCCCGGCCAGAACAAGCCTGAGAGTGATCGATTGGATAAGGACAGACAGAACCCACCGGGTGAAAATGGCCAGGGGCGCGGACCTCTCCCGAAGGATGAGAAGGAAACTGGTCCACCGCCATGGGCCAATAATGAATAATCCAACCTGAAAACTTTTTTCCTGGAAGACAAAGCTCCCGGCATGCTAGCCGGGAGCTTTTTTGTTTGTACGCCCGGCATGGGCGATAGCTAGGAGGTGAGAGTCCTCTGCGGGCGTTGATCCGACGAACCGCTA
>JARGGH010000016.1 GCA_029210945.1 Anaerolineales bacterium
ACCGCCGGATGCGGACCCGCATGTCCGGTGGTGTGGGAGGGGTAGGGCCGTGAGGCCCTCCCCTATCCCGATTAATATATCGGGAAGGCCATGTCCATAAAAGATGTTATCGCCAAGGATCAGTGCAACTGGTTGTTCACCGATGAAATCCTTTCCAACAATAAAGGCATCTGCGAGACCACGTGGTTCGCTTTGTTCTTTATATTCAAACTGCATGCCCCACTGTTTTCCGTCACCTAGCAGATGACGGAAGAGGGGCAGGTGGACCGGCGTGCTGATGATGAGCACCTCCCGGATACCGGCGAGCATCAACATCGATAGTGGGTAGTAGATCATCGGTTTATCGTAAAGAGGAAGCAGTTGCTTGCTGAGACCGTAGGTCAATGGTTGTAGGCGTGTGCCATGCCCACCAGCCAGGATAATGCCTTTCATATATCAGTTGTCCGTCCTTTCATACTGCTTCACAATCCATTCCTTATACGTGGGTCGCTCGCGGATGGTTTTCAACCACTCATCATGTGAGAGATACCATTGGACCGTCTTTGCCAACCCGCTTTCGAGGGTTTCATTCGGTTTCCAGCCAAGCGATTCACGGATCTTTGTGATGTCCATCGCATAGCGCCGGTCGTGACCAGGTCGGTCTTCGACGTGTGTGATTAGGTTATTGTGTGGGACATGTGGGCTTTGCGGCAATTGTTCATCTAGGATGGCACAGATTTGGCGGACCATTTCAAGGTTTGTTGGTTGATTGTCTCCGCCGATGTTGTATGTTTCCCCGGTGGTGCCGTGCTCCAGAACGGTCAGTATAGCCTCGCAGTGGTCCTCAACATAAAGCCAGTCCCTGATCTGATGGCCATCTCCATAGATCGGCAGCGGTTTGCCGTTGACGGCGTTTAGGATCACCAGCGGGATAAGTTTTTCGGGAAACTGAAAAGGTCCATAATTATTCGAACAATTCGTGATCACGCAAGGGAGGCCATACGTGTGGTAGTAGGCACGCACGAGATGATCGCTGGAGGCTTTCGAAGCTGCGTAGGGAGAGTTGGGACGGTACGGGGTGGTTTCCGAGAATGGAGGGTCATCCGGTGCAAGCGTTCCATAAACTTCATCCGTAGACACATGATGAAAGCGGTAGAAGGATGGATCCCCGGTTTCCGCCCAGGCTTTCCGGGCAGCTTCCAATAAGGTGAATGTCCCTTGAATATTCGTGCGGATGAAGGGTGCAGGGCCGTGAATTGACCTATCAACATGTGACTCGGCGGCGAAATGGATGACCGTGTCTATCTCATGTTCGGCAAATATGCGTTCGACAAGATTTGCATCGCAGATATCACCATGTATAAAGTTGTGACGTTCTTCGCCAGGAAGATTGCGGAGATTTTCCAAGCTGCCGGCATACGTCAGCGCATCGAGATTCACGATTGCTACGTTTGGGCGGGCTTGCAGGAAATAGCGCACGAAGTTCGAACCGATAAAACCTGCGCCGCCGGTGACGAGCACATTTTCCATGACGGTTTGCATACGCATCGTTCAATCAAAGACCGGCGCCGAGCCAAACGCCAACCCGCGCCCATCTTTCTCGGAGACGAGAGGCGCTTTTCCATCGATCAGCGGCCAATCGATCGAGATCCGGGGATCATCCCAGTGGATTGTCCGCTCCCACTCAGGCGCATAGACGTCTGTCACCTTGTAAATCACCTCCGCCCATTCGCTCAAGACATAAAAACCATGCGCGAAACCGGGCGGAATCCACATCTGCAGGTGGTCCTGCGCGTTGAGCACTTGCCCGGTCCATTGACCGAACGTCCCCGACGATTTCCGCAAATCGACGGCGACGTCAAATATCTCGCCATAGACTGCCTGAATGAGTTTACCCTGCACCTGGCGGATCTGGAAATGCAGCCCTCTGAGCGTTTCCTGGCGGGATCCGGAGCGGTTTTCCTGCGGAAAGTCAGAGGCGATGCCGGCCTGCTCGAAGCGCGTGCGGCGGTAGGTTTCCAGAAAGAAACCGCGGTCGTCGCGGTAGACGTCGGGCCGGATGATAAGGACCTCCGGGATGGCAGTGGGTTCTATGTGCATGGCGCGTGCTCGCGACTGATTTTATCGGCAGAATACGCTGTGATCAAGTAGTACTCCTTCTCCCTTGCAGCCAGGCGCGCAGGCTGTGTATAAAGCAACATGGTGCTAAAACAATGTCCTATTGTACCGGAAGTGCGGCGCGAGGCAGCAAACGCAAAAAGAGGGTATGCTAAACTGCAGCCTGTTCACAGCGTGCGGCCGGGATTGCGGGTGAGATCGGGGCTTGCTCCCGGATGACAATTTGAACTGCCTGAAGGGCTGGAGATCTTGTGAGGGATATCGCTCTGATGTATGACTCCGCCAGGCGGCAATCGCCATTTGTCGAAGAATTTCGCTCCCTGCTCCGTTACAGTGAATTGATACGCCAGCTCATCCTGCGCAGCATCAAGACGCGCTATAAGAGGTCCATCCTGGGCATCGCGTGGACGATGATCAACCCGCTCCTGACGATGGCCGTGCTCACGCTAGTGTTCTCGCGATTGTTTCAGTTCCCCACCAGGACGTACGCGCTGCACGTACTCTCCGGGCTGCTGATCTGGAATTTTTTTGCCCAGACCAGCCTTGCGGCGATGGGCGAGATGATGTGGAGCGGCAGCCTGCTCGGGCGCATTTACGTACCCAAGACGGCTTTCGCGGTCGGGGCGCTGGGGACCGGATTGGTCAATCTGGTCCTGGCCGTGATCCCCTACCTGGTCATCAGTCTGCTGCTGGGCGTGATCCCGCCAGCCACCCTGCTGCTCCTGCCCGTGCCGGTGCTTTTTACAGGGCTTTTCACGCTCGGGGTCGGCCTGGCGCTCTCGTCCATGGTGCTCTACTTCCAGGACATCCAGCCCACGTATGAGATCCTGCTCGCGGCCTGGTTTTATTTGACGCCCGTGATCTACCCGGTTGGCTTGCTGCCGGCGGGGCTGGCAGCGCTGCTGAAGTGGAATCCTATGTTTCATTACGTCGAGCTGTTCCGTTCCACCGTTTTGACCGGCTCACTGCCCGGTCTGGCGTCTCTGACGGCGCAGGGTTTGTTCGGCCTGGCGGTCTTTGTGCTTGGATGGTGGATCTTCACCCGTCGTGCAAGAGATTATGCTTATCAAATCTGACCAACCGGTCGAGAAGGCTGTACGCTCGCGTGCGGCGGCGATGGTGGCGCTTGAAGGGGTGTCGGTGCGCTACCGCCTGCCGATCGAGCGGGTGCCGACGTTCAAGGAGTTTGCCATCCGCTGGTTCCAGCGGCGGCTCTCGTATCGTGACCTGTGGGCGCTGCGCGAGGTCTCATTCGAGGTGGAGCCCGGCGAAATCCTGGGCGTGGTGGGGCCGAACGGGGCCGGGAAGTCGACCTTGCTGAAGGTCATCGCCCGGGTGCTGCACCCCTCGCAGGGCCGGGTCGTCACGCGCGGGTCGATCGCGCCGATCCTCGAATTAGGCGGCGGCTTCCACCCCGAACTCACCGGACGTGAGAACGTCTATTTATTTGGATCGCTGCTCGGGAGGACCCGCAGCGAGATGGACGCCGGGTTCGAGGAAGTCGTCGATTTTGCCGAGCTGTGGGATTTCATCGATGCGCCGCTGCGCACGTATTCGAGCGGCATGCAGGCGCGGCTGGCGTTCGCCGTGGCGACGGCCGAATTCGCCGACGTGATCCTCGTCGATGAGGTGCTCGCCGTGGGCGATCTACGCTTTCAGGAGAAATGTCTTCATCGGATGAATGGATATAGTGATCAGGGGGCAACGATCCTCTTTGTTTCTCACAACCCTGGAACGATTGAGCGAATGTGCGAGAGAGCGCTGTGGCTCTCCAATGGTACGGTGAAGGATCTCGGATCCTCCGATCGGGTGATTAATGCATACACATCGGCATTGGCTTGAGGTAACTGCGGACAGCAGGTGAGATTTAAAGTCGTCTCTTACTGCCCTGACCGGCATATCGAATATGACGGCGAGACCCCCTATCGGGTGGGGGTAGGGGGAGGCGTCACGGCGCGCGTGCGCATGGCGAAGGTGCTTGCCCGCCTCGGGCACGACGTGCAGATGGTGGTCAACTGTCCTGAGGAGCGCTGGATTGATGGGGTGCATTACCGCCCGCTGGACAGTGTAGCCCGGATCCAGGCGGACGTGCTCATCCTGAACACCTCCGGCGGGGACCTGGATCTCTCCCCGGCGCTGGACCTCGATCTGGAGGCACGGCTGCGGATCGTCTGGGCGCACGGGTTACCAAAGCCGGGCGGCCTGGACGAAATTAAACCTGATTACGTCTACGCCGTGAGCAACTTCATCGCCGGCGTGGTTCGTGATGAGTGGAGAGTCCCTGATAATAAGATCTTTGTGACCTATAACGGGTACGACGAGGACCTGTTCACTGCGGCGGAAGCCCAGGGGATCGAGAGGGATCCGTACCGGCTGATTTATTTTTCGCATCCTTCAAAAGGGCTGGAGACGGCGCTGGCAGTCTTGAGATTGCTGCGAGCTGTCGATGAGCGCTACCATATCGAGGTTTTCGGGGGAAACGCTCTCTGGGGGCAGCAAGAACAGCCCCACGAGGAAGAACCCGGCGCTAGATATCATGGGCTCGTAGGACAGCGGCGATTGACCGAGGAGCTGCTCGCGAGTTCATTTTCACTTCAGATGCAGCACCGCGAGGAGCCCGGCGCGCTCGCGATCGTCGATGCTATGCGTGCTGGATGCGTTATTGTGGCTAATCCGGTAGGCTGCTATCCGGAGTTTGTCCAGGATTCTCATACCGGGTTGCTGATCAGTGTTGATCACAGAGAGGATCAGGCCCGGAAAAGAGCTGCTGAACAGGTTCATGCTTTCTCACAATGCCCTGCCTCCAAGTTCAAAATCAGCGTCCAAGCTCAAAGATCAGCCCGAAGCAGAAACTATAGAGCAGAAGAGTGGACCGCTCACTGGCAGTCGCTGCTGGCATAAGTTCTGTTCGAATTGGATCAAACGGTTGTTTTCCCTCTTCCATGTGAATAGGCAATAATCGGCTTGGTAGACAGGCTTGATACTTTTCGCCCAGGGACGACAGCTCTTATGTAGAAGAAATGTGATGGTTCCAAAGATATTAATCGCTGGTCATTATGGTTTTGGCAACATCGGGGATGAAGCGATCCTTGCTGGAATGCTTGCTGATCTCCGAGCCAGGTCACCTGGGTCTGAGATTACAGTGCTCACAGGAGATGACTCCCATCCTTCGATCAAGCCCTACCGTGAAATAAGTTGGACAAACTTGCCGGCAATCCTCGATGCTGTTCGTGCATCTGATCTCATCATTCTGGGGGGAGGGGGACTCTTCCATGATTACTGGGGATGTGATCCCTCCACAATACTGTCTTCCGAGCATGTCGGTCTCTCATATTTTTCTGGGATCCCGCTGGCTGCGTATCTCTTTGAGAAGCCGTTGATGCTCTACTCGGTTGGTATTGGACCTCTTCAAAGCGATGAGGCTGTACGTCTGACCGAGATGTGCGTGGGTCTGGCTGATATGGTCGCTGTACGTGATGAATGCTCCTTGAATTACATAAAGGCTAAGCTAAACCCGGCCTGCTGGCAATTAAGGGATATTTTCCAGACTGCTGATCCAGCTGCGGGATTGACCCGATCGTATATAGAGGCGACCTCGGATATTGGAAAGACATTTACCCCGGCGGATCGAGAGCCCATTGTTGGGGTTGCTCTAAGAGATTGGCCCTGGCAAGATGATGCATCAAACTGGCCGGAGAGAGCCGCCAGAGCTATTGATAACATCGTCGAAACGATAAACTGTCAAATTCACCTCCTCCGCTTCCAATTCAGCCCTGATGCAGCGTTCGACGACCTTGACTTTGCGTATAAAATTATCGCTGCGTCCCAAAACCCTCGAGCGATCCATGCGCCAGTCGATATATTTGATCCATTTGAGATGATGGATCATATCGCCTCATGTGACGCAATCTTAGCAATGCGCCTCCACGCCCTGCACTTTGGATTCAGCCATGGGATACCTTCAGTGGCGCTCGCCTACGACCCGAAAATTAGTGATTTGATGAAAGCGGCAGGATTGGAAGCCTACTGTATCCCGATGGATCAAGTCCATGATGTGGATGTTGGCATGTTGGTTGCGAAAGCGATAGAAAATCAAGATAGGGTTGCGCTAAGAGAATTCTCGCTTCAATCACGTGAGTTGGCCGTCGGGGCTAGCCGCTCGGCTCTCAGCTTGATTGGCAAGAAGCCCTCGCGTAGTGATTATTCGGCAGGCATAGCTCAGGAAATGCTCGCCACTCGCCTTGCGAAATCCGGTTCATCCAAGACCCTGGACAGCTTGCTCAACGCCGAAATTGAGGTCCTATTGGGTCAGATTCGCAGGCTGCATGACCAGCTCGACAGGCAAGAGGGGGAAATCCTGCAGGTGAAGATGCAGAAACTCCGGTCGGAAGAACAATTGAGATTAACGGGACGCGAACTCCAAGAGCGAGACGAGAAAATCGTTGCGCTTGACGAGCAACTCTCAGAGGTGACCCACACTGGAATGGCGCTGCAGTCCAGTTTATGGAGAGTAGAACAAGAGCTGGAAGAGATTCACTCAGCGCGTTTCTGGAAGGCGATGGGCGTCTACTGGAGCGCCAGAGGGTTAGTAGAGAAAGGTATCTTGAAGCTTTATCGGACACTCAGGGGGCAAGTGCCTGGCAAGCTGCGCGCAGATTTCCGTAAACTTAGATTGAAAGCCCCTCACAGGCTTATCATCAATCCGATGAAATATAGAATCGACCCGCCATGGCACTCGGACCCAATTATGCCTGCAAACGTCGATTTTCTAATTCTGCCCATCATCGACTGGGATTTCCGTATTCAGCGCCCTCAACAGCTTGCCCGTCGATTAGCGAATGCTGGTCATCGGATCTTTTATCTCTCACCGAATTTCATTCAAGGGGATACGGTCGAATGGAGGTCAATTGAGGAGAACCTCTTTGAAGTCCGAATACCCGGACCGAGCGGCGTTTCGATCTACACGGATATATTAACCGCCGGCGAGGTTGAAGAAATTCTCGCCGCACTCGACAATTTTAGGTTCCATGCCGGACTAGCTGATGCAATCACCGTCGTTCAGCTCCCATTCTGGCTCCCGGTTGCTCAAGGATTGCGGAATCGAAATGGCTGGCGGATGATCTATGACTGCATGGATGAACATTCCGGGTTTTCCACAAACTCGAAGTCAATGCTTGATCTGGAAAACACGCTGATCAAAGAGAGCGATCTGATCTGGGCCAGTTCCAGAGCCCTGGTCGCCAAATGTGAGCAGGCTGGAGGCGAGGTTCTGCATGTACCCAATGGAGTCGATGAACACCTGCTGAACATCAAAGGTGGACAGGAGGTCCCGGCGGAGATAGCCGGACTCACGGGGCCTATCATTGGTTATATAGGCGCCATCTCAAGCTGGTTTGATTTCGATCTGATCCGCAGCGCAGCGGATCGCCATCCGGAATGGCTCTTTATTCTGGTAGGCAGTGCCTGGGGAGCTGATCCACACCAGGATCTGGCGAGATATGAGAATGTACATTTCCTCGGGGAGCGATCTTATGAGAGGATCCCTGGCTTCCTAAATTCATTTGATGTTTGTCTTATCCCTTTCAAGCTGAACAATCTCACAAATGCAACAGACCCGGTTAAGTTTTATGAATATCTCGCGTTTGGTAAACCGATCGTCGCTACAGCGCTCCCCGAACTACCCTCCGATCATATTTTGGTTCGCAAGACCGAGGATCCCGATTCGTTCGTCACCGAGATTGAAGTGGCCTTATCCGAGGATAATGACGAGCTGAAGATTGCCCGGCGGGATTTTGCCTCCAGAAACACATGGAGAGCCAGGGGGGAGCTGATCCTGGAGCGTTTGCCCGGTCTTTTCCCGAATGTGAGTATGATCATCCCCACCTGGAACAACTGGAAGCACACGGAGATGTTTCTCGATAGCCTGGACCGTTCAACTTCATACCCGGCTGTAGAATATATTTTCGTTGACAATGGCTCGTCGGATAGAAGCGTTGATTTTCTCCTGGAGAGAGCGCAGCAGGACCCGCGTGTGTGTGTGATGACTAACCCCGAAAACCGTGGTTTTGCAGCTGCAGTCAACCAGGGGCTTCGCGCAGCGAACGGTGAGTACATCTTCATCCTGAATAATGACATCGTCCCTACACGCGGCTGGCTCTCCAAGTTGGTTAATATCTTGGAGCAAGATGAAACCATCGGGCTCGTGGGTCCAGTCACCAACTCAGTGGGTAATGAAGCGATCGTCCATCTGGATTACAAAGATTTCGAAGAGATGGAGTTGGCAGCATATGCCTATTCGCGTGAGCGGATAGGCGAGGTCGTCCCTATCCCGATGTTGGCGATGTACTGTGCGGGTGGGCGGAAGAAGGTTTTCGAGGAAGTTGGCATGCTTGACGAGCGCTTCCGCGTCGGCATGTTCGAGGACGATGATTACTCACTCCGGATCCGCAAAGCCGGCTATAAGGTTGTATGCGCGCGCGATGTTTTCGTTCATCATTCTGGATCTGCGAGCTTCAATTTGCGAGGTCGGCGAGAATACCGGGAAATATTCAAAATAAATAGAAAGCTCTTTGAGGAGAAGTGGGGGAGAAGCTGGGTTCATCCTGTCCACGAGGGTTTGGATGAGATTATGACGGGCGCGAGACAATTGGCTGAGATCCTTGATATCGAAGGCAACCCCGAAAACATTCTCATCATCCCCTCGCAGGGCGATTATCAGCGACTATCGGCTGATCATGTTAGTGCCGCTCTCGTTGAAGATTCAGAGTCGGATCCGCTGACATTCCATATCGAAATGGCTTCAGAAAAATCCGGTTTTCGCAGATTACGATCAAAACACTATCTTGCCTCGGTTCACCCGGTTGTTTTCGATCATGTCAGTTCGCCACTGGTACTTGCGTCTGGTGATTGGGTCGAATTGATGGCGTACCTGCGAGCCCCCATCCTCGTTGAGGCAAGAAAGACCAGGCATAGTTCCACCCTTGATATTCGTACCTTACAATCTCCTACTGGCACTAAACACCCAGTGCGCCCTGCCGGGGGCGGGGGTAAAATGATGAGTATGAGAGAACAAGCAGGGTAGGGTAGCTGAAAACGTACAGATGTTTAAGAATTTAACGGTAACGAGATTGCGCAGACCAGGCCAGGTCATCCTCGGTCTGGCGCTTCTTATTTCGCTGCTCTCCCTGGCGCCGATTGCTGTCCAGGGCCAGGGCGCCAGCGCTGCATACCCCTACCACGCCGTCGAGCCCGATACTACTGGACAGCCCTACCAGGAAGCCAACGCATGGCTCCAGACCTCACCTTCCGTGCGGCTGTTGGTGCAGGTGGATGTGCCTTTCGAACCTGAAGGCCGTTTGCGCGGCAAGGTGGCGCGCTGGTTCCAAGAGCAAGCGATTCAACGCAAGCAAGAACAGCTGCGGGAGCGCGTGGAAGCGCTCGACGGACGGTTGATCAAGCGTTTCGAGCGTCTTCCCCTGGTTGTGCTCGAGGTGGGGCCGCAAGCTCTCGAGGACCTGGCGCAAAATCCCGATGTCCTCAAGTACCAGATCGATAAACCCATCCCCGCCATTTTGGACCAGAGCATCCCTCTCATCGGCGCCGACCTGGCGTGGGCGGATGGCGCGACCGGAATGGGACAGGTCGTTGCAGTCCTCGATACCGGCGTGGATTCGGCCCATCCATTCCTGAGCGGGAAGATCATCCAGCAAGCCTGTTTTTCGACGACGTCCGCAGTCTATGGTTCCACCACGCTCTGCCCCGACGGAGGGGAATCGCAGATCGGTCCGGGCGCCGGCGAGGAATGTTCATCGTCGATCGACGGCTGCGATCACGGCACGCATGTGGCGGGCATCGCTGCCGGCGCTGGCAGCAGCTTCTCAGGCGTGGCGTCGGATGCGGACATCATCAGCATACAGATCTTCTCGGTTTTCAACGGGTCATCTTGCAGCGATTTCGGCCTCCCGAGCCCGTGCATTCTGACTTTCGACTCGGATCAGGTCGCGGCGCTCGAGCATGTCGCAAGCCTCGCTGCGAGCTACAACATCGCGGCGGTCAACATGAGCATCGGAGGCGGCACCTACACCAGCCCCTGCGATGGCGATCTTCGAAAACTGGCGATCGACAATCTGCGTTCATTGGATGTCGCCACAGTCATCGCCTCCGGAAATGGTGGCGCCCTGGATGCAATCGCCGCCCCGGCGTGCATCAGCACGGCCATAAGCGTCGGGTCAACCACCGCGGCGGACGTCATCTCGTCCTTCTCGAACATCGCCGGGTTCCTCGACCTGCTCGCACCGGGCTCTTCCATCTACTCTTCGGTACCCGGGGGTGGTTTCGAATCCTGGAGTGGGACCTCGATGGCCGCTCCGCATGTGGCAGGGGCATGGGCGGCGATTCGCTCCGCTCACCCCGGCATGAGCGTCGATGCGATCTCGGCCGCGCTTTCCTCAACGGGGGTGCTCATTGACGATACGCGCAGCTCCAGCGTCGTCCGGGACCTGCCGCGCATCCAGATCAATGCCGCTCTGGACAGTATCGTGATCGCGACCCCGACCTCCACCTCGACGCCGACATCCACGCCGACCGTGACGTCCACGCCGACCGCGACGGCAACAGCGACCGCCACGGTGACGAACACACCCGTGACACCCACACCCACAGCCACAGCTACACTCGTCTTCGCCGATGTGCCTAACGACCACTGGGCTTACGAGCAGATCAACGCTCTCTTCGACGCCGGATATGTCGCCGGCTGCCAGGAAAGCCCCAGGCTGTATTGCCCTGATAACATCCTCAACCGCGCAGAATCCTCAGTGTTCGTACTGCGTGGTGCACACGGGGCCATCTCTGGCCCACCTTACCCCGCACCCGAAATGCCCACGTTCACCGATGTTGCCACGGGATTCTGGGGCTACGGCTGGATCGAGTCGTTGTGGACGGATGGGTTCACCGCTGGCTGCAATACCGATCCACTGATGTATTGCCCCGACAATCAGCACTCCCGGGCTGAAGGATCGGTCTTCTTCCTGCGAGTCAAGAACGGCGTTGATTATGAACCGCCAGCTCCAACGGGCCTCTTTAATGATGTAGATCCAGGTGCCTGGTACGCCGGTTGGGTTGAAGCGTCCTACGGCGAGGGGATCCTGCCGGCTTGCTCGGAAGACCCCCTGGCTTTCTGCCCCGAGAATCTGCTGGATCGCGCCTGGGCGGCGTACATGATGGTGCAGGCTAAAGGCGGTCTTCCACTTCCAACACCGTCCCCGTAGCGCAGTGGGTGTCAGGCGCACTCCTGGCGGACCCGACCACAGGCAAATACCCGTATTCAGCAGTGGCCGATTGCCCACCAAACCATGTAGTTCAGTAGGAACATTGCCGGACCGACGAAACGTTGGTATTATCTGTCGGTCGTTGGAATTGTAGACGGTTTCATCACGCCGGTTTTCTGGAGGGAGAACGAGCATGGAGAGACTGCCGCCAAAGGGCACAAAACCTCTGGGCAAACTAGCCGGACCGAACGCGAAGCGGGTCTATATTATCACCCTGCTGATCGGTTTGCTCGCAGGTATTTTGATCAGCACCCTCGGTACGATCGTGCTGTTCAACCTGGGGTTTTTTGATCAGTTCTACTACTGCCCGCCGTCGGTGAACGTGCAATCCTGCCCGCCTGAGGATGCGAAGAACCTGGAGCTGACGCCAACGCCAACGCCTTCCGTCACCCCGGTGCCATCGGCCACGCCGACTCCCGATCTCGGGGCGACCGCCACTGCAGCCTGCGCTACTTATGAATCACAGTTTCCCGGCACGCCCTGCCCGGACAGCTCTCCCTAGGCCCACGCTCCGGTAAAAGATATGGAACGGTTGCACGGTCTTCGTCGAGAGTTTCCTGGCATGCCCGAGCCTACACCCGGCTTGATCTTCCTGATCCTCGCCCACAATGAAGAGTTGGTTCTGCAGCGCAGCCTTGGCGCGCTCACCGGCCAGCTTGGCGCGCACGATCGCGTCCAAATCGTGGCGGATCGCTGCAGCGACCGCACGGCAGCGCTTGCCCGGACACAAGGAGCGGAAGTCCTCCTGCGAAACGAACCGGCTCCTCCCGGGAAGGGCGCCGCTCTCAGATGGTGGGTCGAACACCAGCACCTGGACGCGCAGCAGCCGGTGATCATCCTCGACGCCGATTCGATCGTGCGGCCCGGATTCGTCCTGAATATCCGCAGCGCGTTTCGTAATCCTGAAATAGGCGCAGTTCAGACAGCGCTTAATCCGGTTTCTGCCCTGCAATCGCCGATAAGCGCGGTCATCAGCCTATCTGAGCGCATCGATCAGGGATTCTTCGACGCGCTGCGTTACCGGCTGGGCGGATCCGTGCGGCTGCGTGGGACCGGGATGGGTATCCGGTTCGGACTCCTCCAATCGTGTGTCCCGGGGTTGGAGACAAATGTCGAAGATCTCGAGTTGACGCTCCTCCTGGCTGCGCAGGGCGTCCGCATCCATGCCCTTTCCGCGGCGTTCCTCGACGATCCGAAACCTGATGATCCCGGGTTGGCTGCCCACCAGCGGGCGCGCTGGTTCCAGGGACAGATTCAAACCATCCTCGCCCATCAGCGATCAACACTCCGGATCCTCTTCCGGGGACCGCTGGCTTGGTCTTTGATGCACAGCCTGATGACCAAACCAAGGACACTCTTCTTCCCGCTGAAAACGCTGGCGATCGCGCTGCTGTTGATCTGGTCCAAGCGCGCCGGTATCATGACGGCGGCTGGTATGCTAGCTGCACTGCTGGCCGCACACCTTACGGTTGAATGTGCCGCACTGGCTTATGCGCTGCTCACGATTAAAGACAAAGGCGCCGGGCGCCTGGCATTGAAGGGCTCCCCTGGATTCGTCTGGATGTGGGTGACGGGCATCGCCCTGGCCGCCCGGCGGCAGCCTGAATGGCTTCGAGGACGGGTGCTGCGACTGATCCGACCGGCAAATGAATCCATCCGCCAATCGCAGTAGGTTGACCGACCCTTCGCCCCGGCTAGACCGCTGGATTTTCTTCTTCATCACGGCGCTGTTGATCGCAATCTACACTCTCACATACAACGGCATCTTCCGCGTGGACGATGAGCACATTCTGGGGGCGCGGGCGCAGAGCCTGGCGCTGCGGGGTCGGCTCGAAGAACCCCAGGTTTTCGGAAATACACGTGTTCAGGCGTTGGAAGAGCTCGGCGATCAGGCAACTCAGATTGAACCGCTGCATTCTGTATTGGGCGCCGGGTTTTACCGGCTGGGTTTGTTCCTCAAGGTGGGCGGGGCGCAGGCGTACTTGCTCCAGAACATTTACATCACCGCGCTGACGGCGGGGATGATCTATCTGGCTGCTTCTACTCTCGGCATCGCCCGTCGCCCGAGCCTGCTCGCAGCGCTGTTCTTCGGGCTCGGCTCGATCGCCTGGCCGTACGCGATGACTTACTACCGCGACCCGCTCGTCATGTTCTTCGTAAGCCTGGCGCTGCTGGGATTCGCAATGCGTTTTTCGACCTCGCCGCGCCGCCAGTACTGGGGGTATGCGCTCGTCGTGGTGGGAGTGCTCGGTGGGGTTCTAGCTAAGAACAGCGCGCTGACGCTTGTGCCGGCTATTCTGGTCGGCCTGTTCGTAGAGAGCTGGTCGAATAGGCAGGATAAGCGCGAGCTGGGAAAGCGGCTGATCGTGGCGTTCCTGGCTGCAGGTCTCCTGCTCGGGCTACTGACGCTCGTCCCGGCGGAGGGCTCGCTGGCGCGCTTCAGCCTGAGCTACTACCGTTCGCTGCTCGTTCACTTCGTACAATCGCTCGATCTGGCCACGCTCATCGCGTTCCTTGGCCCGTTTCTGAGTCCTTCAAAGAGCATTTTGCTGTTCTCACCCGTACTGTTGTTGTGCATCCCGGCGCTACGCGACCTGAGCGGCTCGCTAAAGATCACCGCCATCGTGTCGGTCATTTTCCTGGGATTGCTCTCGCTCGCCCAGGCGCTCTTTTACGGTGGGCGCTGGGCGGGAGCCTTCGGATGGGGGCTGCGCTACATGCTTCCCGCTTTGCCGGGATTGTTCCTGCTCGTGGCAGGTGGCATCCGCAGGCTGCTCTCGAGAAGCTGGGGTAGACTGCTGCTGGTCAGCCTTGGAAGCCTGAGTGTCCTGATCCAGCTCAGCGGTGTGCTCGTCCCCTGGGTCGAACAGTATCTTGCCTGGCAAGCGCAAGGATTGGATCCGTTCGCAGCCAGCAGCTCCTGGTCTCCGAAGTTCCTATTAATCCCCCACCAGATAATTCGAATGCTGACTGCAGCACCCACCTCGCCGGCGTGGATAAGGGTGTTTTCTGAGCAGCCGCTGGCGCTGCTGGTGCCGCTGCTAGCGCTGGCGATCGCGATTTACGTAGCCGCCGCCGGCCACAGGACATACGTACGTGGTCGCCCGGCAGGCCGCGCTGGCCTGCGAGCGGCGATCCTGGTCGCGGCGTGGATTGTTCCGCTCTTGCCGAACCTGGTGATCCTTAAGCGCGATCCATACTGGCTGGGTCACGAGCGAGCCGCCCGGCAGGTCATGGATTACGTCTCGCTGTCGATCCGCCCGGAAGATGTCATCCTTATCGATGCATACTCGACACCCATCTGGAGGATGTGGATGAACCGCTGGGATCGTCCCATCCCCTGGTATGCGCTGCCCTATGAGATCCCGCAGCGCGATGCACAGGGGTTGCCGGCATCGGGCAGCCTTGATCGGGATGTAGAACTCTTGCTCACCCGTCTCCAGGGAGAATCTGCCCGTGTCTGGTATGTCACCTCCAGCGAGGCGCCTGATTACCTGTTCAGCGCAGAAGTGGCCTGGTTGGAGCAGCACTTCACGCTCCAGGATGTTCTCACCGCCCCTGCCGAAGGGCTGATCGAGCTGCGCTTGTACTCGGTTGAGGACGGTGTGGAGAGCTAGCGATCAGGGCGAAGCCGGGTCACTCAAGCGGCAGGCCGCCCTTGGCGTGCACCATTATGTAGGCAGCCCAGGATCGGTCGAGCAGATCTTCGGGGCAGAACTGCAGAGGCGCGAGGCTGCAGGCTGGCAGGATGCCTTCGTTATAGGCCGCTTCAACCCACCCGGCATACCAGGCGTTCAGATCGACATCGGCGAACAACCCGGCCGGCGGCGGGGGCTCGTAACTGGCCCCGTTTTTCACCCGCAGGAAGAAAACCGAGCCTTCGGCGCGAGTGTGCTGGTTGTCCGGGCAGTACATGAGCGGGTCCGTGCTGCATCCGGCAGTGAAGCCATCCGTCCAGAGCGATTCGATCCAGCCATAGCCCCAGAAATCCGTGGCCACGTCGGTAAAGGTAGGAGTATCGGGTGCGGGGTAGGGTGGATCAGGAATGTTGCCATATTGGCCGCGAAGCACGAAGACCGAAGATTCGGCCCGGTTGAGGATATTGTCCGGGCAGTAAAGGCGCGGCTCAGTGGAGCACCCGGCGACATAGCCGGCTTCGAAGAGAGCGTTGATGTAGGCGTAAGCCCAGTGGCCGTAAGGAACATCGGCGAAGATGGGTGTCGGCGTGGCTGTGGGTGTGGGTGTCACAGGTGTGTTCGTTGGCGTCGCTGTTGGCGTGGTCGTAGGCGTCGGTGTCGGCGTCGGCTCAGCCGTCGAGAACGGGGAGAGCAGCGACCACTCCGGACCAGGAGGCGAACCTCCGAGATAGAGCCAGCCGTTGCTTGTGCCGCTGTCGTAGCCTCCGGTGTCATAAACCACATTTCCAAGACCGGTGTCCAACCGATGCAATGCGATCGTGAGGGCATCGTCTACGTGTACGGCGGTCGGAAGTGGAAAATCCGCCAAGTAGCGCAGCCAACCCGAAGTGCGGATATCATCTATCCACCCTTTGAAGGGCAGGCCAGCCTCATTCTTGCCCCCACCGATGACTAGATAAGAATCATCAATACAGTTTCCCGTACTGCATGATGTCCCAATGGGCGCGCTGTCTGGATAGCTGATATCGCCAATCGGTCCAACGACAGATTCCTGGAGGATTCCGTCGACGAATAACCAGAGCTGTCCATCGAAATATGCGCCCTGGCTGTTATCCCAGCGATTTCGCTGCACGGCGATGTGATGCCATTCGCCGTCGTCAACTGCCCTGGAACTGCAGATTGTTTGCTTGGAACCGGAGCCGTTGGTCACGCCAAACGCGATATATCCATCGACCAACGAAACGCCCCATTCATGCGTACCCGTGGAGCGGCTGCGGTCGAAGATTAAATTTCCAGATTTCCAATTGGAATTCGATCCGCATGTGATCCCGGGCGCGTTGTTATCCCCGGGATCTGCTTTCATCCACCATTCGACGACGAAATCATGGAATCCGATATCCATGGGGGGTCCGGGATTGGTCCGGTTAGGGTCGTCAATCGGAATTTTCAGCCGGTCGACGGCGCTCGACGCGCCGCCGTTGAACCGCAGGCTGCGGTCGAGACCATCCCCGTAGTAAAGATTGTAGTCATTCGTCACGAAATCCCAGGGCTCCAGCACAGTACCATCACGCTCGATCGAACCGGTGTTGTAGGCATTCTCATCCCTGGGTCCTTCGTGAACGGTCCAGCCGGACAACTTCAAGCCTTCCAGGTCATAGGGTGCGCCGTTGTAGAAAAGGGCGAAATGAACGTGCGGACCTGTGGCGAAGCCGCCGTTGCAGATCTCTTCGCCGATCCCGCCAATCAACTGATTCTGGCTCTTCGAGCCGACCTCTCCGCTGGCGCCCAGGTTTACGAGGTGGTAGTAGTGCGTTTTCCAGCCGCCGCCGTGGTCGATTTCGACCCAGCAGGGGATCGTTGAGTAGTACGAGTTGGGCGCCCGGATGTAGGCCTCGCCTGGCGCGGCCGCGACGGTGTTCTTATAGGGGGGATCGGGGTAGTTGCTCCAGGTGATTGAGAAATCCATCGAGGAGCGGTCCGGATAGCTGCCACCGCCGGACCAACTGTGGGCGCCTGAGAACCTCCAGCTCGCCCCCAGCGGAAATGGAAATTGAAAATAATCATCCGGGGGCAGGGTATCCGGTTCGAGATTGTTTGAGTCATCAAGCGGGTCGGTATCTGGGAAGAAGTATCCGAAGATGGCCTCAAAATCCTCAGCGCCACCCAGAGCCTGAACCTCAGGAACATTACCCTTAAGGTTACCTTTGGCGTGCAGCGCAGCCACAGCATAACTGCCTGAAGAAGGGCTCCAGGTGATCTCTACCTGCGTGCCGTCCTCGAATTCGAAGCTCTGACCACCTCTGGCAAGCGCCTGAAGATTTCCTTTACCGCGATTCCCCAGGGTATAGAGATGCTCATAGAACGCTAACGAGAGGTCGGCGGCACTTTCCTCTATCAAAGCGTAGATCGTTTCCTGGTCCAGATCAGGATTCGTTTCCGAAATTAGCGAATAATTCAGTTCTAAGGCAGCAAGCAGCACGCGCGGGTTGATAGTGTAATACCTTGCCCATGCTTCGATGACTTCGGCATAGGGTTTAAGCGATGAATTTCGTTTCCCCAGGAACGATTCGATAGAGAAATTTCCAACATTGGGTCCCCACACAAATTGCCCATCGGAGATAGAAGGTGGCGAGGTCTGGAAAGGGACGCTTTCGGAGCCGTCGGCGGCTGTCATTGTGGCCTGGGTGGGAAAAACCAGGTGTGCAAAGGCCGGATGCGGGTGATTCAGTTGGTAGGCGAACAAGCCGCCAACCAGCAGAGTCGCGGCGATTAATGCGATCCAGAACCTGCGTTGGGTGCCGGCTCCGGTGGTTATGGCGGTGTTCTTCTTGCGATTCTTCAACTGCATCACGCGTTTCTACGGCTGTAGTCCTGCTCGAATTATCATCGTATGCGCTGCGTCGGTTTCAGACAATCGTCCATTGGTCCCCTGAATCCGAAGGCAAAGCCTCCAATCCTGAGATGCAAAATCTATACCAATCGAGGTGAGGAGCGGCCCTAAGGCAGCGGCAAACCACCCTTGGCCCGCACCATCATGTAGGCCGCCCAGGCACGGTCCAGCAGATCCTCGGGGCAGAAAGCCAGCGGATCCTCAGAGCAGGGTGGGAGAATTTCTTCGTTGTAAGCCGCTTCCACCCAGCCAGCGTACCATGCTTCTGGATCCACATCAGTCAATAGGCCTGTTGGAGCTGGCGGTTGGTAATCAACGCCGTTCTTGACTCGTAGGAAGAAGACCGATCCTTCAGCCCGGGTGTGTTGATTATCAGGGCAATACATCAGTGGATCGGTATTGCATCCAGCCGTGAAACCGTCAGCCCAGAGGGACTCGATCCAGCCGTAACCCCAAAAAGCGCTTGCGACGTCGGTGAAAGTGGCCGTTTCTGGCGGCGGATAGGGCGGGTCTGGGATGTTGCCATACTGCCCGCGCAGGACAAATACGGAGGATTCAGCGCGGTTCAGGATATTGTCCGGACAGTAGAGGCGTGGCTCGGCCGAGCAGCCAGCGACGTAGCCGGCGTCGAAGAGAGCGTTGATCTGCTCGTAAGCCCAGTGGTCGTGAGGCACATCGGCGAAGACGGGAGTGGGCGTGGCTGTAGGCGTGACGGGCGTGTTCGTCGGCGTAGCAGTCGCTGTTACCGTAGCTGTTGCAGTCGCCGTCTGGGTCGGCGTCGGCGGGGGAACGTACCAGACGGTATCCAGGCTCCACTCGGGGCCGTTGATCGCGCCGCCGTATATCCGATTGCCGTCGCTGGGACCACCGGCAGCGCCGGAGGTATCGCGGATCAGGTTGCCATAGCCCTCGTTCAAGTTGTACAGCGCAAGGGTGTCTGGATCGGTCACAAAGGGGTCAACCGGCGGCGTGAAGTCAGCACTGTAGCGCAGCATGTTCGAGAAGCGGAATTCGTCCAGCCAGCCGTTGAACGAAGGGCTGCTCTCCGCCCGGCGGTGCTTCTCGGCGCCGATCGTCAGCAGCGGGTCGTAATTGGCGCAATCGGCGGTCCCCGCCGGCCCACACATGCTCGGCGGGTCATAATCATCCGGATAGGAGATGTCGCCATCCGGACCATCCGCCTCAGCTTCCAGGATGCCATCCACGAACAACCACAGATAGCCGTCTGTAAACCTGCGCTGCACGGCAATGTGGTGCCAATCGCCATCGGCGATGCTCGAGACGCCGCAGAGGGTGAGATCCCCCGTCCCGTCACCGGATGCACCAAACACGACCCGGCCGTTCGCCATCGATACGCCGTATTTGCGGTCCTGCTCGAAGCGATCACGATCGAGGATCATGTTTCCGAACAGCCAATCCTGATTCTCGCCGCACGTCACCGCCGGCGCGGCGTTCTCGCCAGGTGTGGCTTTCAGCCACCATTCGATCGTGAAATCGCCGGCGCCGATGTCGACCGGCGGGCCGGGATCGGATGTCGCCGGATCGTCGACGGCGATCACAACCCGGTTCTCCGTATCGTTGTACACGCCATCGAAGCGTAGCGAGAAACCGCCGGGAGGGTCCCAGATCGTGCTTAGCTGCGTATTCTCATAGAAATGAAAGAGGATCTCATCCCAGGTCCAGCCATTCAACGCCATGTCGCGCGATTCATACTGCCCCATGCAGTCGCTGCTGCCGCACTGGCTTACGTAGGCGCGATATTGCGTCTGGATCAGTGTATCATTGCGCGTCAGGCGCCAGTTCCAGGTGTCATCGACCGCCTGGTTGGTGCTGGCGTAGGAGACCGCCGGGTTGTAGACCTGGTCGCAGGTGCTGTCATAAACGTCGGCGTCGTCCCATTTGCCGCCCTGTGCGATCCAGTACCAGGCGTACATCTTGACTGCCATCGCTCCCGAGCGGAGCGACTCCCACGGCCAGGAGGAAACCCACTCATTCGGGAGCACATGCTTGACGTAGTCCTTGAAATCGATCATTTCCACCGTGTACGGCCGCTCGAGGTCGCAGTAGGCATAGCCGGTAACCCGCACCCGTATCGTCTCCGGGATGGGGATGTCCTCCGCACCGCCCAGAGCCTGGAGCATGCTGATGACGTCCGATTCGGCTGCAAAACCCGCCGGCCGTTCGTTCGAAGGGGGCGGCACGATTATCGTCACCGGCTCATCTTTCAATCCGGCTTCCAGGATGAGCGTCTCCTCGACGAGCAAACGGGCGCCCTCCAGGCGCCACTCTCCATAACCGCTCGCACTGATCCGGACGGTGAGTTCGGTAACTGTCTGCGCCGGTGAAAGGCCATGCCATCCGAAGGAGCCGTCGCCTCCCGTCGTCGTGCTCAGCCCGAGCTCGATGACCTCGACGCGCGCCCCCGCCACCGGTGCGCCGGTCTGTGCGTCCGTCACGCTGCCTTCGATGTTGGTGGGCGGTGCAGACTGGACCAGGAGCGGGATGGCCCCCGCAACGATCACCGCTGCACCGATAAACAACGCCTTCCTGACGTTGAAGCGGATGGCCGTCCAGTTCTTAATCAGTGGAAAGGACCTCTTGAGATTTCGCATGAATGTTTCGATATACCAACCCTGATCGAATGATTGCCTGCGGCAAAAGAACGAGATCCGTTGGGTCTCTGAGACATGCCCATAGTCTTTCTGGAATAGGTGAATCTGTCAAGGGGGCAATGGTACCGGGGCAAGGGATTCGGGATTGGGAAATCAGGGATTAGGTTAGGTAGGCAATCGGGCTTTATCGTCTGCCAGCTGTCGCCGGCACCGAAGGCTTGCCTTCGGACTCCACATTTTGGGTGACCATACCGATTCGCCCCTGGAGACCGTGGGGACGGCCTTCGCGAGTGCCCTGATCCCAAATCCCTGATCACTACCCCTTTGACGCATCCCTCACCCCGTGATATCATACCGGCCTATAAGTTAAATCGCCCCTAGGCGCTCTTATCCAGAGAGGTGGAGGGACCGGCCCTGTGAAGCCTCGGCAACCTGCCCGTTGGGATGTGGTGCCAATTCCGCCAGAACGGATTGCTGGAAGATGAGAGGGTGGCCACGATGTATTTTGGTGCCCCTTCTCACATTTGAAGGGGCATTTTCATACTGGAGGTCACTATGAGCCTGACGTTTCGCACGTCACCAAAAACAGTCTTCACTTCCGAATCGGTCACCGAAGGCCACCCCGATAAGCTCTGCGACCAGCTTTCCGACGCGGTGCTCGACGCCTGCCTGGAGCAGGATCCCAAATCGCGCGTCGCCTGCGAAGTCGCCACCAAGACCGGCTTTGTGCTGCTGATGGGCGAGATCACGACGAAGGCACAGTTCGATTACGACGAGCTGGCACGCAGTGTGATCAACGAGATCGGCTACGACAGCAGCGAAAAAGGATTTGATGGTAGAACCTGCGGTGTGCAGGTCGCCATCGCCAAACAGAGCGGCGACATCGCCCAGGGCGTGAACCAGTCGCTCGAGACGCGTGAAGAAAACGATGTGAGCGATGAAGAAGTCGAGACGCTCGGCGCCGGCGACCAGGGCATGATGTTCGGTTACGCCACCAACGAAACCGAAACGCTCATGCCGATGCCGATCCACCTCGCCCACCGGCTCACTCGCCGTCTTGCCGAAGTGCGCAAGCAGGGCATCCTGCCCTGGGTGTGGCCTGATGGGAAATCACAGGTCACCGTCGAGTACAACTACGGCAAACCCAACCGCGTGGATACCGTGCTGATCAGCACGCAGCATGCGCCGGAAGTTGACAACGACACGATCCGTGAAGCGATCATCGAGGAAGTCATCAACCCCTCGCTCCCCCCGGACATGGTCGATGAAGCCCTGAAGATCTACGTCAACCCGACTGGCCGTTTCGTCGTCGGCGGACCGCTCGGCGATTCGGGCGTGACCGGGCGCAAGATCATCGTCGATACCTACGGCGGCATGGGCCGTCACGGCGGCGGGTGCTTCAGCGGTAAGGACCCGACGAAGGTCGATCGCTCGGGCGCTTACGCCGCCCGCTGGGTGGCCAAGCACATCGTGGCAGCCGGTTTAGCGGATAGCTGTGAAATCCAGGTGGCGTACGCGATTGGCGTTTCACACCCGCTCTCCGTTTTCGTCGAGACATTCGGCACCGGGCAGCTTCCCGATGGGAAGATCAGCCAGCTCGTGGAGGAGATCTTCGATCTGCGCCCCGGCGCGATCATCCGGGATCTGAAACTGCGCCAGCCGATCTACCGCTCGGTTGCCTCCTACGGGCACTTCGGGCGGGAGGATCTGGATCTGCCCTGGGAACAGCTGACCAAGCTGGATGAGCTGCAGGCGGCAGCCGGCGTTTCCGGCAAGGTTGCACAATCCGCCTGACATCAAGATCCCTGATGGAACCGAATCTCCAGCGCAGCTTATGTGCTGGAGATTTTTTCATCTTCAGATGATAGGCGATTTATAATTGATGCCTGATGATCTTGTCCTCCCGGCCGATCTGTAGCAATCCGTAGGGGCGACCGGCCGGTCGCCCCTATCGCCAAGGTGCAATCGATTGATTGGCGTGGGATATGAAATTCGGGAGACTGATGGGGACTGAGGAAATAGCATGGACATCGATGAACTCACCTCGGAAATGAATCGCTTCGTCGAGGCGAAGGGCTGGTACGCGCCGGATTCGCCCAGGCCGCAGACGGCTGAAAACCTTGCGAAATCACTCATTCTGGAGGCGGGCGAGGTGCTCGAACACTTCCAATGGGATCCTTCTCTAGTGGATGTTGAAGCTTTGCAGGGGGAACTGGCCGATGTCTTCCTGTATACGCTGCAGCTCGCAAGCGTCCTGTCGATCGATCTCGAAGAAGCCGCTCTTTCGAAGTTGAAGTCCAATTATGATCGCTCGTGGTAACCGCAGGAGGGTGCTTGCACTGAGCGATCAGACCGTCCCGTACGTCTACAGCCCGGCGGTAAAAGAGCGTTTCGGCGACGTCGATTTCATCGCCGGTTGTGGAGATTTACCGCGCGATTACCTGGAGTATGTGGTTTCACTCCTGGATAGACCTTTGTTCTACGTTCCGGGCAATCACGACCCTGATGATTATCACGTGCCTGGAGGGCAATCTGTAGATGGGGCTTTCGCCAGGCACGAAAGTCTGTTGATCGCCGGCGCCGGGGGCAGTATCCGCTACAAACCCCCTGGACTGCACCAGTACACACAGCGTCAGATGTACCAGCGCGTGCTTATGATGCTGCCGCGCATGCTGATTCGCCGTCTGACCCGCGGCAGGGGGGTCGATCTTTTCATCGCCCACGCATCTCCTTTCGGTGTGCAGGATGCCCGGGACCCCGCGCATATCGGCTTCAAAGCCTTTCACGGCGTCATCCGTCTCGCCCGGCCGCGCTATTTCATACACGGTCATACCCACATTCACAGGAATCTGGAGCGATCGGAGACGCAGGTTGGTGATACCTGCGTCGTGAATGTTTACCCTGAGCGCCTGGTCGAATGGTGAGAGAGACGCAGCGGCATGCGGTCTCGGTCGATTACAATGAGACGAGATTAACGCCGGGTGCGACATATTGTCAATGAGCGGTGGGATCATGGAAGATGCTCAAGAAAACCCGTTTGCCATCACGTCCGCAGAATGGTCCTGGCCATTTGGCCTGTCAGAGGTGACCTTCGGCCTGCGCCGTCATTTCAACGATACGTCATTGAATGTGGAGGGGATAGAGCTGATCGGGCTTCCGGACAGGCGGCCATCGATTGGCCGTGTGCGCGCTATCAAGGTTGATTTCATGCGCAGTGGAAGCAGACATTCGTGTGAACTCGTCGTGAAGGAACCACAGGGGACCACGCGCACTGGTCTGGCCGGTGCAGGTAAACGGGAAGTGGGTCTCTACGAATCACTCGCCGAGCACCTCCCGATTAGGACGCCCCGGATGCTGGTCGGCTCTCCGCTCGGTGATTGGTTGATCCTTGAGTTGATCGAACAGGTTAAAGACCCCTCGGCGTGGGGGGCAGACGATTACCGGGAAGCGATCGATCAGCTTTCGTCGCTGCACGATCGCTTCTGGTCACTGGATGTGGATCTGGGGACGTTTCCCTGGTTGAGCCATCCACTTACCGCCGACTTCGATGTGCATCGAACCGCCGCTTACCAAGGCCTGGAGCGCATTCGCGAATCGGGGAGACCCGCAGCGTTTGCCGATCAGGTCGATCGCATGGAATTGTTGGAACGATTAATTAGTTCAGCCGATCGCATTGTCGAACCCCTCCAGCGTGAGACCCACACCTTGCTGCACGGGGATTATTGGCCCGGCAACATCGCGGCCACCGCAGATGGAAGACAGCTGGTCTACGACTGGCAGCTGGCCGGGGTGGGACCGGGGGTGATGGATCTACTCGCATTTGTCTATAAAAGCCTGTGGTGGTTTGAAGCGCTCCCGATCGATCCGGATGAGCTCGTCGAACGATATCGGAGGAGGATCGCTGAAATGACCGGGATGACCTGGGATCAGGAAGATTGGTCAACCTTATGGGACCATACCTTGATGTGGCGCTTCGTTCAAGAATGGATCGATCTGCTCGCGGTGACCCCGGAACCACTCTTAGAGACCTGGGCTGAGCGTCTGGAGTCTGTCTGGCTCGACCCTGTGCGGCAGGCTGCAGAGCGCAGGCTTAAATCTTAGATCGGCCAGGACGGATCGATGCCACCATGCCGGCGATAAACCCATCTGTGCTCGACAAGAAAATTCAGACGATCTTTGATCGCCCGCTGGATACGGATGCGTTTCCCGGGGAGATCCATGCGCTCCTGAGCTTTTATGCCGATCGGACGAAGCGCTCGACAGCGGCAACCGCCACGCAGGAGTCGGCAGATCTGTTGCACGTTCCTGCTGCAGTACTGCGCGCCTTATGCACCAAGATTCACCAGCGCGGCCAGCGTGAGGGGGATCGCTGGCTTGATGCGGCGGAGCGGCTATGGGCTTCGGGGCTGCGCGAGATGCGGCAGGTTAGCATTTGTTTGCTCAGCGAAGCTCCGGCCGAGTCGACGCTTGAAACGGCGGGAAGATGGGCTGCCGGATGTGACGATCCGCTCGTCCTGCAGGCACTGGCGGCAGAAGGTTTGCGCTCCTGGCGTGAATCTGAGCCCGAAAAGGTGTACGCAAGCGCCGTAAACTGGCTTGCAAATGAAGCGACGCGCGCCTTCGGACTGATGGCGCTTCAGCGCCTTATTGAAGAGAATTCTTTCGATAATCTGCCGTCGATCTTTAACGCCCTCGTCGGGCTGCCGTCGACTGTGCGCGGGTTTCAGCAGCAATCGCTCCTGTCGCTCATGGAAGCGCTTGCAGAACGGTCCCCGGCAGAGACGACCGCTTTCCTGCTTGATGAGCTATCCCCGGATGATCACCGAGCGGCGCGTCTTGTACGTGCGGCTCTGGATGCATTTCCTGCACCCTTTCAAGCACAGCTTCGCCAGGCTTTATGATCTGGATAGCCTTTCCCATCTGGTATAATAGCTGGAAATTGACTAGACCGACGTGCGGTTTCTGTGTGCAGTAGACTACGCGTTGGGTGACCTGCAGAGGAGCAGAAGTCATGGGATTGACAAAAGAAGAAAAGACAGAGGTTATCGGTGAATTCCATCGTCATGATGGTGACACCGGCTCGCCGGAAGTTCAGGTTGCTATACTCTCGCGTCGCATCGAGCAGCTTACGGACCATCTGCGGCAGCATAAGCACGATGAATCATCTCGCCGCGGACTGCTCAAGATGGTCGGACGGCGCAGAAAACTGCTGAATTACATCAAGAATCAAGATGCAGCTTCATACCTGGAGCTAACCAATACCCTGGGTATTCGACGCAAATGAACGAGGAACAACGAGCAGGTGGGCAGGCAAACACTTGCTCGTCTTGCTTTTGAATTGAAGCAGGCTGGAATAAACAGCCTGCATAGAACCAATCTTATAGGAAGCACCTGGCCGTTTCTGTCGGGTTAGGTATTGGAGAAAGCCCATCAGCAGCTTGTCGAAGCGCTGACGGTCCCTCTCCAGTCCCTGACCCACACGTTCCACGGTGCGGGAGGGATTTTGATGTTTAAAGAACAAACCTTCAGACTCGATTTAGATGGAAAAGAAGTTTCCATCTCAACCGGCAAGCTTGCCATGCAGGCTGGCGGTGCAGTGACCGTGCGCCAGGGCGAAACGGTGCTCATGGCGACGGCGACAATGAGCTCCGAGACCCGTCCGGGGATTAACTTCTTTCCCTTGCGGGTTGACTACGAAGAACGGTTGTATGCCGGCGGACGGATCCCCGGCTCGTTCTTCCGGCGCGAGGGGCGTCCCAGCGAAGCGGCGACCCTGATCGCCCGCCTGGTGGATCGTTCGATCCGCCCGCTGTTCCCCAAAGACCTGCGGAACGATGTCCAGGTGATCATCTATGCACTCTCCTCGGACGCTGAGACCCAGCTCGATCTGCTGGCGATCCTTGGCGCCTCCGCAGCGTTGACGATCTCTGATGTGCCCTTTGACGGGCCCGTCGGTGCGGTGCGCGTCGCCCGGGAAAACGGCAATTTCGTCTTCAACCCGACATACCAGGTCACCGAGCGTTCCGACCTGGATCTGAGGATTGCCGGCACGGACGATGCGCTCCTGATGGTCGAGAGTGGATCCGATGAGGTCGGTGAGGATGTTATCGTCCGCGCGATTGAAGAAGGCCATAAGGTCATCCGGCCGCTCGTCGAACTCCAGGAACAGATGCGCAGCGCGGTAGGCAAGGAGAAGCGTGAATATGCATCCATCAAACTGGATGATGATATCCGCGCTCAAGTGAAAACCTGGCTCGGAGACAAGGTCGATAAGATTGTCGAGGAGCCGCTCGAGAAGTCAGCGCAGGATCAGGCGATCAACGAACTTCGTGCCCAACTGCTCGAAGCGTTGGGCGGCGAAGATGGCCTGGATGATGGCGCCCTGCGTGAATCCTTCGAGGATATCCACAAAGAATCCGTTCGAGCCCAGATCATCGAAAAGCAGAAACGTCCTGATGGTCGGGGACCGCAGGATGTCCGCGAAATCACAGGCGAAGTCGATATCAGCCCGCGTGCGCATGGCTCAGGACTCTTCACGCGTGGTCAAACCCAGGTGCTCACGCTGGCGACGCTGGGCACGCCGCGCGAACGACAGGAATTGGATGGTTTGTCGCCGCGTGATGAAAAGCGCTACATGCATCACTACAATTTCCCGCCGTTCTCGGTTGGTGAGGTTCGCCCGCTTTTCGGCGCCTCGCGACGTGAGATCGGGCACGGCGCGCTGGCAGAGCGCGCGTTGATGCCCGTGCTGCCGCCGGAAGACGAATTCCCTTACACGATGCGGCTCGTCTCTGAAGTGCTCTCCTCCAATGGGTCAACCTCGATGGCATCCGTTTGCGGCTCCACGCTTGCCCTGATGGACACCGGTGTGCCGATCAGTGCCCCGGTCGCCGGGATCGCCATGGGGCTGGTTAAACGGGGAGATAAGTACATCGTCCTCACTGACATCCAGGGTCTCGAAGATCACCTGGGCGATATGGACTTCAAGGTTGCGGGAACACGCAATGGCGTGACTGCACTGCAGATGGATGTCAAGATCAAAGGCATCACACCTGAGATCATGTCGATCGCGCTGGCACAGGCAAAGGACGCCCGCCTGCATATCCTCGACCGCATGCAAACCGCGATCGAGCAGCCGCGTCCTGATCTGAAAGAGCATGCCCCGCGCATGACCGTGATCAAGATCGATCCCGAAAAGATCGGCGCAGTGATCGGACCCGGTGGAAAGGTCATCCGCAGTCTCCAGGAGGAGACCAACACCCGCATCGATATCCAGGATGACGGCACAGTCTTCATCGCAGCGACGAACAAAGAAGGTGCTGAGCAGGCCCGCAATATGGTCGAGAGCCTGACTGAAGAGGCCGTCGTTGGCCGTATCTACACCGGGAAGGTGGTTCGTACGACGGACTTCGGTGCGTTCGTCGAAGTCTTGCCTGGCACGGATGGACTGGTGCACATCTCCCAGCTTGACACGGAACATGTGAAGAGCGTTGAGGATGTGGCCAAGGTTGGCGATGAGATCACCGTCATGGTGACGAATATCGATTCGCAGGGCAAAGTCCGCCTATCACGCCAGGCCGTGCTTGAAGGCTGGTCGGTCGAAGAGGCGCAGGAACGCGATCGCAAACCGAAGAGCAGCCGCGGGGGTGGTCGAAACCGGGGCCCAAGGCGCAGCTAGCCGGACTTAGCGATTCTGCGCAGAACCAGAAATAAAAGCCACCTCAACAACGAAGAGGTGGCTTTTTGGTTTCCGCGAGTCGTTTGTCGGCAGGGACCGCTTTCGATACAATCTAAGTATTCCAGGCAGAACAGATGGACAGGGGAAGCAATGGCTGAACCCGTAAGACCAGAAGATATCTCCTCACCCCCCTGGCAGCCAGGTACCCGGCTCGTCGTCGGCGTGCTCGTGACGCTGATCGTGATGGTCCTGGCCTATGTGCTCCGCAATCTGGTTGTGTCGGTTGTCATCGCTTTTCTTATCGCCTACATGCTCGATCCAATCGTCAGTTGGCTGGTTCAAAAGGCGCGTTTCCCACGTGTTATCGCGACCATTGTCGTCATGCTGATCTTCATCGCCGTGATTCTCGGTGCGACGACCGGGATCGGCTATGCTTTCTCACAGCGGATCGTCGATCTGGCTGCCCTTTTCTCCGATATCACCGTTGACATCCCATCCCGGCTCGAAATGATTGGCGATCTTCAATTTTCGATCGGACCCTGGGATTTTGATACGTCAGGGATCAGCATCGAACCGCTGATTTCTGACCTGGTTTCGTCGATCAGCCCGCTGCTCTCCCAGGCCGGTTCGTTGGTGGGCTCTGTCGCCATCGCGGCTGCCTCGGTGATCACAACGTTTTTCCTGGATATGGTGATCACGTTTTACTTGCTGCTCGATTTCAAGAAATTGCGTCCCGCTCTTGTCCGTCTGGTTCCGGAGACCTACCGGGAAGATTTCGACTTTTTGCTTGAAGAGAGCAACCAAATCTGGCGCGCGTTCTTGCGCGGGTACATCATCCTGGCGCTGATCATCGGGCTGGCGGTTTTTATCACGATGAGCATCGCTGGGCTTGATTTCCCATTGGTTATGGGGCTGATCGGGGGCTTGCTTGAGATGGTGCCGATGTTCGGCCCGATCATCTCGGCGATTATCGGCGCGCTGATCGCGCTGGCACAGCCTGCGAACCCGTGGGGGTTGACGCCGGTCGCGTTTTCGCTCTTGATCCTCGGCATCCTCACCTTGATTCAGCAGGTTGAGAATACGATCCTGGTGCCGCGCATCATGGGTGGAAACTTGAACTTGCATCCTCTGGCGGTCTTCCTTGCGATCATCGCGGGGGGCGCCCTGGGAGGGTTCTTTGGTATCCTGCTGGCCTCCCCCATCCTGGCTACGCTGCGGTTATTTTTTGGGTACATCTACAGCAAAGTCGTCGACGTTGACGCACGCCCTGGCCCTTCGGTCGAGGCCTCTCAGCCGCGCAGCAGGGCAAATCTCACAAAGATCGGAGAGACTGCAGCGAATGTGTGGGATCGCCTGAAGAAGATGGCCGAGAACAGTGTGGAGGACTAGTGAGTGGAGTTGATCCGGCTCTCCGAATTGGAGCACGACGACGAGCGTTGTCTCTGCAATCGCACCGTTGACCGTTCAGACCGAATTCTCTTGTGCCTTCACAACCTCTTCACCATGTTGATCTTCTGTGCGGTGGCCCCTCTTCTGATTGCACTTTATCTGCTGCAGGCTTCGATCGTTATCAGCCCGCGATCAATGGTGGGTTCCCCCGGTATGCTTGAAGGCATCAGCTGGCAAAATCTCATCTCCGTTCGCTGGGTTTTCGATCTCTCAGCCTGGGATCCGCCCATCGACGTCCGTGTTAAACGCCAGCATGGGGGTCCACGATCGTTCCTCGGGCGGCGCTGGACTGGTTGGAGAGGGCCGGCTGGCTGGACGTGATGTCCTCGGTGGAATCGAAGATCCTCATCCGACCCGCGCGACCCGGCGATACCGGGCCGGTGTTTGCCTTCCTGCAGGAGGTCTGGGAGGGAGGCGATTATCTTCCCTCTGTGTGGAGTGAATGGCTCGGAGATCCTCAGGGGCAGCTGGTTGTCGCCGAGGTCAATGGCGAACCGATCGGCACCGGCAGGATTGCAGATTTGGGAGGGGGGGAGTTCTGGTTAGAGGGTTTGCGAGTCGCGGCAGGTTACCGGGGGAGAGGAGTCGCCGGGAAGATCCAGAGGCATCTGTTAAAGGTCTGGGAAAACGCTCGGGGAAAATCGATTGGCTTTTTAACTCATCGTGACCATACTGCGGTTCACGCGCTGGCCAGGGCCACGCAGTTTACCGAGCGTTTCAGGGTGCAGATGCTGCGCTGGGAGGCAGCTGGCGGCGCCCATGATTTCCAGCGCCGCGAAGATGGCGCGAAAGCCACAAAGCGGCTCGCCAGCTGGGCGGAAAGCCACGGTCTGGACGGCAGGATGGAAGCCGATTGGACCTATCCAGAAATTACCCCGGAAAGATTGCAACCTCAGGCAGTATGGTGCTGGCGGGACGAACGGGCTTTCACGGTGCTCGATCACGACGAGTGGGACGGTCAGGCCATCGCGGTGCTGGCGGGTCTCTGCGTGGAGACTGAAGATCTGGCGGCATTCTTCATGGATTTACGACGACTCTGTAGTATGCTGGATCTAACTGGTATGCGCTGGTTTGCGCCGCTGTCGTTTCTCCGTGTCCTGCAGGACGCGAACGTAGACCCGCAGACCGTGGAAGATCTCGAAATGGTAGCCTACCTGAAGTTCCGATGACAATCTTCGATTCGCTGAAAGAGACTTTGAGACGATGGCGGCACGATCCGGCCAGCAAAGGTGTCTCGCCGACGTATTCTTACCGCATCTTCTGGGTGAAGGAGGCGCTCAGGTGGACAGAGCAGGAGCGCAGGCAGATCCGCGAGGCGGTGGAAAAGATCGTCGGGGTGAATGATTTTGTGGCAGACGCCTATCACCGGCGCTACCGGCTGGAGCCATTCGACGGCCAGAAACACGCTGGGGAGAGCATATCCGTCCTTCACGATGTGTTGGCGGAACTGGATCGATACGATAAACAGGAGGATTTACACGATGACGCAAGCAGATGAGATGAACACCGAAACGATCGCAGAAACGTCGAATTTCATCCTATGGAAAGCGAATGAACCCGATGGTGAGATAACCTACCACCTGGAGCTGGGGACCGTTACGGTCCATTTTTTCCAGGAGGAGTGGGAGGAGTTTACCGAGCTGATCAAGGGGCTCTAGGCAGTCCTGCGGTTGATACACCTGACCGGAGTCGGACGACACGCCAGCCAGCTGCCGTGGACCTGAGCGTGATTTGTATATCCAAGCTGGGCATGCTATGATTTCCGGCTGAGAATTTCATCAGCGGTAGGTATCATGCCACAGCGAAAAGAATTGATCACATGGGATGAGGTTGGGAAACTGATTGATCACCTCATCCCTCAATTTCATACTGAATTCGACGCGATGGTGATCATCACGCGCGGCGGGATTATCCCCGGGGGCTTGCTCTGCGAGGCGCTCGACGTCGAGGATGTGTTGACCGCGGCAGTTGATTTCCCGTTCGAGGCTCAACGCGACCAGTCCAAGTTGATCGCCTGGCCGAAATTCATCCAGTTCCCGGAAGACGATCAGCTGACCGATCGCAACCTGCTGATCGTGGACGACGTCTGGGGGTCCGGGCGCACGATCACAGCCGTGCGCAGCCGTGTGGCTGGCGCAGGCGGGTTTCCCTACACATGTGTGCTGCATTACAATCCTTATCGAAATCTCTTCGGGAAGCTCCGGCCGGATTACTATGCCGCATTGACGGATGCCTATATTGTTTTTCCATGGGAAGTGGATCAGGGCCCTGATCGGGTGCTGTTAGACGAGCCTGAGTGAAACCGGCTCGGCGCGCCTGCCCGACCGCTTCGATTGCCTCGATTGACAACGAATTTCCCGCTAAGTATAATGATCCTGCGTTCGTAGGTGTGCAATCCAGGCTGTTCGTGCGAATTTTCTTTAGTAGAGGAGCGCGCCGAAACGGGTAGATCCGATACATGAGCATATCGTCGGATATCTTAGAGAGCCTGGTCGGCCTGTGAATGTGGCGGCCAGGATTTTTTGTGCCGGGGACCGGTGATGAGTGACTCGGGGGAAGATCTGGAAGCGCTGCTCGCAAGCGAAGAACCGCTGAGTATGCCCGAACGGGGACATCTCCTTCAGGGCTATGTCCTGGCTGCAGATTCGGGTGGTCTGATCGTTGATCTGGGTCTAAAGCGCGATGGTGTTGTGCCCCGCTCGGACCTTGACAAACTGTTCGCCGATGGGTGGCAAGTTGCACCGGGCGATGAAGTCTCGGTGATGGTCGTCGACCCTCTGGATAGGGATGGCAATCTGGTTGTATCGGTTGCTCAGGCCAGAGAAAGCTCGGACTGGATCGAAGCCCATCGAAGGATGGAAGCTGACGAGATATTTGAGGCGGAACCGGCGGCGTTCAACCAGGGTGGTTTAATCATCCCGTTTGGCCGAATATCCGGTTTCATGCCGGCCTCACATCTCACCGCCATGCCGCGTGGCTTGAACGCAGAAGAGCGGCCTGAATGGCTCCAGAGCATGGTTGGGAAGCAGATCCCGATGAAAATAATCGAGGTCGACCCCCAGCGTCAGCGTTTGATCTTCTCGGAGCGCAAGGCAATCCGTCAGTGGCGTGGGGAGCAAAAGGCGGACATCATCGCCGAGCTCAAAGAAGGCCAGGTTTTGCAGGGCGTGGTAACGAACCTGCGCGAATTCGGAGCCTTTGTCGATGTGGGCGGCGCGGACGGGCTGGTCCACATCTCTGAAATGGCCTGGACACGCGTTGAAAATCCTGCGGATATCGTCCAGGTAGGGGATCAAGTTGAGACGCTGGTGATTTATCTTGATCAGGAAAGTTGTCGGATCGGGTTGAGCATCAAGCAGCTGCAGCCCAGTCCGTGGGAAGCAGCCGTAGGAACATACGAAGCCGGCCAGCAGCTCGAAGGTCAGGTTACAGTGTTGACCTCATCGGGCGCATTTATCCGTATTGCTGAAAACCTGGAGGGCTTGCTGAAACTCCAGGAGATCGATGAACTGCCGAATCCCGGTGACCGGGTTGACGTGAAGGTCATCGATTTTGATCCTGAGCATGAAAGGCTCGATCTCGAGCTTGTGCGATGAATATCATCAAAGCACCTTGCTCGTGCGGAAGGAGGTGAGATTACATGCCGACAGTAAAATTGCGACCAAATGAATCGCAGGAACAGCTGCTTAAGCGCTTTCGCAAGAAAGTCGCCAAGAGCGGTGTTTTAAGCACCGTCCGGCGTAAACGCTGGTTTGTTTCCAAGAGTGAACTGCGTCGGATCCAGCGTAAGAAAGCCATACGAAGGTTGAAGCGACGCCAGAATAAAGACTAATCGCGCGGTTAATTGTTTCGAACGACATCAACCTATGGTTGATGTCTTGGTCCGGAGGGTTGGATGGCCAATAAAGAGGAAAAAATTGTCATGGAAGGTACCGTCGTGGAGGCGCTGCCCGGAACCCAGTTCCGGGTCGAGCTCGACAACGAGCACGAGGTGCTCGCGTACCTTTCCGGAAAAATGAGACGCTATTACATTCGCATCCTGTTAGGGGATCGTGTGCGGGTGGAGCTCTCTCCGTACGATCTTTCGCGCGGCAGAATTACCTACCGCTATCGAAAACAGACGGCATCACGCAGCGAAAGCTAGTCCTGGCCTAACCTCCGGAATCATCCATAGAATTCGAGCTGCCTCCTCGAGGGGCAGCTTTATTTTTCTCAAAGACCATCGCGCGCCAATCTTTCTCGCCTCGAACCTCGAGCAGATCAAGCCCTTGAGCATGCGTGGCTTCGAGGATCTGCCCGGTTTGATCGGCAAGGATCCCGGAGAGGATCAGTTTCGAGCCGGGATGGAGCAAGCGCGTCAAACCGCCGTGCAGCATCGAAATTAATACTTTCGTCAGGATGTTAGCCACGATGATCTCCCCGGAGAGCGGATCTTCCGAGTTCTCAGCCAGAAGTTCATCGAGTGAGCCGGAGATCAGGGTAATACGGTCCGCGACTTGATTGAGCTCAGCGTTCTCGCGCGTCGATTGGATGGCGGCCGGGTCGCTATCGATGGCGATGACTTCGCCAGCACCAAGCAGCAGGCTGGCGATGCTTAGAATCCCTGACCCACAGCCGATGTCATAGACACGATCGCCGCGTTTGATATGTTCTTCGAGCGCCTGGAGACAGAGACGTGAGGTTGGATGCGTCCCCGTGCCGAACGCCATGCCCGGCTCGAGCATTAATACCTTTCGGGAGCTTTCCGGCGGTTGATACCAGGCAGGGATCAGCAGGAGTCGCTCGCCGATCGGCATGGGGTGATAATGCTGGCGCCATTGCTCGGTCCAGTCTTGTTGTTCGACAAGCTGGTAGCCGGGGTCCGGGATGTGCTGGATCTGGCGCAGGTGCCAGAGGTCATGCTCGATCCGGTCTTTCAGCTGTTCTTCCGAACCATCGATCGGGAGATAGCCGCGCACCATGACCTGGTCGGAGGGTCTCGCCTGGTTTTCTTCGTCGATGATGAGTTCGGTGGCGACGCCGTGATGAACGTGGCGGCCGAGCACATCTGCGACTGCCTCAGCCAGTTCGCCATCGACGCATATGGATATCTCGAGCCACTTCAATCAGCCAACCCCCCCAGCAGATCCTTGAGCGAATCAAGGAAAGAACGCTCTTGCACCTTAACCTCCGTGCCCAGCGTCTCGGCGAGCTCCTCGAGCAGTTCCGACTGGCGTGCATCCAGATTACGGGGGATATCTACCGACACGATTACAAGCTGGTCACCACGCCCGCTGCGGTTCAGATGGGGGATGCCTCTGCCGCGCATCTTGATCACTTTGCCGGTTTGTGTCCCGGCGGGGATGCTCAGGGTCTCTTCGCCGTCTAATGTCGGGACCTCGATCTCCGCGCCGAGGCTCGCCTGGGCGATATTAACCGCCAGGTCCAGGAGCACATCATCGTTTTTTCGACGGAAGAAGCGGTGGGGTTTGACGCGCACGATGACGTACATGTTCCCCTTCGGACCGCCGTTGACACCCGGCTCGCCTTCGCCGGCAAGCCTGATTTGTGTGCCGTTGTCGACGCCGGCCGGGATCGGGATCGTTTTTGAGACCTGAACCCGTTCCAGCCCCCGACCGCTGCAGTTTCTGCAGGGAGTCGAGATCGTCTCGCCGCGTCCGCCGCATGTGGGGCAGGTGTTCACATTCACCATCGAGCCCAGGAAGGTCTGGCGCACCTGGCGTACCTCGCCGGAGCCATTGCAGGTGCTGCAGCGGACCGGGGTCGTGCCGGGCTCAGCGCCGGATCCATTACACGTAGAACAGACCTCCTGGCGCGTGAACTGGATCTCGCGTTCGACTCCGAATGCGGCCTCTTCGAATTCCAACGTGATGTCGTAACGCAGGTCGGCGCCACGCCTCGGGGCGTTGCGCGCCCGGCGGCCGCCCATCCCGAATCCAAAGAACTCTTCGAAAATGTCGCCAAAGCCGAAGTCGAAATCGAAGTTCATGCCCTTCAAGCCGGCATGACCGAAGCGATCATAGGAGGCGCGCCGTTCGGTATCGGAGAGCACCGCGTAAGCTTCGTTGATTTCCTTGAAACGCTCTTCGGCCCCGTCTTCTCTATTTACGTCGGGGTGAAATTGTTTCGCCAGGCGCCGGTATGCACTGCGGATCTCATCATTGGACGCCGTGCGGCCGATTCCTAATACCTCGTAGTAATCCCGTTTATCTGTCATACGCTCACGAAGAGGGTGCGCGCTGCGAGGCGCACACCCTTTCTATTACACCCTTCAAGCTACTCTGATCACTCTTCTTTAAATTCGCCTTCGACGACGTCGTCGTCAGCGGCGGATGCAGCACCGCCAACCTGTCTTTCTCCCCCGGCCTCATGGATAGCGGTGCCGGCCTGCTCGATGGCCTGCATCAAAGCATCGACACGGCGTTCTAGCTCCTCCTCGGGTGTGTCCGCTTCGATACCGTCACGGATGCTCTGCGCTTTCGCCTCGATTTCGCTTTTAACCTCGATCGACATCTTCTCGCCGTGGTCCCGAAGCAGTTTTTCGGCGGTGTAGACCGACTGGTCTGCGCGGTTGCGGACTTCTGCCTGTTCCTTGCGGTGGCGGTCCTCATCAGCATAAGCTTCCGCTTCCTCACGCATGCGTTCGACTTCGTTCTCGGAGAGGCCGGATGAAGCGTGAATCGTGATCTCCTGGCTTTTACCCGTCGCTTTGTCGGTTGCGTTGACCTTCAAAATGCCGTCGGCGTCGATGTCGAATGTGACCTCAATCTGTGGGACGCCACGCGGCGCTGGTGGGATACCCTCCAGCGTAAATCGGCCGAGCGATTTATTGTCGATCGCCATCGGGCGTTCACCCTGCACAACATGGATCTCCACCTCGGACTGGTTGTCTGAAGCGGTGGAGAACACCTGACTCTTGCGTGTGGGGATTGTCGTGTTGCGCTCGATCAATGCCGTCGCAACGCCGCCCAATGTTTCGATCGAAAGGGTTAACGGCGTTACGTCAAGCAGCAGGATGTCCTTCACCTCGCCGCCCAGCACCCCGGCCTGGATCGCGGCGCCGATCGCGACGACCTCATCCGGGTTGACACCCTTGTGCGGTTCCCGGTTGAAGATCTTGCGAACCGCTTCCTGAACAGCGGGCATGCGTGTCATGCCGCCCACCAGAATGACGTCATCGATATCGGCCGGGGTCAGATTCGCATCCTCGAGCGCCCGCTTGCAGGGGCCGATCGAGCGGTTAACCAGCTCCTCGGTCAGCTGCTCCAGTCGGGCGCGGGTAAGTGTGAGGTTGAGGTGTTTGGGTCCGTCAGAATCGGCCGTGATGAAAGGCAGGTTGATCTCGGTCTGAGTCACTGTCGAGAGCTCAATTTTGGCCTTCTCGGCGGCCTCTTTCAGGCGCTGCAGGGCCTGGCGGTCGCTGCGCAGATCGATGCCCTGTTCCTTCTGGAATTCAACGGCGATGTAATCGATGATGCGCTGGTCGAAGTCGTCTCCCCCCAGGAAGGTGTCGCCGTTGGTGGACTTCACCTCAAATACGCCATCACCGACATCCAGGATGGAGATATCGAAGGTGCCACCCCCGAGGTCGTACACGGCGATCGTTTTATCTGTCTTTTTGTCCAAACCGTATGCGAGTGAAGAAGCGGTCGGTTCGTTGATGATGCGCAGCACCTCTAACCCCGCGATCTTTCCGGCGTCCTTGGTCGCATTGCGCTGCGTGTCATTGAAGTAGGCCGGCACGGTGATAACGGCCTGGGTGATGCTCTCGCCGGTGTACGCTTCAGCGTCCGCCTTCAGCTTGGCGAGGATCATCGCCGAGATCTCCGGCGGCGCGTACTCTTTACCCCCCAGGGCGACGCGGATGTCACCGTTGGAAGCTTCGCTAACGTCGTAAGGGGTAAGTTCCAGCGCTTTATTCACTTCAGCGTCGCCGAATTTGCGCCCCATAAAACGTTTGATCGAGAAGATCGTGTTTTCAGGATTGACAATCGCCTGGCGGCGCGCGACCTGGCCCACCATCCTCTCGCCGGATTTCGGGTTTTGTGCCACAACGGAGGGCACCAGGCGGCCGCCCTCGGAGGAGGGGATCACCGTCGGTTCGCCGCCTTCCATGATGGCAACCACGGAGTTGGTTGTACCCAGATCGATGCCGATGATTCTTCCCATGATTGTTTGCTCCTAGGTACCTACTTCGCCACACGAACCATTGCCGGTCGCAGGACGCGATCGGCAAGCTTATACCCGCGTTGTGTGACTTCGATGACTGAACCTTCCTCGTGTTCTTCGCTTTCTTCATACGAGATGGCTTCGTGGATGTTCGGGTCGAAGCGCAGCCCTTCTTCTTCGATCGTTTCTACCCCCTCGGCTTCGAGGATCGTTCTGAACTTGGTATAGATCAACTCGACGCCGGCAACCCATTCTTCGCAGGCATCGTTCTCGGGCGATCTCGAAAGCGCCCGTTCCAGATCATCCATGACGCCGAGATAGCGGGTGATCAGTTCGCCCGTGATCCGTTCCCGAGACTGCTCGCGCTCACGTTCGATGCGCTTCTTGTAATTGGCGAATTCAGCCCGGGCACGCTGCCACCCATCCAGGTACTCTTCGGCTTCGGCCTGGAGACGCTCGATAGCTTGCTCGGCCGTCTCCTCGCTGCTCTCGGTTTCTGCCCGGGCAGCTTCATCTTCCGAGTCCTGCTCATCAACTACGTCTTCGGTCAGTTCTTGATCTTCAGGATCGATCGATTCGTTTCGTTTTTTCACGTTGCTACCTCTTGTGTGATGTATCGAGTAATGGTTAGCCGGCGTACGTCTCAATGACGAGGTCACTCAAAAGGCCGGCGACATAGCGAACCGCAGAGATTGTGCGGCCGTAGGACATCCGCGTCGGACCAAGCACGCCGATCGCCCCGGTTGCAAAGCCCTGGGCGCCGTAGCGCGAGATGACCATCGAGCAATCTTTCAATTCGTCCCAATCCCCCTCGCCGCCGATCACAACCTGAATGCCACCGATCGTCGGGCTGAGCACTGCGGCGAGGACCTCTTCCAGGTAGGACCTTTCTTCCAGGAGCCGGAGCGCGTTTCTGGCTGCGCCGCTGTCGGCGAATTCGGGCTGGGAGAGCACGTTGGCGATGCCGTCGTGGTAGATCTCTCCGGTCCACAGCGCATCAGCCCTCTCCATCATCTCGGCGACCAACATAATCACATCTTTGGTAAGCCCGCTGAACTGCTCGATTCGCTGCTGCACGGCCTCGGTCTGTTTGCCGCGCAGCGTGTTCGTGATCGTGGCGGCTTCCGTCGCCAACTGCGGTTGGTCGAAAGGTTCTTTCAGCGTGAGCATCTGCTGGCGGATATCGCCCCCTTCGAGGACCAGCACGAGCAGCACCTGCCTGCCAGAGGTTGAGATCAATTCCAGGTGTTTGAAGATCGCCCGTTCCGGACGTGGGGTCGTCACCACTGAAGCCACTTTGGATTGCTGGGCTAGAATCGAGGCGGAAAGCCGCACCCACTGCTCGACGTCCGACGGGATCTGGTGAAACTGGTGGCTGATGAGACGCTTTTCAGCGCTTGGCAGCTCCGTATCCCCGAGGATCTGGCGCACGAAGTAGCGGTAACCCGATTCGGTCGGGACGCGACCAGCGGAGGTGTGAGGCTGTCGCAGATAGCCGCTGTCCGTCAGGGCCGCCATCTCGTTTCGCACCGTCGCAGAGCTGACCTCGAGCCGGTAGCGGTCCACCAACCGGTTTGAACCCACCGGTTGGGCAGATTCAGTATATTCACGGACGATCAGGGCAAGAATGCTCTCTTGCCGATCTGTTAAAGCCATCTTTACCCTCGCAAAGTTTAGCACTCTCAACTCGAGAGTGCTAAAATCAAGGTTAACGATGATACCATAGGCGCAAATTCAGCGTCAAGCGAGCCCTGGTCCTATTTGGCGACGTTATCGACAGCAGGCGTGTTGGTTTGGAGGGCGGAGGATTGGCGGGCGTGCGCTCTCAGGGCCTTTAAAGGAGCCCAAAACCGCCCTTAGGGTTGACAATCCGAGACGCGGTCGGTACCATCCCGGGGTGAGATAAAAAAATAGTTGAGGCGGTCTGCATGGCAAATTTGATTGATTTGAGCGATGAGGTATTCGAGCAGGAAGTCGTCAATACCCCGGGTGTCGTTCTGGTAGATTTTGGCGCCGAATGGTGCCATCCTTGCAAGCAGCTCGATCCAATCGTTGAAGAGCTTGCCGAAGAGTGGGGCGACAAGGTGAAGGTGGGCAAATTGGACATCGATGAGAATACGAATACTACGATGAAGTACGGCATCATGGGTGTCCCGACGCTGCTCTTGTTCGTGGATGGTGAGCCGGTTGAGCGGTTGACGGGGTATGTGCCCAGGCAGAGGATCGAGAAAGCCTTCGGCGCGTTCATTAAATAGGGCAAGAAAATCATTGACGCCGTGTTTTGCGGGGTCTATACTCATACGATAATAGACGCGTGCAAAAGCGCCGACGAGGACGAGTAACCAGGCCGCCGGCGGTACAGAGAGTGGATCCGCTGAGAATTCCACCCGTACAGGCCTGGAGAATGGACCTCTGAGCTGCAGGGCGAACATCGAGCGATACAGCCGATCAGTAGCCTGAGCCGGGTTGCCGCCGTTATCATGGCAGCGAGTCATTCAAGATTTCTGACTCGCATTGAGCGGAGTGGCCGTCCTGAAAAGACCGGCAGCACTCAAGCGGGGTGGCACCGCGGGCGAACAATGCTCGTCCCCAGGGTGGGCGAGCATCTTTAATTTAAAGTGAAACGCGCTGCCCGGGGAGACCGCCAGGGTTGTAAGGAGGAAACGATGTCGAACCAAAAACGCAGGATCCTGACCGGCGACCGGCCGACAGGCAAGATGCACCTCGGCCACTACGTTGGGTCGCTGTCCAACCGCATCCGCTTGCAGCAGGAGTATGAATGCTTTTTTATCATCGCTGACCTGCACACGCTCACCACCCGGCCCGACCGTGAATCGATCGGGAAGATCAAGGACAATGTCTATGAGATGATGCTCGACTATCTGGCCGTCGGGATCGACCCGGAAGTCAGCACAATCTTCCTGCAGTCGTCCGTGCCGGAGACCTTTGAGCTCAATCTGTTCTTTGAGATGCTTGTGACCACCGCCCGTCTCGAACGGCTTCCCAGCCTCAAGGACATGGCTAACGCAGCTAATCTGGACGGTATGCCGTTCGGTCTGCTGGGTTACCCGGTGCTGCAGGCGGCCGATATTTTGCTCCCCAGGGCGCACCTCGTGCCGGTCGGGAAGGATAATGAAGCGCACGTGGAAGTGACGCGTGAGATCGCCCGGCGCTTCAACAATCTCTACGGTGAAGTGTTCCCGGTTCCGGATGTCATGATCGGCGACGTACCCACACTGGTCGGGACGGATGGGCAGGCAAAGATGAGTAAATCGCTTAACAACGCAATCTTCCTCTCGGACGATGCCGCCACTGTGGAGCAAAAAGTGCGCGGGATGTACACCGATCCAAACCGGATCAGAGCCGACATCCCCGGGAGGGTTGAGGGCAACCCTGTCTTCAGCTACCACGACGCATTCAACCCGGACGTCGAAGAAGTCGATGATTTGAAGTCGCGCTATCGAGAGGGGAAAGTGGGAGACGTGGAGGTCAAGCAGAAGCTCGCCCGAGCGATCAACGCCTTCCTCGATCCAATCCGCGAAAAGCGGGCGGAATATGAAAGAGATCCGGAACGGGTGGAGGGCTACCTTCGCCAGGGGACCGAACGCATGCGGGGTGAGGCCCGGAAGACGATGGAGCGCGTGCGGGAGGCGATGGGGCTTTACCGCCTCTGATCAATTCTCGACGGTGCTCGCTGCAGTCTTGCGGGTGGTTTGGCGATTAAGCTGCTGGATTCTGCCTGGTGTATAATCGTGTCGTCCATCGATAGTGAGGGTCTATGAATCGAGATAAATTGCGTGTTCTGGTCGCTAAACCCGGCCTGGATGGTCATGATCGCGGCGCGATGGTCGTGGCGCGTGCGCTGCGCGATGCCGGGATGGAGGTCATCTACACAGGTTTGCGCCAGACACCGGAGATGATCGCCGAGGCGGCTCTGCAGGAGGACGTCGATCTGATCGGGTTATCGATCCTCTCCGGGGCGCACATGGCATTGGTTCCCCGCATCCTGGAACTGCTGAAAACGCAGGGGCAGCACGATGTGCACGTCCTCCTGGGCGGCATCATTCCGGATGAGGATGTCGATGAGCTCAAAAGCCTGGGGGTCTCGGCGATCTTCGGACCAGGAACGCCAACAACCGAGATCGTCTCGGTTGTGCGAGCTTTGACCGGCACGGGAACCGATGAGCCTGCCTGAACGGATTGTGGCCGGCGACCGGTTAGCGCTCGCCCGTTTGCTCACGCAGCTTGAAAACGAAGCCCCCGAGGGACAGGATACTCTGGGGGCTCTTTACGTCCACACCGGCGATTCCTATCGGATTGGCGTGACCGGGGCGCCTGGCACGGGGAAATCCACGCTGGTAAACCAGCTTGCAAGGCAATTAAGGCAGCGGCCCTTTCCGGACGCGAGCGATGCGCCGCGCGTTGCGATCATCGCCGTTGACCCTAGCAGCCCATTCACCGGCGGTGCGATTCTAGGAGATCGTATTCGGATGCGTGATCTCTCGGGCGATGAAGGCATCTTCATCCGCAGCATGGCCAGCCGCGGTTCGCTCGGCGGGTTAGCGAAAACAACCGGCAGCCTGGCGCTCGCGCTGGATGCGGCCGGCTTTGAAATCATCTTGATTGAGACGGTCGGCGCCGGTCAGGCGGAGGTGGAGGTCGCCAGTGCGGCCCACACGACGATCGTCATCGATGCGCCCGGGATGGGCGATGAGGTCCAGGCGAATAAGGCCGGCATCCTGGAGATTGCAGACATCCTGGTTGTCAACAAAGCTGACCAGCCCGGGGCGGAGAACACTGTTCGTGTGCTGGAGATGGCGCTTGAGTTTGCAAACCAGCAAGAGCGGGCGGATCGGGTGAATTGGAAGCCGCCCGTGCTTCCAACGACTGCGACGACCGGTGTTGGCATCCCCGGACTGGTCGATTCGATCTATGCGCACTTCAACTTCCTCAAGGACACAGGACAGTGGGCCGAGCGTGAACGACAGCTGATCTCGACACAGTTCTATGCCGGGCTCCAGCAGGAATTGTTTGAACGCTTTTGTCGATCGAACGCGGACGGGGTACTGGAACGCAAGATCGACGCGCTGCTCGCCCGCAAAATCTCACCCCGGGAGGCCATCGCCTCGCTGCTGGACGCACGCGATTGACTTCAGTTTGCTCAGGTTCGACGTTCCTGTGAGGGAGATATTGTTTGCGGGCGGGAATGGCGAAATCCATCAAATCAAGTGTATATTCTACCTATTGAGCAAGATGACGTTCTGGTTGGGCAGCGTGAGGGGTACTTATGACCACTCGATCTGGCTATGATGACATCAAATTATTTGCGGGCACCGGATCGCCTGGGCTTGCGCGCGAAATCGGCGAGTATCTCCAGGTTCCCCTGGAGAACTATGATCTCGTCCAATTTCCAAACGAGAATCTATTCATCAAGCTGCTTAGCAGCATCCGGGGCCAGGATGTTTATCTGATCCAATCGCTCGGACCGCCGGTGCACCGCAACATCATGGAAATGCTGATCATGATCGATTGCCTCAAGCGCGATTCGGCCGGGCGGATCACGGCGGTGTTCCCGTATATGGCTTATGCACGTTCGGACAAGAAAGACCAGCCGCGCGTGCCGATCACCGCCCGGTTGATGGCGGATATGATCGAGGTCGCCGGCGCAGACCGCTATATGACCATCGATCTGCATGCCGGGCAAATCCAGGGATTTTTCTCGATCCCCGGTGACGTGCTCACCGCATTTCATATTCTCAGCGACTATTTCCTCGACAAGGATCTCAAGGATGCCGTGGTTGCTACCGCAGATCTGGGATTTGCGAAGAAGGGGCGAAATTTCGCGGCAAAACTGGATCTGCCGCTGGCGTTTGTGGAAAAACGCCGGTCCGGTGATAAAGTGCGGGCGCGCGCCACGACGGTGATCGGAGACGTTAGCGACAAAGATGTCATTCTCGTGGACGATGAAGTGCTCACCGGCGGCTCGGTTTGTGAGGCGGTCGACATTCTCAAAGAGAACGGAGCCCGCGATATCTACCTGTCGTTCACGCATGCACTCCTGCTCGCCTCTGCGGTGGATGAACTGGCGGAGAAGCCAATCAAAGAGATCGTGACGACGAATACGCTGCCGATACCTGATGCGAAGGTTCTCCCGAACATGACCGTTCTATCTGTCGCACCACTGCTGGGAGAGGTCATCCTGAGAGCCCACGAAGGTCGTTCGGTAGGCGAGCTCTTCAACGAATAGTACCCCGCCGGATTGCCAAACGCGCTGCGATGACTGCCGCAGCGCGTTTTTGATTCGGTCGTGGTTGGCAGCTCCAGGCAGTCAGCTTTTGAAGAAAAGCACGAATGGATCCCAGGCTCGCGTGTCGAGGCCCTGTTTGCGGCGGTAGTAGTAATGGCGGGCGATGTCGCCCTGCTGCTCCGGGTTGAACTCAAGGAGCGAATCGCCGCGCAGGCGAGCATTGTTCAGGCCCTCCTCCCAGCCATACTCATAAGCTCTGTGGCCAAGTTTGATCTGTGCCATGACCGCTTTCCATAAGTAGACCACGCCCTGGGTCTGATACTGCCAGGCGTGCGTAAGTTCGTGGATCAACCAGGCCATATCGCTCAGCCTTGGTCCCTCTTCTTGCGTGGGGCCGGTGCGCAGCAAGACAGGGAAATGGAGCCGGTTGCCGAGCGTCACAGCGTTGTGTGTTGGCGCCAGCCCGCGATGTACCCAGGCGCCGAATGCCGCGAACCGGTCCGGCCAGCGGACCTGCTCGATGACCCTGACACATGTGAAATCCAAACCGCCGTCAAAAACCAGGCGCGCTTCTCCAATTTCAAACGCAGTCAGTTCTCGCAAGGTTGAAAGCCTTTCGGCCGCATCCTGCTCCGGGACGGCCGACGATCGCCGAGATCCATGCATGCATAATATCACGCATCTGCGGAGGGTGGATCCGCGCGCGCCGTCGGTCCGCTGCATGCCCACAGGCTCTCATCTGAGAGCTGTTCCCTCATGCGAGCAGGTGGGTCAGCTGTCCGGGGACAATCGACCAAAGAGCGCGTGGCGGATTTGAAGGATGGAGGAGAAGAGCGGGTAGCCCTCAGGACAGGTGTGTTCGCACATACCGCATCCTGCGCAGGATCGCACCCAGCTCTTAAGCTCAAGCGGATCCAGGGCGTCGAGCGAATCGAAAAGCGGGCAGTGCTCTTCGAGCCGGGAACGGCACGCCTGACATTCTCTCAAGTGAGCGGCGAGGGCGTCGAGCGTCTTGTTTAAATCGGGGTAACGTTCTCCCTCGCGTCCGAATGAGCGACCGCGCCAGGTCTCCAAGTTCTGGATCACCTTCTCGCGTCGCCCCGGGATGTTCTTCGGAACCGGAAGCGTTTCGATGTGCTTCGAAAGCTCCCCTGCGGTCTCATCGTCGCGCAGGGAAAGCACAAGGCCGTTGTGTGTTTCAACGCCGAAGAGCCAGATATGCAGGTCACAATCCCGGGGGTAGGGATGGTGGCAAAGCTGACAGCTCTCTTTGTAACGGCTGGGAAGGATGCCGCCCTGGGCCGCAAATTGGAGCGTCTCCTGCGTGATCGATTCACAATCGGTCGTCAGGGTGAGATGACGGCGGAAGTCCGCTTCGGGCAGCACACCAAGACAATCCGCACTCATCACGAAGACACGCTCGAGCTCGATACGATCCCGATCTGCCAATATGCGTAAGCTCTCTAATTCACAGGGGCGCAGAAAGATGGCGATCTTGTCTTTGCCGTTTCTGGTGACCATATCCATGGTCGTTTTTGCGGCGTTGGCGGTCATGACCGGCGCAAATGGGTCAGCAGAAGTCAGCGCGGCGCGATCGGTGATCCATGTGGGCTCCGGTCGGCGGTTCGCAGCGTGCCACTGCGGCAGGATCATCGCGTCGAGATCGCGGATTTCCCAGATCGCAGAAAGAATCTGCCGGGAGGTATCCAATGGATCGTCCCCGGATACCGGGATATAGATGTCCTGGCTCATACGATCACTCCTGTCCGATCACCCGATCCATCCTTCAGCCGAGTTCATCAAGAACTTCAGCGAGGTCCTTCGCCTGGATTTGATCAGACCTGCCGGTGCTTCCGATCGCATCCTCAAACATGATCAAACAATAAGGGCAAGCGGTGACGACAATATCTGCTTCGGTCTCCACGGCTTGTTCCAGGCGCGCGTTGTTAATCCTCGTGTTCGGATCGGTTTCCAGCCACATGTGCCCGCCTCCGCCGCCGCAGCAGAACCCGTCCGATTTATTTTTTGCCATTTCGGCGCGCTTTAGATCGGGGACTCCGTCGAGTGCTTTACGCGGTTGATCGTAGATCTGGTTGTAGCGGCCAAGGTAACAGGAGTCGTGGTACGTAAAACGCTTCCCGTTCGCCCCGCCATCAGTCTCGATCTGCCCGGATTGCATTAGTTCGCTGATCAGTTCTGAGTGGTGGATCACCTCGAAGTCGGCTCCAAAGGCAGGGTACTCATTCTTGAGCGTATTGAAGCAATGCGCGCAGGGGGTCACCATGCGGGAAAATGAGACCGAATTGAAAGTCTCGAGGTTCTCTTCGACCATGACCTGGAATACATACTCATGTCCCATGCGTCGTGCGGTTTCGCCGCAGCAGCCCTCGGCCGAACCCAGGATGGCGAAATCGACACCGGCGGATTGCAGCAGGTTCACCAGCGCACGTCCGGCTTTCTGGTTGCGGCTGTCGTACCCGTAGGCGCAGCCGAGGTAGAGCAAGGTGTCGACCTGTTCACCGGGCTGGAGCACACGCACACCGAGTTCTTTGGCCCAGGTCGCATGTTCTTCTTTGGGCAAACCCCATGGGTTGCCGCGCCGTTCCATCTGCATCAGCGTTTCGCCCACCGAGCCGGGTATATCACCGGTCATTAAGGTGAGATGCCTTCTCAGCTCGATCACAGCCGATACGGGGTCGAGGAACACCGGACAGATTTCCAGGCAGGCACCACAGGTCGTGCACAGCCACGGGCTTGCGGTCGAGATATAACCTCCCAGGAGAGGCTTCTCATGTGACCCGTTCTCGCCCATCAATGTATCGTGCATTGAGCGGTGCAGGTTGTAAATTAACGCCCGCGGGGAATAGGCCATCCCAACGGCATGGGATGGGCAGACGTCCTCGCAGCGCCCGCACTGGGCGCAGGCGTCAAATGAAAGCAATGACGTGGATGGATATTCACCGATCTCGCCCGCGCCGAGGGTCTCCGCGCTTTCGAGATCCGTGATCGTTTCGAGTTCGCCGGCTTTCCGCCGGGGTCGCAGTGCGATGTTCATCGGGCCGGTCACAAGGTGCCGCAGCTTTGTGAAGGGCAGGCTCACGAAAAAGAGGGTGCCCACAGCCGCGTGGGCCCAGAAGAGGGTAGCGTGGATCGGAGCCTGTACCGTGACGTCCACACCTTGCCCGGAAAGCCCGTTGGCGAGCAGATTGCCGATCGGGGACCAGGCTCGCCACTCGGGATCGGCTGCCATGATACGGACGGCTTCTGAGAAGAAGCCGATCACGGCGACCACGAAGAGGAGCGCCAGCGCGTACCAGTCATCCCAGCGATTGGGCAGGTACTCCGGCTTGAAGAACGCCCTGCGGGCGAAAGCCATCAACACCCCGACCAGTATCATCCCGCCGCCGATGTCCATGACCAGTTCAAATCCGAGGTAGGCCGCGCCGCGCGGGAAAGCCAGCTCGATGGGGACGAAGAGCGGGTACTGAAGGATGTTAATAACTGTGCCCAGAATCTGGATCGTCATGCCCCAGAAGATCATGAAATGCATGATCCCGGGATAGGCACGTTTGAGGACGCGGTCCTGCACGACCGCATGGAGCAGCAATTCGCGCAGCGGGGGAACCCTGCGGGCGGATTTCTTACGGGTTGATGGAGCGGAAGTGGATGCTGCCTCAGTCGTCACGCTTCACCGCCTATGAAAATGGTGCCGTCTGTGATCTTGAGTGGGATCGATTCGAGCGGCGCTGGAGGAGGGCCGGAGATGACCGACCCATCGCTGGGATCGAAGTAACCTTCGTGACATGGGCAGGCCAGGACCTGCGCTTCCGGGTCCCAGGCGACCAGGCAGGCGAAATGGGTGCACACCGCGGAATACGCCACAAGCCCCTTCCCGGGCGTGTTGATCACGATGGCGGGGTAGCGTCCGAACCGGACGGTCTGCGCATCGCCGGGCGCGATCGAATCTTTATCGCCGACTGGCACCGGGTCGGAGGGTGTCTCCTCGAGCTTCGCGGGCCAGAAGAACGCGATCACCGGGGCGAACAAGGCCGTCACACCGACTGCGGCGAGAAAGCCCTGCAGCGTCGTCAGGAATCCCCTCCGGCTGAGTCGTGCTTCGGGCTCTTGCATATGCTGTGCAGCTTGGTTGTGATCCTGGTTAGACATCGAATGCTCCTCGCTCAACTGGTCATGCCGAGCACGGTGAGGAAGATGACGACCACCAGCGCGATCGCGGAGAAGATCCCACGGTACCGGGCAGCGCGCTGGGTATCCTGCTTGCGATCAAGGAACGGCCACAGGGCCATCACGATCAGACCCCCGATGGGGATCAAGACGCCCGCCGTCTTGGGGATGTATTTCAGCATCTCGTAGAGGAAGAGGAAATACCATTCCGGCTTGGCGTTGGTTGGTGTGCTCATCGGATCTGCCGGCGCTTCCAAACCGACCGGCTGCAGCATCCCCAGGACGCCGACCAGCGCGGCCAACGCGAGGATGCCCAAAGTGACTTTAGCTTCGGTTTTTATGTGGTCCGGGAAGAACGGAATCGTTTTCTTCTCCGGAGGGGCTTCCGCTTCGGTCATGATGCCTCCCGGGTATTCTCTAAAGTGGTTCCTTGACGCCTTGCCGACGCACCATGAGGAAGTGTGCGCCGAGCAGGATCAGGATGAACACAGGCAGTGCGATCACGTGCAGTGCGTAAAATCGGCTCAAGGTAACCGCGGTTACATCCCAACCACCCCGCAGGAAGACCAGCACAAGATCACCGATCTGGGGGATCGCGCCGGCGATCTCGCTGGCGACGGTCGTAGCCCAGTACGCTCGCTGGTCCCAGGGCAGCAGGTAGCCCGTAAGTCCGAAACTGAACGTCAGGATCAGCAGCAGGACACCGCTGACCCAGTTCAACTCGCGGGGCGCTTTGAACGCGCCGTGGATGAAAACGCGCACCATATGCGCGACAACCATAACGACCATTCCATTCGCTGACCAATGGTGGATGGCGCGGATCGCCGCTCCGAAGCGCACCTCGTTCTCGATGAAGAGGATGCTCTCGTAGGCCGCTTCCGGGGTGGGTTTGTAGTAGAAGACGAGCAAGCTGCCGGTGATCGCTTGAATCACGAACAGCGTGAACGTGATCCCGCCGAGACAGTACATCCAGCGCGTCGCAAATAACGGGACAGGCTTCTCGAGGACTTTCCTGGCGGGTTCGACGATATCGAACCGATCGTCGATCCATTCGAGCGCCCGCGCCCAGATCGGCTTCCACCTTCGGCGCTGGATCCAGGTGCTGCCAGTGCGGTAGGCGCCGAATGCGAATACAAGGCCTCCGGCACCGGCAGCCAGCCAGCGCCATAATGGAGTCCACATGTTCTCGATCGAGCCGGTGAGGTGGCAATGCATGCAGGTATCTTGTTCGGGCGGCGGCGGGGGCGCAGCCTGGATCAGGATGGGGAGCTCGCCTGGGTCGACCCCCAGCGCTTCAGCCTTGACCGCCTGCGGTATGCCATCGGCATGCGCCCGTGGGGTCCCCAGTACGGCAGCGGTGAACAGAAACAGGGCAATGATAAGGAAGACAACCAGAGCGTGTCGCCGGAACCTCATGCTCACCTCCCGAGTGAGTGACGAACTGCAATCGATGGAGAGGGAGAGAATGCCTGAACCACCCGGAATGCGGATGTTATGGATACGGTATGTGACAATGTCTTCGATTCATAGTGAAGAGGGTCACGATCTCAAGGGAAAATCATCCTTCCGGTGGGCGGCGGCGATGTGTGATCAGGCGGGAGCTTGATCCGGTTTGAGCTCATGCCGATGACCAAACAGCGCCCCGCAGGTCGGGACGCTGTTTGGTCTTTGCCGGGCAAAGGCGCCTGACAAATGTTTAGGAAGGAGAAGATTTCAATACTGGGATTCGGCGGGCGTTCTCACGCGGGAGGGATCAGGTTCCTCCTGATCGGCTCTCCCGTTCAGAGAGACGAACATCGCGGCCGCAAGCAGACCTAACAAACCGGCCGCATACCAAACCAGGCGCGGGTCCGAATTGTCCATGATCAAACCGGCCAGCAGCGTCCCGAACACGCCCGGGATCGCGTAGCTGAATCCATAGAAAGCCATGTAGCGTCCGCGCATGTTTTCGGGCGCCAGGTTGGCCACGACCGCCTGGCCGATGGGGGCGTTGAGCATCTCGCCGATCGTTATGATGATCATCGCGACGACGAACACCGAATAATCGGATGCGAAGCCGTAGATGCCGAAGCCCACTGCATAGAGCAGCGCGCCCCAGGCCATCACCATGAACGGCGGGTAGCCCTTCACGCGTCGGGTTATCGCGAACTGGAACAGCACGACCAGGAGTGCGTTTAGGCTGACCAACCCCCCGAAACCCTGCTCGGTGACGCTGTGGGTGTCCCGCAGATACACTGCCAGCGTGCCGTTCATCTGCATATACACCAGCCACGTGATGACTGACGCGACCCAGAAGAACATGAATGTTGCGTTGCCGAGGACCTTTCCATAACCCCGGAAGGTTGTGAGCATGCTCTCCTGCTTCCCCTTCTTTAGCCGCGTGCGTGTTTCCGGCAGCAGGAAGAAGATCATGATCGCGACCAGGACGCTGACGATGGCGTCGGTGATAAAGAGCGCCAGGAAGGAACGCGAAGCCAGAAAACCGCCGATCGCCGGGCCGATCGCGGCCGAGAGGTTGACGATCACGCGCCAGATCGCGAAACCCTGAGCGCGCTGGGAATCGGGAAGGATGTCGGCCAGCATCGCCTGCTGGGCGGGTCCTCCGGCATTTGAGAATAGACCGACGAAGATGGCACCGGCGAAGAAGAGCGACAGGCTGTCGGCGAATCCGAGCCAGATACTTGAGACCGCGCTCACGATCAAACCGAACAGCAGCATGGGCTTGCGGCCGAGACGATCCGTGAGCGCACCACCGATTGTGCTGCCGATGATCCCGGTGACCGAGAAGGTCCCGAAAATGATCCCGACTGTCGTCATGCCCACGCCGAACCTGCTCGTGATGTAGAGCGTGAAGAATGGGAAAAGGATGAACCCTCCCAGACGGTCGATGAATGAGGTGACCATCAGGATCCAGAAGTTGCGTGGGTATTCGTTGAAGGCAGCCCGCAGGCGCCAGTAGCGACGCTTAAGTATCACTTGGTTCTTTCCTTCTAAATGGGAACGCTGGATTCTGGATTCTTCCGTCTTCCGCCTGCATCGGTTGAATTATTGATGACGCTCGCACAGCCCCGTCAACCCATCCCGGTGTTCGGTCTAATATATTGCCGGAGGTCCAATCCGATCCATGTTTGCCCCTGATCAAAGCCAGCCTTTAGCAGCCCTGCTCGAGTGAGCGCATCTGCGCCTCGGCCTTCGCCACATCGCCATAGCGGGAACGCAGCTTGTGCCCGGCACTGACCATCCAGGTTCCCAGCCGGACCAGGAGAAGCTCAGGGTTCAAGCGGTTTGCCCTGGACGACGAGGGCAATCGGCTTACGGCCTGCTTAGCGGCTGCTTCCAGCATGCGTACCTTGCGGATTTCAGCTTGGATTTCAACATCTCGCCAGGTGGGTAACATCGTCTTGCTCCTCTCAATCAATCCTAGGTGGCGAAGGCGCCGATTGCTTTACGCGCCGGGCCAATCTTGACCTGGCCGGCCGGCCAGTTTCAAACGAGAAGTGTTTCGAGAGCGTTGATCGTGTCCTGGAAACGCTCTGCGTTGAGCCGGTAGCATTTTCCCGCCTCCTTGCGCTGTTCGTGGATATATCCCGAGGCGGTGAGCTGCCGCAAGTGACGGGAAGCGGTCGATTGGCTGGTTTCCAGCATCGGGATGATGTCCTGCGCGCAAAGTTCGTCGTGTTCTTTCAACAGGGCCAGAATCTGCAGCCGGGTGTCATCGGCGAGTGCCGAGAGCCAGACGAGCAGCTCGGCCCGGCTGAGCCTGGAGGCGCTCTGCGGTGCGCCCTCCGGAAGACGGCAGTTGAAGATGACCCACAGAGTGTCGTCTCCGGAATAGGTCCGCGAATAGGGGCCGGTATGCGGGGAGGGCACGAATACGATCTGTTCGTGCTTGCTCAAATAGTCGGACATTTTCTCGTTCCATTGTCCGGTCACAAACCGCACCGCTTCTTCGTCGTTCATCGTTTGCAGGTCGAATTTGTTGAAAGCTGCGACCGTCTCATCGATCATCGGTTGCCGGCGCTGGAACTCGTCTTCCAGATAATCCTTCCACATCATGCTCAGATGATCCACGATTTCCGATCGCATCTGTTCTGGATTCCGCAGAAGCTCAAACGCCGGGCGCTCAACCTTCTCGTCAATCACCTCATCGTCGAAGCGCGAACGCAAAACTGTCAGGAACGTCTGCACATCTTTCAAGACCGTCTCTTTCGAGGGGGCAATCAGTTCGTCCGCCGTGCCCTCACGTGGGGGGATCGACAGGTACATATCCAGCAACTGGTCGCGCAGGTCGCGCGGATTGACGGTCCTGAGATGCTTGAGATAGGCTTCGAAATCATCAAAGCTGCGCTTCGGGATCACGGCATAATGCAGGCCGAACAGGATCAGGATGTGCTTCTGCATGACCTCTTCAGGTAGGTCCCTGGCGGTCTGGACGATCCAGTCATCCAACCCCGAGAGCTCCTCCGCCATCGAAAGCAGCACCATACTCTGCAGCGCGTTGAAGACAGGCTCGGCGGAGATCCGGAAGCGAACCTCTTCCGGTGTGAGGATGAGATCTCGAACAGGTGCTGGCATGGGACAATCCTTTCAATAATGCGATTTATCGCGTAAACCCGAATAACCGGGTTATTGAAATAATACATTATGTTTGCCGATATGTCAATCACCAATCTGGTAGGTTTATGCAGTTCACGGGCGATTTGTCCAACCCTGTTCCGGCAGGAGAAGTTGCATATAGGATGGGGAACGCTAGAATCATCGCGCGCATCGGTGCGGGGCGTTTGCTTCGACCCCGCGGTCAATCCGCAGGAGGGCGATCATGGAAGATAAGCTGGTGGACATGCGGTCGGCGATTGCGGCGTATGTGCAGGATGGGATGACGCTCGCCATCGAAGGCTTCACGGCGTTCATCTGTTTCGCAGCCGCCCATGAGATCATCCGGCAGGGCCGGCGGGGCCTCACGCTGGCGCGCATGACGCCGGATCTGGTTTACGATCAGATGGTCGCCGCCGGAGTGGCGAAAAAGTTGATTTTCTCGTATCTCGGAAACCCCGGTGTGGGCTCCTTACACTGCATCCGCAGAGCGGTTGAGCACAGCATCCCCCACGAACTGGAGTTAGAGGAATACTCACACTTCGGAATGGTCGGCCGGTATATCGCCGGTGCCAGCCAGCTTCCGTTCTATCCGCTGCGCTCGTATTCCGGCACCGACCTCCCGAGGGTGAACCCCGCGATCCGATTTATCGCCGACCCGTACGAGGGGACTGAAATCGCCGTCGTGCCGCCGCTCCATCCCGATGTGGCGATCCTGCACGCTCAACGCGCCGACCGCCAGGGCAACACTCAGGCCTGGGGCATCCTCGGGGTGCAGAAGGAGGTCGCATTCGCGTCGCGGAAGGTGATCGTCGTCGTCGAGGATGTGGTCGATGAGGAGGTCATCCGGGCCGACCCGAATCGTACGCTGATCCCGGGCCTCGTCGTGGATGCCGTCGTGCACGTTCCCTTTGGAGCGCACCCATCCTATGTGCAGGGTTATTATGATCGCGATAATAAGATGTATCAGGAGTGGGATGACCTTTCCCGGGATGCTGATCGGGTGCAGGCATGGCTGCAGGAGTGGGTCTACGCGGTCGAAGACCATCAGGCTTACCTTGATAAGCTGGGCGCCTCCCGGCTAGAGAGATTAAAGCCGGGCTCCGCACCGGCGCATTCCATCGACTATGGAGTCTATCGATGAGCGGTTACAGCGCTTCAGAGCTGATGATTGTCTGCGCGGCGCGTGCGCTGCGCGGGGTGCGTTCTGTCCTCGTAGGCGTGGGCCTTCCCAACATCGCGTGCAATCTAGCCCGCCGCACGGTCGCTCCGGACCTTGAACTGGTCTACGAGAGCGGGGTGTTGGGTGCGCGGCCGGCGCGGCTCCCGCTCTCGATCGGAGACCCGACGATCATCAGCGGCGCCCGCAGTGTGATGCCGATGCCGGATTTGTTCCAATACCTGCTGCAGGGGGGACGTATCGAGGTTGGATTGCTGGGGACGGCTCAGATCGATCGCTTTGGCAATTTGAACACGACCGTCATCGGCGAGTATGCTGCACCTGATGTGCGTCTGCCCGGGAGCGGCGGGGCGTGCGAGATCGCGCTGCATGCCCGGCGCACGATCATCATCACGCGCTTGAGCCGCCGGACGTTCGTGGAAAAATTAGATTTTCGCACCAGCCCTGGTCATCTCGAGCTGGACGGAAGCCGGCCGCCGTCCGGTGTCGCTCGTGGTGGCCCCGGCCAGGTCATCACGGATAAAGCGCTCTTCACGTTCGACCCCGAGTCACACGAGATGTGTCTGCAGGCTCTCTACCCGGGTCTCACACGTGAAGAAGTATGCGGTCATGTCGCCTGGCCCTTAAAAATCGCGGACGAGCTGAGCGTGGTGGAGCCGCCCGGCGAGAACGAATTGGCAATTATCCGTGAACAACTGGACTCCGGAGGGATGTACCGATGAGCGACGAAGGATCCGTCGACGACAGGTGGGCGAGCCAGGTGGAGATCGTCGCCGCTTGCCGCGCACATAACTTCTGGACCTGGTCGGCGCAGTCTGCTGTAGACCCACTGCCGGTTGCGCGTGCGGAGGGCGTCTATTTCTGGGATTTTGAGGGCCGGCGCTATCTGGATTTCAACAGCGGCGTGATGTGTGTGAACATCGGTTACGGTGAAGAGCGCGTGATCGATGCCATCGCCCGCCAGGCCGGAGAGCTCGCTTTCGCCGGTCCGCATACGGCGACACGCGCGCGTGCCGAACTCGGCGACCTGCTTTCCGGGGTGACCCCGGCGGGTCTCGATACGTTCCTCTATACGCTGGGCGGATCGGAGGCGAACGAAAACGCGATCAAGCTCGCCCGCGCGTACACGGGTCGCCATAAGATCCTGGCTCAGTACCGCTCGTATCACGGCGCGACTCACGGCGCCATCGCCGCGACCGGTGATCTACGCCGCTGGATGTGGGAGCCGGCCGTGATGCCCGGTGTGGTGCACTTCGTCGGTCCCGGCGGTGATCCCTGGTCCCGAGATCGCACGCCGGCGGACGCCGGGACTGCGCTCGACCATCTGGAGAGCGTGATGCGCTTCGAAGGACCTGAGACGATTGCCGCGGTTCTGATCGAGACGATCCCGGGCACCAACGGGGTGCTCATCGCGCCGCCGGGCTACCTGGAGGGCGTCCGAGAACTCTGCACCCGCCACGGCATCCAGTTGATCTGCGATGAGGTCATGACCGGGTTCGGCCGCACGGGGGCTTGGTTTGCGGTCGACCATGCCGGGATCACACCCGATCTAATGACGATGGCGAAGGGTCTCACCTCCGGATATGCGCCGCTGGGCGCGGTCGCGATCGCCGGGCATATCCTGGAGTATTTCCAGGAGCGCGTCTTCCAGGGTGGGCTGACCTACAACGGGCATCCTCTGGGGTTGGCGGCGGCGATCGCGAACATCCAGGTGCTGCAGGCGGATCGTTTAATCGAGCGCGCCCAGAGGGTAGGCGCGCGCTTAGAACGGGCTCTGCGTGAGGTTGCCGCGGAACATGCGATCATCGGAGATGTACGCTGCATCGGTATGATGGCGGCGCTGGACCTCGTTCGAGATCTGGATCGTCGGCCGCCGCTGGCCGATTACGCCGTTCGCAGCGAAGCGATCCACTCGCTGCGTGATGATTGCCTGAAGCACGGTCTCTACCTGCGCTCTCACAACAGCACCTTGCTCATCATGCCGCCGTTGATGATCGACGAACGGGATCTTCAGATCGGGCTCGAGATCCTCGGTGGATGTCTCGGAAGGCTGGCGAGTGAGCTCTAGACGTGTCTATTGGGACCACAGACCTCCAGCCGATCGGACCTGATAAGATCCGATTGAGTCATTTGCCGTGACCGGGTCTGCGCTTTTCAAGGGTTATCTGCCGGCGGCGGCCAGGAAGTGGATCACGAGACCCGAACCCTTAAAGCCAGGACCAGGACGACAATTCGTCTGGGACTATCTGATCCCTGATCGTCTGTGCTCCACCATCATGCAGGCATCCATCACGACATCCAGCCCGGCCTCACGTGCGACCCCGGCGGCTTCTTCATTCACGATGCCCAGCTGCATCCAGACGAATCCCGCTCCGATCTCAATCGCCTGCTCGACAATCGGGAGGATGTGCTCCGGGCGGCGGAAGATGACGACACCGTCGACCGGCTCCGGGATCGAGCGCAGGTCCGGGTAAGCCGTCTCGCCCAGGGCGTCACTCAGGTTAGGGTTGACCGGGATAATGCGGTAGCCGGCACGCTGCAAGTATGCCGGGACCGTATATCCGGCCCTGTTGGGGTTAGAACTGAGCCCCACGACCGCGAGCGTTTTTGCATTCTTCAGGATTTTGTTCTTTATGGATGCTTCGGAAGCCAGGGAAGACATGGCGGGTCCTTTCGAGTCTGGATCGACGTCACTAACCATTTGACGGTCCGCGTGCGAGAAATCTTACACCTCCTCGCTCTGCCGGCCGTCCAGTTTTCGATCAGCAGATCAAGGATCGGCCGTCTCGTCGCCGAAAAGAACCCGCCTGGCCTTCCAGTCCATCGTTCTGATCGGGTCGTAGAAGGCGTCATCAACCGCAGCGTAGCGGGCGGCGTTGTGGCGCTGAAGAATGCGGGCGCCCTGCGGATGCTGATGCATCTCCGTCAAGGCCTGCCTGATCCGCGCCCGGGTACCCTTATCAACGCTCGTCGAGACAACCCAGGAGGGCATCGGGCTTGGACCGAGCGTCTCGATCGAGCGCAGATGGCGCGCGTAGTCAGGTTTTTCGCGAACCGCAATTTCAAAGACCGTCGTATCGATCGCGGCCGCATCGATGCTCCCATCGAGCAGCAGTTCCAGCGCCTGTTCGTGGCTGCCAGCCATGTGCACCGATCCGAAGAAGCCCGCTTTCTGATCGAGGTCATAGAGGTAGGATTTCACCACGTTATATCCGGAGTGCGAAGCGGGTTCGTTGTATGCCCAGCGAGCACCCCTCAGTTCGGAAAAATTCCGCCAATGGCTGTCTGATCGCACGAGCACGTCCGAGAAATAGACTGGCCGACGTTTGTATCTTGCAGCGCGCATCACCGGGGCGGCCAGCAGTTCGACCGGGGGCGAGGGCAGATCCGCCTTCCAGACATAGGGCAAGCCGCACAGCCAGCCCACTTCGATCTGGCCTTCATCGATCAACCGCTCGCGGCTTGCCCATTGATCATCGTGCGCGATGATGGCCTCGATCCCCATTCGATCCCCGATGAAGTGCGCGGTCTCAACGAAGAACGGTTCGGCGTTAGGGGCCATGCAGGAGGCAAAGCGCAATTGAATCTCCAATCGCCAGCGGTGATTGCAGCCATGTCCTCTGACTGCTGTTCTCAGATTTCTTTCAGACATATTGTATCTGAACGGGCCTGTGGGGATGTGGTCTGGTCGTATCCGTATGGGTTATGATGGTGGGGGCTCGACCCTATGAAAGCGGATGATCTCGATTGACGATTCAAGAATGAGGCATGACGATGGTTAAACGCAAACCAATTATCGCCGGCAATTGGAAGATGAACCTGGGAACGGTCGACGAGGCGGTCGATCTGGTGCGCAAGCTGCGCCCGAAGATCGGATCGCTGAAACAGGTCGACGTCGTTTTATGTCCCCCTTACACCGTGCTGGCTGCCCTGGCGGAGATCCTCGATCGGAGCCGCATCATGCTGGGGGCGCAGAATATGCACTGGGAGCCGAAAGGGGCTCATACAGGCGAGATCTCGGCCGGGATGCTGTCAGGATTGTGCGAATACGTGATTGTTGGACATTCGGAACGGCGCGCGACTGGATCGGTCGAGGAGACCAACGCTGCGGTCCAGAAGAAACTGGCAGCGGCGCTCGAGGGCGGTCTGACGCCAATTCTGTGCGTCGGTGAGAGCAAATCCGAGCGTGATGCAGGGCAGACGCAGAGCGTGATTGTTGAGCAGGTGAGCGTCGCGCTGGGCAGCTTGTCCGCCGGCGATGTTCAGAGATGTGTTCTCGCGTACGAGCCGATCTGGGCGATCGGCACCGGCGCGGCCGCCTCCCCGGTGGAGGCCAACCGCGTGATCGCGCTCACGATCCGCGGCAGCATCGCCAAAGGGTGGGGGGAGGGGCTTGCTCAGTCGGTGCGCGTGCAGTACGGCGGGAGCGTGAACCCTGAGAATATCGCCGATTTTATGGCGATGCCCGAGATCGACGGCGCGCTGGTTGGAGGCGCGTCGCTCACACCGGATTTTGCGGATTTGGTGTTGAATGCGGTTGGGGGTTAGGTAATTTCTGCCGGGGATAAGCGGCCGCTGCACATGGCAAAGGCAGCCGCAGGCTGAAGCCTGAGGTTATTTATTCAACCTCGATCGCGACCTCATCCACGATACCGACGATCACCGCCCGCACCGCACCCGGATCGAGGTTCAGCACCTGGCGGGCGCCGTTGCCTTCATCGATCACCAGAACGGTGTCCCCGGGTCCCGCCTGAGCGACATCCACGGCGATGTCGTAGTCGCCGGTCTCGTTTCCGTCCAGGTCCAATTGATCTACGAGCAAGAGTTTGTGGTCTTGCAAGTGGTCAATCTTGATCGTGGATACGACCGTGCCGATTACTCGCCCGATATACATGCTTCACCCACCAAGTTCGTTGTGGTGCCAGCGCGCCGTCGGCTGTGAACGCCGGGCGCTTTCATCGACATCGACTTCGTCGACGATGCCGGTGATCGCCAGGTCGACCGGCACGAATGTCTCCGGCATCGCCTGGGCGCCCTCCCGGCTGGCGACCATGAAGACCAGCATGCCCGGCCCTGCCTGGGCCGTCGCATCGGCGGCGATCGCCGTGCCGCCTTTCGGCTGCAGGTCTTCGCTCAATGGCTGAACGACCAGGAACTTGACCCCCTCCAGGCCTTCGTATTTACGCGTCGAGATGACCGTGCCGATCACTTGCCCGAATTTCATATTTGTCCCGTCACCCGATCACTGAAGCGCGTGGCGCTGCTCAGGTTTTCCCACATCTCACGGTGGAGCTGCGGGATCAGGACCCGGCGCACCAGCGTGCCGGGTTTGTCCAGCACCCCGGTACCGATGTCAAGCGCTGCCTCGACATCATGAACCAGGCCGGAGAAGAACACGATCCCTTTACCGCCTAATCCGTCGGCCAGCCGGATTTCGAGCAAGCGCACGTCGGCGCCTTTCAGACCGGCGTCGGCGGAGTGAATCGCGGCCGCGACGGTCGTGGTCTCGATGATCCCTAATGCGTCCTCCGCTTCGGGAATGCGGCCGCCGCCGATCGCTTCGACAACCTGCGGGTGCACCTGTGGCAGGTAGACGTAATCGAGTGCATCTGCCGCCCCCGTCTCTCTCCCGGCGGAGAGTGATTCCTCAACGTCAGCGACCTGGCCGCCGATGAGCACGAGATACTTCCCGGGCTGTACGGTACCGGTCTTGATCACGTCGATCGGGGCGCGCTTGACCATCGCGTCGGCGGCGTTGATCCCGCTGGCGATGCTGGAAAACTCGAGCAGTGCGAGTGCAGGTTGGATCATGCTTTTATCCACATTCGATCGCGGTCCACCTTTTTATACAATCCGGAACGAGTCTTTCAGCGTACAGCGCCGGATGCGGCTGAAGCTGATCGGGTTGGTGATGCCTTCGCCGGTCGGGCTGGCGATCGTCATCGAGCAGAAGCCTTCGCCGCCGTAGCCAATGCCGGCGAAGGATGACCCGTTCTTTACGAAAATACTGCAGTCCATCAGGCGCGCCATCCGGTCGAGGTGGTCGAGATTCTTGGAGTGCATCGCTGCGGTGTGGCGGAAGCCGTGCTCGGACCGCTTGGCGAGGTCGATCGCCTCGTAGGCATCACGCATGCGCACGATCGGCATGATCGGCATCATCTGTTCCGACCACACCAGCGGGTGCTCGGCGGGCACCTCTGCGATCACGAGCCGGATTTCATCGCCGACATCGATGCCGATCTCTTTCAAGAGCACGTTGGCGTTCTTGCCGATGAAATCTTTATTCATCGTGCCGTGGCGTCCAGGTGGGGGGCTATCGGTGAAGAGCTTTTTAAGGAGCTGCTCCAGCTGACCCAGGTCGATTTCGTAGGCGCCATGTCTTTTCATCGCCGCTTTGAGTGAGTCCACCGTCGCATCGACGGCGAAGACGCCCTTTTCGTCGGTGCAGATGATGTTGTTGTCGAATGAAGCGCCGCGCACGATGTCCCGGCCGGCCTGTTCGAGATCGGCCGATTCGTCGACGACGACCGGTGGATTTCCGGGGCCGGCGCAGATGGCGCGCTTACCGCTCTTCATCGCCTCGCGCACGACGCCGATCCCGCCGGTGACGGTCAACAGGTTGATGTCTTTGTGGGTCATGATCTGCTGGGCCGTCTCGATCGTCGGGTTGTCGATGGCGCACACCAGGTTCGCCGGCCCACCGGCTTCGACGATCGCATCATTGATGAGCTGCACGGTGTGATTCGAACAGCGGTGCGCTCCGGGGTGGGCGTTGAAAACGACGGCGTTCCCGGCGGCGATCATCGAGATGCTGTTGCAGATTACGGTGGAGGTCGGGTTCGTGCTCGGGATGATCGATCCGATCACGCCGTACGGCGCAAATTCCACCAGCGTCAGCCCACCGTCACCGGTCCAGGCTTTTGGCTCAAGCAGTTCGGTCCCCGGCGCTTTGTTGGCGTTGAGCAGGTTCTTCTGGGTCTTATCCTCGTAGCGCCCCATGCCGGTTTCCTGCCAGGCTTCGTGGGCGAGCACCTGGGCGTTCTCGCGCATGCTCCGCCGGATATGGGCGATCATGTGCTCGCGCAGTTCCAGCGGCAGTTCATTGAGCTTGTTGAACGCCTGGCGTGCGGCCGCGACGGCCCCGTCGACGTCCGGAAAAAGGTTATCGCCGTGCTGCAGTGCGGTCGCCGGCGGCGGCGGCTCGACGCTGGCCAGGGGTTCGGGCTGCGGGCCCGAACGAACACGCGACCCCTGGCGCAGCTCGGCCATCACATTCTGCACGATCTGTTCGATGCGCTCGTTATCCAGCATCATACCGCCTCGGACTTGTCATATGTGACTTTGCCATCGACCTCGACCTGATCGACGATGGCCATGATGACGCCGTCGCATGGGCGTTGGTGGGTGTATTTCGTCTGCCGCGCTGCGCTGCCGGTGGCGTAGAGCACGACCTCGCCCAACCCGGCGCCGACGGCGTCGGCAGCCACCCGGTAGCCTCCGGTCTCGTTGCCTTCCATGTCTAACTGCTTCAGGACCAGGAACTTCAACCCGTCGAGGCTTTCCTCTTTGCGCGTGGCTACGAGCGTACCCACGACTTTGCCTAAGAGCATAGGGGACTCTCCATTCCAGCCGCCGCGTGAACCACCGGGATCTTACCGATCGATGGGTGCTGGTGCAGGTGGTTCAGCCGCCCGAATTTCAGGTGGCCGGCGTGATCACACAGCAGTCCACGCAGCGGAGATGTCCGTTCCTACACTTTGGATCCGAGCAACCCGATTACTCTGAAGGTTGTCGTCCCAAAGGCAGTGTAACGTCGACGTTTGCGTGCGGGCGCGGGATCACGTGGATTGCCACGAGCTCGCCGACCTTCTCAGCGCCGCGTGCGCCGGCTTCAACGGCGGCTTTCACCGCAGCAACGTCGCCGCGCACGACCGCCGTGACGAACCCTCCGCCGGTCTTTTCGTAGCTCACTAGTTCCACCTTGGCAGCCTTGACCATCGCATCGGCGGCTTCAACCATCGCCGGATAGCTTCTGGTTTCGATCATGCCCAAGGCTTGAATGGCTCCATATTCAGCTTCAGTCATGCTGACCTCCTGTGGGAATTCCGTTTTTTTGCTTGCATAGAGATTTCTGAACCAATTCGATACGCTCTTTCAGGCGAAATATCTTCGATAACGACCTCCATTAGGAAGCGAGTCTGATTACTCTCGCCTGGATTTACTCATATCGCGGCCGCCGATGCTTTCTATCGCGGAGACCGCCGCACCGTAGCCGGCCATGATGTCGCGCTCCTCGCCGCCCAGATAAACACGTCCGAAGCTGCCGAAGGCGCGCACATCGAGAATGTTGATATTGGCCGCTTTCTCGGCTTCGTTCGCGGCCAGGGCTGCATATCCGGCAGGTTCGACCTCCAGGACGTAGAGCGTCTGGCCGGCCAGCAGCATATGGCCGTAGCGCATCCGGTTAATGAGCTGCACCTGGTGGGCATCGACGTGCCGGATGATCTGGCTCGAGACGACGCGCGGTTTGAAGCGATCGGATTCCTCCAGTTCGAGTGCTTCGAGGATCGCCGCTCCGGCGGCGCGCACCTCGGCCTGATCTTCGTGATGCACTTCGAGCAGCCCGAAAAGGCGCTCGACGATCTGCATGCCGGGGCGCACCCGGGTGGACTTCAATGCGATGTCTGTGATCCGGTTGATCTCGATGCCGGGTGAAATCTCAACCCAGAGCGAGGTGTCACCGGGGAGGGGCAGGAATCCTTTGGCCACCGTGCCCAGGTAACCGGCATGTTGGAGCTGCAGGTTATCCAGAAATACATACGTTCGCAGATCTACGGTCATTGCACGACTCCTTAGTTCGACTCTTCAGCGCCCTGCATGATCTTGACGCTTGCGCTGGCTCCGATTCGTGAAGCCCCTGCGGCGATCATCTTCTGGGCGTCCTCGTAGGTGCGGATGCCGCCTGCCGCTTTAACGCCCATCGCGGATCCGACGACATGACGCATCAAAGCCACATCTTCTGCCGTCGCGCCGCCGGGTCCGAAGCCGGTGGATGTCTTTACGAAATCGGCGCCGGCGACCTTGGCCAGCTGGCAGGCGGCCACTTTCTCTTCGTCGGTGAGCAGCGCCGCCTCGATGATGACTTTGAGGATTGCATCCCCGGCGTGGCACGCCCGGGCGACCGAGGCGATATCGCGTTCGACCAGTTCGTAATCCCTCGATTTCAACGCCCCGACGTTGATGACCATATCGACCTCGTCGGCGCCTTCACGTACAGCTTGCTGCGTCTCGAAGACTTTGACTTCGGTTGGGGTCGCGCCGAGCGGAAAGCCCACCACGGTGCAGACCAGCACGTCGCTGCCTTCCAGCAGGTCGTTGCACAGCTTGACGTAGCTCGGGTTCACGCATACGGAGGCGAAGTGGTATTTCCTCGCCTCGTAGCAGAGCTGGGCGATCTCGTCCTGGGTCGCGTCAGGTTTGAGAATCGTGTGGTCGATCATGTGGGCCAGCTGACCGTCGGTCGGGATAATGCCCAGCGTGCTGGCGATGCGATCCGCGCCGGCTTCGATCACCGGGCTGACATGATCGGCGAAGTTGTTGGAGGAGAGCGGTGGATGTTTGCCGTTGCCATTTCCGTTCCCGGTGCTCTCTTCCTGCAAGTAGATCAACACCTGACGGGTGATCTCCTCGATGATCCTTTCTAATGTTTCTTCTTTCAATTCCTTCATCCGTTCTATTCCTGCTTCCTGTTATCAAACTTCAATAATTGCTTGTCAGATGGGCGCGGCGTGCGCTGCCCGATCTTTATTTCAAATAGCGCTTTTCAATCTCCGTGATTTTATCGACCCGCCGTGCATGGCGCCCACCGGCAAAATCAATCTTCAGCCATGTTTCCAGGATCTGTCTGGCGAGGTTGTCACCCAGCAGGCCGGCTCCCAGTGTGAGCACGTTGGCGTTGTTGTGCTCGCGGCTGTTGTGCGCCGTCGCCTGGTCATAACACATCGCCGCCCGCACCCCCGGCACCTTGTTGGCAGCCATGCAAGAGCCGATCCCGGCTCCATCGATGATCACCCCGCGCGCCGCTTTACCTTGCGAGACCAGTTGGGCGACCGCCAGGGCGAAATCGGGGTAGTCCACAGAATCTGTGCTGTCTGTGCCGCAGTCGATGACCGTGTAACCGGCCGATTCAAGCACGTCGATCAACATCTGTTTCATCGCATAGCCGCCGTGATCTGCGCCGATCGCGATCGGCTCACCCTGCTGGGACGGCCGTGCCGGCGATGGACCCGTCATTTTCGCGGCAGTTGGCGAGGCTGCTGGACTGCCTTCGGTCAGTTTGATGCTGCGATCCATCGCCACCTGTCTGGCGAGGGGTGTGAGGATCGCGCCCGGCGGGACTTCAAATGTAGATCCCGGAGGCAGGTCGCGGATATCCAGTTCGCTGACGATCGGTCGGCTGCGCCGGCTGCCTGAGTCGGAAATGCCCAACGTGCGGTAGACAATCTTGCGCACCAGCTGCCTTACCTTCTGTTCTTGCGGCACGTTTTGAACCTCCAATGATCCTTGATCTCGCTGCCAGGGATCTATTACAGCGATCCTCTTCAGGCGGCGAGCCAGTCACTCTCCGGCTGGGCGCCCATCACTTCCCCCAGCGGTCCGCGCCCCATAAACCGGGCGACCTCCATCTCGAAGCACGAGCGGTCGCCGCGGAACAGACCATGAAAATATTCGATCGGGGTTCCGTCACGCAGGTAGCTCACGCTCTCCATCTTGATCAACGGTGCCCCTCGGGCGATCTGCAGCACTTCTGCCTCGGTCTGGTTGGCAGAGACGGCTTCGATGCGCCGGCGCCCGCGGGCGACTTTCAACCCGCATGCCTCATCTAGGTAGAGGTAGAGCGACTGGTGGGTGAAATCTTCGTTCAGGACCCCCGGGCAGAGCTCGTAAGGCAGGTAGGAGGTCACCAGCACGATCGGCTCTTGTTCGATCGAGCGCAGGCGGTGCAGCTTGACGACCGGCGTGACCGGATCCAGGCGGAGATATGCGCCGACGTGCTGACCGGCGGGCTGCAGGCTCTGTTCGAGCATGTCGCTGACCATCTCGATGCCGCGCTTGTCCATGTCCTCGTAGAAGCCCATCAAAGAATGCACGAGACTGGTGCTGCTGATTTTCGGTTCGGCGATGAATGTGCCCCGCCCGCGTTCGCGCACGACGAGACCTTCGAACTCGAGCTGCTGCAACGCCTGTCGGACTACTGTGCGGCTGACGCCAAACAGCGTGCACAACTCCTGTTCGGGCGGGAGCTGGTCGCCCGGCTCCCAGCGCTTCGCCTCGATCTCCTCCATGAGCGCGTCCTTCAACTGGACGTAATAGGGGATCGATGAGCCCCGGTCGATGCGATTGCGCAGTGATGCCGCGGTGCGTACCAAGAAAATCCGCCTTCCATTCAATAGGATACAAAGTTATTACAAATTTGTATGTTGTAATTACCTTTATAATAAGGGAGATTGGGTCGAATGTCAAATGGTTCTGGGGTAAGGGTAAGAGATTATTGAATAGGGAATAGGTGTCGGGCACCCTGGGTAACTGAGAAATGGCCGCCGGCAGGCGAAGGGCGGTTTGCGGAGTCCGAAGGCTTGCCTTCGGTGCCGGCCTCAGCCGGCAAGGGATGCACTAGCCTGCATTTTGATGCGGCTGTCCACGGAACGATCGTTGCTGCCTTCTGTTCTGCAGCCGTCAGCAAGCTGACGGACTCCCATGAAGGTGGGTGCACGTGGTTTGCACCAACGCCGGATTTCCACCTCAAACCAATGAAAGGGTCCCTCGACTCCTTCCTCTGGTTGAAGATTTTGTGATTTAGGGTTGATCTCCTCCGGTTTGGAAATTGACTGATCACGGTTCCCTGTAATGAAATTCATTTCATCAATGTTGGCTTTGCCAGCTCAAACACCCTGCGGTAGTACGCCAACAGCGTGCCGGCTGCATCTTCTTCGCCTGCCAACTGCTGATAAGGCAGCAGCGTGCCCTCAAACCCGTCCGTAAACCAACGCGCGCCGTGCGGGAGCGATTCTTCGGTGAGTGTCCGCTCAAACGGCCATGGGTTGGAATAGAAATAGGGATCGGCATAGCTGCTGTCGCCCGGGGCGAATCCGAAGTTCAGCTGGGCTGGGTACTCTCGCTCTTCGCCGTCTTCTTCATACTTCATCGTTTTTGTGCCGAACCACTCAAACGCCAGATCAAAGTGATGGGGCCATAGTTGGACCGGGCTCCGCTCGCCATCGAGTTCGCCCCGTAAAGCCTTCATCACATCGTTAATCGCGTTGACGGCGGCCAGATAACGTCCGGCTGCTTCCGGATCGTATTCGCGCGGGTTGTCATCGGCGTATCTATCCTCCGGGAGCTCGATCCTGACGCCCAGATCGGCGAAGGCTGCTTCTAATTTTGCCCCCAGCTCCGTCGCCGTGTCGCCTGCGGTCAGATCAAAGCGCTGGTTAGTGTCGCCATCAACCAACAGGTCAAGCGTGTGTGACTGCAGATTGAGCAGCGTCCTCACTTCTTGCCCGCCGAGTTCAGCATGCGTCATAACATCGCTCAGCAGGCCTCGTTCGCTGACTTTCATGCTTACATGCCACCACTTCGGGTGTGGATCTGCAAGCACCCTGGGTGGTGCACCGGCAACTTTGGTGTAGGCATGCAGCGTCTTTCTTGTCGCTTCCCAGCCTGCGAGTGGTGGAAATCTGGTATGGGAGGTCATACAAACAACTCCTTAATAAACTATAACCAACCGAGCAGGCTGTCCAGCGACCATGTCGACCAGGATGCCAGGACAAAAAGCAAGACTTGCGAAGCAATCATGTTCAGGTTCTGGCCTTGCTCACACTGGTACGCCGGGTTGACCGAGCGATCGCGCGGCTTGACACCTGCGAGCAGTAGATAATTCAAATTCATAAAGATCCCGACGAGCAGCGCGATCGGCGTGAGAAGTCCTAGCGTCAGACCAATCCCGACCGCAACTTCACCGAGAACGACGAGATAGGGAAACCAGCTGCGGTTAGGTGCGATGAGTGAACGCATCATCGACCCTATTGCGGGAACCGGATGGTTATCCGCCAGCGAGAGGCTCCAATCGGCCATCTGACCCTGCACAAACTCGCGCAGTGGTTTGTGCAGCACACTTTTAATCCACCACAATCCGACCGCGATCCGTAAAATGGCCAACCATTGTTTTGCGTCTAAAAATCCGAATATATCCTGCATAGTGCTTCCTCCTCCTTGTTTCTTCGACTGTGAACGATCTTGACCTGCCTTTGACAGAATGATGTTTGTCGCCAGGTTTTGCTTTCCTTTGATTAACGATAAGACGCGCGCTCTGTAGGATTCCTTACCTGATTCTTATGGACTCCGGAAAGCGTGAAGTTCCCGGTTATCGTCATACGTTCTCAATTGATGTTCGCCCGAGTTTGTGTATACTCATCCTAACATAGGGCTCATTCCACCGGACGGCAGATGTATCCCGGTTCAGGTCACAAGCAGCGAGAATCCTAAATGGAACGAAACAACGAACAATGGATCGACGATCTGACGGCGGGCGGCCTGCAGCGTGAAGATGCCCTGACTGATTTGCGGCAGATCATCCGCTCCGGATTGCCATACTCGCTTTCAAAATATCTTTCACCCTCCGATCCGCAGTTTGACGCGCTGGCCGACGAAGTTGTGCAGGATACGTTGTTGCGCGCCCTGGATCACCTGCACACTTTCGAAGGACGCAGCAAATTCACGACCTGGGTACATAAGATCGCCGTTCGCGTGGCATTGACCGAGCTGCGTCGAAAGCGCTGGGAAGATGTTTCGCTCGATGAAATCATCGAATCGTCGGAAGCGCCCTCTAATCTAAGTCTGCTTGAGTCCGAAAGTACCAGCCCGGACCTGATTGCAGAGCAGAAAGACATGGCGGAACACATCCGGCGTGTCATCGACGAAGAACTCACCGAGCGTCAGCGAAAAGCTCTCATCGCGCTGGGTGTGCACAACATGCCGGTTGAAGAGGTCGCCCGCCGGATGGGGATGAAGCGCAACGCGCTTTACAAATTGATGCATGACGCTCGCCTGCGGTTGAAGAGCCGGCTGGCATTGGAAGGGTTGAGTGCGGAGGACGTTCTGCAAGCATTCGAAGCGGGGTAAGCTAATCGGTTCCCGGCGCGTCATATGACAGGAAACTATCGATGAAAGACTCAATGAAGATGCTCAAAGGTTTGCTTCAGAAGATTATCCATACTCACGAAGACGAACTGGACTGTCAGCAGGTTTATGAGGTCCTCGACGTTTATGCCGAGATGTCAGCACGTGGTGAAGACGTCTCGGCAGCCTTGCCGATGGTCAAGCATCATCTCGAGATGTGCAAGGACTGTGAAGAGGAATTTGAAGCGTTGATGCGTGTCCTGGAAGAAAGCCATACGCCTTAATCGGATCCGATTCAGCTCTCCACCGCCGGCATCCCCGCCGGCGTTTTTTTATGCCTCCGACATATCCTCGAAACCTGGCTGACTCAATTCAAGTTCCTTTCCTTGGCCTGAGGTTAGGGTTGCTGGGTAAGGAATCTGTTTCATCCAGCGTCTGATGGGTGAAGGCGAACAACACTTCTCTTCTCCTCCTCCAAAAGGCCCCGGGGTTTCGGCTCCGGGGCTTTTTCTTGTACGCCCGGCATGGGCGATAGCTAGGAGGTGAAAGTCCTCTGCGGACGTTGATCCGACGAACCGCTAGCCAAAGGCAACTGCGCTCGCGTGAGCGAGCGTGGGAAGGAAGCCGGAGCGCAAAACCTGGACTGGATGGACAAGAACTGCGTAAGGAGGCGTAGGGCGTCGGGTGAGCTGGCAAGAGACAGTGAAGCCCTAAAAGGATCAAAGCGGCTCTACGTAAACGCAGCCAGGATCAGGGGAAAGCCATCGTACCTTATCCGGGGAGATCTGTGGTGCGTCTTGGAGACAAGACTGAGGGGACCGAGAGGTCGTCTGACCGTGCCGCAGAAGTCAGCCGAGGCCGAAGTAGTCGATGGC
>JARGGH010000017.1 GCA_029210945.1 Anaerolineales bacterium
CCTTCGGCTAGCGGTTCGTCGGATCAACGCCCGCAGAGGACTCTCACCTCCTAGCTATCGCCCATGCCGGGCGTACAGGCAAAGGGCCGATCAATATCGGCCCTCTCACCCTCATGTGCCGAGGTGAAGTGCAAATCGTCAAATCGATGCTGAATTAATCGGTAATTTCGATCTCGAAATCACCAGACTCATCGGGTTCAGCAGCGTTTAATGTCTCAACCAGCGCGGTCGCGATCCCGCTGAGAGCTCGCGCTGCCGGAGAATCAGGCTTAGCGATCGTGATCGGGACACCCTCGTCACCACCTTGCCTGACAGCCGGATCAATCGGGATCGCACCAAGAAACGGCACGCCGGCATCCCGTGCGAGATCCTGTCCGCCTCCCTCGCCGAAAATGTCCATCTTCTGTCCGTCCGGCATCTCGAGGAAGCTCATGTTTTCAATCACGCCGAGCACATCGACGTCCATGGTTCTGAACATCTCGAGCCCGCGCAGTGCGTCTTCCAATGATACCTTCTGTGGGAGCGTGACGATCACGCCACCGGTCAGCGGAAGCGTCTGAGCCAGGCTCAGTTGAGCGTCTCCCGTGCCGGGCGGCAGGTCGATCACGAGCATGTCCAGCTCGCCCCAATCGACATCCTGGACAAATTGACGGATCGCACCATGCAACATGGGTCCCCGCCAGATCAACGGCTGTCCCGGAGGGACAAGGAATCCAATCGAGATAATTTTGACACCGTGGGCCACAGCAGGCAGCAGCTTTGGACCCTGGGTTTCGGGGAGCGAGGTTACCCCCATCATCGTCGGCACATTCGGGCCGTAGATATCAGCATCCATCAGGCCGATCTTTAACCCTTTTTGTGCGAGAGCCACGGCCAGATTAACGGCGACTGTAGATTTGCCCACACCGCCCTTTCCGGATGCGACAGCGACGGCAAACCTGATCCGATTATTCTCTTCCTGGGCTGGCTCGTTAATCATGTTTAATTCTGACATTCGAGATATCTACTCTCTACTCTGGGGTACAGCGTCTCGCTTGCCATTTAGATAAGCGGCGATCTCAGATCGAGCGGTTTCAAACATGTCAATCAATTCTTGATCTTCGCCGCGGTGCCGGCGCACGGACTGCGATGCACAGAAGGTGCAGCCCCGTAATGCACGGTAGGAATGAGAATGACATGTCAGGCAGCTGCTCAGTCTGATCAACAGCAAGCTAAATGCGAGGCGTTCGATGGAAGTTTCGGGTGATTGACATACGTCTTCGACCAGCGCCGCCCAGGTTTGGCCGCGGAGGTCCTTTAAGTCCTCCGCGACACGGATCGGGAAAAGCAGTTCGGTGTCACCCTGATACATGAAAGCCACTTTTGATCTGCTTATGGTTAGGTTGCACCTACTTGGATTTCCGCCTGGCGGCCTTTGCGGCTTCTTTCTCCGCTCGAGCCCGTTCTTCCTCAGCGTAATTGCGCGGGCGGATCTCCGCATAATAGGAGAGGGGGTGATCCAGGCGCTCTTTGTCGAAAATGTGATCCTTAAAACGATCATGCGAGGCGAGTTCGTAATCGTGATCCATCTTGATGGCATCGAAAGGACAGTATTCTGCACAAAGCCCACAGTTCATGCAGATATCGATGTCGATGAAGAAATCGGTTGGAGCTGGAACGGGGCGTCCCGTTTCTGGATCATTGGAACGCACAATCCAGATGCACTGCGGCGGGCACACTTTGGCACAGATCCCGCAAGATGTGCAGCGGTCCACTTTTATGCCGTCTTCATCCACTTCATAAATCAAGAACGGAATATAGCGGAACTCTTCAGGAACCGGTAATTTTTCTTCCGGGTACTGCACCGTGAAAATCCCGCGCGCCGCCGTGCTCTGTCTGACTTTCAGCGCTTCTTCGTCGTAATAGCGGCCGCCACGGCTTAACCAACGGATGTCCTCGACATACGTTTCGACGAAGTGCTTCAGCGTCACTCCGAGACCTTTGATCAGCCCAATACCGTACATTTGCTTCTCCAATACTCGTACAGGTGAAACCCGGCCTAGCGGTCCGTCTCCCCCAGAACGATATCAATCGAGCCGAGGATTGCGACAACGTCGGCAATTTTCTGCCCGCGCGACATCTCGGCCATCCCGGTGACATTGATAAACGATGGCGCGCGGATGTGATAGCGGTAGGGCGTCGGTGATCCGTCGGAGATGACGTAGAACCCCAGCTCACCCTTCGGATTCTCGACACGCCCGTAAGATTCCCCGGCCGGCACACGCACCTGGTATTGCGGACGGCCGGTCTGGATTTCGCCTTCAGGCAAGTCCTGGATGGCTTGCTGCAGGATGCGGATGCTCTGACGGATCTCATCGACGCGGATGAGATAACGATCATACACGTCGCCGTTGTAGCGCACAGCGACATCAAAATCAAAGCGATCGTAGATTGAATAAGGCTCTGCTTTCCGAACGTCGTACGGCACCCCAGAGGCACGCAGGACCGGACCTGCGGCGGCAAACCCAATCGCCTGCTCGGCGGTCAACACCCCGACACCTTCCCCGCGTACACGTACGATTTCATTTTCCGTTAAGTAGCGTTCAAGCTCATCGATCTTCTCGGGTAAACGTTCGAAAGCCAGGTCACGGATAACCTCGGCTGTTCCCGGCGGCAGATCCCTGGCCAGGCCGCCAAAGCGGAAGTAATTGCACATCATGCGAGAGCCCGAAACCGCTTCAAACACATCGAGGATTAGTTCGCGCTCATTGATCGCATAAAGCGCCGGCGTGAAGAAGGCTCCAAGATCGTTCAGAAGAAAGCCGATCGCCCAGAAATGGTTCACAACCCGGGTGAGTTCGGCCATGATCACACGCAGGTATTCGGCCCGTTCCGGCGGCTGCACATCCATGAGCTTCTCAACTGAGAGCGCATAAGCGAAGTTGTTGCCCATCGAGCAAATGTAATCGAGCCGATCGGTGAAGGGCATGTTCATGATGTACGTGTTGCGCTCACCAATTTTTTCATGGTTGCGGTGCAGGTACCCCATGACGGGTTTTAAATCGACGATCGTCTCACCGTCCAACTCGGCAACCATGCGGAAAACGCCGTGCGTCGAAGGATGCTGTGGCCCGAGATTGACGACGATGTGTTCGGAACCGGTCCCGTTTCCGTTGCTCTTCTCCATTCTGCCAAGTGAAGCGTATAACGTGCCCTCCCCTTCCGGCACCCAGCCCTCAGGGGTAAAGTTGGCCGGATATTTCACATTCTTGTTGAACGGAACCTTGTCCTCAATGCGGTAGACTTTCCCTTCTGGCCAGCGGTTGCCAAAGGGCTTCTGGTCCTCTTCGAAATATGCTTCACGCCAATCTTTGCGCAGTGGGTGACCGTGAAAACCGTCCCAGAGCAAGATCCTGCGCAGGTCTGGATGACCTTCGAACTCTATGCCGAGGAGATCCCAGGCCTCACGCTCCTGAAAGTCAGCACCAGGATAGATCGAGACCAAAGAGGGTACGACGCTCTTCTCGCGCTGTGTTTGAACCTTGAAGAGCAGTGCCGGTCCGCCGCTTGTGCGATAGGCATGATAGACGACCTCCATTTTATCCTCGACGATGTAATCGACACCGGTGACGGAGGAAAGGTAATCGTAACCCAGCGCGTCGCGCACGAATGTGGCGAAGTCAAGCAGGTTCTCAGCTCGAACTAGATAGCCGTCGTATCCTTCACGTTCATCTGGAGAGACCGCGTCTCCAAACTTTGTCTTGATCTCATCCAGGACTTTTGTGGATTCCGTTTCCGCCATGTGATCTATGACCTTTGTTTCAAAAAGGGGTTATCAACCTATGTCTTTGCTTCTGCAGCAGCCTTTTCTTCAACGGCTGCTTGACGCTCTGCAAAATCGGGCAAATCGCGGGGGTCGATCAAATCGGGACCGAGAATGGGGATCGGGATCGGTTCAGAGGCTTGCTTGCTGTACCAACGGACCGATTGGATCGATTGCTTATCGATCTTTTCCTGCAGCGTAATCAACCCGTGCAGCAGCGCCTGAGGGGTCGGCGGACAGCCGGGCACGTACACATCGACCGGCACGAACTTGTCGACGCCAGAGACGACGTTATAACCTTCTTTGAAGGGACCGCCGCCTGATGCACAAGCTCCCATCGCGAGCACGTACTTCGGTTCAGGCATTTGATTATAGAGCCGTACGATCTGCGGGATCATCTTCTTGGTGACGGTCCCCGAGACGATCATCAAATCAGATTGCCGCGGGCTCGGCCGCATAACTTCCATGCCGAAACGTGAAAAATCATAACGGCTCGCAGCCACGCAAATCATTTCGATCGCACAGCACGCGAGCCCGAACATCATTGGCCAGACCGAATTGCGCCGTCCCCAGTTGTAGAGTTTATCCAGCGTGGTGATCGTCACCTGACCACGCAATTCTTCCGGGATCTCAAACTCTGAGCCGTTCTCCTCTTCCGGAATGGGGGTTTCCTGGTTCACATCTTCAGCCATGCCTACCTCCGCGAAAAGGGGCCTGCCACCTGTCTGTTGCCAGGCCCCCGACCCAGAGAAGATTATACTTACCCCTAAGGGCATGTCAAGACGCACCTCCCGCCGTCGAAAATAAACCCATGCAGGAATGGGGAACCTTCCCCAACCCGGCATGTCCGCTGGCCTGTCGATTGACAGCGACCCGATAAGCTGATAAATTAAGTCCGATTAGAAGCCCATGTGATCATGTGCGGGTAAAGTATCTTGTGGAGGTGAACAGGATGAGCGAGGCCAGCGAACTCTTAGGCACCAAGCGCGAAATAATTTCCATCACTAACACGGCTGCAGACCAAATCCAAGCGTTGATGCAGGAGAAAGAACTAGAAAACCACGCATTGAGACTGTTTGTCTCTGACAGCGGCTGCTGCAGCATTCAATACGGCATGGCATTTGAAGCTAATCCTCGCGAGGATGACATAAGAGTATCCTCTATGGATCTTCAGATCGTCATCGATCCAATCTCCTACGAGCATCTAGCCGGCGCGAAAATTGAATACATTGCAGACCCGGCAGGCGGGGGATTCCTTATCGAAAACCCTAACGCCGCCTCGACATGCGGATGCGGAAACTCATCCTCGACCGTGGAGAAGTCGGCAACGGCCGGCAGCCACCATGGTGGCTCCTGCGGCTGCCACTGATCATTCGCACGGCTCTCAAACCCGGCGGCGGTCGCTCCATGACCCTAATTGGAATAGGGTCGGACCGTCGTCTGTTCTGTTAATCCCGACACTAACTGCCCCGCTCCCGACGCTCCCCCCACACCTAGTGAGACCAATCAATTGCAGGTTGTCCAGCAGCCTCTCACAGCCGAGAGGATATTCGCCGCCCGGTCGTTTCCGTGGCCTCCCCAATGAACCACATCAAGACCTTGCTCTGCGGCAACTTGATTGGGATCGACAAACTGGAACGGCGTCTGACTGGATAAAGCGCGCCTTTCCACGTTCCAGGTAGTTTTACCATTTAAGTTGAGCAGGATAAACTGTATCGGAATTTCGGATTTGTGAGCTTGAGCGCTAAGAGTTGATCGAAACTGTGGAATTCCGGTTATCCTCATTTGGGAAATAATGAAAAGGCAGGGATATTTGGCTCTCATGCGAGTCCTCTTCCCACAAATTTAATCTAGAAATCAGGAAACCCCAATTTGGAGATCCTGTTCTGAAGACTTCCCGGCAACCGGCTATAATCCACTTTCAAAGCTTCTGTCGATCATGGAATTTCTGGAGGAGAAAATGATCAGCGCGCTAAACAGATCGTCTCACAGGTGCAGGGTGTATATCATCTGGACCTCGATCTTGATAGCCATCTTGGCACTGCTAGCGGGCTGCGGCCAAGCAAGCCAGGTTCAGAGCGAGCTACCCAAGACCGACCAGGCCGGGAAGGCAGTTCCATCCCTGACACTTGACCCAACTGCGGCAGCCAGGCTTCCTTTGACCAACCGAAGTTTCCTGATGGGAACTGCCGGGTACGTTCCCCGCCATTATCCGGATCCCAGCGAGGAGGACTGGACAGAGTTCTTCCGGGAAGGAGCCGCTGCCTACGGCGGATTGTTCGGAGTGCATGTCAACCCCGGGGATGATCCCGGCACGGATGGAATTCCCCAGCAGGTTGCGCTGGCTTTTGAGAACATGTCCGGCATTGAACCCTACGTTGCCTTTGCGGTCAACCACGAGGAGGGGCCATTTACGGTTGAACAGGGTGAGCAGCTGATGCAGGCGGCTGTGGCCACCGCGGAGAGATATCATCCCCGGTTCCTCTCTCTTGGCGTGGAGAGCAACAGCCTGTATTTATTTGAACCCGACAGCTTCGACTTGTATGTTCAGTACGCCCGGGAGATCTATGATGCTGTTAAAACCGTCAGCCCTGATACGCTGATAATGAACAATTTCCAGCTGGAGCGCATGATGGGGAAGACTGCTCTAACAGGCCAGGATTTCCCACCTCATTGGGAGCTGATCTCCCAATTTGAAGGCAAGATCGACCTGGTCTCTTTCACCGTCTATCCTTTCCTGCACTATCAAACCCCTAGAGAGATACCTGCTGATTACCTGCAGGAAATCCGGGAGCATACCGATCTGCCGCTGATGATCACCGAAACCGGGTGGCCAACAAAACCTACCGCCAGCGGAGTGTCTGGCTCTGAGGAAGATCAAACCGCCTTTCTTCTCAAGCTGGTCCGCCAGGCCGATGATCTGGATGCTGCGGCAGTGATCTGGGTATTCCCGCATGACGCTGAGTTCAGGATTGCCGGAGGAATTTTTGATTCCATCAGTCTTCGCACAAACGAGGGAGCTCCAAAAACTGCCTTCTCCTACTGGCAAGCCTTGCTGTCTCTTCCCACGCGCTGACCAAACCCGGTAAGCAACCTTGTTTGTACAGCACATCCCCATCCCTTCCCGGATTTAATTCCCTATTCAACAAATGCTCGCGCGATTCTGGGATTTTTTTGCGCCTGGGCTGGCTGACAACCAGCGCAGTTCTACAGCAAGAAACTGAGATAAACAATCTCTCCACTTTCAAACCGGTCGGTTATCCTCGAGTCCCGACTGCCGGCGACCTCGTGGAATAAACCTGCCAGCGGTTTGTGGACCGTTTCATCGATGAACGAGGCTTTGCGGTATAACGTACGCAAGTCACCTCTACCTTAGGATCTGATGTCTCTACTTCTTTAGCACGAAGAACGGAGATGCCACACAGAAGATGAAGAGAGCCGCGATATACATTCGTGTGTCTAGCGAGGTCCAGGCGGAGAAAATATCTCCGGATGAACAGGAATCCGGTTATATCAAAAGCGAAAAGTAGATATTGCTGCTTATGCTAGCGTGACGACGAGCACCCCGGTCGGACTCCTGTCCCGAGATCGAGACGGCTCATCGACGGCCAGCCAGCCGGCCTAGCGACCCCGCAGAAATGAAATCAGCATCCCGAATACCCCGACCGTCGCTAATCCCAGAATGATCAAGACCGGGGGGAAGCCGCTTCCTCCCGATTGGGTGAGAGGTTCGAACGTCGGATACACAACCGGCCCGGCAGGCGTGAACGTGGGCAGCCGTGTCGGCACGGCCTCACCGATATTGAATTGCGCGGCTAGCGTCGGATCGATCGTCGCCGTTACGCGGGGGGTCGGCGTGGGCGGTGGTTCGACGATCGGCAGCAATCGCTGACCGGTCTCCAGGACCACGTTGGGTGCATAAACCCAGGCGGTGTTGCCCGGCACTCCCGGGTATTCAATCTGAATCCACTCGCCGCCTGGAGAGCGTCCCAGCGCAGTCGCATGTTGACCGCTGATCAGCACGCCGACCAGTTCATAATCGATACTCGGTCCGAGCCGGACATTCACCTGTTCAGGGACGAGGATCTGGGGACCCTGGGGGGTCACGGTCGGATCCTGCTGCAGCGGCGCGGCGTTCCCTGCATCAGCGAGCGCAGCAAATGCCACGACGATTGCGATGATCATGATCAGCGTGAATGGTTTCAAGCAGGACTCCCAAATTGCCGCCCGGATTCCGGCGGATTATACTACATGGCAATTCACCGAAAGGGTTCCCTTTACGTATGCCAAAAACTACTCTGGATCAGAAAACTTTTTATGGGCAAATCACGATCGACGACTTTGCACATGCGCTCGTTGCGGAGTTCCATCAAGGCAGCCTGCTCACCAAGGTCATCGGCAAAGGTGATCAGCGCATCGTTCAGATCGCCAGCCCACCGCAGGCAGCATCGGGCGGCCGCACCGCGATCAGCGTGCACCTGACAAAAGTAGAGAATGGCGTACACGTTCGTGTCGGCCAGCAGGATTGGATCGGGGTAGCCACCAGCATGGGCTTTACCGCGCTGACCGCCCTGCGCCGGCCCACGTCACTGCTGCATCGCCTGGATGATCTGGCTCAGGATCTCGCCTCGCTCCAGCTCTCAACGCGGATCTGGGCTACGCTCAGCAGCACGGCCGCATCGCATGGAGCGGCGCACGAACTGTCCGATCGGCTGCGACGTTTGATGTGTGAATATTGCCTGACGGCCAATCCGGTCGGTGCCCCTCACTGCATCGCCTGCGGCGCACCGCTGGGTCCGAATCAACCGGTCGCATGCACTTCCTGCGGTAACCTGCTCGACCCCGATGAAACGGTTTGCCCGGAGTGTTCGGCGAGTATCTCCCCGAAGAGATAGAACAAGCTGACGACTAACTAAATGAAAGCCCCTCCATGGATTTGGAAGGGGCTTGTTATAGATTGAAATCGACTGCGGCTCAGCCTGGCTGAACTGCGCGCTGAGCAATTTCGGCGCCGCGCTGCAATGCCTCTCGATTCGACTCAAGTAAATTCCGCCTGTGTTCCGGGATATGATTGCCGAGCGACTTGCCAACCTGCTCGATAGTCAGCACGCCGAGGCGTTCGATTAATGCCCCGGTGAGCACCAGATTGGCCAGGCGCTTCTCGCCCAGCTCCTCCGCGATCTCATTTGCCGGCACCTCGATAATGTCAATGTCCTGCCGCGTGGCATGTCGATCGATCAGCGAGGTGTTAACCACCAGCACCCCATCCGACGCCACCAAGGGTTCGTACTTCTCAAGTGAGGGGATGTTCATCACGATCGCGGCGGAGGGGTTCTTGACTACCGGCGAGCCGATTTCGTCATCAGAGAGGATCACCGTACAGTGCGCCGTGCCGCCGCGCATCTCGGGGCCATAGGAAGGGAACCATGTGACGTGCAGCCCGTGATCGAGGCCTGTGTACGCCAACAGCTGTCCTGCAAACAGCGCGCCCTGTCCACCAAACCCTGAAATGATGATCTCCGTTTGCATACGTTGGATTATCCTTTCTTGCCGGCGTTGATCGAGGCATGCACCTTGTAGTCTCCGAGCGGAAATGCAGGGACCATGTGTTCTTCAACCCAGGTGAGCGCTTCCTGTGCGGATATCCCCCAATTCGTGGGACAGCTTGAGAGAAGCTCCACCATGGAGAACCCGATCCCCTGCTCTTGGACCTCAAACGCCTGGCGGATGGCCTTTTTCGCTTTGCGAATATGGGCGACGTCATGCAAGCTCCGTCGGACGATGTATGCTGCTCCGTCCATTTGAGACAAAATCTCGCACATCTTCAGCGGAAAACCGTGCATCTCAATATCACGACCCGATGGCGTAGAGGTCGTTTTCTGACCGGGCAACGTCGTCGGCGCCATCTGCCCGCCGGTCATGCCGTAAATCGCGTTGTTGATGAAGATGACCGTGATGTTTTCGCCGCGACCTGCAGCGTGGAGAATCTCAGCTGCACCGATCGAGGCCAGGTCACCATCCCCCTGGTAAGTAAACACCAGCCGATCCGGACTCACCCTCTTCAACCCGGTCGCCATCGCCGGCGCACGCCCATGCGCGGCTTCGGCAAAATCCATGTTGAAGTAGTCGTATGCGAATACTGAGCAGCCTACCGGGGCGACACCGATCGTCGTCTCCCTGCGGCCCATCTCATCGATCACCTCCGCGACCAGGCGGTGCGAGATGCCGTGGGTGCAGCCTGGGCAATAATGTGTTGCCCGCTCCGTCAGGCTCACAGGCTTTGTGTAAATCAGCGATTCGACCATACCATCCCGACCGGTCATCGAGTCATCTCCCATTCGCACGCTGTGCATAGGTTTTCTGGATCTGCTCATACACTTCATCAGGAAGAGGCACCACGCCTCCCATGCGGCCGTAGAAATCCACCCCGACGCGGCCTTCGACCGCCAGACGAACATCATCGAGCATCTGGCCGCCGTTCATTTCAACCACGAGGATTCTCTGGACTTGTTCGGCGACCTCACGGACTGAATCGTAGGGATACGGATAAAGAGAAATCGGCCGCAGCAGCCCAACATTCAATCCCTGGCTGCGGGCATCTCTGACCGCGGTTTGAGCAATCCGGCCGGCGGTTCCAAACGCGATGACTGCGATCTCGGCGTCGTCCATCCAGAGCTTGTGCGAGCGAACTTGCTCTGCCTCAATCTGTTTTTGTTTCTCGACCAGCTTCAAGTTGAAGATTTCTTCTTCAACCGGATCTATGTAGATCGAGCTGACTACATTCGGCGTGCGGTCAACTGCACCGGTCAACGCCCACTCAGGACGGCCGTCAAAAGCCCGGACTGGCTGCATCGGCGGCAATTCAGCCGGCTCCATCATCTGACCAATACTTCCATCAGCGAGCACGACGACAATCGTGCGGTACTTTTCGGCGAGGTCGAAGGCTTCGAAAGTTAAATCGATCAATTCCTGAATCGTCGCCGGCGCAAGCACGATGGGTTTGTAATCGCCGTGCCCGCCGCCCTTCACTATCTGGTTGTAATCTCCCTGGGAAGGGGCGATGTTGCCCAGGCCGGGACCGCCGCGCATGATATTCACCAGTACAACCGGGACCTCGGAACCGGCGATGTACGACAACCCTTCCATCATCAAGCTGACGCCCGGGCTGGAGGAGGACGTCATCACCCGCACGCCCGCGCATGCCGCACCATACACCATGTTGATCGCGGCGATTTCGCTCTCTGCCTGCAAGAAGACACGCCCTAACTCGGGCATGCGCCTGGACATATGCTCCAGCGCCTCGGTCTGGGGTGTGATCGGGTATCCAAAATAAGCCTCACACCCGGCCCGGATCGCCGCCTCAGCAAATGCGATATTACCTTTCAGGAGCTCCTTACCCACAAGACACCTCCATCAGGAAACGCCTGCCTTCTCTGCCGGCACAAATCGGTAGACCGTGATCGCAGCATCGGGACAGATCACCGAACAGATTGCACATCCAGTGCACGCGCCTTCTGGATCAACAAGTTCGGCAGGGTGATAGCCTTTCGGCGTGAATCGATCCAGGGCCATCTCCAACAAGTCTTTGGGACAAACGGTGGTGCATAACTCACACCCCTTGCAGAGTTCTTCGTCGATTTCGATATAACCACTCGCCATCGAACCTCCTACGCGATGCCTGTTTGTACATGCGAAGCATAACCCCGTCGCAGGTTAAGCCGTAGTGCCTACCGTCATAGCATGGTGGAACAAACTTCCTATATTGGAGAACTCCAGTCCACATAGGTCGCACCCGCTTGCAAAATAATTAAACATGTATTTCGAGTGGATTACAAACCCGGCAATCAAAGCTAATCCAACGCCCGCTTGCCGATAGATTTAAAGAAGATGTGCATTAAAATGGTCAATTTGTCGGTGGGTTGAAGTAGTTGTAAGCAGCTCTGGAAAGGTCCGCGATAAGACGCGAAGTGGGTTCCCAGACCATCTCCTGATCGTCCCAGACAAATACTGAAAGGATGTAGTCCCCGCCGGGTGAGAACACGATGCCGGCATCACCGACCATATCCAGTGGAGAGCTGCGCCAGCCATGTTTATGCGCCACACGGGTGCCGTCAGGGACACCGCCTTTGAGCAGTGAACCGAGCACGTTTTCAGAGAGCAATTCCAGCATGGTCCGGCATTCTTCAGGCGTGAATTCATCCGGGAATGCAGCGATCAGCGCCCCACCACCACCGTTCGCACAGGCGTAAATGTCCCCGAGCAGGGTGCCCATCTCAGAGGGCGTCGTTTGAGTATAGCGATCAGGACCGGTGTCGATATCCGTGCGGCTGTTGGCTGGTGTCCGGTAGGTCTGAAGCAGAGGTGCTCGAGGATAATAGTAGCCAGCGATAAAGGTATTTTCCAACCCCAATTCCTGCATCGTCTCGCTCACGACGAGCGGTCCACGGATTTCATCGATGCGCTGCATCAACCAGTCTGAGGGGTCATTCCCTGATTCGGTGATCATCTCCGTGACCCACCGCTCGGCTTCCGGATCCAGGGGTTGATCCTCGTAACGGAAGAACGTAGTCATGATGCTGATCTTGATGATCGAAGCGGCCGAGAAAGCGATATCCGGGTTGGTGCTCAATTCGACACCATCAAGGACGGCGAAGTGAATCGTTCCACCGGTGCGGATATCACGCAGGTAGAGGTCGACGAGCCCATCGAATTCTGTCACCTCGATGTTTTGCTTAAGTAGAATTTCAAGGTTGTTCAATGATGCTTTCGGCGCGTCCGAATTGACGACCGGGAGGTTTGCTTTCCGATCACGAGGGGATTGCAGCGCCGCCCCGATCACATTCTCGGCGCGGGCGATATCCAGGACGCGTCCTGGCTCGCCGGAGGTGAAGCGTGTCGTCCCGGGTATTGGTTCAGGCGGTATCGGTGGCTGATCGTAACGGGCGGCGACATCCTGCAAATAGGCTTCAAGCTGTGACGACGAGTATTCAGCCTGCAGTGGGACGGAGGCCGGATCACCGGGGCGGTTCCAGAGGAAATCCCAGAAACCTTCCCAGAACGGAGTATCCGTTCGTTCGCGCTCGGCTGCTGCGATCATCACATCGGTATCCAGCCGGAACCCAACACTGGCTGGCATGAGCAGCATCGATTCGTCATCATAGGAGAGTTCAACCGGTGTGCTGTAAGCTTGTAGGAGACGCTCCATCGCTTCCGCGGGGGTGATACCACCCACCGGGATGCCTGCAACGGTCAGCAAATCCGGCAAACGTGTCCGCTCACGCGAGTAAGAAACCAATTCTATGAAGAACAACGCCGCGGCTGCAAGCAGTAAGAAAATCGATACCCAGCGCTGTAGATCGAATCCGTTGCGTCTCATTTAACCTCCAGAGGCGCGAGTATATCACAGCGCCGGCAGCAAAATCTCGGCTCGCAAGCGCTTACCACAAGGTCTACCAAACAGCTTGTGCCAGCAGAGGCAGGAAGTTCGCAAACGCGTGCGCACCCCACACTGCCCAGATAGAATCCTTCTGATGCATGAGCCAGCCAGCCAGAAGGCCAAAAGCGAAGATGCTGAGGATACTCCACCCACCCTGGCTTACGTGTGATGGCAGGAGGGCAAAGGCGGCGGCTTGCAGCAGCACGCCAGATACGAACCCCCACCTCCTGATCAGCGCTCGCCCTAAATAGCCACGGAAAAAGGTCTCTTCGATTAATGGGATCCAGAGCATGTGCGTCAGGATCTGCAGCGACCCCTGAAGAATTCCGGTGAGCTCTAAACCCAGCAGGTTGAGCAGCACGCTCGCCACCCGCCAGAAACCGCCCGCGACCATCCCCCACCCCAGGTGAACGAGTATCCGCTCGCGCTTGTAACCAAGCGCTCCGATGCCCTTCCGCGAGCACCAGATCGCAGCCCATGGAGCTGCGGTCATGAGCGCACTCAGCAAGACCTGCAGCCGGGGCGTATACGCGACCAGTCGCGCCAGCACAAGGCTTTCTATTCCAAAAACCAACAGCAAGCCGGGTACAACCGCGCTAATCGGCAGCGCAGAAGCGCTTTCACGTTCAGCACTCATGGCCGGTTTCCATTGGGGCCTGCATCCGATCACGGCTGTGCAACGTCATGACAGATGTCGGTGAAGATGTCAGGCGCCCAGCGCTTCGAGCTGCCCTTTTAACATCTCGGAGGTCTCCTTGTAGGTCTGAAGTTTTCCACGCTCTTGTGCCACGACATCCTCCGGAGCACGCTCGGCGAATGGGCCAGAAAGCAATTCCTCCAGCCGTTCAATCTGCCCTTGAACCTCCCCCAGTTGAGCCTCCAATCGTGCGGTTTCTGCATCGACATCCAGCAGGTCTCGCAGCGGCAGGAAGATCTCGATCCCGGCGACAACGACCGGGATCGAATCAGCGGGCCTCTCATCGAGCCTTTCTTCGATGATCAGTTGTGTTGGCTCGATCCCGGCCAGGGACGAGAGATAATCTCTTGCTGCCTCGAGAGTCTCCGCACTCTGGCCGGCTTCGAAATAGGCCGCGATCTTACGCTGTGGCGCGACGCTGCGCTCTGTGCGTATGTTGCGGATCGCCGTGATGATTTCCTTGATGGGTAGAAATGTTTGAACTGCGTCCCCGTCATCCGCATCCATTTCGATCGTTTTGGGCCAGCTGGCGATGATGAGCGCCTCTTCCCAACCCCCAGCCGGTTCGAGCCCGATTTCCCGACGACTACACGCAGCCTTGAGATGTCCCCAGAGCTCTTCGGTCACGAAGGGCATGAAGGGGTGCAGCATCCGCAGAACTGCATCGAAAACGAGCACCAGATTGGAGGCCGTCCGCCAGGCTGAGGGTCCGACATCCGTCATTTGCAATTTGGCAATTTCGAGGTACCAATCGGCAAATTCGAACCAGAAGAAATCGTAGATTTGACGGCCCGCCTCACTGTACTGGTGCGCATCGAATAAGCGATCCACATCCCGGATCAGTTCGTTCAATCGGGCGAGGATCCAGCGATCAGCCAGGGTCAGATCAGGACTGGAGTCTGGCTTTCCGGGAGCCTGTTCGATATGATTTAAAATCAAGCGGCCGGCGTTCCATAATTTATTCGCGAAGTTCCGATTCGCCTCCAGCCGATCCATGTTCAGCTGCGTATCCTGGCCGGGCGTAGAACCGGTGAGAAGTGTGAAGCGGAGAGCGTCGGTCCCATAATCATCCATAAATTTCAGGGGATCAACGACATTTCCAGAGGTCTTGCTCATCTTCTCCCCCTTGGACACCCGCACCAGCCCGTGCAGATAGATGACCTCAAACGGGATCTCGCCGGTGAATTCGAGCCCCATCATGATCATGCGCGCCACCCAGAAAAACAGGATATCGTAACCGGTCTCCATCATCCTCGTGGGATAGAAGTATTCGAGATCTTCAGTCTGGTCTGGCCAACCCAGCGTAGAGAAAGGCCACAGGCCGGATGAGAACCACGTATCGAGAACATCCGGATCTTGCTCGAGATCGCTGGAGCCGCAGTGTGCACAGGCATCGGGATCCTCTCGCTGCACCGTGATCTCCCCACAGTCTCCGCAATACCATGCTGGTATGCGGTGCCCCCACCATAACTGACGCGAGATGCACCAATCACGGATGTTTTCAAGCCAGTTGTAATAGACCTTTTCGAAGCGTGCTGGCACGATTTCAATGCTGCCATCACGCACGGCCTCAATTGCAGGCTGCGCAAGCGACTCCATTCTGACAAACCACTGAGGTGAGATCATCGGTTCGATGATCTCACCTCCTCGCTGGCTGCGCGGGACCTGCATCGTGTACGGCTCGGTCTTGATCGTCAGTCCGGCGGCTTCCATATCCGACCAGAGCCGTTTGCGGCATTCGAAGCGGTCTAGCCCTTCATAAGGTCCGGCCGCCTCGTTCATGGTGGCGTCCGAGTTGAGCACATTGATCAGCTCGAGATCGTGTCTCTGACCGATTTGATAGTCTGCGGGATCGTGTCCGGGCGTGATCTTTAACGCGCCGGTCCCGAATTCGAGGTCGACATAATCATCCGAAATCACCGGGATCGGACGATCGAGGATCGGCACCAGCGCCGTCTTACCGATCAGATGCTTGAAACGCTCATCTTCGGGATGGACTGCAACCGCGGTGTCGCCGAGGATCGTCTCCGGCCGCGTCGTGGCGACGGGGATGACTTCCTGCGATCCCTGCAGCGGGTAGTTAAAGTAGTAAAGCGTGCCCTGCTCGACTTTATACTCGACCTCGAGATCGCTCACGGCGGTTTTCAAACCCGGTGACCAGTTGATCAAATAAGAGCCGCGGTAGATCAGGCCCTTTTCGTAGAGCTGCACGAACGCTTCGCGCACAGCGCTGGAGAGCCCATCGTCAAGCGTGAAGCGGGTGCGCGTCCAGTCACACGAAGCGCCCAGCCGTCTGAGCTGCTCAAGGATTATGCCGCCGTATTTCTCCTTCCACTCCCACGTCTTTTTCACGAAGGCTTCGCGCCCGATCTCCTCGCGAGTGACCTCCTCGGTGCGCAGCAAGTACTTCTCCACCTGCAGTTGAGTCGCAATGCCGGCGTGATCCGTGCCAGGCACCCACAATGTCGGGCGACCCTGCATGCGGGCGTGGCGGATCATCATATCTTCCAACGAGACAAACATGGCGTGTCCAAGATGCAGTTCGCCGGTGACGTTTGGTGGCGGCATGGAGATGACATACGGCTTCACGCCAGGGATGATTTCTGGCTGGAAGTAGCCCTGGCTCTCCCACCACTCGTAGAGCCGGCCTTCCACAGATTTGAAGTCATACCTCTTCGGAAGCGAGTATTCACTCATAAGTTCTCTCTCCTCGAACGTCGAACAAGAATCTGCGATTAAAACAAAAATCCTTCGTCCTTGAGGACGAAGGCCTGACCTCCGCGGTACCACCTCAATATGCAACCCATCGCTGGTCTGCACACTCGCCGCCCGGGCTCACAGCCGGGCTTCGCTGTATCGGGCTTACCCGCGCCGTTCTACTCCCAACCTTCTGGTTTCTTCGGCGTGCCTATCAGGCGACCTTCGATTCCTTTTACTGCAGCGGGCTTCCAGCCAGTGGCCCTGCTTTCTCTATCAGCGCCAGGAAATCTACTCCTCCTGATCCTTCGGCAATTCACTCAATTGATGACCGCATTATAGCAAACTACCAACAGCAGCGTCAATGCTCCGGCGGACCGCTTTCGATCGACTCTGGTTCGACAATTTCCTCTGGATGGATCGGGAACTCGAGCGTGAACACGCTCCCTTCACCAAGTTTGCTCTCAACCGTCACCTTGCCGCCATGCAGCTGCATAATTGATTTCACAATCGCCAGACCCAATCCAGATCCTTTGACGTTCAGGGTTGCGCGTCCGCGTGCCCGGTAGAACTTTTCAAAGAGACGCGCTTGATCGGTGGGAGCGATTCCAACTCCGTTATCTGAGACCTGAATAATCTGGCGCTCATTTCGCTGGAACGCGTTGATCGAGACTTCACCTTTTGCGGATGTGTATTTCAAGGCGTTATCAACCAGATTTGCAATTGCCTGGCGGATCAAGGTCGCATCCATCTCGAGCGGGAGCATCTCTTCCGAGAGCTGAACACCCAGGCTAATCTGCTTATTCTTCGCCTGCGGTTGATAGGCGTCCAGCACAGATTGGATGACATCACCGATCGGGACGGATTCGAGGTCCAGGCGGATTCCTGCTTCCAACCGACCCAGATCGAGCAGATTCTCGATCAGTTCACCCATCTGATCGGCCGAGGTTAGAATCTTTCCAACAAATTCCTTCTGCTGTTCGTTCATCGCGCCGACCATCGTCAGCATCGTTGCGTACCCACGCATCAGGGTGAGCGGCGCGCGCAGGTCATGGCTGACCGTCGAGACGAACTCAGATTTAAGCATGTCTAATTTCTTGTAATGGGTGATATCCCACAGCACACACACCCTGCCAGAAGCGCCTTCTTCCTCTGCCGGGATATCCGAAACCGAGGCATACAATACCTGGCCATTTGAGAGCGTGATTTCGCTGGAGCGAGTTTCCGAGCCTGGTTCGATCAACAACGAAAGTAGACTCTGTGATCTTACCGCTTCCTCGATCGGCAAGCCGAGTGCATGGTCCGGCTCGACGTTGAGAACAGATTCGCTCGCCGGATTAGCCAATGAGATGCGATCACGTTGGTCGACGAGGATCACGGCGTCGGGCGTGGTTTCCAGCACGGCGGTCAAGCGGCGCCGTTCCTGCTCAGCGCGCTGGAATAGCCGCGTGTTGGATACCGCAACGCCGAGCTGAGCGGAGAGGATCGAAAGCAAACGAAGCTCATCCGGAGTGAAGATGTGCGAGTGACGGTATCCCAGCCACAGAGCCCCTACGAAGACATCTTCATTCTGCAGCGGCACAGATGTCAGAGCCTCCAGCGGCACAGAGAGCGATTCGATCTTCAAGACCGCTTTTGCGCGGCCCGGGTTCTCCAATGTAAAGCGACCTTTCTCGCGTGTGAGCGCCAGAACCTGCGCATCGAGCGCCGCCCAGTTGCCCGGATCAACACCCGCAGAGTAGACCTCCAACCGGTCGTCGAGTGTATCCGGATGCTCCAGAGTCAGCCGCACCAGATCAGCATAGGTGAGATCACGTGTGCCATCGAGGATCGCCGGGAGTGAATCTGCCAGATCAAAGCTGCGGGCGACCTCCTGGCTGGCGGTCATCAACAGGCCCATCTCGTCCAGGCGAGCTTTCAGACGCCGCCGCATACGCTCGAAGGAAAGCGCGAGCTGACCAATTTCGTCCTCACCCTCATCAAAGATTGGCTGATCGAGATTGCCGCGAGCAATCGATTGCGCCACGCCAGCCATCATGCGCAGGGGACGCGTCAACCTGCGGCTGATGAAATAGATCGCCAGCACGACCGCAACGCCGACCACGCCGAGGACACCGAACAGGTTAGCAGCGATGCGCAGCGCCACCTTCTGGACTTCGCTCTGGGGAGTGATTACCACGATCTGCCAGGGATAGCCTTCGATTGAATATGTGTAAACCATCCGGCGGGTGCCATCTGGAGCTGTGTCTGTTATGACCTCACCGACCGAAGTCGAATCCACGTCAAATTCTTGCAGAACGCGATTTGGATTGGTGTGCAGCAGAATCGTGCCCTGAGCATCGAGAATGAACGCCTGGCCAGGCGACAGGTTCTCAATCATCTCCACGATAGGCAGCAGGTAGGGATTGGCATCGAGCTCGGTCACGCCCACGATCGCACCAATCGTCTGCTCCGTGTCCGGCAGCGTCAGTGGTGCCAGGAATGCGAGCCGTGCTGCGCCGCCTTCACGTGCCGGCCGCAGCACGACCTCCTGCGGCAGACCCAACAGGACCGAATCGAGCGCCGCACCAAGCTCAAATGGTGTCCCCTCCCCGATGATTTCGCCCGCCGGATAGGCAGCGACGGTCTCGAGTTCCCGGTTGTATATCGTGAGTGATTGGAAAAACGCATAACTGCGAACCGTTGCCTGCAGGCTTGCCTCGGAAACTCGGCCCTCGTCGAGCTGTTGGGTGTAGGTCTCTGCCAGCTGTGCTTCAATCGATCGTCCTGTCTGGACAAAGAACGGGATCGCACCCCCGATCTGCTCCCCCAACTGAACCATTTGCCCCTCAAGCAGATCACGCGCCGATCGCTGGGCTAGCAACCAGTCGCCGTAGAGCAATACGCCGCTGGAGAATACGCCCAGGACCAGAAAGAGCGAAAGCAACCGTGATGCCAGCGATCTGTTGTAGGGACCGACGACGGTTTGTTGGGGAACGTACCACGGGACCCGCCCGGAGGCCTTGAGCCAAGTCGCGAATGCGCCGGCCAGGCCGGTATGCAGAACGCTTGCCAACAGCGTCGCGCCCATCAGAGAGAAGGCAAAATCAAGACCATCATAAAAGCCGCCGCCGCTGTATGCATAGCGCTCGAATGTCCGCAGAAAGCCGTAGATCAAAGCGCCTGCGATGCTGCTGACGAGAGGGATGCGTGCCGCCCGCGCCGGCAGCTCCGTGTAGTTCTGGCGCATCAACCACGCGATTACACCAGCCTGAATGACATAGTGCAGCGGAGTTAATAAGCTGTGCGTTCCCCACGCCGCAATTGCAGCCCCACCGGCAAACGCAATAATCATCGCCGGGAGTTCCCCGAACATGCCTGCCGCCAGGATCCATGGAATCGCACCGAGCAGGGCGAATGAAGGTCCAATCACCGTCGCAGGGACGCCAGGAGGCACCAGTGCAGGCGGGGCCGGGAATCTGATAATGAACAGGCGGGATGCTAGCGGTGCCGCAATAAGCAGCAAAATGAACGCGGGCTGCCTGAAGATCCAGAGCAGCCGTGGGCGAATACGCCGCGCACCCCCGTTGAACCAGATCAGACCTGCGCCGAGCAGCAGCTCGAAAACCAGCAGAAGATATCCGGCAGTATGCAGCGGCAGCCGCAGGGATGGGCCGCCTTGAAAACCCCAGAATTCAAGTGTCATTTGCCCTCAGGATGGACATCGCTGGTTGGCATGCAGCGCATTATAGCATCGCCCCTGCCCGCCACAACTGCTAATTCTTGTACCGCACCTCTCTTTATGTTAAACTGCCTTAACCACAAAAACTCCTCAACGGAGCGCCTTATATGGCTGAAAAAGTCTTAATCATTGATGACGACGTCGACACGCTGAAACTGGTCGGCCTCATGCTGGAACGGCAGGGGTATGAAATCGCCGTCGCCAGCAATGGGACGATCGGATTGAACAAGGCTGCCGAGGTCAAACCCGATTTGATCTTGCTCGATGTCATGATGCCCGATCTGGACGGTTACGAGGTTACGAAGCGTCTCCGCTCCGATCCAAGCCTCGCCCATATCCCGATCATCATGTTCACCGCCAAGACGATGGTCGACGACAAGGTCGCCGGGTTTGAGGCCGGTGTGGATGACTACCTCACCAAACCGACCCACCCGGCCGAACTCACCGCGCACGTAAAAGCGGTCCTGCAGCGATCGGCTCAAGCCCGCTCAGCCCCGGAGGCCAAGGCGCAGATCGTCGCTTTTCTGGGGTCACGCAGCGGGATCGGGACATCGACGCTGGCGTTAAATACAGGCATCATTCTGCAGGATTCTGGCTACGAGGTCATCATCGCTGAACTGAATCCAGGGCACGGCTCGATGGGCCTTGAATTAAACCTCGAACCATCCTCTGGTTTGTCCAACCTGCTCTCAAGGTCACTGAAGGACATTCATTTACGTTCGGTCGAGAGCGAGATCATTGACCATCCCAGCGGAATCCGACTGCTGCCCTCATCATTCCATCCCCGTGAAACAGAGCTCGAACAAGCCGTGCCGCAGATGGAAGCGCTGGTGACAAACCTCGCTTCGATGTGCGACTTGCTGATCCTTGATCTGGGAGCCGGGATGAAGCCTTATATCAAGTCGATCCTGCAGCTCGCGAACCGCATCATATTGGTCGTCGAGCCCGTCTATCCTTCGGATGCGATCGGGCGTGCCTTGCTCCAGGATCTCGAGACAAGCGGAATTGAGAAGCGCTTGCTAAGCCTGGCGCTGATCAACCGCGTGCGCACGAGCCTGCAGATCCCCTGGCGGCAGGTCGAGCAGGATTTTGGCATCGAATTAGCCGGCATCATCAGCCCCGCCTCCGAGCAAGCTCACCAGGCGGCCCAATCCGGCTCGCCGCTGGCGATTTCCTATGCCGACAACCTTATCGGTGACCAGCTCTATAAACTCGCCGAGAACATTCAAAGCCATCTAGGCCCCGCCGGGGATTAGGTTTCGATCAAGCTGTGAAATCCCTCGCGATCACCGAACTGATCCACGAAGCCGCCGCCCTCCTGCTCCAATCCAATCAAGCGGTTGCGCTAACCGGTGCCGGGATTTCCACCCCTTCTGGCATCCCTGATTTCAGGTCCCAGGATTCTGGTTTATGGCGGCGTTTCGATCCGATGGCGGTCGCATCACTCGCCGCATTCCGCTACCAACCGGAGACATTCTTCGAGTGGGTGCGCCCGCTTGTCGCCTCGATGCTGAGCGCTGTCCCGAACCCCGCCCATACATCGCTCGCGCGCCTCGAGGAAGCGGGCCTCATCTCCGGGGTCGTCACGCAGAACATCGACGATCTGCACCACCGGGCCGGTTCGAAAACCGTATTCGAGGTCCACGGGCATCTTCGCCGGGCGACGTGCATCCAGTGCTACCGGAGCTACTCCACCGAAGGACACATCGAGACCTTCGCCGAATGCGGTGAGATCCCACGATGCGATGATTGCGACGGCATCTTGAAACCGGACATCGTGCTTTTCGGAGAGCAACTGCCGGTAGAGATTGTCTCCTCAGCTCAGAAATTAATCGATGAAAGCGACCTGATCTTGATCACTGGCTCGTCGCTGGAAGTTACTCCCGCCGCAAGCATGCCGGTCCGCTCACTCAATCGCGGCGCCCGTCTGATCATTGTGAACATGGATCCCACTTATCTGGACGAACGCGCCGATGTCCTCATCCACGCGGATGTCGTAGATGTTCTGCCGCAGCTAGCCGATGAACTGCTTAACAAGAAGCGGGGGGGAGCGGATTGAATAAACCACATAATTCCGGCAACAATAATGATGCACTACTGAAACGCTACGATCGTTTGCTGGAGTTGACCACCGAACTTGTATCCACACTTGACCTGGGCGTGCTGCTCAAGTTGATCGTCGACGCAGCCAAAGAGCTGACCAGCAGCCAGGCGGCCGCGCTGCTGCTCTACAACCCTCAACGCAACCATCTCTACTTTGAAGCCGCCACCGAACAACTGCGTTCTGACGACACATTGATCGCAATCCCGATGGAAAACAGCATCGCCGGTTGGGTATATCAAAATAAGCGACCTCTGGTTCTTGAACAGGCAAGTGAAGACCTGCGGTTTTTCCGCGAGATCGATATCGTGACGACCTTCCCTGCATCGACGATTATCGGGGTCCCCTTGCTCACCAAGGCCAAGACCATTGGTGTGATCGAAGCAGTTAACAAGACATCAGGTGTTTTTGATGAGCAGGACCGCCGGGTTCTGGAGGCGCTCGCAGCCCAAGCAGCAATCGCGATTGAAAACACACGTCTGTTCAGGCAAAGTGACATGATCTCCGAATTGGTCCACGAATTGCGAACACCGCTCTCTGCCCTCTCTGCAGGAGTTCATTTGCTTCAGCGAGATGAGCTCGAGGAGACGCAGCGAGCGCGCATACGGCAGACAATTGCGAACGAAGTTCAACGACTGAACGAACTAGCCACAAATTTCCTTGAACTCTCACGTCTCGAATCTGGTCGCGTGCGTTTCGAAAAGGAACCGGTTCACCTGGAGGGCTTGCTGCGGGAAACATTCGAAATTCTGCGCCCACAAGCCGACCAGGAGCAGATCACGCTGGAAGCCGACATCCAGCAATCGCTTGCCCCGGTGATGGGCGACCGGAACCAGCTGAAGCGCATGCTGTTAAACTTGATCACGAACGCCATCAAATATAACCAGGCCGGCGGTTATGTTCGTGCGCTGCTTGTGAGAGAAGATAGCGGAGTGGAGATTCGAATCCAGGACAGCGGAGTGGGGATACCTCAAGATCAGATCGACAAATTATTCGATCGTTATTACCGTGTGCCGGGGGCCGAGAGCCGCGTTGGCGGCACCGGCCTTGGATTGACGATTGCTCGCCGGATTGTTCAAAACCATGGCGGAAGGATCACTGTCGAAAGTGAGCTGGAAAAAGGTTCAACGTTCAAGGTCTGGCTTCCCAGTGGGGCAGGAGATTAAAATTCCCTCATCTCCGGCCGAATTGCCGTTCAAGCGACGCAACCGATAGATGAATCATCGTGGGCCTGCCATGGGGACACGTGCGCGGCGCCAAACAGGCCTCCAGATCACGCAGCAAACGCTCCTGTTCGGCGCGTGTCAGGACCTGACCAGCTTTTACAGCCACTCGCTTGCAGATCCGCGCCGCGATGCGCGCCTCGATCTCTGAAGCAAGCGGTGTCTCATCCTCCTCGAACTCCTCCACAACAGAGCGGAGCAGCACCCCCGGATCGCGGCTCATCAGCATAGACGGCATTGCATGCAAACGATATGTCCGCGGTCCAAACTGTTCGACATGAAAACCCAGGTCATTAAGCACATCCAGATGGGCTTCGATTGTTTCGGCTTCGCCAGGGCTGAACTCAACGGCAACCGGATCCAGCAACTGCTGTGCTTCCAGCGATCCTGACCGGTTTGCCTCCATAAACGCATCAAACAGGATCCGCTCATGAGCTGCATGCTGATCGATCAGGTATAACCCATCGGGCCCCTCGGCGACAAGGTACGATGCGCCGACCTGCCCTACCGGTCGAAGCAGAGGCACACGATCGTCACCGTTCCCCTGCGACCGCTCGGGCGCTTCCAGTTCAATCGGTCGAGAGGGAGCTTCATGCCAGAACGACCAATCGGGTGACTGCTGGCCCTCGATCTCATGCGCCTGGCCGGTCCAACGCGAAGGTAAATCGACCGGGGGAGCAGGGGATTGACCGATCAGAGCCGACCGGACTGCACGCTGCACGACCGTAAATACTTTCCCGGAATCCCTGAAACGGATCTCAGCCTTCGCCGGATGAACGTTGACATCTATTTCGGCAGGTTCGATCTCCAGGAAGAGAGTCACGATAGGATAGCGACCGACCATTAACATCGTGTGATAAGCCTGCAGAACTGCTGCGGAGAGGCTCGAATCTTGAACCCAGCGTCCATTTACGAAGAACGTCAATTCCCGCCTGTTGCTGCGGTGTATATGAGGGGGGCTCAGGTAGCCTTGAACCTGGAGTTCGGACGTGCCGCCACCAGGTAAACCCAACATCTCCCGGGCGATCTCCAATCCGTAAATTTCAGCGAGAATTTCACGGCGATCTCCATTGCCGGAGCTTCGAAATACAACGCGACCTTCCTGTGATAATTTGAAGCTCACACCGGGGTAGGCGAGCGCATACCTCGTGATGAGCGTGGTGATCCAACGGCGTTCCGTTGGATCAGTTTTCAGGAATTCTTTGCGTGCGGGGACGTTAAAGAAAAGGTTTCTGACCCTGACCTGGGTGCCAATCGGGACGCCTGCCGGTTTCGGCTTTTGCGCTTTCCCACCCTCCACTCGGAGCACAGCGCCTGCTGGTTGGTCCGGTGCCTTCGAAGAAATTTCTAAGAATGAAATCGCGCCAATTGATGAAAGCGCCTCTCCCCTGAATCCCAACGTCTCGATGTGATGCAGATCATCAGCGGTGCGCAGCTTTGATGTAGCGAAACGGGCGACGGATAAGCCAATTTCCTCGGCGTGGATCCCCTCCCCATCATCGCTGACCTGAATCAGCTGTCGGCCACCCTCTTCAATCACAACCTCAATGCGACTGGCGTTCGCGTCGAGCGCGTTCTCCACCAGCTCCTTCACAACGGAACTTGGTCGCTCTACCACTTCTCCAGCCGCGATCGCTGACGCGACCTGCTCTGGCAAAATTTCAATCGGCAATTTCATCCTCCTGTCCAATTGCTGATTATACAATCCCAATCCGGCAGTTGACACCTGTGCAGCGCCACAATATACTGCCGCGCATGAACCTTCAAAGCGTCGTCGTCATCGGTCTGGCATTTGCCCTGACATTATTTGCTGTGCTGCGGACGGTGCCAAATCGTCGGATCTTGACGATTGTTCTGCTGCTGCTCCCACTGGCTGTCTTCAGCTACCGTTGGTCACTCTTCCGTCGGGCACAGTGGCAGTGGCTCCTCGGGATCGGAATTGGAGCAGGCTTGACACTACTCTGGTGGCTCTCCTGGGGTCGTCGTTTGCAGCCGCCTGATGACAGCAGTATCCGGGTTTGGACCGAAGAAGAGCCGTTCGAATGACCATTTATTCGACATTATTTGTTGATCTCGACCAGACAGTTTATCCCGCGAGTACCGGCATCTGGGAAGACGTCGCCACTCGCATCCATTCTTTTCTCCAGGAAGCGCTCGACCTCGATCCACAGGAAGCCGTCGAACGCCGTATTTATTACTATGAAAAGCACGGGACCAGCCTGCGCGGCCTTCAACAGGAAGCGAAAGTGGATCCAATCAAGTATATGGAGTACATCCACGATGTGCCGGTTGAAGCGAAAATCCAACCTGATCCCGCTTTGCCCGCGCTCCTGAGAGCGATCAGCGTGCCCAAGTATATCCTCACCAACGCGTCGATCGACCACGCCCAACGTGTTCTGACCCATCTGGGTGTGCAAAACTGCTTCGATGGCATTATCGATATCATCCGCCTGGGTTTCTGCAACAAACCCGATCCTCAGGCATACCGACGCGCTCTGACACTGGCGGGTGATCCGGAGGCGCAAACCTGTATTCTGCTCGATGACAGTCTGATGAATCTCGAGGCTGCCTCCTTGCTCGGGATGACCACCGTCCATGTTGGCCCACACAGAGACGCTGACTTTACACCCGATTTCCAGATTTCAAGCATCCATGACCTCCGTGCGGTGATCCCTGAAATCCACCAAGATCACCAGGCCGAAGGGGATCAGGATGGATAAGGGCTGGTGGATCGTCTGTGGTGTGCTCACTTTTGTAATTTTTCTCAATCTGGGACTCGTGTTTAGCGCGCTCCGTTACCGGAAATCTAACCCGCAGCCGATTTTTGGGAAAAGCATCGCTGAAATGCTGAATCCCTGGAAGGATGAGGATCAGGCACTTGAGGAGCTCGAACAGCAAGCCAGGACGCTGACGCGGAAGGAAGATCTCCCGAATGACGGATAATTGGGATAAACGGGCCACCATGCAGCAAGCGCTGGCTATGGTTCAAGCGCCAGGCCAATCGATCGCTTTTGGCGGCGTAACGCTCTATCGCCGCCCGATGGCGTTCGCTCTAGCGCTGCTCCGGCATTACCAGGAGACCAACGAACCGCAGCGGATCACCTTGATGTCTATCACCGCTGGGCTGGAGAGCGACGTCCTGATTCAGCCCGGAATGGTCCGTGCGATCCGGACATGTTATGCAGGATTGGAAGTGTTCGGGTTGGCACCCCACTTCACGCGCGCAGTTTCCGAAGGGGACCTGCAGATGATTGAAGAGACTGAGAGCAGCTTCGCCTATGGACTGCGCGCAGCCTTGGCCGGGGTCGGGTACATGCCCTCCAGCGCCTGGCAGGGCACCGATCTGCTTGAGCTCCGGCCGGATGTCAAAACAGTGGAGGATCCGTATACAGGCGAGAAACTTACCGCCTTCCCTGCGATCCAGCCCGATATCGCCGTTATTCACGCCATCGAGGCCGACCGTGAAGGCAATTCAAGGATCGGCATGAATCAGGGAATCGACCGTGAATTAGCCCTCGTCGCAGATAAAGTCATCATCACAGCTGAGGTCATCGTCGATAAACTCGCCCAGGCAGATATCATCGGTACGGTCGTTGACGCGGTTGTTCACACGCCGGAAGGCGCCTGGCCAACCTCCTGCCATCCGAAGTACCCGCTGGACGGACACGCAGTGCTCGATTTCACCGAAAAAAGCTTCACGGATGACTATGCGCATCTGATCGAAGCATGGCTCGAACATCACGACTTGAACGGCACAGCCTGCTAGTCCTCACATTTTTCTTATATTCGTGTGGTATTCTTCCGATTGGCAGACCCCCGTTCGGGTCAAATTATTAAAGGATAAATCGGTATGTCACGAAAATGGCTTTGGATTCTGCTCGGTATCACTGTTGGATCTCTGATCACCGCGGGTATTTTCACATCCGGCGTGATGGCCGGATACCTCGTCGGTTCTTCACCAAGCGGGAGCGCCCTGCCCTTCCTACCGGAGACGACCCTCGATCGTCTCCCAATTGTTGGTGATACTGACGTGTATGATGACACGCCGCCTGAAGATATCGATCAGTTATTTGCTCCATTCTGGCAGGCCTGGGATATCGTTCACGATGAATATGTTGATCAACCTATCGATGATCAAGCGATTATGCGCGGTGCAATCGAGGGTGCTCTGAATGCGCTCGGCGACCCGCACACAGCCTACATGGATCCGAGCACCTACGAACAGGCCAACATCCCGCTGCAGGGCTCTTATGAAGGCATCGGCGCCTGGGTAGATACAGATGCGGAGTTCCTGACGATCGTTTCCCCCATGCCCGGCTCACCAGCGGAAGAAGCCGGCCTTGAACCCGGTGACCGGGTCGTCGCGGTCGACGGCGAAGATGTCACGGGCATGGACGCCAACCTCGTGATCCGGAAGGTGCTCGGACCGGCCGGATCGACGGTCAGGCTCGGGGTCGCCCGCGAAGGTGAGCGCGACCTGCTCGAATTCGAGATCGTCCGAGCCGAAATCGACGTACCGAGCGTGCACAGCGAGATGCTGGATGGTGACATCGGTTACATCCAACTTTTCAGCTTTTCTAATCAGTCAGCTGCGGACCTGCGATCGGCTATTCAAGCTCTCGAAGATCAAGGCATGCAGGCGATGATTCTTGACCTGCGCGGCAACGGGGGTGGTTTTCTCTTCTCGGCGATCGACGTCACCTCCGAGTTTATCGAGAGTGGCTTGATCCTGACCGAACGCTTCGGAGATGGGACCGAGGAGACGTACGAAGCAAACCGCGACGGGATAGCCACAGAAATCCCACTCGTCGTCCTGGTCGATGCCGGCTCTGCATCGGCTTCAGAGATCGTCGCCGGGGCGATTCAAGATTACGAACGGGGCGTGCTGGTCGGTGAAACGACTTTCGGGAAAGGATCCGTGCAGAATTGGATCCCGCTGGAAGAAGATCAAGGAGCCGTGCGCGTCACGGTCGCCCGGTGGTATACGCCGGACAACCGCCTGATCCATGAAGAAGGTCTTGAACCCGACGTCGTGGTTGAGTTCACAGAGGAAGCCTTCCAGGCTGGCGAGGATCCGCAGCTCGACGAGGCGATCGCAATTCTAGAGGCCGGCGATTTGAATCAATACTTCTCCGACAATGAAACTGCAGGAGGCTCATAATAATGTTCCTCTTCGATCCGTTTTACTTCCTGTTTATGGCCCCGGCGATGGTGCTTGTTTTCGCGGCACAGTGGTGGGTCAACTCAATGTATAAGAAATGGAGTCAGGTTCGCAACCAATCCGGTTTGAGCGGAAGCGAGGCCACACGCCGGCTACTGCAATATGGCGGTTTGTCCGGCGTCCAGGTCGAGCGCGTGCAATCCAGGCTCGGCGACCATTACGACCCGCGCGAGAAGCGGCTGCGGCTCTCCCCCGGAGTTGCGGACGGCGAATCCGTAGCCGCCATCGCAATTGCTGCCCATGAAATCGGGCACGCCCTGCAGGACAAGCAAGGTTATGCTCCGCTGCGTTTCCGGGCTGCGCTGGTACCTGCAGTTAATCTGGGCTCCAAACTCGGATGGATCCTGATCTTCGCAGGGCTGATCATCCGCGGGACATTCGGCCAGCAGATTGCGATCGCCGGCCTGGCGGCGTTCGCGCTGGGCACAGTTTTCGCTCTGGCGACACTCCCGGTTGAGTTGAACGCATCGGCACGGGCAAAGGAATTGCTCGCCACTGCTGGCATGGTCCAACATCAACAGGAGCGGGAAGGGGTTAATTCCGTCCTGCGTGCGGCAGCCTTCACCTACATCGCGGCGCTTGCAGCCGCGATCCTGCAGCTGCTCTATTACGCGTTCCTGGTTCTTGGCCTGAGCGGCCGCCGGCGGCGATGAGCGCAGGTTCATTGTTCTCGTCTCGAACAATGATTCAGCAGCAACGCTATGTTCGGATATGAATTAAGATCCAGTCCATATCAGCGCCCTGCTCGCCCGCCATCTCGAGCAATAATCTTCACTGCGCTGGCAGCAGGCTTGCTCGGCGGGCTTGCCGGGGGCGCCATCGTCATCTTCGCCCTGAACGGTAGTCCGCCCCCCCGACCACAACCAACCCCTCCCACCCCCACAGCCAGATCGGCTCAGGTGGAGCTGGCAGCTGCTGCTCCCAATTCGGTCACGGAGGCGGTCAGAGAAGTCGGTCCCGCCGTCGTCACGGTCATCAACCGCATGCCTGACCGGATATCGCTCTTCGGAACGCCGATCGAACGCACCAGTTCAGGATCAGGTTTTATCATCTCGCCGGACGGTTTCATCGTCACCAACAAACACGTCATCGAAGGGGCACGCGAACTGGAGATCATCCTCGCCGACGGCACGACCCTCCCCGCCCGATTGGTTGGCGATGACCCCTACGCGGACCTGGCCATCCTGCAGGCTGATGGGGACATGCCTGGCGTGGCATCATGGGGAAATTCGGACGCCCTCCAGCCGGGTGAACCCTTGATCGCCATCGGCTCACCGCTCGGCGACTTCACCAATACCGTCACGGTTGGCGTCGTCAGCGCTACCGAACGAACCATCGAACTCGACCAGGACTACGCACTGGAAGGCTTGATCCAGACCGATGCTGCCATCAACCAGGGCAACTCCGGCGGTCCGCTCCTGAATATGGCCGGAGAGGTCGTAGGGGTCAACACACTGATCGTGCGCGGGAACGGCCAGAGTTCCGTCGTCGCTGAAGGACTGGGCTTCGCTATTCCAAGCAATACCGCCCGAGCGATCGCCGAACAGGTGATCGAGAAAGGCTACTTCGCACGCCCCCGCCTGGGTATCCGCTGGGTGACAATCACCCGCTCCCTGGCGGCGCGCTACCGCTTACCGGTTGACCACGGAATCTATATCATCGAGGTTGAAACCGGTGGGCCAGCCGACCGGGCAGGGTTATCGGTTGGCGATATTATCCTGGAGATCCAGGGAGTGCCGATCGACAGCGAACACCCGTTTCAGAATCAACTTTTCCAATTCGAACCCGGCGACCAGATCTCTATTCGTTTTCAGAGACAAGATCGTATCCTCGAACAAGACATCGATCTGGGTACGATGGCTGGCTGAAAACTGCCGGCGCTGTCGACACGCCGAAACTCCCGTCAAGAGATCGCTGCCCTGATCGGCAAGTTCGCTTTGACGGCGTTCGGACCAGGTGCTAAAATCGCTGGGTCCGCGAGGCCAGCAGGGTTCCAGGTTGGATATTCTGTGTTATCAACGCTCCCAGGATAATCGTCCGCCCTCCTGACGCTCGCTGAATAAGAATTCTCCAGCGATAGATCCGTCCAGACTGGTGAAGCGCATAATTTCCGGCAGTTTAATCTTCAGGCATGTCCCACGGGCAAGCCCGCACCGTGCGACACCCGGAAGATAGGTCAACGTGTCCCGGACAAGCGCCGGTCGACGGATGGGAGCATGACATGGACCCAACGCAGATCGACCTCACGCTCGAAAAAATCCGCGCCGCACTTGAAGCAGATCAGGTAGAAAACGCAATCGCCGCGCTGATCACACTTCACCCCGTTGACCGGGCGGACGCATTCTCTGATCTTGACGATAAATCCCAGGCGATCCTGCTGCCCGAATTCGAGATCGGCGACACCGCAGACCTTCTTGAAGAGCTCGACGACGCCGAAGCGGCTGACGTCGCAGAAAGCCTATCCACCCGCTTCCTGGCCAACATCCTGGATGCGATGCAGCCCGATGAGGCGGCAGACATTCTCGGTGATCTCCCACCGGACCGCGCCGCGCAGGCGCTGGCCGCCATGACCGAGTCTGAAGATGTGATCCCGCTCCTGGGCTATCCGGACGAAACGGCTGGTGGCCTGATGACCACCAACGTGATCACGCTCTCGCCCGTTCTCACCACTGAACAAGCGATCGATTTCCTGCGCAAGATGGCGCCCGGTGCTGAGGCGCCTTATTACCTCTACGTCGTGAACCAGGACCAGAGACTGCTCGGTGTCGTCGGCCTGCGCGATCTTGTGATCTCCTCACCAAAGACCAGAATTCAGGACATCCTTGATCCGGAGGTCATCCGCGCCAGCACGGAGATGGACCAGGAGGACGTCGCCCGTCTGATGGTGCGCTATGACCTGACCGCCGTCCCCGTCGTCGATGAGCAAGATGTTCTCTGGGGCGTGATCACCTACGATGACCTGGTCGACGTGCTCGAAGATGAGGCGACGGAGGACATCTACCGGCTGGCCAACGTCTCCGATCCAGACCTTACATACGACAGTCCGGTAGGCGTCTCCGTACGAAGGCGTGTGCCGTGGCTTTACCTCAGCAGCCTGACCGCACTTTTTGCGTCCTGGGTGATCTCACAATTTGAAGAAATCATCGCCCAGGTGGCGCTCCTCGCCGCTTTTCAATCCGTAGTTGCAGGACTTGGGGGCAACTCGGCCACCCAGACGCTAGCGATTATCGTCCGTGCGATTGCGCTCGGGGAGCTGGATTCGAGCGAAGCTAAAGCCACTCTCGTCCGCCAAGCGATCATCGGCTTGATCCAAGGAATCCTCGTCGGAGCACTTGTTGGTGTCGGGGTCGCTTTCTGGACCGGGAAAACATACTTGGGATTGGTCTTAGGCCTGGCTTTGTTGGGAAACATGCTGATCGGCACGATCGTTGGCACAATGGTCCCTGTAATCCTGAAGATGCTCAAACTCGATCCGGCGTTGGCCTCCACCTCGCTGGTGTACGCGTTAACGGACAGCGCGGGCTTTACAATATTCCTGGGCCTGGCAACCCTGTTCCTCCCTCAATTGATTTAGGCGCAGACTGATATGGCTGGACTGATCATTCTTAATCCTTATGCAAATCGATGGGAAGCCGGCAAGCAAAAAGATGCCATCGTAAACGCCTGCGCAGAACTCGATTTGCCTCTGGAATGCGTCGTGACAAAGGCGCCCTTGGAAGCGATCGAAATTGCCCGCCAGGCTTCGAAGGACGCCATGACGCCTCTTATCGCCGCCGGGGGCGATGGCACGATCGGGGAGGTGTTGAACGGCATCTACGCAGACAACCCCTCCCGTCGGATCGGGCCGTTTGGGATTATCCCGCTTGGAACAGCCAACGACCTTATTAACAACCTGGGCCATTCGAGGTCACTGATCGAATCGATGCATCTCATCAAACGAGCAAAGACCCGTCGCATCGATTTAGGCAAAGTGAATGGTTGGGTTTTCGCGAACAATTCGGCCGTGGGATTGGAGCCGATCGTATCTCAGTTCAATATCCAGATGACCTGGTCGCGCGGTGTCTTGCGCTACTTGATCGCAGCACTGCGTGCCATCTGGGGAAAGTCCGTCTGGGATGTCAAAATGCGGTGGGATGACGGAGAGTACGAAGGGCCGATGAGTCTTGTCTCGGTTGGCAATGGTGCGCTCACCGGCGGTCTCTTTCACATGGCCCCTGGCGCCAGATTAGATGACGGGGCGTTGACATTCGTTCACGGCTTCGCGCCCTCTCGCAGAAAGATGCTCCAACTGCTCCCAAGGGCAATCAGCGGTGAGTATGTAAAGGATCCTGCTATTCACCAGCATCACACGACAAGGCTTCGGATCGAGACCATCCCAGGCTCCCCTCTCCAGGCAGATGGCGAGATACGGACGGATGCCGCTGCTCTCTTCGAGTATGAAGTCCTGCCTTCTCACCTTGAAATATATGCGCCATGAGTGGCATCCAGCTGATTGTCAACGCGGACGACTTCGCTCGATCACCGAGCGTGAACCGCGGCATTCTGAAAGCACATCAAAACGGTTTGGTCAGCACGACCACCGCGATGATGAACCTGAAAGATGCGCGGCCAGCTGTAGTTCAGGCCCAGGCAGCTGCGCCAGACCTGGCAATCGGCGTGCACTTGAACATCACCTTTGGTAAACCGCTCAGCTCCCCTGAAAAAGTGGCATCGCTCATCGACAGCACCGGGTCGTTTCACAGTTTTCGGGATCTGATCGCGAACCCTGACAAGCTCGAATTGCGCGAGGTCGAGCGTGAATGGCGGAATCAAATCGAGGCGCTCCTCGACGCCAACATCCAGCTCGATCACCTTGACAGTCATCACCACAGCGCCGTGTTCTCAGAAGCACTTTTCCTTCTGCTGCTTGACCTGGCCGGTGAATACGATTGTGGGGTCCGGAATCCGAATCCATCGGATATCGATTCGAGCAGCCTGAACTCACTCTATCCAGAAGGGATCACCAGCTTTATTCAGCAAGCTTCAGAACCGCTGATGCGAGCCCGGGCGGTTCCACACCCCGAACAGTTCCTGGCGTCATTCTTCGGCGACACGGCGACAAAAGACCACCTCAGCATGCTGCTTCGCAGGCTGTCCCCGGGAACCTACGAACTGATGTGCCATCCAGGATTCGCCGATGATGAGCTTGCTCTAACGAGCAGCTACGATCACCAACGGGAGAAGGAACTTGAGGTCCTGATCGACGACGAGATAAAAAGCCTCACTCAGGAACTCAATATCCATCCTGCAACCTTCCAGTCCCTCCGGACTTCATGATGCAGAAGCTGGTCGAAGCGTTTATGCGCTTCTTCTTCAAGCATCTCTACACAACCTTTGCCCGGGCTTACGACTTCGTCGCCTGGACCACCTCCATGGGGCAGTGGAGGAACTGGCAGTCTGAAGCATTAATTGAATTCCCACCCGGGATACTGCTGGAAATCGGGCACGGACCGGGACACCTGCTGCTCGACATTAAGCGCCTGGGAAACAACGAGATTTTTGGAGTAGACCCCTCCCGTCAAATGACACGCCTTGCGAGTGAACGCTTCCGGAAGGTCGGTGAACCGAACGTATCGATCCGGGCAAAAGCCCAATCGCTCCCATTTCCATCGGGATCATTCAGCGGCGTGATCGCCACGTTTCCGAGTGAGTATATTCTCGATTCGAAAACGCTCGAAGCCGTAATCCGGGCCATTCAGTCCGGAGGGAAGTTTGTGCTCATCGGGTTAGGATCGATCACCGGTCGAACGTTCTACGATCGATTCGCGGGCTGGCTGTATCGGACCACCGGGCAGTCCGGCTACGCTGAGAGTGCCTACGAACCGTGGTTGAAAGAACTCGAGAGGCTCGGTTTCGAAGCACACATCGAATCCATCGATCAACCCAGAGCACGGGTAGTGCGCATCCTCGCTGGAAAACCGTGAAGCAATCTTTGGGGTTATCGAGGGCCTCGATTGGGTAGAATATCAACACAGATAAATCTCTCAGGAGGTCTTGTGGATTTTGCGCAAGCAGGTGACCTTGCGATGCTTCAGAGCGAGAAGGGCAAGAAGATCATCTTCCGGCTTGAAGCGGGACGTCAATATCAAACTCACAAAGGGATGATTTCGCATCAAGAATTGATAGGCACGCGCTGGGGATCAACGGTCGAAACCCACCTGGGAACCCCATTTCATTTCCTGCCCCCCACGCTGCGCGATCTGCTTCAAACTATACGGCGCAGATCCCAGATCATCTTTCCTAAAGATATCGGCTACATCTTGCTGAGGCTTTCCATAGGTCCTGGAGCAAAGGTATTCGAAGCGGGAGCAGGTTCAGGGGCATTGACCACCGCATTCGCCTGGATGGTTGGCGATTCCGGAAAAGTCATCTCCTATGAGCGCCGTGAGGATATGTTGGAGGTTGCCCGCAGCAACATCGAGAACCTGGGGCTGCAGAACCGGGTGACGTTCGCGCATCGTGATCTGGCCGATGGGATCTCCGAATCGGGTTTTGAATCTGCGTTCCTCGATCTCCCGAACCCGGAAATTTATCTGTCACATGTGAGAGAGGCGCTAACCTTTGGTGGCACATTGGGGGTCATCCTGCCTACGACAAACCAAGTCAGCAAACTGCTCGGTGCGATGGAGGATACTGGCTTTGGCGCGGTCGAGGTCGCTGAAATTATGCTTCGCTTCTATAAACCGGTCCCCGCCAGGCTGCGCCCAAGAGACCGAATGGTTGCCCACACCGGCTATTTGAGCTTTGCCCGCCGCGTAGCTTGAGACATAATCCCATCGGCTGCATGCATGAATGGGTTTCGTGATCGCCAGGCGGGCTTCATCTTCGGACGTACGCTTTGATTGGATGGATATCGCTGGCTGACCCAGCGCCTGAGCAGCAGGTCTATGAAGAATCTTCCACAAAAGATTGAGTTTCACCTTTCGGGGTACTCTCTGAAAATACAGACGGAATGGGATGCCCGGCTGGCTGCGGTCCTGATTCCACTTTTCCTCGACGACGGAATCTGGCACCTGTTGTTTACGCGACGCACAGACCATCTTGAGTCCCATCAAGGTCAGGTATCTTTTCCCGGCGGCGCTGTTGAACTTCAAGACGCGACACCCCAGGATGCCGCGCTGCGCGAGACCGAAGAAGAGATCGGGATTCCCGCGCATCAGGTCAGAGTCCTGGGAACGCTCGATCCACTTCTGACCGTCACCCGCTTTCAAATCATCCCGACCGTCGGAATCATCCCCTGGCCAACGGAATTACAAATTAACCGGGGCGAAGTTGCGCGCGTCTTCAGCGTTCCCCTCGATTGGTTGGCAGATGAAAGAAATGTTGAAGTGCAGCAGAGGGATTTCCCACTGGGCGAGCGCCTGATCGATGTTTACTATTTCAAACCTTATCAAGGTGAGATTATCTGGGGTGCAACTGCCCGGTTGACGCTCAATTTTCTCTCGGAACTGCGCTCAATCGGCTACAAATAGAAAAAGCACGGGAACAATTTCCCGTGCTCTCCATTTTCTCGCCTGCTCTGACAGCTACTCTTCCTGCGCCTCTTCTGCTGGTGCTTCTCCTTCGACGCCTTCTTCGCCTTCCACGCCGACCAATTCCGGTTCGGCCAACTCGGCTTCCAGCTCTTCTTCCTCTTCCACGATCTCTTCCATCGTCTGGTAGACGACATTCGCGATGAATTCGTCGGGATCTGTGAGGACGGTCACACCATCGCCGAGGTAAAGGTCGCCAACGGTGATCGTGTCATCGAAGTTCTTCAGCAATTCCAGATCGACAGTCACACGATCAGGAAGGTCGCTTGGAAGCGCTTCGACTTCGATTTCTGAGAGCCCGGTCACGAGCACGCCGCCCAGCTCCTGCACTGCGGGTGATTGCCCGACAAGCTCTACGGGAACAACGGTCGAAATGATGACGTCCATGGCGACTTTCAGAAAATCAATATGGATCGGGTTTCGCCGGATGACATCGCGCTGGAGATCGCGCACGAGCACTTTGTAGACCTCGTCGCCGACATGCAGATCGATCAATGTCGAACTGCCAACGCCGACCAGAATTTTCTCTGCATCCTGAGAATTCAGCTGGATTGGCGTCGGTTCAATGCCGGCACCGTAGACAACCGCCGGCAGCAGACCCTGTCTGCGTAATTCCTTGACCTGCTTTCCGATGACGTCTCTGCGTTCTGACACAAGCACAACTTCTTTTGACATAGTATCCTCCGGAGCGCCTCTCACCAAGAAACGGCTACCCTCGCCCCTTATGGTATGGGTCGTGAGATTTCATCTCAACGACGGCGGATCAGATTGCCTAGCAGCAGCATGCTCCCGACGACGATCCCCGAGGCAATCCCGGCGAGAAGGGCGCCACGGGCATCGAGGATCGGTTCTACATTGCCTTCGACTTCGCGCGCCAGGAGAACAACTGTTGAGCTGTTCTCGAGACGTGCACGACCTGCTATGGTAAGTCCCAGACGTGAGTTGCCTGCATAGAGATCTTCCGCTAGCACAGTTCCGGCGCTGCTCGCATCCATCGTCATGCTGCCGGCATTGCTCACAGCAGACACACTTTTGTGAATGTCGATCTCTTCGGCCTGAATCATGAACGCTCCACCCTGTTGCATCTGAACCGAAGTGGCATTGATGCGGTCGGCGCCGCCTTGTCGAATGTGCACAACATCGGCTTCTACCGTCCCAAGCGTGGCGCCCTCAAGATTGACAACATCCGCCTCTACCTCTGCAGATTCATACGGGCGACTTTGCTCTGACATGGCTTTGCTCTCATTCATAAAAAAAGGGTTCCACCCTGAACGTCCCGGTGGACACCCTGGCGTCTGGACAGTGATTCTAACCGATGATCTCCAACAACGTCAACGGTCCGTGTTTATCCTTTAGAAAATGTTACCGAACATAATGTTTCTTTCAAATGTCAATGTTACCGACATGGAATATGCCGGTGCTGAATTTTGAGATAGCCGAGGGGATATGTCTATGCAAATATGCGATCGAGCGCCAGCTGCCTTTAACAAACGAGTGAATACCTAGTAACGATGTCTTGGCTCAAATACCGATGCGCGTTGACCGCGATCTAGCGCCATGTTAGACTCGCGGGTTGGCAGCCCTCAAACGATCGAGCTGGGAAAACGGCATGCACAGGTTACTTTCACTCATCATTATCCTGGTCGCGCTCATGGCTCTGAGCGGATACAGCGCGGCCCAGGCCCAAGCACCTGGCTATGCCGAGATCACCTCGCCAGATCCCGGCGAAGCCGTTCAAGGGCTGGTGACGATCGAGGGTTCAGCCTCACACCCGCTTTTCTCAGCCTATGAGCTGGATTTCACCTTTCAGGACGCTCCGCTTGACACCTGGTTCCCGATTGTTGAGACGCGTGATGTGCAGATCATCGACGGCCGACTTGGTTTGTGGGACACAATCGGCATTTCTGATGGTGACTACAAGTTGCGTTTGCGAGTCTCGCTCGAGAACGGGACGACTCTTGAGGATCTCATCGAAGGCGTTCGAATCCGCAATCAGTCTGCCATCGAGCCTGCTACCCCGGTCGCGGCAGACGCCTCGCGACCCACCCAGACGCCGATTCCGCCAACGCCCACCGCACGCCCAACCCCGATTGCGATCCCGGAGGCACCCGGCGGTTCCGCGGTGACCGCGGCACTGAAGTCCGGGCTGATCATCGGTGCGGTTGCGATGACTGCCCTGGGGATCTACCTCTTCATCCGCCGGAGAATACGGGTGCGGTGGGCTATCCGACGTATGCGCCGGATGCTCTGGCAGGACGATAGGAATAAACGGCAGGGTAATTAAGATGATTTTCCGTCGAAGAGAGAAGCAGTGGCATCTGATCGCTGGACTGGGGAACCCGGGACGCGCTTACCGTGAGAACCGGCACAATGTTGGTTTCATGTGCATCGACCGGCTTTCTGATGAATGGGCGCTCGAGCTCTCGAAAAGCCAGTCCAAAGCTTTGATAACGACCGCTCAAAAAGAAGGCCGTGACATAATCCTCGCTAAACCCCAGACATTCATGAACAATGTGGGATCCTCCATCGCTTCGTTAAGCCGCTTCTACAAGGTCGATCCGTTCGATCTGCTCGTCGTCTACGACGATCTGGATCTGCCAACCGGTGAAATCCGGATGCGGCCGTTCGGAGGGGCGGGCGGCCATCGCGGGATGCGCTCGATCATCCAAAAACTGGGCACTTCCGATTTCCCTAGACTGCGCATCGGTATCGGTCGACCCCAAGGCCGAATGGATCCAGCAGATTATGTTCTTCAAGATTTCGACGCCGACGAAGCCCTGCTGATCGACATCGCACTGCGGCGCTCTCAAGAATGTATCTTGCGGTTTCTCACAGAAGGAATTGACGCCGCGATGACTCTTTGTAACACCGGACCAGATCAATAAATGGCCCTATCCGCCCTCTTAAAAACGATCCGGTCACTGCCTGAGTATGAACGAATGCTGATCGAGCTCAGAGCCTGTGACACGATTCAAGGATCACTCGAGCTGCCGCGCGCCGTTCGGCCGCCATTGCTGGCTGCTTTGCACGCGGACCTGCAGCTCCCGATCGTGCTTCTCCTGGCTAGAGCGGATCGCCAATTGACCCTCCAAGAAGAGCTTCGAGCGTGGAGCCAGGCTCCCTCTTTCAACACCTTTCCCGATCCCGGGCCATTATTCTACGAGTGGGCGCCATGGGGCGAGAAAGTGCGTTTGGAACGGGTCGAAACGCTGGCCACGCTTTCCAGAGGTGAGGGGCCCGGTGCTCCTCTTGAAGAATCTCCTCAGGAACCGCCGTTTGTGCTTGCCTCCGCCCGTGGCGCCATGACGCGTACGATCGACAAACGGACATTCCTCGCCAATTCACGCTATATCAAGCGAGGGGCAGTACTCCGGTTCACGCCGCTGTTAGAGCTGCTGGTTGCGATTGGATATGCGAACCGGAACCTCGTCACTGAACGCGGTGAATTCAGCCACCGCGGGGGAATTCTGGATTTATGGCCTCCGGCAGAATCCGCTCCGGTGAGGATTGAATTTTTCGGGGACGAGATTGAGACAATACGCTCGTTCGATCCGGGGACACAACGTACGCTGGAGGAGCTGCCTTCGATCAGGCTTACCCCGGCGAGAGAAGGCCTGCCAAAGCTCTATGACGGCACCTGGGATGACTTCCTGCCATTGCAGCAGTGGACGGAATCGTTCGAACAGGATCAGGTCCTCGAACTCCATCTGCCGCTCATGAACCCGGAACCGAACGGACTTCTCGACCACGTACCAGAGAATGCTCTGATTGTCTTCGACGATCGATTGGCATTCGAAAGTACCGTCGAGGAGATCGAGGAAGCCGCGCTCGCAATGCGGGCGGACTCAACGCAAACCGAGAATCTGGGAGAATCCTTTCCGCGGCCTTATCTGACGCTTGCAGAGCTTGGCGATCAGCTTTCTCAACAAAGGACGTTGAACCTTGGAATGGCGAGGGGCATTGATGACCTGCCCACAATTTCGCTTTCAAATTCGTTCACACCCGGACCTCGTTTTGGCGGGCAGATCCAGGACATCATTGATTACCTCCAGAAGCAGCGCGAGCAGCACGATGCTGTCCTCGTCGTAAGCCGGCAGTCGCACCGGCTTTCTGAACTATGGACTGACATGGACCACGAGGTATGCGTTCATGAGCATCTCCCGGCCCCACTAAGCCCCGCAGAGGTCTGCTTCGTGCAAGGGCCATTATCAGAGGGATGGCTGCTCGATACAGCAGCCGGTATGCGCCTGCATTTGCTCACAGATGCAGAACTATTTGGCTGGAGCCGTCCGCGTCCGCGCCGGCGTTCTCTCCCACGCGCGGCGGCACCGGAAGAAGCATATGCCGACCTCGAGCAAGATGACTTTGTGGTTCACGTCGATTACGGCATTGGCCGCTTCATCGGGCTCGTTCAGCGCACAATCGATGAGATCGTGCGCGAATATCTGCTGATTGAATACGCTGAAGGTGACCAGCTCTACGTCCCGATTCATCAGGCCGACCGGATTTCACGCTATGTTGGGGCGGATGGAACGACTCCCAGACTCTCAAGACTGGGCACTTCCGATTGGGAACGTGCGAAAGGGAAGGTCCGGGAAGCCGTCGAAGAAGTCGCGAAAGACCTGTTGAACCTGTATGCGACACGTCAGACGATCACGGGATATGCATTCTCGTCGGACACGCCATGGCAAAAGGAACTGGAAGCTTCGTTCGCCCATCGTGAGACCAGCGACCAGATGGATGCGCTGCAGGAGATCAAACAAGACATGGAACGAAAACGACCGATGGACCGCTTGATCTGCGGTGACGTCGGCTACGGAAAGACAGAGGTCGCGCTGCGAGCAGCTTTCAAAGCGGTCATGGATGGTAAGCAGGTGGCGATCCTGGTCCCCACCACAGTGCTCGCCCAGCAGCATTACCAGACGTTTCAGCGCCGGCTCTCTGCATTTCCGATCGAGGTTGAGATGTTGTCTCGATTCCGAAGCCGTTCACAAGCCAGCGAGATCGTTGATCGACTGCACTCCGGTGAGGTGGACATCATCATCGGGACCCATCGACTGCTCCAGCCGGATGTCGGCTTTAAAGATCTGGGGCTCTTGATCATTGATGAGGAACAACGCTTCGGTGTGACACATAAGGAATATCTCAAAGAAATGCGCAAGGAAGTCGATGTGCTCACGCTCACCGCGACACCGATCCCCCGCTCGCTGTATATGGCGCTCACCGGCGCGCGGGACATCTCCACGATCAGCACGCCACCTGAAGACCGCCTCCCGGTTGTGACCCATGTCGGACCTTACGAACCACGGCTCGTCCGGGCGGCGATTCTGCGCGAGATCGATCGCGGCGGCCAGGTTTTCTTCGTCCATAACCGGGTGCAGACCATCAACACGATGCTCGAACGGCTTGAAGGTCTTGTGCCTGAAGCCCGCTTTGCAGTCGCTCACGGGCAGATGCCCGAGGGCAAATTATCCGAGGTGATGGACTTATTCACGCAAGGCGAAATCGATGTGCTGCTCAGCACGTCAATCATCGAATCGGGACTTGACATCCCAAATGCGAACACGCTTATCGTTGACCGTGCGGATCGATTTGGTCTGGCACAACTTTACCAATTGCGCGGGCGGGTCGGCCGTGCTGCAATCCAGGGATATGCCTATTTCTTCCGGCCAGCAGCCCAACGCGCGACTGATGAAGCGCTCCAGAGGCTTGAGATCATCGCCCAACACAGCCAGTTAGGCGCGGGTTACGCGATCGCCATGCGCGATTTAGAGATGCGCGGAGCCGGTGAGATCCTCGGAACGCGCCAACACGGGTATATCGCGGGAGTAGGTTTCCATCTCTATACACGCTTGCTATCCCAGGCGGTTAACCGGATGCGAATCGAAATGGACCAGGAAGAGCTGCTGCCCCACATCGCAGCCGGGCAACTGGAACACCACCCCGCAACGATCGACCTGCCGCTCGGCAGCGTCATTCCGGAGGACTATATCCCGAACCGTGAGCTCCGGCTTCAACTATACCGTCGGATGGCAGCGATGCACTCAAAATCCCAGGTCACTTCCTTCCGGGAAGAACTGGAGGATCGTTTCGGTCCGATTCCCGATGGTGTCGAAAATTTACTTTACCAACTGGAGATGAAAATCCTGGCGACTCAGGCGGCCGTTGAGCGGGTGACAAACGAAGGTGGTCAGATTCTGATCGAGATCAGCCCGGATCGAAACGTTCCATCTCTGGATCAAGATGGCGAATCGATCCGTCGGAGCCGAAGGGGCTTGTGGTTGAACGCGCGCGAATATGAAGACTGGCCCGAGGTACTTGCGGAAACGCTAAGCCTGCTCGCGCAGGACCGCAAGAACACGCTGGATGGTGTTAAGTAATGAGTGGTGTCCAGCGGCCATGACCGCCTGGCGCGCGATCAGATGTCTCCATGGTATTGAACAAGGACGGTCAGGTACGGCCTGCCGCCGATATACTCAAATGCGAAAGCCCACGTCCGCCAGTTGAACGGGTTTCCGTTCTCTGGCGCGGGCCGGTGAAATGCGCGGTAATGCAGTGAAATGTACTCACCAGGCCAAACTGCAGGGCGCGTAGTTATTCCTGCGGGGAGCTCATCGCAGACAGGTTCACCCGTTTCGGCGATTTCCAGGATCAATGGGCGGATCAGTTCATCGAAAGACCCCTTCACCCGGAAATTCCCACCGCTGATGACCCCCCAGTCTCGATCAGCCTGGTCCTGGAACAAACGTGGAATTTCTTCGTAAGTGAAGAGCACTTCCGGATTCCACCAATCGTGGCGCACGATCAATCCCCGCTCAGGATTCACATATTCCGACAGCATCTGCCCATCACGCGCTTCAATCGCCCTGATGACCTGTACAAGCACTCCGGGGATGCGATCATCAGTGCAAAATGCTTCGCGGCGGACCGTTTCTGTCAGGTTGCGTTCATTAACCCAACCCAGAAGCCCATCGGGTGTTTCGATTTCGACCCACCGGGAGCTTCCGAGGCTTGTTGATCTGCCGGTCAGCAGGATGCCAGAGCGATCGTACGCGAGCTCACCGATCACGGTCCCAGCGATCCCGGCCGGGTTGTGGACCTTCAGGGTTTCATCCTCGGCAATCCATGCGACCGAAAAGCTCTCGGCTTGCTCAAATGATCCAAGCAGGGTGGCGGCAGGGGGCACTTCCGTCGGCGGAACAACCTCGTCGCCAGCAGGGATGAGAGGCACACTCTGGCGGGTGCAGGCGCTTGAAGGCATCACTGCCAAGAACATGACGAAAGAAATGGTGACGGTCGACCGCCATCTTTGCATGATTGGGTTCATAATTAAAAGCTTTTTGGGATCGCTATGCATCTGGAGATGACGTTCTCACTTGTGCAAAAATCGTGATGTTAATGTGTTCTGCCGGGACTTCCGGCGTGCGTCTGGTTTGTCCTGAGCGGTCTGCGGATGAAGCGCAATCTCTAAAACCTCATCCATGTGATCGACCAAACGAATATCCAGTTTGGTTCTTGCCTGGCGATGGACTTCGACAAGATCCTTCTCATTTTTCTTCGGAAGGATGACGGTTTTGAGATGATAGCGATATGCAGCATGCACCTTCTCGCGCAATCCACCGATGGGCAGCACTCGCCCCCGCAGTGTGATTTCTCCACTCATGCCCACGTCACGTCTGACGGGACGCTGAGTCAGCGTGGAGGCCAGCGCGACCGCCATCGTCACACCCGCACTCGGTCCATCTTTAGGAATAGAGCCCTCTGGCACGTGGATGTGGATATCTGTTCTCTCAAACAGCTCGGGGTCAATCTCCAATGGGCCAACCATCGATTTGATGTAGGAAAGTGCAGCCTGGGCCGACTCCTGCATGACTTCCCCGATCTGGCCGGTAATCTGAATGTTGCCTTTCCCTTCAACCAACAGCGCTTCGACGACGAGAATATCGCCACCATTTTCCGTCCACGCTAAGCCGGTCGCAGCGCCAAGGGCGTCTTCCGGTTCGATCTCATGCACAGGAACCTGCCCGGGGCCAAGAATTCTTGGCAGCATCGAAGGGGTGATGCGCTTGTATATTTGCTTCCCTTCCGCCCTGCGTCGTGTAGCTCGGCGGCATATCTTTCCAATTTCACGCTCAAGGTTTCGGACACCCGCCTCCCACGTATACTCGCGGATCATCGATTGGAGTGCCGTTCTGGTGAATGAGATCTCGTCTTCGTCCAGACCGTTTTGCTCCAATTGGCGGGGAACGAGGAATTTCTGTGCGATGATGATCTTGTCCTCTTCGATATAACCAGGAAACTCGATGATCTCGAGACGATCCAGGAGTGCTGAAGGGATTGGATCGAGCGTATTGGCCGTGGTGATGAACATAACTCTGGACAGATCATAAGGAATCTCAAGGTAGTGGTCTGAGAAGGCGTTATTTTGCTCGGGATCCAATATCTCGAGCAAGGCCGACGCAGGATCCCCGCGGAAATCAAGCCCGAGCTTATCGATCTCATCCAGCATAAAGACCGGATTGACTGTCCCTGCTCTGCGCATGCCCTGGATGATCCGGCCAGGCAGCGCACCGATATAGGTCCTGCGGTGACCACGTATTTCGGCTTCATCCCGGATCCCACCGAGCGAGATTCGCACAAATTTCCGCCCAAGCGCGTCGGCGATAGAACGGCCCAATGATGTTTTCCCCGTCCCGGGAGGTCCAACGAAACAGAGAATCGGTTGTTTGTGCTTTTGAGGTGCGACCTTTCGGACTGCGATGTACTCGAGGATGCGGTCTTTGGCGTCCTTCAATCCGTAATGCTGGTCTTCGAATATCTGGATGACCGAACGGAAATCAGAGGTGTCAACTGTGGAATCCGACCAGGGAAGCTCAATCAACCAGTCGAGGTAGGTTCGGATTACGGTGACCTCTGGAGAGAGCGACGCCATCTGGTTGAGCCTCTGCAGTTCTTTGCGCGCCCGGACTTCGGCTTCATCCGGCAGGTTCAGATGATCGATGCGGGAGCTCAACTCATCCAATTCTTGAGCCCAGAAATCCCCTTCCCCCAACTCTGATTGGATCGCCTTCATCTGTTCCCGCAGGTAATGTTCTCGTTGTGAACGATCCATCTCGCTCTGGACGCGGGCATGGATTTCGTCCTCAAGCTCCAGTACATCGAGCTCCCGTCCCAGCAGTATGCTCATCTGCTGCAGCCGTTGGATTGGATCAAACGTTTCGAGAATGAGCTGCCGGTCAGAGATCGGGATTTCAAGTGAGGAAACGACGAGATCAGCGAGCAGACCAGGCTCATCAATGTTGGCCGCAAAAATGTATCCATCCTCAGGGAGGTTTCGATCCAGTTCCACACACTTCTCGAACAACGTAAGAACCGCACGCATTAAAGCAGCGGATTCGGTCGTCTGCGGTTTTTGTTCTTCGATCGGCCGGACACGAACTTTCAGTGCGCCTTCCTGCATGAAAAATTCCAGGACTTCCACCCGCCGGCGACCTTGAGCCATAATCGAGATCGAGCCATCAGGCAGATGCATCAGACGCCCGACGGCGATCTCTGTGCCGACAGAGTAGAAATCCTCAACCGCTGGCTCTTCGATTTCCGGGTCGAGCAACGCCACGCCGATCATCGTCTCCTGTTGGCGGATGGCGCTCTCAATCGCTTGTAATGTCGGCTCTTCGATCACGAACAAAGGCGTGTAAAGCGATGGATACAAGACGAAGTCGCGCAGGGGCAGCACTGTGCGCACAAAACTGCCATCGTCCTGAAGCTCCGCATCCGGGATCGCGCCGATCTCCTCCGTCTTCCGGTTGATCATGCTTCCGAATTCTGGCGGTATATTCGGCCAACGTTCAATCTGCCAGGACATTCTAAGCTCCAACCTTGCTTCCCGAAATCACATCTACGCCAATTCTATCCCAGGCTTCAATGGCTTCAGCCGCAATAAACAGGCTTCCGGCGGCAAGGATGACCTCACCCGGGCGTGCTTGTTTGATCGCCCAGGACAGAGCTTCATCCATGGACCGGATGACCTGCACCCTGAATCCATGGCTATGCGCAAGTTCTGCGATTAGCTCAGGTTCCTCTGCGCGTGGGTGGTCCGCCTGCGTCACGACGATGCGCGAAACGCGCGGCAGGAGTTCTGCCAGCATGCCGGCGATATCCTTATCTGCCGACGCCCCGAAGATCATCGTCACCGGCTGCCCCGGGAAATAATCTTCCAGGGCGAGGCGCAGCTTTAAAGCGGAATCACGATTATGCGCCGAATCCACGATTAACAGCGGGCGGCGGGAGATGATCTGAAACCTTCCAGGCCAATCGACCTGCTTGAACCCCTGCTTGATATGTTCCTCCGAAAGGAGAATGCCGTTCGTCTTGCCAGATTGCAGAGCCGCGTAGGCGACGGCAGCGTTGATGACTTGATGATAGCCAAGCAGCGGAATTTCATAGCGAGGGGGCGCCCATTCCTCTCCACCGGCCGTCTCCACGTAGGCATCCATGAGCGGCTGCTCCTCGCTGGGCCAAATGTAGAGCGTCTGCCTTTCCAGGCTATGACTGCCTGTAGAGAACAACCAATCCTCCCCAACCCGGACCAATGGCGCTTTCCGTTCTTCAGCGATGCGCTCGATTACTCGTACGGCTTCATATTGCTGGGGCGCAAGTACAACCGGCACACCCTCTTTAATAATTCCTGCCTTCTCGCGGGCAATATCCGATAGACTGTCGCCCAGCAAATGCATGTGGTCGTACGAGAGCGTCGTGATGACGGCCACCAGCGGTGTGATCACATTGGTCGCATCTAAACGCCCCCCTAGCCCAACCTCAATCGCAGCATATTCCACCCCGCGATCCGCAAAATGCAGCAATCCTGCCGCGGTGGCAATTTCGTAGACTGTCAGCCCATCAATTGACTCGAGGGCAGGGCGCACGCGATTGATCAGATCAACGAACCCATCGTCCGATATCTCCTCCCCGTTGACCTGCATGCGTTCATTGAAACGGTGGAGGTGTGGCGAGGTGTATAACCCGACCGAATAACCTGCCGCCCTTAAAGCCGAGGAGATCAACGCAGACACGGAACCTTTGCCTTTGGTGCCGGCGATATGAAATGATTTGTATTGCTCTTGGGGATCACCCAGCCGCGCGAGTAGATCGCGAACACGCTGAAGCTCAAATAGTTCCGGCGAATAACGGTAGCTGCGCTCTACGCTGTAATCCGCGTAGCTATAAAGATAGTCAAGTGCCTGCTTGTAGGTATCTAGGGTCATGAGCAAACATTGTAATCTTCGGTATCTAAACATACAAGACAAACTTCCTTGCATCTGCCATTAATTCGCGCTAATATGACGTCGGTAGAATTCGTGTCGAGAGGAGGTGAACTTGAGAGGAGACGTCACCCTACCTTTCAAAAAACGCTTCATCGACCAACAACTTACGAGGAGGAAAGAAGTAACATGCGTAAAAACCGATTTTCATTGATGGCCATCTTGAGCATTCTGCTCATTGGTGCCTTCATCCTCGGTGCGTGCGCGCAAGTAACGCCGACCGAGGCACCTGTAGAGCCGGTCGAAGAGCCGGTGGAAGAGCCCGCGGAAGCTGCGTTGGGTACGGAAGAGAACCCGATCGTCTGGGTGCTCACCCCTTCGCAGGACACCCAGGCAGTTCTGACCGGTGCCGAAGGCCTCACCCAGTTCATCGAGGATGAGACCGGCATCGTGATTCAGTCCTTCGTGGCGACAGACTACACGGCCCAGGTTGAGGCAATCTGCAGCGGCGAGGCCCAGATGGCCGCGCTGAACACCTTCGGGTACATCCGCGCCACCGAGCGTGATTGTGCGGAAGTCGCTGTCGTCTCCGTTCGCTTTGGCTCGACGTCCTACTCCGGCCAATTGATCACGCAGGCTGGATCCGGCATCGAGAGCGTCGAGGACCTTGCCGGCAAAGTGTTCTGCCGACCGGATCCTGGCTCGACCTCCGGATGGATCATCCCCAGCCTGAGCATGCTCGCCGCTGGCATCGATCCGGAAACGGACCTTGCTGAGATTGTAGACGCCGGCGGTCACGACGCAGTCGTCATCACGGTCTACAACGGCGAATGTGATGCAGGATCCACGTTCGTGGACGCGCGCGACAACGTCGCTGACGAAGAAGCATTCGCTGACGTGTATGAGAAGGTCGTCGTGCTCACCGAATCGCCGCCGATCCCGAACGACAATATCTCGTTCGCCCCTGAGGTTCCCGAAGCGACACGTCAGGCGATCGTTGACGCGCTTCTGAAGCTCAACGATTCGGAAGAAGGCCAGACGCTGCTCAACGAGCTTTACTCCTGGAGTGGACTCGAGGCCGCTGAGGACACCTTCTACGATGGTTTCCGCCAGCAGCTCGAAGCTGCCGGGATGAGCATCGAGGATCTCGTCAACTAGTATTCGTGGTCCGAAATCAAACGAGGGAAGGGACAACCCCTTCCCTCGTTTGATAGATACGAGCAAAATATGCTAAAAATTGAGAACCTCACAAAAATCTACGAGGATGGGACGGTCGCCCTGAAAGACGTCAGTTTCACGGTCGAGGAGGGCGAATTCCTCGTGGTGATCGGGTTGAGCGGCTCAGGGAAATCCACGTTACTGCGCTGTATCAATCGCCTGATCGATCCAACCGAGGGCAAGATCATCTGGAACGATATCGACATCACCGAAGCCTCCGAAGGCGATCTCCGACGAATTCGCAGGAGCATCGGCATGATCTTCCAGCAATTCAACCTGGTTGATCGGTCCAGCGTGATGACGAATGTCCTCACCGGGCGGTGCGGGTATGTTAACCCCATATGGAGCTTGATAAATTACTTTCCCCGCAAGGACCGTGAGCGAGCGCTCAATGCGCTCGAACGGGTTGGCATTCCTGATAAAGCGGACAACCGCGCAGATGCCCTGAGCGGCGGCCAGAAGCAGCGGGTTGGCATCGCCCGCGCCCTGATGCAGGAGCCGAAGATGCTGCTTGCCGACGAGCCGGTGGCCAGCCTTGACCCGGTGCTGGCTCACTCCATCCTTGGTTATCTTGAGAAGCTCAACCAGGAAGATGCGATCACCGTACTCTGCAGCTTACACTACCTTGATCTTGTCCAACGCTACGCCACCCGGGTCATCGGATTGCGCGAAGGCAGGATCATTTACGAAGGTTCCCGGGACGATATCCGGCAGCTTACGGACGAACAGTTCAAGCAAATTTATGGTGAAGAAGCACAGAGGTTGAACGTGGGGCCGGAGGATTTTTAATGACCGAATTGATTGATCCCGCCCCCAAGGTTCGATCCTACCTGCAGTCATTCTTATCATTACTCATCCCCGGATTGGGACAGGCGGTCGCAGGTGCGATCAGCCGCGGTCTGATCATCCTCGCGAGCATCCTGACATTTAGTGGTCTCACGATCTGGACCGCAGCTCAAAGGCCTCGTTTCCCTGATTACGGTCTTACGGCACGTGCCTTCCTGATCCTGCTGGGAGAAACCGCAGCCCTATTGCTGTTTATCATCGCAGCGTACTACCTTGTGACGCGAACGGTTGCCCGCAAACCTACTACCCGGGCAGCGGTCCAGACGGGTTTCATCATCCTTGGCATCCTGTTGATCGCTCTCGCCCAGCAGTCACTGCTGAATACCGCATTATCTGCAGATGACCAGTCGAACGTTTACGGCATAACCCTGGTGTTTGGCGCAGCGCTGACGGCAGCCATGTGGCTGTGGAATATCTCCGACGCGGGCTGGGTCCGCGAAGACGATGCCCCCTCGATGAACGGTCTGGTTTTCCTGAGCCTCGCAGCGCTGATCATTCTTGGCTCGCGGGTGACCCAGGTTGATCTACCCAAGGCGGTCAGAGAATACCGCGATACCGAAATTATCCTGCGCCAAATCGTCTGGCCCTGGGAAGCGGCGTTCGTTTATGAGGAAAACAATGTCGAGGCGGAGGCGAAGATCCAGGCTCCCTGCCCTCCAGGAGCAACCGGTCCGGAGGTGAACGAACCCAAGGACAAAGGACCCTGGGTCGTGGTCAGCCCGACCTGCGGCGACCTCAGCGAGCGCGGCACGATGGGGGCGATCGATTTCGGGACAGAACTGACGATCACCGGCGGGGGATTCGTCCCCGGTCAGACCGTCAACATCCGCTGGGAAAACCCGATCGGGAACGCCTTCAAGCCGCGTGGGTTCGGAGATACAGAGATCCCCGCATCGGGCGAGGGCACTTTTGAGACGAAACTATTTATCCCTGACGCCACGATCTCCTCCACCGCTCAGGGGGATCAGATTCACCGATTGATCGCTATCCAGACTGGAGAACGCGAGTTCACAGGTAAATTGAGCCAGGACATGAAGCTGGCTCTCCAGCAAATGTTGGTGACGATCATGATGGGCATGATGGCGACGCTCGTCGGGGTTGTGCTCAGCATCCCGCTCTCCTTCCTGTCTGCAAGGAATCTGATGGGCTCGCTCAAATCCACGCTGCAAGCCTTCGTGGGAGGCGTTTTCGGCCTGGTCGCTGGCGCCTGGTTGGGCTCCATGATCGCCGGTCTAATTGCCTCGGCCCTTGGTGGTCTTGAAAAGTATCCGCTGCTGACATTCGGCTCCTACATCATTTTCGTGCTCGGTGGTGCGCTCTTGTTCTACCGCCTCGCCGGGGCGAGCCTGGACTGGTTGGGGAAACGCGCTCTGCCTGCCGTTGTCGCCCGCCTGATCACGATTATTGGGCTTGCCGCCGTCGGCGCGACGATCGGTTATGGTCTCGGCATCGGTTTCTCGTACGGCATCTTCAGCATCACCCATACCGCCGAGTTCGCTGAGGAGATGGCCCCACGAACCGGGGCAATTGGCGCGGCGGTCGGCGCACTGCTCATCGCCTATTACGGCTACCGGCGCCAGCCAACCGACGAGATCACCACTGGAAATTTCATCTACGTCATCGTGCGCGTCACGCTCAACATCATCCGCTCGATCGAGCCGTTGATCTGGGCGATCATCGGGATCATCTGGGTTGGCCCAGGACCTTTTGCAGGTTTCATCGCGTTGACGATTCACACGATCGCTGCGCTGGGGAAGCTCTATTCCGAGGCGATTGAGAGTATCGATCCCGGGCCTATCGAAGCGGTGCAGTCCACCGGAGCGGATCGGCTGCAGACCATCCGCTACGCCGTAGTGCCGCAAATCCTGCCGCCGTTCATCGCCTTCACGATTTACCGTTGGGATATTAACGTGCGTTTGTCTACGATCATCGGCCTGGTCGGCGGTGGCGGCATCGGGTTCCTGCTCATCCAGTGGATCCGGCTCTTCCAATACGAACAGGCCGGAATCGCAGTATGGCTGATCACGATCACCGTCGCAGCGCTCGACTTCGTCAGTGCTGAGATCAGAGGACGATTCGTCTAGCAAGCGGATAGAACACTTTTCAACGAAGAGGGAGGCTGAACTCAGAAAGCCCGAAAGATTGCTCCACTGGTTTGCCCTGCGCAAACTGAAATTCGCTCTTCACGCTGGATACTGCGATGTTGAATGAACCCGTGTTGGTGCTGAACGCCAATTACGAACCGCTCAACGTTTGCAGCACCCGGCGCGCGGTGAACCTATGGCTGTCCGGAAAAGCCGAAATGCTTCTGAATGGTCGCGGCGTGATACACACCGTCAGGAGGGAAATACCGTGCCCCTCTGTCATCCGGCTGAGTTATATGGTCAAGAGACCTTATCCACGCGTGCGGCTGTCCAAACGGGAAATATTCCGCCGCGACGATTACCGCTGTCAATACTGCGGGCAAACCAAAGCACACCTGACTCTTGATCACATCATCCCCCGGCACCGTGGCGGTGAATACAGTTGGTCGAATCTGGTCACAGCCTGTCCTTCCTGCAATCTTAAAAAAGGCGGGCGGACGATCAGGCAGGCCAACATGCGCTTGCTGCGCAAGCCGGTTGAACCGCGCGCTACGGCTGCATATCTTTACGGGGGTTACATCGCGAATAACGAAGATTGGCAGCAGTTCCTCACCGGCTGGTAATTCTTCACTCCGGACGCAGGCTCTCGATCAGCGCGTACAATCCGCCGCCCACAACACCGTAACCGCCGGCAAGGATTGGGATCTGACTGTTGTGAATATCCTCGGTGAGTTCTGCTAAACGAGCATCCTGGATTGCATCCACCCACCCCAGGTCGGCGGCAAACCGATCAGCGCTTGAGGGCCATTCTGGCCTGGTTCCCATCCAGACTCGGGTATCCCAGAGCACTGCCTGCGCCATATTTTCTAACCGGCCAATAAATTCGCCAGGGCCAAGTTCGTCCAGCATTTGTCCGATAAGAGAGCGGACTTCCCCCCGTTCAAGCCGGTGGCTGGCGACCATGCCACGCTCCTCGACAAATAAGCGAACCCAGATTTGCGTGCTCGTCACGAGCGACTGCCAGACGTGTGCCGAGGCACGTCCGATGACCGTCATCGTTGATGCAGGCGTATCCATAATTTTCCGGATCGCCTCCATCTTGTTCTTGATTTCGGGTGGAAGCTCTTTGAGGAATTCGCTCAGCGCATCGCCCATGGCATGATGCCCCCACGCCATGAAGAGATCCGTTGGCGTGTCGATGTCCAATCTTGTCGCAGCAGATGGCTCGGTCGCTTCAATGACTACACCCGCTTCGCGAGACAACACCCACCCCAGAGGGTTATCCGACGGCAATCGGTGGCTATGCGCAACGATCAGTTCTGCATCGTTTATCAAGAGCCAGTCTGTTGAATGCAGATTATTAACGATCCCGAAACGCTCGTCTTTTGAGAGCACGCCATCGATCAATCCAGCCATGGCCGCTTGTTCCAGGAGCGGTGCGCTTGCACCGCCAAAGTACGCCAGTTCGCGAATCCCCTCTGACGTGATCAATTCTTGAAGCACGGCGCCAAATTGGAAGTTCGATCCTGCGCTCATTCGGACTTCTGCGCCCAGCTTGCGCAGACAATCCCGGTCTTCCTCTTCTGCCACTAAAGCGATCACGCTTTTGATCTTGTCGACAGCCGACAGCCGCAGGATCAAATCCTGCGCACATGCCCGTCTCCCCGCAGCCACCCAGCGCTCTGCTTCCGAAGCGCCCGCCGGTGGAAGCATAATTAGTCCGTGCAACCCACCCTCCTGGTTAAAATACAATCTGGACCGGGCAGCAAGCGTGCTGACCCAGGCCAACCGCGATCCTTTTATCCTTGCTCTGTTTCGATCAAGCCGAGCGTTCCATTCCTACGTCGATAGAGAACGTTCACCTGATTCGTGATGCCGTTCAGGAAGATGAAGAAGTCTTCATGGTCCAATAGTTCCATTTGCGCGATCGCCTCGCGTTCATCCATCGGCAAGAGCAAATGCTTCTTGCGTCTGGCGATCGCCGCTTTTTCTTCAGATTCAACCTCCTCCAATGGTGGAAGTTCCGGGGCAAAATCGGAAGCCGAACGACCGTCACCGCGACTCCGCCAGCGACGCCCCTTATACCTTTCTATCTGCCGCGAGATCTTGTCGACCACAAGGTCTATTGAAGCGAAGATATCTTCGGTGCGCTCTTCTGCCCGCAGCAGAACACCCTTGCCCCGCAGCGTTAACTGGGCGACCTGCCGATCTTTCGCGTCGCGTGCATTTTTTTCGTGCGTCAAGTCCAGCGTGGCTTCCTCGAGGATATCAAGATATCGATCGAGCTTGCCCACTTTCGTCTCAACATAATCCTGCAATCGATCACTGAGTTCGAAGTTTTTCACGTTGATTTCCACTTGAATACTCATTGACTCTCTCCTGTTCTCGATCCACGAAGCTCAGCTATCCAATCGTTCGACCAACCGTCAAGCATAATACACTCGATGCGCCGGCGTTAAATAGCGCCCTTGCACACCCCAGCAACGTCGCCCCCGAGGTAAGCAGGTCATCAAGCAGTAATATATTCCGATTTTCAACAAAGCGGGTATCGGCACGGAAGGCCTGCTGGATATTCCCAAATCGTTCCTCAGGATCGAGGCCAACCTGTGAACGTGTTTCACGCACGCGCGCAAGTGACTGCGCTTCAACGGGGATGTTGAGATCACGTGCCAGGGCTGATGCGATCAATTCAACCTGATTATACCCTCGTTCCTTTCTGCGTACATCTCCCAATGGCACCGGCACGATCAAATCTGCGGGATCGGATTGAGAATCAATGAGCGTAGAGAGCCAGGCAGCCATCCGATCTGCAAGGGCCTGATCAGGATGGTATTTCAGGCGTAAGATCGCTTGCTTCAGCGGCGGTTGGTAGCGGGCAAATGATCGCACCCGGATGCGCCCCAATTCACAGGCAAGGCAACGCCAGCTGACGACGCGCGGAAAACCGCAGCGCACACATCCTGCCACGCCCGCCCTCACCAAACGCCGGTCACAATCCGAACACCAGACCGCACCGGGTTGGCCACAGCCTGCGCAGCGTGGTGGAAAAATAAAATCAAGACCCGCCTGCAACGCACTCTTTATCAAGCGCATGTCGGGGCGGGTGATCGATCGCCTCACCGGGTTCCCCTCCCCGGGTCGCTGCGACGTAAAAACGCTGAACTTATTTGAACAATGCGCCCATCGGGGATCGGAACAGGAGCAACCCCGCTGGACCAAGCAGGATCATCAGGATGGATGGGAAGATCAACAGCGCGATCGGGAAGATCATTTTAATCGGTGCTCGATGGGCTTCCTCTTCTGCCATCTGGCGGCGACGGACTCTCATCTGATCGGACTGGATGCGCAGTACCTTCGCCATGCTCACACCCAACTGCTCGGACTGAATCACTGCCGCAACAAAACTGGTTAGTTCAGCCACGTCGAGCCGTTCGGCCATATCCCTGAGAGCTTCACGGCGAAGCTTTCCCAATCGGATCTCCTGCAGCACACGACCGAACTCCAGCGCAAGGTCGTCTTCCCATTTCTCGTTGACCTTACCCATCGCCGCGTCAAAACCGAGCCCGGCTTCAACGCAGATCGTCAGCAGATCGAGCGCATCCGGCAGCGCCCTGAAAACCTCTTTCTGACGAGCGCTCACACGGCTCCTCAGCCAGAGATCCGGGAACATAAATCCAAGCACCATGAAGAGGGTTGACAAACCGAGGCCCTGCAAGAAATTCCGTCCGCTGATTGTGAAGACCAGAAAGAGACCACCGCCAAAAACCCCCGCAAGCACAAAGCGGAGCGAGAGGAAGAAGGCAGGGTCCATCTGCATCGGGTTGCCCGCTGTCTCCAGGCGTTTGCGGGCGCTCTCCAACGTCGCTTGGGGCGTGAAACGGGAGGCGAGCTGACCAACGCTGTTAAAAACTGGCAGAATGACGCGTTCATAGAAACGCTGAGATAGCTCGATCTCTTCAAGCGTCACCGGTTCGTCTCGCGTGCTGTATTCCGCAAGCCGGTCCGATATCGGGTCTGAGGCCTGCGGTGCGCGCATACCAGCGACCACAAGAATGATGGCGAATATGATGATGATCGCGATGATCCCAATCGTTAATGGCATAGTTTCCTACCTCGCCTTCCTCACAACCAACGGCCTGCAATCTCTAGATGTCGATATCAACGATCTTTTGTGATGCATAAAATCCGCTGATCACCATGATGCCGGCAACAACCAGGATCGGAATGCCGCAACTGCGGGTTTCCGGATTGAAGAACTGCATGATGTACTCACGATTCAGCAGGAACAGCAGCAGAACCAGCATAATGGGGAGTGCGGAGATAACCCAGGCTGTCGCACGACCTTGCGCAGTCAACGCCGAGATCTCGCCTTTGATGCGCACTCGCTCACGGATCGTGTACGAAATGACATCCAGGATTTCAGCCAGGTTGCCGCCGACCTCCCGCTGGACGTTGATTGCCGTGATCACCAGGTCCAGGTCGTCACTGTTGATGCGCCTCAGCAAGTGGTCAAGAGCCTCTTCCATCGGCAAACCAAGCTGCATCTCCTGTACGACGCGTCGGAACTCGTCCGAGATCGGCGAGGGCAGTTCGCGGCTCACCGCTTCCATAGCCTGCATCGTCGAAAAGCCTGCTCGCAATCCATTGACCATCAGGTTGAGCATGTCGCCCAATTGGTTATCGAATTTCTTGAGACGCCGCGACTGTGCCATCTTGACATAAATCTGCGGGACGTATGCGCCAAACGCCATCGAGACGATCCCGAAGAAAATCGAGTATCCGCTGATAATGAACCCGATCATCCCAATCACGATGCTGGAGATCACAACCAGGGCGATGTATTCTGCCGGCCGGAATTTTAAATCGGCACGAGCCAGGTTCTTCGATATGTTCTCAAATGTATCCGTGCCTTCACCAAGATTGCTGAGGAAATCTGTGATGAACGAAGTGCGCGGCTGGTCAGCATCCGCCCGGCTTTGGGTCGAGACCACACCGCTTTCCGAATAGCGCCCCAGCCGTTCTTCGACGACACTTCGTTCCCCCAAGAGTGTCATCGCCAGACCGACGACGAGGAGCAAACCTCCCAGCCCGCCGCCAACGAGAAGTATCGTCTGTGGATCCATAATTTAGTACCGCACTCTCTCGCCGACGCCAAAGATTGAAGCGGGCAGATTGATGCCGCTAGCCTCGATTTTGTCGATGAAGCGGGGGCGCAGCCCGGTCGGGCGCAGCCGCCCGATGACCTTGCCATCTTCGAAACCGGTCTGTTCGAATACAAAGATATCCGTCATCGTAATCACGTCACCCTCCATGCCCTGAATCTCAGAGATGTTAGTGACCTTACGGGTACCGTCGCGCAGTCGCTCGAGATGAACGACGACTTCCAGCGCGGAGGCAATTTGCTCCCGGATAGCTCGCACCGGCAGATCCATGCCCGCCATCAACGTCATGGTCTCAATACGAGACAGGGTGTCGCGAGGGCTGTTGGAGTGGGCGGTGGTCATCGATCCCTCATGACCGGTATTCATCGCCTGGAGCATGTCCAGGGCTTCTTCTGCACGGATCTCACCGACGATGATGCGATCAGGTCTCATACGCAGTGAGTTAACCACCAGGTTCTGGATCGTCACTTCCCCGCGACCCTCGATGTTGGGCGGGCGAGACTCGAGCGTCACGACGTGTTCCTGCCTGAGTTGAAGCTCGGCGGCGTTCTCAATCGTCACGATACGCTCATCGCCAGGGATCCACTGCGACAATACATTCAACATCGTAGTTTTTCCCGAACCGGTACCACCGGAGATGACCATATTGATCGCCGACACGACGCAGGCTTTAAGAAATTCGACCGCCTCGGGGGTGATCGTCCCCCATTCAATCAACTGGTCTATCGTTATCGGGTCGGCGGAGAATTTTCGGATCGTCAGCGTGGGACCGACAAGCGAGATCGGCGGGATGATTGCGTTAACACGTGAGCCGTCCGTCAGACGTGCGTCTACGTACGGGCTCGATTCATCGATACGGCGTCCCAGCGGGGCGACGATACGATCGATAATCCGCATGAGATGGTCATCGCTCTCAAAGGTGGCAGGTTCACGGTGCAGCTTCCCGGATCGCTCGATGTAGATCTGCTTGGCTCCATTAACCATAATTTCTGTAATCGAGTCATCGGCCAGAAGGGGTTCCAGTGGTCCCAGACCCAGGATCTCCGCCACGATCTGTTCGAAGAGCCGCCGGCGCTCAGGCCGCGAGAGTACGATCTTCTCTTCAGCCAGGATATTCTCGTACAGATCCTCGATGGTTTGGCGGACCTCCGCCGTCTGGCTGACGTCCATCGAGGGGTCCAATTCAGCCAGCAATTTGTTCTGCACCCTCGTTTTTAGATCATAATAGGTATCACGCTGGGATGTTCCGGGAGGTGCGACCCGTTTCGCAGAGATGTTGCTCAGGCGCGAGGAACCGCCCGTGGAATCCGCGGGGGCATTATTAGGGCTGGGCACCGGGGCCTTGCTGCCCCCGTCTGCATGTCCTTGTTCGATCCGTTTTAATAACGACACGGTTCACTCTCCTTGGCTAAGCTCGCTCGCCTCACCACAGATGGGCTGCTCTCACCGACTGAACAACCTTGATCGCTCAGCTTCGTCTTCTTCGTCAGTGCCCTCTGCCTCAGCGACGAGCCTTTCCTTCAATACGCCGAGGATATTGATGATCGCCTTAGCTACCGGATTAGATCGATCATTGATCAAGAGCGGCGCGCCGCGGTTGATCGACGCAGAAACCGCCCTCTCCTCTAACGGGATCTCCCCGTCGACAACGAATTTCAGATGCTCTGAAACCGCCTCCGCAGTGATGCCCGATCTCCGATCTGTCCGGTTGAGAACGAAAAAGATCCGTTCCTTCGGAAACTCGAGAACTCCGAGTAAGTCGAACAGCAGACGAGTGTCTTTGATGGATGGGATCTCCGGTGTAGCCAGGGCGACCAGGTTATCAGCGACATCGAGCACCGCCAACGTGATGTCATCCATTGTCGAACTGGTGTCGACGATCACATAGGCAAAGTGCTGCCTTAAAAACTGTAGGACTTTGCGGACCTGATTGGCCGAGACTTCATCTGCCATCTCAGGCCTGGGAGGTGCGGCAAGGACTCTCAAGCCGCTGTCGTGGCGCAGGAGAACACCCTCAACGTACTCTGACTCCAACTCATCTGCCCGCGTGGCCAGATCGCTGAAACTGTTCTTGGGCTGCAGATTCAAAGCGACGGCGACATCACCGAACTGCAGTGAGGCATCGACGAGCACCGAGGGTGTGTCATCAGTATCTAATCCAACCGCCAGATTCGTGGCCAACATCGTGCAGCCAACCCCTCCCTTCGCGCTGTAAACCGCGATGATCTTGCCCTGCGGGCGAAGAGATCCGGTGTAGCCTCTGCCAGCGGGACCCTGGGAGGCGACCTGGGGTAGCGGTGTTGTGAGCTTGCTCTTCTGTTCATGCGCCAGTATGGAGAGGCTGCGGATGGTCGAGATCAGTTCATCGCCAGATGGCGGTTTAGCGAGAAAGTCACGCGCGCCAGCACGCATTGCCCTTCGGACGTAATCCGAATCGTTGTTCACTGAAAGCATGACGATCTGCGCAAAGGGTACGTCGCGCAGCATCGCCTCGGTAGCTTCAATGCCGTCCATGTCCGGCATATTGATGTCCATGATGACGACATCAGGTTCAGTTTCACGGGCAACATCAATCGCTTCGATGCCTGTACGGGCGGCGCCAACCACGACGACATCCGATTCAAACTGCAGCAGCTTACGAATATTCTCTCGCGTTTCCGCGATGTCATCCACGATCAGCACGCGGATCGTGTTCTCCGCGTTAGCGTCCATTAAACCTCTCCTCAAGCCTCAACATAGGTTCCCCAAGCGCCCATTACTGCGGTGGCTGCGGTGATTGATCGTTGGACAACTTGGGTGTAACCAGCTCATCCACACGCGGCTCAAGTTGGTAAGGGAGCTTGGTCGGGATCGTCACATTGTAATTGTCGATTAGGTATTGAAGCGTCACGCTGGTCGTCTCGGTCGCTTCACTATCGTTAGGAGCCCGAAGCGTGAAGGTCATATGTGCCCCGACCTTCATGGCCCAATTCAGTGCCAGAGCGTCCTGGGGCGTCACGATCAGAGTGATGATATCCGGCTTCTGGGCCGGTGTTTGAACAGTCTGACCTTCCGGAGGCGGTGCCCCAACGCCTTCTTCCGGGGGTGGGGTCGGCTGAGCAGTCTGGACGCCGTCAAGCGGGAAGGTGCCGACGTGCAGCACGCGCGCACTGTCCACCAACCGTTGAGTCACGATCCGGGGTCGCTGATCTTCCTGCGGGATGACGTGGAAGGGTTGTCCGGTTCTCTCCTCCTCGACAATCTTACCCAGCGGGAAGTGATCGCCGCCACCGCCGCCTTCTTCTTCAATTGTGACCGGCGCAACTTGGCCGGTCAGGCTCGGCGCTGGAAATTCTTCCGTCCCGCCGGGGGCCGTGATGGCGGTCACAAAGTTCGGCAGGAGCGACTGGAAATCCGCATCAATGTCGACGAACATCAATGTGATCAGCACATCAACCACATCGCCGCCCTGGACGGCATAAGCAACACCGGTCAGGCGCGACATGGGCACTGCGATAGCCGTGTATCCAGGCGGGATCGAGAGGGAAGCATCCGAACCGCCGGCTAGCAAATCGCCGGTCTGGTCTGTGAGCATCGCCTCGGTGACCGGGACACCTCGCCCGATGTCCTGTCGGGCAATTTTCCCGATGACACGCGCGCGGATGCCCTCTTCATCGGGCCCGCTGATCATGGTCTCGACGACCATATTCGCAGGCATGCGCGACATGACAATGCCATCTTCAGGGATGTCAGCACCACGCGCGATATCCTGCGCGGCAATTGCAACGAAGACAACATCGCTGGCAAACTCAGGCGTTGGCTGAACCTCTTGCGGCTCGCTCCCGCCACCGGAAAGCAGGAAATAAGCTGCAACTGCACCCAGCAGCAGGATGAGCGCAAACAGGATGAGAATACGTGGACGGCGCATGGAGCCTCCTTTTAAGACGGCAAGGACCGCGCTGAGCGAAAGCTCAAGTTGCGCGTATCATACCCGCCTGACATTAAAAGTCAAGTTATGCTAACTCTAACACAGGTGTGCCGGACCAATGCTTACATTTCCCTTACACAAGGAGCCCTATTAGCGATAGGGCTCCTGTGCGATTAACGGGATTTCGGTTGTTCCCCCGTTATCCGGCCAATCGATTGACTAGATATTCACAACGATGTTGCTGAATACGTTGCCAATGGCCGGGCCGAGCAATGCTAAAATGACGATCACAACAACAGCGACCAAAACAAGAATTAATGCATACTCGACCAAACCCTGACCCTTCTCTTTCGGTGCAAACAACATGTGCCTCACCTCCTTTCGTTACGATTTCGCCTTATTTCTGTTACAAGGCTGCAGTAATTATAGACACACCTAACTCGCCTTTCAATAGGACCAATTTCCGAGGGTACTGTGGTCATATTGATTAAGCCAATGCTGCCCGTGCTTTCATCTTGGAAATAATCTTCTGAGCCGGCTAGTGGTTTGTCGAGTGCAGCGTCATCGAGACGCGCGTGCCCTCTCCGGGTTTGCTGTCAACTTCCATTGTCCCGCCAAGCCGCTCGATCTTATCCTGCAGTTGATTCAGCGAGAACTGATCCGCTTCTTCCTGCTCCAGGATCTCGAGGTCGAAACCACGCCCGTTATCTTCCACTGCAGCGCGGGCTGTATTTTCATCGATGTCGATGATAACCTTCACCTGCGTTGCTTGAGCGTGATCACGGACGTTCGCCAAGAGATCCTGCACGGCCCTGAAGATGATCACTTCCTGGTGCGGCTCCAGCCTGCGTTCAACGCCGGTGTTCAACATGGTGATCTCCAGGCCGGTCTTCTCCCGGACCGCCTCCGTATACCGCCGGATCGTCGGTACCAGGCCGAGATCATCGAGCATCATCGGTCGCAGCTCAAAGATATAATCACGGACCTTGGCGAAGCTGGTCGTGGCGGCCTCCTTTAAGTTCTCGAGCTCCGCGCGCGCTTGATCGGGGTCGTTGTCAAATAATCGAGTGGCAATTTCTGTCTGTAAAATGAAGTTGGATAGCACCTGTGCAGGTCCGTCATGGATTTGCCTCGAGATGCGCCGGCGTTCATCTTCCTGCGCCTGGATGACCTGCTCAAGAAATTCTGAACTGGTCGGCAGTTCTTCCTCGACTTCGATGGTCGGACGACCTTCCAGCAGAACAAGCGCATTGCGGATATATTCATCGATCTCGTTTAGATGTTTTTTGTCGCTCTCGAGTTTCTCCAACTGCCCACGCATCGTAAACAAACGCTGCTGGGCATCCAGAGCAGCCTCATAGCCGCTGCGGATATCTTCGCGAGGGACAGTATCAAAATGAGCCTGCATCTGATGCAATCGTGCCGTTACATCAGCATTACGGGTAGCCAGTTTTTCAACCTCACCCTGGCTTTGTTCCACCAGCATGCTAATCTCTTGAAGTTCACGATTTACTCTATCGAGAAGGTCGTGGGTCTCTTCAATAAACGCGTCAAGTGGGCTCAGCACCTCACCGGTGTCAACCTCAGTCATCAATCCTCCGCCCTACTTTTTCTTCCGCGTATCCTGCAGCCGTACCCAGCCATGACGGAGGGCATAGACGGCAGCCTGGGTTCGATCCTCAACATCGAGTTTGTGCAGGATCGCTGTCATGTGGTTTTTCACAGTCTGGTGACTGATCCCCAAACTGGCAGCGATCTCCTTGTTGCTCATTCCACGTGTGACGTACTGCAAAATTTCCATCTCGCGCGGCGACAGAGGGGTAAACGCTTCCACATCACCCTCCAGATGTGGTCGGCGGACGGTTTCGACGCCGCGCGAAAGCCAATCCTCCAACCCTTCTTTATCAAAAACCTGGTCTCCAACGACAAAAAATCCGCGCGAAACCTGGCGGACGATATCCACCAGCTTCCCGGCTTCCACGTCTTTGGAACAGTAGGCGGCGGCGCCGGCGCTGAAAGCATGCAGCACCTGCTCGACATCATCATAGGCGGTGAGCAAAACGATCGATGTATCAAGGCGCTCCGAAATCACACTACGGGTGACCTGCATACCGTTCATTTTCGGCAAGTTGACGTCCACCAGTGCGACATCAGGCCGCAGCTCCCGGATCAATTTGATCCCTTGATCCCCGCTCGTCCCCTCCGCCAGGACGTCCAGGTCATCTTCAGAATCTATGACGCTGCGAACGCCCTCTCTAAAGAGAGGATGATCATCAACAATTACCACGCTCACATTTTCCATACTCATCCCGCCTTCGAGTCGGCCGCGGCGAGTATAGCACAGCACAAACGAGAGAAGCAAACAATTATGGCCATCGATAAACGGTCATGTTCTCACCGCCCTGTTCAGGGCTGAACCGGGCGCCAGTCGTGAAAAGCTGTTCTCCCACCGCTGATAAGTATGGATACCAACCCGGGAAAGTCACCAGGTAATCGACATCCTCCTTATCCAGAACGTCTTTCAGCGCCTGCTCGTCACGGATGATCGGGATTACATCTGGAGACACCAGACCAGCCAGATCTAACAAGTCACGACCGGCATAATAACCCACTGCGCCAATATCATGTGCTGCAATTTTCGCGCCATTCGCCGTGTTCTTACTGAGCCACAGTGCTGTGTCCACCATCTCCGATTCGATCACTGCCACATCACGCGCGTAGGCCCGCGCTCCGATCACCCAGAATGCGAGGGTGATGACGGGGATAGCGAGCCCCCAGGCACGCAGCAGTGCCCTGATCGGCAGTTTTTCGGCGGTCATCCGAAGGGCATTATCTAACCCGAGATACCCAAGGACGATGCTTGTCGGGATGATCGGCATCAGGTAGCGACCGTGCTGATAAGTCACCGGCAGCCGCAGCAGGTAGGCACTAAAGTAGACCACCACCCACAGGAAGGGTGCCAGTTGACTTAAGCGTCTCTGCCGCAGCAAGCTTGAGCCACGCAGCAGGAATGCAGGGAGCAGCAGCACCCCGACTCCCACGAGAGGCGCCTGGATCAAATTGACGACACGCCCCAGAAGAGGCGTCTGCAATAAAACAGCATACTCCGCCTGTTTTGCGAAAAAAGTCGTCGGCCAGATTGCTCCGGCTGAGAACTGATTAAACAGCAGATAGAGAGCGAAGAACGGCAGAAAACCGCTTACGAGTTGCCAAGCCGATGTCAACCTTCTGCTCGGTTCAGAATCGGGACCGGAGCGGAAGAGCAGTATCCAGATCGCTGCAATAAGCAGCAGGATCGCGTCCGGTCGTATCCAGACCCCAAGCCCGACAAGAGCCCCGGCCATTCGGAATCCAGGATGATCTGTCTCCATAAGCAGGAAAAAAATGACGGGCAGCAACCCCATGAGGAGGGTCTCCATCCCGGAAAGCGCAGCCCAAACAAGATGCCATTCAAAGATGATTAACAAAGCCAGCCAGGCACCGGATAACCGATTTCCAGCGCTCTGTTTTTCATACCACTGCACACAGACCCAAGCGGTAGCGATTAAAACTCCGCAACCCAGCGAGTATGCCCAGATTTTCGGCGACAGGTCGAGCAGATAAGCTCCACTCAGCATCAAAGTCCACAACGGTGCCGTGGAACCGCCGCTCACCTTCCCGGCCGAGTAAACCCACTGACCATGCTCGACCAGATTACGTGCGTATGTTTGATGGATCCAGGCGTCATCCAGCGGAAAACCAAGCCGGTATAAAAAGTCAGCGTATGCAAGGTACACTGCAACACTGATAAGCGCAGCCGCCGCAATGAGACAGAATTTCCTCGAAGCCACCGGGTTCACTCTCCACCCCGCCCCAGGCTTGTTCGGAAGATCAGGATCGGAGCTGCGCTGCCTGACTCGATCTGCTCGACCAAACGCAACCAGGGGACCAGATTCTCCTGCGAGTAAATAGATCTGAGCTCCTCCGGGTGATTTTGATCGAGAATGACGTAGGAAACCTGGAAATCATGGACGACCCGCTCCAGAGCCCCAACCCCACCAGATGGGACGACGACAGCCTGGATGCCAGTCGCAGCGTAAAATCCGGGTGGGTTGTTGACAGCTACAACCCCGGGATGTGGATCGAAAGTCTGGAGTCTCTCCCCGAGGTTTTGGTAGGTAATCGCACCCGCATCCCAGTCACTCCCTGAACCCGCGAGGCTAGAGGTCCGCTGGATGAGCAGAATGATCGTGAACGCGGCTGCGAGCGTGATGAAAATCGCCGAAAAGTTCCGGGTGGATTGCGGGATATCCCAACCTCTCCGCACCCCAACCCAACCAATCACCTCTCTCAATCCAAAAGGTACAAGCGCCCAGAACGCTGGCATCAACGCCGCGCTCGAATGGAATGTGCCTCCCTGGGCTCCAGCAAACGGGAAAACAAAACTCATCACCAGCAGTAAAGCTCCCCAATACAGAGCTGCGCTGCGGAAGACCACAGTCTTCCACTGCGAACGAAGCCCAACCAGCATAAACGGGAGCAGAAAAACCAGCCCATTCTCAGCAATGACCCGCTGCAGATTTGTCCATAAGGCGGACAGGCGTACTTGAAGGATTGCACGCCAGCCGGCCTGGAGAAGATAATCGAGCTGCAGGTCAGATGCGGGGTAGCGAAAGAGGTCCTCATAGGATCGCAGCCAGAGCGCGGATTGTGTTCCGGCCGGCAGCATAGTGCCGAAAGCGCCCAGATTGCGAAGAAACCAGGGACCCATCACGAGCAAGTAGCCTGCCGTTCCAAAAAGCAGTCGGCGCCAGATCGTTTCCCGCTGACGGCTAAGGATGTACAGAAATGGGATTAAAAATAGCAGACCGTCGGCCCGGGCGAGGTGCGCCAGACCGATCCAACCTCCAGCCAGGATCCAGATTCGTTCTGATCCGCCGCGCAGCCCGCGATGACAGGTCCAGAAAAATAATGTTCCGACCCACGCATAGAGGATGAACATATCGGTTGTCACGAAGAACGGCAGGAAGAATCCGGGGACGGCTGCCAGCAACCCCGATTGGAACGCGGCGCGCTCATCTCCATGAAGGTCGAAACTGAATCGGGCGGTTAACCACGGCAGAAGCGCAAAGAGCAGTATGAACGGAGATTGAGCCAATCGAAAGGATGACTGACTGGAAAAAAGCGTGGGAATGGCGACAAGCAAACTTGTCAGAGGCATCCAGTACCCGTGGGAAGTATGTGGCAGACCGGATGGCTCATTGAGATAATTCCAGATAAATGGCTCAACGAAGCCATCACCCTGGCTGATTTCGAGTCCTGTCACAAAGTAATATTCAGCGTCCATATAACCAGGTGACGAGACGCCAACTGCAGCAATCGCCGCGACGAGCAGCCCGATCGCGAGCAGGACCAGTTCCCAGTTCCGGCTCATGAGACGCCCCTCTCCAGGATCCCGGGACCCCTCGACCGATGAATGACAGTGTTTCGCATCTCAACCCTCATCGAGAATGGTCGCTGACTTGCTAAAAGAGGCCTCTTCAAATCTCTGTGGACGGCGAAATTCGTAAAGGCGCAGCTCGCCGAAATGGGCCACCCGGACCTCCTCAAATTCTCCTGCCAGGAACTCCAACGCAGGATGTTTGTCAACGCCTGCTTGAAAGTAATCTTGTATTTCACGGTCAAAAACGACGAAGAAAACATGGTCATGCCCGGCCACGGCGACCTCGACATCAGGATGGGCGAGCAGGCCGATGACTTCCTGAGTCGGGAGTGCGAGCGTGTCGCTGGCAGAACCCGGTTTATCGGCAAGATACTGATGGGGTAAGTCTTGTGCGTAATAGTAGGCCGGCAGCATGCTGATTTTGTTTGAGTGCAGAATAATCGAACCTTCCGACTGATTGGCATGCAGGTAATCATCCAGCTTCTCGAAGGGCGCGTAGGGGAATCCTCGGTAGGAAAAGTGACTGTAAAGACCCATGCCAAATAATAGAGCGATCACAGAACCAAGGACGATCCGCTCACTTTTCAAGAATCGTCTTTGACCAACAAGCCAGGCGACCCACACCAGATACAGCACGCTCGATGGTAGAAGCCCGCGGATGATGAACACCGGCCAGATTTGGGATACGAGGTAAAGCAGCAGGATCGGTGTGAGCGTCATGTTGACCACAAAGATGAGGTTTGATTCCCGGCCTCCAGATTGGCGCATGTACTTCACGGTATGCCAGAAAAGGAGGGTCACAAACAGCACAACCGCGAACAGCACAAACGGCATCAAGATCGGGGGCACTGGGAGACCAGCGTTGAATGCGATCAAAGTCTGTATGATCTCGGTGATCCCTGGCACCGCAATCCAATAACCACTCTGCACCCTGGAAACCTGACCGGGAAGCTGAACCAGCCAAGGGCTGTAGATCATTAGCGCAATCAACCCGGCAATCACAACTTTTAATAGTCGGTCACGCCGGCGTAGAAGTATGACGCTCCCATATAGCGCGATCAGGAAAAGCGCGGCGTGAACATGGGTGTACATCGCCAGCGCGCTCGTGATTCCAAGGATGGTCCACGCCCACCAGCCGCCAGCCTCGAGGCCCTTCAAGAATGACCAGGCAGCAACCAGGAGCAAGAGGCTGAGCAGGATGTACATGCGCGCCTCCTGTCCGTAGTGAACCTGAAATGGCGAGAGCACGTACAAAACTAAAGCCAGGAAGCCCACCCTCTCATCAAATGCGAGCCTGGCTGTCTTCCACACAAACGTCATACAAGCGATGCTTATCAGAACGCTGAGTGCTCGAACGGCGCGTACACCCTCACCGAAAATCAGCATCCAGATCCAGAGGAGCGTGTAATAAAGCGGTGGATGGACGTCCGCTGCAGAACCTTGCGCAGTTGTGAGGGTGCCCTTGAGGATCGCGCCGAGACCTTCCCGGCTGATCAGCACTGCGAACGCTTCGTCGTACCAGAGTGGACGACCACTCAGTTGAATTAGGCGAACAGACAGCCCCATGAGAATGAGAACAAGAAACAAGATCGTATTCCTGGAATACGATAAGGACCGCGCACGCTCCTGCACCCGAGGAATCGTCATCGCTCAAGCGCCGGGAGCTTTGTCCTGGTTACTGTCCACCATCTAGTCCATAAGAGCATCGCCATTGAAAGGTAGGGCACCGGCAGATACATGGCCGGATGCTCGATATTTCCTTCTACTGTCAGCAAGAATAACGCCCACAACACGAACAAGACACTTACCAGGATCCCCCAGGTCAGCCATCGCCCACCGGGCCAACGATCCTCCCAAGCGCGAAAGGCTACCGCGAATGCCAACAGAAGAACAACGAAGTTGGTCGTTGCGGTACGGAATGATACAAGGTTTGTAACAACCAGGGTCATCGCGGCGGTCCACTGGAACCAGGACAGGTCTTT
>JARGGH010000018.1 GCA_029210945.1 Anaerolineales bacterium
GCGCCAATCGGGCGAGGGTCTCGGCGTCAGCACGATCTCCCTTACGGGGGTTGTGGTAGATCGCGCGGAGCTTGCGAGCATTGGCGACCAGGACATCATACCCCAGCTCCGTGAGCAAATGGCTTGCCCAACGCGAATGAGTGCCAACCTCCATGGCCACCCGGCAAGGCTGCAGAGTGGAGAACTTGCGCTGGAAGGATGCTTTTGTGGTGGGCAGGCGCGATTCTTCGATCAACTCACCCTCCTGATCGATAATCGTGATGTAGGAGACCTTGTCTCCCAGGTCTAATCCGATAAAGAATGTGCTATTGTTAAAAATGGCTGGTTCCTCCTTTTGCGCCTTTGAGTGCGCTGAGATGTGTGCTCATCGTACACGATGAAGCACGTATACGAGGAGCCAGCCTTCTCATTCCAATCTCGCTGGAGGCGACCTGGGACCACAGCGAAGCTGGGCAGGTGTGCGCCGCGATTTGCATGCGATGGATCAGATTTGCGTTCTTGTGAAGCAATCGTTGAAACGATCCCAGGCGCATTGCCGATTTTGAGATCCCCAAGCGAAAACCGCTCGTCAGACCATATTTGATATTTAATTCCCGCTCTCTCGCTGGGCCACCCGCACATGCCCTCGAGGGTGAACTGGACGGACTATCTCACACAGCTGATCAAGCATGCCATTCTGGCGAGTCCCAGCTTGTATTCCTGCGTTTGACCCCTATCTAAACAGCTTAGTTTCTCACTCAACTCATAGAAGCGGAGTGGGGCACGATTGATGAAGATAATGATTGGCTGGAGCATGATGGAGTTTCTCACAATTTCTCTGTAGTAGTATTAACTATATGGAAGGGCACAGAGATCGTCTCCCGAACAGTGCCCTCCCTGGAAACCACGATCACCAGGCTCTCGTCGAGCGCTCCACGAACCGCGGCCCGGGATGGAAAGCATATCCTCGATAGGCTGGCGGAACTGGGTAAAGATGGAGGAACGACATAAACAGCACCACAAAGACCATTCTGATATCCGTCGCAGCCACGCTCATCATGGTCGCGATTGCCTTGACCGCCGTGTGGTGGTTTTCCCCGATGCGAGGGATGGGCTTCGGGTTGGTGGGGAACCCCATGTCCGCTGGCGTAATGGACGCCGACGAACTGGGACGTTTTGGTCCCACGGGCCGCGGCATGATGAACGAGATGGGCACGATGGCGGACATCGACAGCGAGTACGAGTACTTGAGCGGCATGATCCCGCACCACGAGGAAGCCGTCGCGAAGGCACGTATTCTTCGGGAGGGGACAGACCGTGCCGAGATGCGCGAGTTCGCGCAAAGCATCATCGATGTACAGACCCGGGAGATCCAACAGATAGAGGAATGGCTCGCGCGCTGGTATCCGGACCAGCCAGCACGTGCCGACTACCAGCCGATGATGGGAGACTACAGCGGTATGAGCGGAGACGAGCTCGACGTCGCGTTTCTCGAGGACATGATCCATCATCACATGGCGGCCGTCATGATGTCCCAGCAACTTCTCGTAAGCGGGCTCGCGGAACACGACGAGGTCGCCGGGCTTGCCGGCGATATCAGAGATGCGCAGCTGCGCGAGATCCGCCTGATGAGCGATTGGCTCGAGGATTACTGACAGCGGCGCTGCATGGGCACGGGTCGCCCCCGGCCTTATCCACGGCCTGCTCCGACTCGTCGCTTACACTGGGCTGCTGCGCGCGGCGATCTTAACCGCCATCCAAGCAGGGCTGGATGAAAGTAACAGTATCGTGCTTGCGGGCAGCCTCATCGCCGCGACCGCTGAGAACGCGGGGTCAGGCAAAGCTCGAGGCCGTTAGCGAGTCAGTCACATTGAAAACTGTTTACATGCACAAGCCCAATAATGAAAGGGAGTGTTATTGTGAAAGACAATGACCGCAAACCCACAACCAACGATGTGGGTATACCCGTATCCAGCGACGAGTTTTCCCTCACCGTAGGACCCGACGGCCCGATCCTGCTTCAAGACCACTACCTTGTTGAAAAGATGGCCAACTTCAACCGGGAGATGATCCCGGACCGCCAGCCCCATGCGAAGGGCTCGGGGGCGTTCGGTCACTTTGAGGTGACCCGGGACATCGGCGCCTACACCAAGGCGGCCGTGTTCCAACCGGGCACGAAGACCGAGGTGCTGGCCCGGTTCTCCACGGTGGCCGGCGAGAGCGGCAGTCCCGACACCTGGCGGGATGTGCGCGGCTTTGCGCTCAAATTCTATACCCCCGAGGGCAACTACGACATGGTCGGGAACAACACGCCGGTGTTCTTCGTGCGCGATCCCATGAAGTTCCAGGACTTCATTCATTCGCAGAAGCGCCGTGCGGATAGCGGACTGCGGGACAACGACATGCAATGGGACTTCTGGACCCTGTCCCCTGAATCCGCCCATCAGGTCACCATCCTGATGAGCGATCGCGGAGTCCCCAGGAGCTATAGGCACATGAACGGCTACTCGAGCCACACCTACATGTGGGTCAACGCCGAAGGCGAGCGCTTCTGGGTGAAATACCACTTCAAGACCGACCAGGGCATCGCTTCCCTCACCCAGGAGGAGGCCGACCGGATTGCCGGCGAGGACGCCGACTACCACCGCCGCGATCTCTTCGATGCGATCAAGCGGGGGGACTACCCCAGCTGGACGCTAAAGGTGCAGATCATGCCCTTCGAAGAAGCCGAAACCTACCGCTTCAACCCCTTCGACCTGACCAAGGTCTGGCCCCACGGCGACTATCCGGTGCAGGAGGTCGGCCGGCTGACCCTGAACCGCAATCCAACCGATTTTCACACCGAGATCGAGCAGGCAGCTTTCGAGCCGAACAATCTCGTTCCCGGGATCGGTCCGAGCCCGGACAAGATGCTGCTGGCCCGCCTGATTTCCTATGGCGACGCTCACCGGGCACGCCTGGGCGTCAACTACAAGCAGATCCCGGTCAACCGGCCGCAGAGCCCGGTGCACAGCTACAGCAAAGGCGGTGCGATGCGAGTAGAGAACGTGTCCGACCCGGTGTACGCGCCGAACTCCAAGGGGGGTCCCAAGGCCGATAGCGAGCGCTATCCCGAACAGGCTATCTGGAATGCCAGTGGCGAGTTCGTCCGTGCGGCCTATACCAAGCGTAAGGACGATGACGATTGGGGGCAGCCCGGCACCCTGGTGCGGGAGGTCATGGATGACGCCCAGCGCGATCGCCTGGTATCCAACGTCGTCGGGCACCTGAAGAACGGTCTGTCCGAACCGGTGCTGGAGCGTGCGTTGGAGTATTGGCGCAGCATCGACAAGGAGATCGGCGATCGCATTGCCAAGGGCGTACAAGGGGGCTGATCTCAGCATAATTGTGGGCAATATCAAGAGATAAAAGAAAAGGCCATCAGCCATCAACCGATTGCAGCAGGCGGCGCAGGCGCGCCGCCGCTAAAAACGCGCGGTCAGGGAAAGCTCGAGGCCGTTAGGGCTCACTATTACCATGATTAGATGTTTTCACAGATTGGAGGAAACATTATGGATGAGAACAAACAAAACCTTTCTGAAAAATACATTAAATTCTTCGCGATGATAGGAACTTCAATGCTCCTCATGTATGGATTAATGTACTTGAATTCATACCAAATACTCGAGCATGCCCGGTTCAGCGAAACACGTTTATTCATGACCCTGATCATGGGTGGCTCAATGACGATCGTCATGATGGCATATATGCTTGAGATGTATCAGAACAAAAAAGCCAATATCGCAATCTTCACTGGTGCGATTTTGCTAATTTTGTCCTCGATTTGGCTTGTCCGGAGTCAAGCAACCGTTAGTGGCGTCGATTACATGGAGGCCATGATCCCTCATCACTCAATTGCTATTCTTACCAGCGAGCGCTCTAATATCCGAGATCCTCGAGTTCGAAAACTTGCTGATGAGATAATCGAAGCGCAACACAGAGAAATCAAGGAGATGGAATGGTTAATTTCCGACATAAGGGAAAATGGAATCGCAGCAAGTGAGGAAGAAGCCGAGGCCAGACCAATTCCATCATTTTCTGGTAATAAGGAGTAAGAAATAACTTTCCACCCAACTCGAATCCATTCAAGAGGGTGTTCGACCTGCTACGGGACGAGCCCGGCAGGGATGCCTTCCGGATAGAGCGATTGAATTGCCTCTTCAATCCGAAGGATCCGGTTGTCAGGATTTGGGTGTGTGCTGAAGAATTCGGGCGGTCCGGCAGGATTGCTTTCGGCTAGAATCCGCATCATGCCGATCATTGCCCGCGGGTCATACCCCCCGTCCGCCATGATCTGCACCCCAAGGGCGTCAGCCTGGAGTTCATCATCCCGCCCGTACTTCATGTTGATCAGCTGGCCTACCAGGATGGCCATCTGGGCGACTTGCTGAGTACTCGGATTCTCGGGATCGTAACTGGCGATAAGGACCGCACCTGTTATTCCTTGAGTAAGTTCCGCCTGCGCCATCCGCTCGGAGCTGTGTCGTGCCAAGACGTGAACAACCTCGTGCGCCAGGACACCCGCCAGCTGGCCCTCCGTCTCGATGCGATCGACCAGGGCACGTGTAATGAACACCTGCCCGCCCGGAAGAGCGAAGGCATTTACGGTCTGCGGGTCCGCCAGCACATGGAACTCAAACGGGTACCCGGAAGGAGCCACAATGCCGCCTCGAACGAGCGTCTGCCCAATCTCATCCACTACCGCCTGGTATTCAGGGTTAGGTTCGAGACCGCCAAACTCAGCCGCCATCTCTGGCCCGGCCTGAAGACCTATGGCAATCTCCTGTTCCTTGGTTACGCTGACGTATTGGTCCTCACCGGTCACAGGATTGAATTGCTTGGATCCAAGGAACGAAATCACCGCAAAGGCCGCCACGGCCAGCGCCAGGCCAATCCGCAGGCATCCGCTTGACGCGACTGAAGATCTGGGAGCTGCTCGCTGGCGAAGATACGAACTCTTGTTCATGGGGATTGCCTCCTAAGCGCCCGAGGCGGGGTAGGGAAGATCGTACTTGTCGAGGAGTTCGTAGACCACGCCGACCAACCCCCCCAGAATCATGTGCGTCAACAGGAGAAGCCAGTTCCGAAGCGGATAGATCCACGGAAAGAAGAAGCTCAAAGCGTAGATTTCGATCACATACAACGCCGCTCCAATCAACACCCCTCCGACAAGCCCCACGAGCAATCCCCAGCGGTGAATGACCAAAACAATCACCAGGCCATAGGCAAATGAAAGAGCGAATTGAAGCAGCACGCCTATGAGAAGGACCAGTGCCGTGCTTCCCTCTGTCACAGGAATGACATCGGGCCCGAGCACAAGCGAGGCGGTGACCCGCAGGATGAAGCCTGGCTCACCTAGCACAACGCCGCAGAGCACGAGGCCGGCTATTAGCGTTGTCAGACCAGCGACGAGCGCTGTAACGAAGTAAGCGCGCCAGTCCAGATGGGGTCGGTCCAGCAGCCTTGATCGGTGAGTCTTAATCGTTTCCATATGGACGTCTGCGCTGAAGGCCCTTCTCAGGTCTAAGGTTGAGGAAGCGCCTTCTCCTTTCTGACACGTGGCATCCTCCCTCCAATTATCCACCCTTTCTCGCTGCCTTACAACCTGATCGGGCTTTCCCGCCTAGCTGGGTGCGGCGGTAAGCGCGATCTAGGTCTCTGGCCGGGAGGATAATCCCGGGACCATTGGTCGTTCGCCAAGGCAGAATGCCGCGCGACCTGCGATCTCAAATCTCCACCATGTGGTGGAGAGCGATACTCCTCATTTGTAGGATGCGGCAGGGGCGCGATCGTCGCAAAATAGGGAGTACGTGCAAACGGTTTAGCAGGCGCAAGCCCATCACGGCTCACGTCCGCCACAAGCCGGCTAGATCAACTCCGGAGGCAAAACATGAAGAAGATGCTGTTTCTCCTGGCCCTGGTGGTCGCGATGCTTGCAATGGTCGCAGGCTGTGCTCCCGGCACCGTCGCAGAGGTCAATACGCCAACCTCGAACACCAAGGCCGGTACGCCCACATCCAGCGGTGAAATCAACGTTCCCGGCGTGAGCATTCAAGTCTATACGCCCGGCCCGAATCCAATGGCCGACACAGCCGATGCAAACGGTCACATCGCCAGCATCGGCTTAGGAATCTGGCACGGGATCATTTCCCCTGTGACGATGGTGCTTTCATTCGTCAACCAGGGTGGGCAGATGTACGAGGTGCACAACGACGGCAGCCAGTACAACCTTGGCTTCTTGGTCGGAGTGGCTATCGTGTTTATACTTCTGAGCGTGACCGTAGGTTCGAGGCGGCGCTGAAGGCGAACATAAAATCACCTCACGAGGACCCGGTCCCATATGTCTCGGCCGAAAATGCCGGCCAGCTCCGTTGATGAAAGCTGGCATTCCCCTCTTTTCCCCCTCCCAAAGAGATTGCGGTTTCGGTCCTCAGCGGTCTTTCTTGACCGAGAAGGCGACCTTCAGATCCGCACGGTATTCTACGATTAGCCCGTTTTCAACCCGGGCGGTCTGTCCCACGATCTCAAGCCCGGTGATGCAGCTAACCGTTTCCTGCGCATCCTTAACGGCATTGCTGGCCGCATCCTCCCAGCTTTCCTTCGAGGTCCCGATCAACTCGATGACTTTGATGGTTGGCATGCCTTCCTCCTGTTTTGTTCCTAAATGAAGCTTCCGTTACCTGAGTCCACGCGGAATTCAGTGGCTCTAACGATGTTGGCCGAATAGATCGGGCACAATACCCATTCCACTTCGGCCTGACCCGCTTAACTAAATATACCATCTTATGATGTGAAGGTTTTGAAACTTCATCCGGCCCTCATGCAATCCGTCGCCTAACATCTGTGAGCCAAGGCGCGATCGATGGCCATTGATTGCCCGGCAATCGAAATCGGAGTAGAATGCCTCGTCGCGTGGGAAATCGGCCAACCCACCTAAACGACCATCCGTTGGGCCCAGGGAGAAGGACAATGACAACTACACTAGCGTTGATACTTATCATAGTCGGCGGATTGCTCTTTGTGTTGGGAATTCTATACGTCACGAAGCCTGACATATTCCAGCAAGGGTTCTGGAGGAGCATAGACATATCTCGCCTAATCTCCACCCCAGAGGAGAACAGTGGATTCGTCAAGAGGTTTGGAGGCATACTGATCGTCGTCGGGTTGATCGTATTTATAATCGGAATGTTTACGTAGGCGGAGCGCCAGAGTCTCTTCAGTTTCCAACCAACGACGTGCAGATCGGAGTTGACGGAGACCAAGAAGACAAGATCATAACGAGACCAAACCGCCGCTTCATTATCCTTCTTGCCTCTCGGGCAACCCTGCGAGCCGCGCCGATTATGGCAACGTCACGCTTCCGCAGCAGTGATCCCACGCCGGGCGTGTGAGCCTGCTGCCAACGGCGTGGACCCCGGGAATGGCCCGGGCCATATCCCACCCCGGGGATCCACGCACACGAACGGCTTAGAGGTCTCTTAAGAGAGTCGCCAAAATCAGCAACAAGAGCCCGGCTGCGACCAGCCAAAACGCGTATTCGCTCAGCGCGGCGACTGTGCCGAGATAGCCGAGCAATCCGAGTACGCCCAGTCCAACCGCGATCCACCAGGTAACAACTTTTGGAGCACTAAGGTTTCTCATCACATCTCCTTTTATTTCGATATCGCTTCGAATGGGGTCCGACGTTCGGCCCGGGTGTGGCAGTGTCGGACAACCTGCGGGGAGGGTAGCAGTGCGTTAACCTGCTTTTGTGAGCAGCGGATTTGATGGACCCGGCCAACCAGGGTTGACCGTCCCCCTCGAGCTGGTCCAAACGTGTATGGTAATCGCATAACTCCTCAAGGTGCGCCTATGCAATCTTGCCGGTGAGGAGCAGATCGTCCTTCGTTACGTCGGTTTCCGGATCGCGGGTGCCGTGTTCGAGTTCAATCTCCAGACCCCGTCGAAATTGCTCCTGACCGATCTTCGTCCAGTCGAGCCCGAGCCTTTCACCGTTCGTACGCGCTTCTGCAGCGGAAATCTTCCGGTTGTCGCTCATCTTGATCCCATGTTGCTGGCTGTGTCTGCTGAAATTTCAATGCCCTTGCCATGCTCTACTTCCATAAATTCAGGCTGTGCGGTCTCACATTCTGGCTGCGATCTGGCAGTCGCTTATCTCATCCACCTCGGTAATTGTCAGGGCATAATTTTCGCGTCCTTTGTTCTCCAGCTGTGGATCCGTTCGCCCAGACCTAGGATCTGGATGACGCACGCATCATGAACAACCGCGACGACACCCTCTTATTAGTGTATTCGACCTTTTCTGGACCGCAAGTCCTGCGCATCTTCCATCGAGCCGCCTGCAAAGGCTATACCGCCGATGTAATAGAGCTGTCTCATTCTATCTGTGGTGAGTGCCTTGATTTCCACACTCCGGTCTTGAAAGCTCACGACAACGGTCCGGTGGTGATCAACCCAGAGCTCTGCTTTGAATCTTCATGCGAAATCTACATTACCCGTTTGGATAACGGGGGCAAAGCTTCAGTCCTGGCGCTTCGATGAACTGATCTGCGTGAAATCAATATAACCTCGCTGGACATCCAGGGATGTCAACTGGACGCGCAGCCGGTCGCCAACATCCACCCCCTCGAACCCATGCACCAGCTTGCCTTCAACCGGGACATCAAGCAGCCGGACCCACGTTCCTTTCCCAGAAGCTCCGGTAACGATCGAATCAAATTGTTCTCCGATCCTGGATTTAAGCAGGAGGGCGTTGGCAGATTTTTCGACCTTTCGTTCCACCTTGGTGGCCATGTCTTCGGCTTTGGTGCAGTGCGCGGCGAGGACCTCCAGCTCACTCTTGCGATACGGCGCAGGCTTGCCATCGATGGCGGCTTTCAACAAGCGCTGGGTGACCAGGTCAGGATAGCGGCGGTTGGGAGCCGTAGAGTGAGCATAGTCCTTGACCGCCAGGCCAAAATGTCCCGGGGCATTCCCTTCGGGAAGCTCGGCTATGTATTCGCCGGAACCCAGCAGCTTGATCACCGCCAGCGACAGATCAGGGAATCGCAGCGGATCGGCGGCTTTCTGCTTGATGAGAAATTCTTCCAACGCCCTTGAATCGGGCTTTTCCGGAAGCTTGAATCCATATTCTCCGGCAATGGCGACGATCCGCTCCCAGCGCCTGGGCGTGCGCACGACACGGCGGATCGACGGAAACTTTCTGGCTGAGAGATAGCGGGCGGTCACACCATTTGCCGCGATCATGAAATCCTCGATGATCTCCTTAGCCCGGTTCTTTCCTTGTACCTCCAGCGTTCGAATTTGATCACCGTCGAACACCGGCTTGGCTTCAATCGTTTCCAGGCTGAGTGCCCCATGCAGGTGCCGCAGCTTCTTCATGCTCTGCGCGGTCGTATCCTGCAGGCGCAGGCTCTCATCCAGACCAGCTACGGCCGAGAGGGCCTGCGGCGGACTGCCGCGCCCATCCAACCAGGCGGCTACGCTGTTGTAGGCGAGTCTGGCATGATTGGTGACGTGCGCCTGGTAGACGTCGGAGTCCTGAAGCGTTCCATCCGAAGCAATTACCATCTCGATCACAAACGACAGGCGTTGTTCACCGAAATTGAGCGAGGTCAAATCGGTCGACAGTTTCTCGGGGAGCATAGGAAAGATCCGGGCGGCGGTGTAAACCGAGGTGGAGTTATGCCGAGCATGCTCATCGATCGCAGAGCCCTGTTTCACAAGCGAGACCACGTCCGCCACGGCAACAAAGAGTCGTACATTGCCATCAGGTATCTGCTCGGCAGCAGTGAGCTGATCCAGGTCGCGCGAATCATCATTGTCAATCGAAGCCCACCGCAGGTGCCGTAAATCACGAATGCCGGCTGAGCCGCTAGTCGGTCTGGCTGCACCTGTTTTATCCGGCTGAAGCTGTTGAAGCTCGGCGAGCACGGCCGCAGAAAAATCGGGTAGCAGCCCACGCTCGAGCATGGCTCGATGGGCGATGCGGTCCAGAATGGCACGGTCGTCGGCGCGATTTAAATTCATCAAGATATGGGCAGCAGAAACTGCCAGCTTGAACGGGCAGGAAAAGTCGCCCCCTTTTTATCCTCCAAACAAATATTTACCGCCAAAGAGGAACTCCCCTTTTTCGGAGCAGCGAAGGTGGCTCTTGGCCATCGGTACGCAGGCGTAACTGGCTGGAAACATCGCGAGCACAAGACCCGCTGCCTTAAAGCTGGCTGGCGGGCTTATGCTCGCTCTTGGATACTAGCCGATAGGATCCACATCCCAGCCGACCACGACGTGCGTTGAAGTCGCAACCGAATTCAGGCTTGAGCCGCTTGGGCGTCTGCTGGAATCTGGCTTTACTTAAATAACCCCCAGCAGATTCAAGACAACCAGGATGATCACGATCACGATCAGGATATGGACCGCGTTACCGGTGCTCGGGAAGCTGGATGTGAACCTCGGACCTAAGAAGCCTAGCAGCCACAGGACGAGCAGTATGACGATAATCCAGGTAAGCATCATGTTTCTCTCCTTTAACTATTGATCACTCGGATGGTAGCGAGTTTGTTGACCGGATGGTATCAAACTAACGGCCCAGCAGGATGAAGATGCCGGCCGCAATGGCCAGGATCGCCAGGATCGCGCCAAGACCGCCGATCCCGAGCAGCTGTACCAGGCCCCAGGCGATTAGAAAGATGGCGAGCAAGAGCATGCCGATATTTTTAGTGAATCTCATGGTCGTCTTCCCTTCTACACAGAATGTGGGTGGCGTCCGTCAGGTCCAGCGGCTTTAGTCGGCTACTGGGCGAGCCACAGATTAAGGTTCAGGCATCCTTGATGGCACTTTTGCCGGTGTCGAGAACCCCGGAAACGTGATCCATCTGCTCAACGAGCTTGTCGAGGCCACGCTGCTTCATCTGCCCGGCCTTCTCTTGGACTCCAGCCTTGACATTCTGGGTCTCCGAACGAACCTGCTCAATTGCATTATCTATAACATCGCTTGTCTGGTCGCGCAATTGGCTGCTCTTCAAACGAATCTGGGAGCGCGTCCGCCGGCCTGATTGGGGTGCAAATATCAGCATCGTGGCTGCGCCAGCCAGGCCCCCAATCAGCAGACCGAGTACAACATTTCTTGAATTACTTCCATCACTCGCGTGCTGCTCCAGATTATCTTCCATAAAGTGACCTCCTTTGACTGCATAGCGTAGTTGAATTCCCATTGGGTCTCTTTTTTTGCTGATCGGTGCGGGATACAGGCGGGCATAGGCTATTTCCCGCGCCCCTCGCCTCCTAAGTATATGCCCGCCTGTAATCGGTCCGCTTCTGTCAGTGTTAAGAACCCTACCAGCCGCTTGAAAGCTCCCAGCACGGTCCGAAAGACGGTGAATGGGAAAGGCTCCGTTTGATTTCCGTTCGATCTATATCGATCAACCGAAGTGTCCATTCGGTTTCTTTCTTTTCTTAATCAGGAGTGTGATGATCGGTGGTCGTTGTTCGCTCAACAGCCACCACGGATCCACCACGTGGGCGGTAGAAGACCACGTCGATTATTTTTACGAGCGCCCAGGCGATCAAGGCATACACCAGCAGGGCGATCACGGATGAGAGTTCCAGCACCATGCCGCCCGCACTCGGTGTCGCCGTCAGCCCTACAAAGGGCGCCAGGAACAGGTCGGTGATCCCATAGATAAACGCGGCAATTGGGCTGGCCGCGTTAGCGCCGATCAGCTTCAGCCCGATGCGCAGAGCGATCAGGGCTTCAAGTATGCCGAACAGCAGCCAAACCAACTGGGTAAATTTGAAGGTAAAGACCCGGCTTTCCTGGCCCGCCTCCTGTTGAGTCGTCCGAACCTCTGAAATTCTGTTGTCTGTCATTTTGAACTCCTTATCCCCTGCCACTACCAGTAGTCGCAGGGGGGAATCTATTGAGTGTTCCTTAAGGGGTGCGCATGCGCACCCCTGTAAGACCTCCGCGATGTGGCAAGAGGTGCCATCGGCGGGGGCGGGGCTGGCTAGACTCTCCGACGGACTAGATGGACTAGTGCGATGACGATGATGGCGCCCAGCAGGGTCACCAGCATGGTCGGAATGTTGACCGCGTCATTGATCGTCCCAACGTTGAAGATCGGGCTGAGGAAATAGCCGGCCAGGAAGGCACCTACAATGCCTACGATGATATTCATCAACAGGCTCGAGCGGTCTTTCATGATTTCGCTCGCCGCCCAGCCAACGATTGCTGCCGCAACCAGATATATAAGAATATTCATTTTTTCGTCCTCCTAATTTAGGTGTCTCAGATCCAGGAAAAGCTCCGTATTTAGAGCGGTGCTCTTCCCCTTGTGAATGGGTGTTACATTCGTAGTACCCTTGAAAAACTCGTTATCTTGCGCCTTGACATCCCTCCATGAGTGCGATGGCTTGTGAAGGTTGGAGACACTATCGCCTGGGGTAGCCGGGGTGCGCATATGCGCACCCCGGCATGCTGGGCTCGATAACCGTGTGAGGAGATGGATTTGGTTATCGACCGCGTCGGGCGAAATGGATTATCGCCAGCAGGATGACGGCACCCAGCAGTGTTACCAGCATAGTAGGAATGGTGATCGCATCGTTGATCGTCCCAACCTTGAAGATAGGACTCAGGAAAAAACCGGCCAGGAATGCGCCCACAACGGCCACGATGATATTAATCAGCAAGTTTGAACTGTCGTTCATCAGGCGGGTCGCCACGAAACCAATGACTGCTGCGGCGAGAAGATAAATTAGAAGGTTCATACCCTAACCCCTTTGCGGATGATTGTGCATTTTGACTTCACGATCATGATTCTCTCCATGTCTATTTGCTTTCCTCGTAACATCTATCAACCAGGAACATCATCAAGCGGCGAGGGCAGTAGCTGCGATCCGCAGGCGTTCAGCCACACGGTCGGGCGCTTCCTCCTTGCTGATAAACACATCGGCCCCGGCAGAGAGGGCGGCTTGCTGCCGCGCATCGAGCTGGCTGACAAGAATTATGACCAGCGCGGCCGGGCAAGCCTTGCGCAGTAATTGGAGCGAGTCACTAGAATCACCCGGGATCATCGCCCAATCAATCAGCAACATATCAGTATGGCTGATCGGAGCTTGAGCCAGTGTGGTTGGCCAATCAGCCGCTTCGCCGGCAATTTCCAGCTGCATGTCCAGCAACAGCAGAATCAGGGCGGAGCGCTCATCAGCGCTTTCGTTCGCGACATATACTCGGGTCATGTATATAGAGTAAAACAGCTAGCGCCCCGCCACATCCATCGGCCGGACAGTCTTTGTCTCCGCTAGTTAGGGGAGGTGAAATTCGTAGTTAGCTGATGAGGCCTTCCCGCAAGGCCAGGGTCACAGCCTCGGTGCGGCTGTAGACGCCGAACTTGGTCAGGATGTTGCTAACGTGGGATTTGATCGTAGACGGGCTGACATGCAATTCTTCTGCAATTTGTCGATTATTCAACCCCTCGACCAACAAGACCAGTACCTCACGCTCGCGAGGCGTCAGGTCATGACCAGGCCCGGGCGGCTTGTTGGCAGCCTGGACGAGGGCTTTGCCGATCTCGGGAGCGAGGGTTCCGTGCCCGGCGTGTGCGGAGCGGATGGCCCGGGCAAGCTCGTCGGCGGAGACATCTTTGAGCAGGTAGCTAATCGCACCTGCATCCAGCGCGTTCTTGATCAGTTTCATTTCCTTGAAACTGGTCAGCGCAATGATCTGAATTTGCGGGTGCTGTTCGCGCAGGGTGCGCGTTACGGTCGCTCCATCGATATCCGGCATCTTCATGTCCATCAAGATCACGTCCGGGCTGACCTCGGCGCAGAGTTCAAGCGCCTGCTGCCCACTTTCGGCCTCGCCCGCCACTTCGAGGTCGTCATAGGCCATCAAGAAGGTTGCCAGCCCACGGCGGACCATAGCATGGTCGTCGACAAGCATGACGCGAATTGGATTGGAAGGATTTTTCATCAGGACTCCTCCTGCCTGTCCCAGCGAAGTATAATCTCAGTTCCCTTTTCCGGCTGGCTGGATACCGTAAGCACAGCCCCTGCTGCTTCGGCTCGCTCACGCATCATGCTCAAGCCAAAGCTGCCGGTGGGTGTCAGTTCGGATGTGACGAACCCGCAGCCGTCGTCTTTGAGGCACAGTTCTAAGCCAGTGGATTCAAATCTCAAATCGATGCTCACATTGCTGGCCCTGGCATGCTTGGCGATATTGTTCATTCCCTCCTGGCAAATGCGGTAGGCGGCCACCTGCACATCAGCTGGCACACTGCCTGCGCCGCTAACCGTCACGGCCACCGGGATGCCTGTCCGCCCGGTGAAGGCATTGCCCAGCTGGCGCAGCAGATCGCTCAATTCGGTGTCGATCAAGGTAGACGGGCGAAGTTCGGCCAGCAACGAGCGCATCTCGGCCAGCGCGCCGCGTATCAGGCGGCGCAGATCCTTCAGCGATCGGCGTGCCTGTTCCGGCTCTTTCTCCCAGATACGTGGCAGCACCTCGGCGATCAGACCAGCGGAAAATAGCGACTGGTTAACAGCATCGTGCAGATTGCGCGCCAGGCGCTGGCGTTCTTGCAGCGCGGCCAGTTCTTGGGCGTGTTCATAAAGCTCGGCATTGACGATGGCCACCGCCGCCAGGTTGGCGATGGTCATCGCCAAGTTAGCCAGATGCGGGGTGAAGTAACTGCGCGCGGTGTATGCAATGCCGATTCCACCGAGCAGGCGCTGCTTAGCGACCAGCGGCACCCACATCCAGGATTGTACGCCTTCCAACATGACGGAGGCCTCATCCTGCAGGAGTGAACGCAGGAACTTCGCCGAAGGTTCGTCGCTCCATAAATCGGCAATGCGGATGGGGCTGTGTCCGTTGAAAAGTGCCTCCAGGTATCGCTTGCCATTCAACTGGATGCGGACCGGCATCGATTTCTCCAGCTCATCCGTTCCGCGTACTGCCAGTGCAACCAGGGTCGAGTCATCAAGGGTGAAAAGCCCGGCATGTGTATATTTGATGAGACGCCCCATCTGGTCGAGGATCAAGCCCGGCTGCAAATCCAGCTCTGAGGCTAGAGTCTTGGAGATCTCAAGCAGAATCGACTGCTCGTTCGCACGCACGCCAATTCGCTGCTGAAACCGGTCCTCCGCCTTGACCCGTCTGCTTACATCGCGCAAGAGCGCCAGGGCGCATTTGCGCCCCTGGTATGTGAAGGCTACCGCGCGCCATTCGACGCTGAACAACGAATCATCGCGGCGCACATGCTCGGCGAGAGTCTCGAACTGCCCGCCTTGGTTAATCAGCTCGACGAATCGGGAAAAACCGGGCTGGCTATCGGCATGGACCAACGATGTCAGCTGCAGCCCGCGAAAAGTCTCCTGGGTGTAGCCGTGCATCGCTGCTGCGGCGGGGTTGGCGATTAGCACACTCACGGACTCCAGATCCGTGATCAGCACTCCGTCACAGGCGGTTTCAAAGATTTTCGAATACAACTGATCGGCATCCATGGCGTCAGCACTCATCATCGACTACTTTGCTATTTTACATTAAACGGCACTGGAGAATTCCACACGAGCTGCAGCAGCCGTCGGCCTGATCGACCTCTGCCCAATCGTGATGCCCTGCATAAAGGGTGAGCACTTCACGCTCGGTGCCGCGCAAGGCTCACCCCTGCTCGGGCCCGGAGCAGCTGATGAACGTCCTGTGGAAACGGGATTCGGAGCGAAGCTGCCGGCCATCTAGACCGTGGCGAAGATCCTTGTCGAGGCGGAGTGGGCGTCCGCTGCGATTTGCTATTAATGGAGCGAATTTGGTATCGTGGAGGGCAAGAGTTGGAGAATGCCCCGGCGCCTCCCCGCAACGCCACTCCGCTTCGGCTCGGGAACGCGGGGCCTCGCCGCTTGTGGCCGCCGTACGGAACGCGTCATCAAGAATAACCGAGAATACTGAAGAGGTATCAAGATATGGACAAGAATGAACGCAATAGGCAGGAGCTGTCGTCAGAGCAACGCGAAGCGCTGCTCAAAGTATTAAAGGCCCGCTTCGAGAAAAATATGAACCGCCATCAAGGTCTTGAATGGGACGAGGTAGAAGCCAGGCTGAAAGCCCATCCTGAAAAGCTGTGGTCGCTCAACGAGATGGAAAGGACCGGCGGGGAGCCAGACGTCGTTGGCCACGATCAAAAGACGGACGAATACATCTATTTCGATTGCTCAGCGGAAAGCCCTAAAGGCCGCAGAAGTGTCTGCTACGACCTTGAAGGGCTGGAATCAAGGAAGGAACATAAACCGGAGAACAACGCCGTTGATATGGCCGCCGATATGAGTATTGAACTCCTGACGGAGCAGCAATACCGCGAGCTTCAGCAGCTTGGAGAGTTCGATACGAAAACCTCGAGCTGGGTGCAGACCCCACCCGAGATTAGAAAACTCGGCGGCGCACTCTTCTGTGATCGCCGCTACGACCACGTCTTCGTGTATCACAACAGCGCACCATCATACTACGCCGCCAGGGGATTCCGTGGCTCTCTAAGGGTCTAAATTCTACCTGGCCAGTGGGTTGTCACCGGCATGAGTCTGCCTAAACCGTCAACGATGCTATCGGCAACACAAACGGGCTCCGCCTGGTCAATAAACAGGCCGGCGCAGGTGGCGGCGCCTGAGCACCACAATCAGCCATCGCTTACGGGCCGTGCCAACGGTGGCCTGAATGTGACTTTGCTCAACCCTGAGGATCTTGCTGACCTGCTCGATGCGGTGGGGAGCGAGACCAACTCAGCGCATCGCGGGGCTGATTTGTCGCATCGCGAGATCGCATCCTCTTGACATACATTGTATGATGGATATAGGAGTGAGCGGTAATCACGGGTCCAAGTACCGGGCTGAGATCATTGTCCCGGAGCGTCAGGACAGGCTCCACGCCTAGGATCCCGAAATCGGGAGCGCTAATCTCATTGTGAGCCGTTCACTCCTCTTCTTTTGCTCACAACCAAGATTTGTGTTCTGGTCACCTGGCCCATAGCTTAGCCAGCATAGAACACGCCGCCGGCGAGATGCGGCCCCCACCGAGCGCGCAATTCGATGCTGGGACCACGGCGCAGACTGGCCGGTTGGCGCTGCTCGATCCAATCGTGCTCGCAATCAGCGCGAGCGCTGGCACATGCTGTGGCGTCTACTTCATCGGAATGCCCAGCTTTCAAATGGCATACCAAGATGATCCGCCGCAAGTGTTCTATTGGACCCAGTGCGCCCGGAGAAAAGCGCTCCTTCGATAGACCTTAACAACTGGATGGGTTAAGGCTCATGTGATAGATGTGTGCTGCGTCACGATTTTCCTGCATCCACCAGATCGTCCGTATAATCAATGTCTTGCAGGGCATCATCGCCTGCCGGGACCGCCTCGATCTGATAGCGTGAGAAAAGCTTCTTCGCACCACGATCGCCGGTCAGCTCAGAGAATGCCGAAAAGGTGACACGGTCGAACAGCACAGGATTTCCCCATTCACCCTCCACCTGCGGCGCGACGACCGGTGCCAGCGTCTCGGCGTGGCGATCGATGAGCTCGTCTATCAACCCGGAGTCAACCCTGGGCATATCGCCCAGTGGGAAGACCGCCGCCTCGACACCACCGGCGACCGCCCCCAATCCAGCCTGGACCGATGTGCTCTGTCCTTGCTTCCAATCCTGGTTCTGAACAATCTCATAGCCCTCGTGATCGACGTTCGCCAGAACCTTTTCGTGTTCATGCCCCACGACCAGCAGCCTGCGGTGCGCCTTGCTCGCCCTCGCGGCGTCCATCACATGTTGAAGAATGGGCTTCCCGTTCCATTCCTGCAGCAGCTTATTTCGTTTGAAACGCTTCGATTCGCCAGCGGCAAGCACGATCGCCGCCACCCGGCCGCGCACCTCGCGCACCGGCTCTTTCGCCTGCACGACGCCGATCAGCACGCTCTTGATCTTCGGCTCCTCGAGTACAAGCTCGGCGATTCGCCGGGCTGTCTTGAGCCTATCTTTCGTGGTGACCTTGTTGATTAAAACTCTAAGGACAGCGTGCAAGGGCAATTCCTTCAAACTGCCGGAGGGATGCTTCAAGAGGCTTGCAACGTGCTCGACCGTCAACTCCGTCCCGGATTCAACATCCAGCAGACTGCGCAGTTGGTCTGATCGATGGACAAGGTCGCTCTCGACGCTTTCACCAACGGCGTCAATCCCCACGACGGAAACCAGCAGGTCGAGGTTGTGCGGGAGCGCCGGCTCGTGCTCCGCCGGCGCCTTCAGCGAGCGCCCTGCAGCCCCGTCCGCTTCGATCAGAAGGACGACCTTCTTCTCCCGGGAGAACTCGATGACGTCTTGCAGCTGCGCGAGAGGCAGGCCATCCCACTTGGGTTCGTCCGGGATCCGGGGGGCGGTCAGCAGCAGTGTGCGATCTCGATCCCAATCGGATAGCGCAGAGAGCAGCCCGCCGGCGTCCTCGATAATCTTATGTTCGTCGGCGATATCTTTCTCATCCAACGCCAACTTGGTGGAGGTCGTGATCAATACCGGCATATCGCCGGCAAGTTCCTTAACCAGCCGGCGGATAGCGCTCGTCTTACCGCCCGCCCCGACGAACGCAATGACCTGTCCGGCTTCGACCCGCAGTGCCCAGGATAGTTCCATCTCAGCCGCCCAACGCTTTGCGAATCGCTTCGAATGACAGCAGCGCTTCGAGGACCCCGCCCCCGACTGCCAGAGCTTTATCCGACACCGTGAAGCAGTGCTCGACAACACCGCGCGGGTCCAGATCGCCGACTTTCATCCCTGTTTTGACGGGCAGTCCATCGTGGATCAGCCCGCGCAGCACGCCGTCGAAAGGTGCCTGAACCGGGCGCTCGCCGACGCGCGCCAGCACATCTCCATCTTTCACCACCGTCCCGATCTCCAAGCCGCCCGTGAGAACGCCGTCCGCAGGCGCCCGCAGCACGCGGTCGCCCCGATAATCCCCCACCGCCTCGGGCACACCGGTGTCTTCCTCTGCCGGGCCATCCCAGATCACGCGCCCCATCGCATGCCCGCGGTTGGTCTCGATCACGGCATGACAGTCGAGCCCTGCCGTGAAGCCCGGACCGAGACCAATGACGACTTCACCCGTTTCAATCGTCCGTTCTGGCTGTCTCTTGCGCATGCGCGCATCCACGATCGCAGCCAGTCTTACGTCTTCCCGAACTCGTGCTTGTGGGTCGATCATGACAGGGACGACATGCTCGCGCAGCGCGCTCGCGATCTCGGTGAGGGCTTGCACCCGGCGACCGGTCACTTCCTCGACCTGCACTTCACCAGTGTAAATCGCCTCGGCGAACGCCACCGCCCGCCGCACGGCGAGCGGCTGCTTAATCTCGGCGATCAGCGCCGCGAAGCCAGAGCGGTGCAGCCGCAGCGCGACTCCACTGGCGAGATCACCGCCCCCACGGATCAAGACGAGCGGTCGGGGTGAATTCAGCAACCTTAAAGTTTTCCTAACCCTTTGAGGATCCTCTCGGCGGTCAGCGGAAAATCATCGAACCAGACACCCACGGCGTCATGCACCGCAGCCGTGATCGCCGGGGCGAGCGGGATAAATGGCATCTCGGCCATCCCGCGCGCCCCCCACGGGCCGATCGGATCAGGAATCTCCAGGATGACGGACTGCACCCGATCGGGGATATCGAGGATCGTCGGAATTAAGTAGGTCGACATCTGGTCGGTCTGTACGTAGCCGCCCTCCTGCTTGAAATCCTCCAGCACGGCGTAGCCCGCAGCCTGAACGACGCCACCTTCGATCTGCCCTTCGACCTGCTGGGGATTGAGCGCTTTGCCGACATCATTCGCCGAGACCACATCGATGATTTGCAGTTCCCCCGTTTCGGTGTCCACCTCAACGGTTACCGTCTGGGCGACGTAGCCGTACGCAAAGTTAGGGTTGGATTCGCCCGTCTCTGGATCCAGCGGCGTCGTCGCCGGGGGCTTGTATTCATACTTCGCGATCGCCGGTCGTTCCTCGCCGCGCCATTTCTCAAGCGCGGCCTCGGCTGCGCCGCGAATCGCGTTGCCCGACATGAACGTCATGCGCGAGGCGGAGGATGAACCCGAATTACCCGTCGTGGCGGTGTCGGACACGATCAGGCGAACTTTTTCAAGCGGCACACCGACCGCTTCGGCCGCCATCTGGGCCATCACGGTGTGAGCCCCCTGCCCGACATCTGCCCCCGCCTGATGGAGCACGACCTCTTCAATCTCAGAACCTCCGTGAAGCTCAATCTCAGCCCAAGCACGCTCCGGGGCGCCAAACGAAAAACCGACGTTTTTAAAGCCGCAGGCAAAGCCGATGCCGCGCATCCGTGATCCCCGATCGACGACGTCGGCCTGCGGATCGGAAGGCTTCAGCCAACCTGCATCGCTCTGCTCCCATCCTGCCTTCCTGGCGGCCGAGGCAACCACCTCGGTGATGCTCACGCCTTCAGGCAGCGGTGTGTTCACGGAGAGCAGCGAGCCTTCCCTGAGCAGGTTTCGCATGCGGATTTCGACCGGATCGATGCCCAACGCTTCGGCGATTTTTTCCATCTGCGCTTCGGCTGCAAACGCGCCCTGCGGGCCGCCGAAACCGCGGAACGCGCCTCCGGGGATATGATTCGTATAAACGGAGTACGCATCGACATGGACATTCGGAATTTCATACGGACCGGTGCACATCAGTGTGGCATTGCCGAGCACCTTCGTCGAGGTATAGGCATAGGCACCGCCGTCCTGGATGACCTCCACCTCAGCGGCGGTGACGTGGCCTTCTCGATCTGCGCCCCACTTCGCACGCAGGACAAATGGATGGCGTTTATGATGACCGAAGATCGACTCTTGACGGGACCAGACGATCTTGACCGGGCGATCCACGCCGCGCTCGTGCAGCCGCATGACCGCCAGCGCCAGCACGATTTGAACCGACAGATCTTCCCGGCCTCCAAACGCCCCGCCGATCGCCGGGTAGATTACGCGGATTTTCTCCAATGACACGCCCAGCGCATGGGCGATCTGCTCCTGATCCTCATGCGTCCATTGGCCGGCGACCTCCACCGTGATCCGGTCTTCTTCATCGATATACGCCAGCCCCGCCTCCGGCTGCAGGTAGGCATGTTCCTGCGCCGGCGTGTGGTACTCAGATTCTACAGCCACGGCGGCATCCTCAAATGCCTTCCCCACATCGCCTTTGCGTATCCGGTAGTGGCAGAAAACATTGCTCTTATTATCCGGGTGCACCATCTCGCTTGAAGCCTGCATCGCTTCGACCGGATCGAGCACGACCGGCAAATCTTCGAATTCCACGACGATCTCGCCAAGCGCCTTTTCCGCGATCGCCTCGCTCTCCGCCACGACAACTGCGATCTGATCACCGACGAAACGCACCCGGTCTGCGTAGGGTTTCTCAGAACCCGGACCGCAGAGAACGGGCTGATCCGGCATGATCAAACCGTATTCGTTTACCGGAACGTCGCCGGCGGTCAGAACGCAGAGCACACCCTCCACAGCCTCCGCCCCCGAGACGTCGAGGTGAGTGATGCGCGCGTGCGGGCGCCCGGCAAAGAGGATTTTCATGTGCGCCTGATCCGGCCGGTTAAGATCGCCAGGAAAGAGCGTCTCGCCCGTCACTTTGCCGTGGGCGTCGATGCGCAGTGATGATTCGCCAATCAGCGTCATTGCTTGCTCCTGTATTTCACAGATTTGGTTCCAGCGCGTGCCATGCCATCATGAACGCAGCTGTTCGATCTCCAGGTTAAATATGCGCCGCAATATTGCGACGCTGGTTGCATAGGTCGGGTCCATCCCGAAGTAGGAAAGTGAGCCCGCTCCCAAGTTCAGGCCCCTTGTTAGCGGCGTGTCCGAGGCGTAGTGCAGGATGCCCAGATCGAAAGGCAAGCCGTACAGATTGACGATCTCATTCGTCGGGTATCGCTTCGGACGGAATAATTCGTAGACGCTCGAGAGATACGGACCTGCTTCCATCTCAATATCGGTGTAGCCTTCGCGATAGAAAACATCCATGTACTGGGGTGTTTGCAGGAAGGTCCCGCGCACACTGACCGCCTTCTGGTTGTCAAGCACGGTCCCATATACCAGCTCATCACGAATGTCGCCGGCATTGAATGAGTTTTTAAAAAGGTAGGTGTTCTGTGAGTGCTCGTCATGCACGACCGAGGGGATCATCACATCGCCGAGCACACCGTTCAGGATGGCGGCTTTGCCCATGATGTACACGCCGCGCATCTCGCCAAAGCGCGTGGCGATATGCGAGAGGATGACATAAGCCGCCATGCCCAACGGGTAATCAATGTTCACGATCAAGGCCTCGCTCCTGGCCAATTCCTCATACCCCGGGACCTGAAGGCGCGGGTCAATACGATCCGGGATCATGTCCCGCAGCGAGAAGACCTGCACCTCAACATCGAAACCCGTTTGGCTGTGTACCCGCCTGACACCGGCCTCGATCTCCGCCTGTGCTCGATCAAGCCGCGCTTGTTTGCCGGCTTCTGAACGAACGAATTTCTTGAGCACGTAGTATAAGAAGTTCTCGCGGCTGGAAGGGACCTCTCGCGCCTTGATGTCCTCCCATTCAACCAGCAAATCGCGGCACTCCGGTTCCTCCAGGTAGCGAACGAGATCTTCCTCGTGCCGCAAAGCGTAGCCGGAGATTAGATTGACAATGCTGTGGCCGTTGCTGGAGACAAAATACACGGGGCGATCCATCACCGAAGGGACCGCAGCTTCCACCTGCTCCCACCAGGTCTGTGTCGCCTGCCGGTAATCCATCAAAGAGCCCGCGAGCAGCCGTAAGCGGAACCGCTTCTCGTGGTCTGCAATAGCCTGCAGGGTCTTCCAGAAATCAGCCTCCCAGACTGTGCGCAGGCGTGCAACCTCCTCCGCTTCGATCCCAATCCCGGTCGCCAGAACCGCCAGCCCTTCTTCCGAATCGAGCGGGGATTCGAGGAATTTCCGGACCTGCTCACCCTGCAGCAGCCGGTGCAGTTTGTTCCACTCGATCTGGTACGCGGTGAGGACCGGCACCATGTCATCAATGTCCGAACGGCTGCCGATATAGCACGCCAGCGTCGATTCACCATCGAAGAAACTGCGGCGGCGGCGCGCTTTCGCGGCGACTTCCTGCCACGTCTCAATATCCCCGATGCCCCGCTTAATAAATGCCCACAGACTCTGCCCGAGCACCACCCGGTCCACATCGACGATGCACTCTGGCAAACGCAGCGAGCTGTAAATCAAAGCAGAGATATCCGGCGTCAGCGCGCGCGCTGCAAGGTGCAGCGATGAACCCATATTGGCGTGTACTTCTTCCAGGGAACGTACGCTCACATCGGTCGTCGAGCGCAGCAGCGAGTAGTACGTGCGGATATAGAGTTCGATCTCTTCAGAGCCCGTCCGGGGGACTTGTCGGTCCATGATTAGCTCTTGCGCCGTCTCGGTCTGTTCGGCCGGCGTCTTGGTGGGGACGCATCCACTTCCGTCGGTTTAATCGGGAAGAGCAGCGCATAAATAAATGACAGCAAACCGTAGCTCAAAAGTAGGAACAGGAACGCGATGATCAGCCGCAGCAACAAACCGTCGCCCAGAAACGGTGCGAAGTCCGGGTTATAAGCCTCGTAAGGGAGGTTAATCCAGCCGTTCGTCGCGTTGGCGCGCACGAACCATCCCGCAAAGAAATAACCTCCCACAGAAAAACCCGCGATAATCAGGCAGCCAACCCCGCGCCAGATCGGGTTGATCTGCCCCCTCATCTCCCGCTCTTTATCCAATTGCCGGTATCGAAAGGTGTCTCGTCCCATGTTTACCTCCCGCTTGTAAATCGACCGTTCAGGCGGATCGACGTACACATCGTCAGCTTAAGCCTGCTGGTCTTCTAAAAGCTGCGCAGCGCGCTCGAACGCCGCGACGATCTTGTAGTAACCGGTGCAACGGCACAAGTTGCCCGTGATCGACTGTTTGATTGCATCCAGGTCAGGGTCAGGACGCTCCTCGAGCAGCTTCGCCCCTGACATCAGGAATCCAGGCGTGCAGTAACCGCACTGAACAGCCCCCTCCTGAATGAAGCTCTGTTGGATGGGATGAAGTTCCCCGTCCGGGGCGAGCCCTTCGATCGTCACGATCTCAGCGTTGTGCGCCCTTGGTGCAGGCACCAGGCACGCCATCACGGCAGCGCCATCCAGATACACAGTGCATGCGCCGCACTCACCCTCCGCACAACCCTCTTTTGTCCCGGTCAGGTGACCTTCTTCACGCAGCAAGCGCAGCAGCGTCTTCTCATGACCGCTTTCAAACCGGTAGGGCTGCCCGTTGATCGTCGTCTCAATCGGGGTGCCGGATCGATGCTCATAGGTGCTCTTGATCGGCTCAGTGATCATGGCGCGATTTGGCCCCCAAAGCATGACCGGCTTTTCGGGGATCACGCTGCGTTCGCTTCCCTCCGCGATACGTTTGAGCGCCCGGCGGGTGCACACCTCGACCATATAGCGCCGGTAAGCGGCCGAGCCGCGGATATCATCGATCGGCGCGGCGGCGTCCATCGCCAGGCGCGCTGCTTCTTGAATGTTTCCCTCGTCAAGCGGCTTGCCCTCCAGATACTTTTCCGCTTCGACAGCGTGGACAATCCTGGGGGCGACCGACCCGAGCGTGATCTGAGCGGATTTGACGCCCCCGTCTGCCAGCACGACGACCACAGCCGCGTTCACGACGGAGATCGCCTGCGCCTTACGCAAGCCCAATTTATAGAAAGCGCTGCGCGATCCCTGCGGCGGGGCTGGAAAGGCGATGTCCACCAGGATCTCGTCCGGCTGCATGACCGTCTTGCGCACGCCTTCGTAGAACTCGTTCAGGCGGACAACACGCTCAGCTTTTGTCGAGCGCAGCGTCACCTGGGCGTCGAGCGCAGTCAGCGGCGTGATCGCATCGTTTGCCGGCGAGGCGGTGATTAGATTGCCCGCAACGGTCGCCCGATTGCGGATCTGCGGTGCCCCGACCTCCCAGCAAGCATGTGCCAGGGCAAATGCATGTTCGCGGATCAGTTCAGACCCTGCGCAGTGGTTGTGCGTGACGAGAGGCCCAAGGTGGATCCACCCATCCTCGAGAGTGATCGAATCCAGCCCGGGGATGCGGGTGATATCGATCAATGTGTCCACCCCGGGCCGCACACCGCGTTCGAGTTCCAGGATAAGATCTGTCGAACCGGCGATGATGCGCGCCTGCGGTCCTGCCTCCGCAAGCAGCTCAAGTGCACGGTCGAGATTGCTTGGAGTGTAATAACGCTTCCACATGAACGGCTCCCTTTGCCTCCTTTAATCGAGCTTCGGGTCGTGGCCCATGGGCTGACCCGTACCGCCCCGCTGATGCTGAATGATTTCGGCAAAAATACTCAAGGCGATCTCTTCGGGCGTCTCGGCGTTAATGTCCAGGCCCATCGGCGAGCTGACCTTTCGGAGATCCTCCTGCGGGACTCCTGCCTGCTGCAAGGCTTTCGCGGTGGTCTCCCACCTGCGCCGGGACCCGATGACACCGATGTAAGCTGCTGGTGATTCCAACAATTGTGGTAGAGCCTGCACATCGATTTCTACGCTGCGTGTCGTGAGCACGAGGAACGTGTTGGCGTGGATCTCGACATGCTTTGTGAGCGCATCCGGCTCACAGTGAACGAGCTCATCAGCCTCAGGGTTGGTACTCTCTGACGCGAACTCGACACGATCGTCGCAGACGACCACATGGTATCCGAGCCAGCGCCCGAGGTGCGCCAGGGCCTGACCCACATGCCCGGCCCCCAGGACGATCAACTTCGGTGGGATCTGCACGGGTTCCACAAACACCTCCATCTCACCGCCGCACACCCCCACATCGCCCTCTGAAGGATCGCGGAACTCGTAGTTCACCAGCTCCGTCGCGCGGCTTTGAATGGCTTCAAGTGCGGTCTGGATCACGCGACTTTCCATCTCGCCGCCGCCGATCGTACCCTGCGTCGTTCCATCCGCAAAGACGATCATCTTGCTGCCGGCGTGGCGCGGCACCGACCCCCGGGTGCGGATTACCGTCACCAGCGCCGCCGGCACACCACGTTCCTGTATGTCGGCCAGTTGACGATACAAACCCATCAGCGGTCCTCGAGCATCGCCAGGACGACCGGCAGCAGCTGCTTCTTTCTGGAAACCACCCCGCTCGCATCGAGCAAACCCTCACCGAGACGCTTATAAGGCAGCTCTGACAAGACCGGCGGCGCCGAGTGCATCAGAATGCGGCTCGTCCCCTCAACGATGTCAGTGATCATCAGCATGGCGAAATCCAAGCCGCGCTGTTCGATCAACGCCTTCAACGCCCCATCGAGCGGCGCCAAGTGCTCCTCAACCTCGACCAGATCGGTAACCTCCACCTGCGAGATCCCGAAGTGCATACCGGCCGCGTCGTAAATCTTCAAATCGCTCGTGATAACAGACATCGGATCGCGGGTCGACAGACCGGTACCAGCCTGGAGTAAACCCTTCCCGAAACTCTCGATCGTCTCGCCCTCAAGCGGTGACCCGCCGACGAACGCCCAGCGGGCAAGACGTTTGGCGGCGCGGTGGTCGCGGTCCGTCGTTGTCGGGGAGGTGAGCAGCAGCGTGTCGGAGAGGACACCTGCCAGCAGAAGCCCGGCCAGATCCGGTGGAGCTCCCATGCCGGCATCCTCGATCCGCTCGGACACAAGCGTGCTCGTGCTTCCGACCGGGTCAACCCGGAAACGGATCGGCAGGCGCGTGGGCGGGTTGCTCAAGCGGTGATGATCGAGCACCTCGAGCAGGTCCGCTTCATCCAGCGAGCGGATCGATTGCCCGACTTCATTATGATCGACCATAATCAGCTGCAGCCTTGGAGGGTTTAGCAGATCGCGCTGCCGGCAGATCCCCTCATAGCGGCCATCCTCGCCCACAACCCAGAATTCGTTCCGTTCGCCGCGCAGCACGCGCGGGAGCGAGTCCCGGATGCGTGAACCCAGGCGGAACTGGGGCACATTCTGGTCGGCTGCCTCGCCGCTTGGAAGGTCAAACAGCTGGGTCAGGTTCATATCTTCCAGCTCGGGGTTTACACCGACCAGATCGCTCAACGACCGGAACAAGCTGAAGCCGGTGACCAACCCGAACGGTTTGCCGTCCGCCTCCACGACCGGGGCAACCGTGCCCGTGCGGTTGGCGATCGCCCACGCCTCCCGCAGCGGTCTGTCCGGCGTGACCGTGTCGAAACGCAGCGTCACCGACTCAAATCGTGGAGAGGCGTCGGTCAGCAGTTCCGGAGCAGTTAAACCGACGCGGTCCAGCGCCCAGGCGGTCTGCGCGTTGACCGCCCCACCGCGCGCGGCGATGACTTCATCCTGCGATTTCTGCGCCCGGTACCACGCATACCCCATCGCCGAGGCGATCGCGTCCGTATCCGGGTTGACATGTCCGATAACGTAAATGTCTGCCATCAATACTCACTCTTCACTTGATCTCGGCACCTGGCGGATTGCATCAGCTCCGCAGCGATTTCCAGACCCGTTCCGGCGTCACCGGCGCGGCGAGCACATCCCCCCCGCAAGCATCCATGACGGCATTGGCGACGGCCGGAGCGACGCCATCGATGGGGATCTCCGCAACTGCCTTGACCCCGAAGGGATGCGAAGGCTCGATCGTCTCGACAAAGATCGTCTGCAGTTCAGGCATCTCATGCGCTGCGAAGATATGGTAGTCCGTGAAGTCTACCTCTCTTGCCCGTCCTTGATCATCGTACAGCATCTCCTCGCAGACTGCATAACCCAGCGCCTGGGTCATGCCGCCCTCGACCTGGCCGGATGCGGTGAGCGGGTTCACGATGATGCCCGAATCCACCGCCATAACCAGCTTATCGACGACCACCTGCCCGGTCTCGATATCGACGGTCACTTCTGCAAACTGGGCCGCAAATGGCGGTGGGGCGACCGGCGACATGTACGAACCGACCGCCATGATCTGCTCCTGGTCCTCCTGGTGCAGCGAATGCAGCGCCACTTCGGCGAGCGTCACCGAACGGCCATCTGGCGACCAGGCTTGTTTATTCGCCAGCCGGATAGCTTCTGGTCGAACCGGGTCGCCCTCCTCGCCAAACATCTTGGCCGCCCGTGCGCGAATGCGCTCGGCGACCTGACGGGCCGCCCGGACCACCGCGGCTCCCGAAATATACGTCGTGCTGGAAGCATAGGCGCCTTTATCAAACGGTGTGAAATCTGTATCCGAGGAGTAGACGATGATGTCATCGATCGGCACGCCCAGCACCTCCGCAGCCTGCTGCGCGAGCACGGTGTCTGAACCCGTGCCGAGATCTGTCGCTCCGATCAGCAAATTAAACGAGCCGTCATCGTTGATCTTGATGCTCGCCCCGCCCATATCCAGATACGGGATGGCGGTGCCCTGCATGACCAGCGCTACCCCGATGCCCCTCCGCAGGTGCGGTTTGTCTTCCACTCGCTGCCAATCAGGTCGGTTGAACTTGCTGAACCAGTCGATCGCCAGCGAACCCTGCTTGGCGCAATCTTCAAGTCCGCAGGTGTTGATCGTCTCCGGCCGCGGTTCACGTCCCTCAGACCAGGCGGTGCTGAACGGATGGACCTCTCCGGCACGCAGCGCGTTCTTCAACCGGAATTCCAACGGGTCCAGTCCGAGTTCTCGGACGATGCGCTCCATGTGCCTTTCAACCGCCCAGAAACCCTGCGGCACCCCATAGCCGCGGTAAGCGCCGGAAGGCGGCGTGTTTGTGTAGACAATGTCGGCGTAGAAGCGGATGTTGGGCTCTTGCCGATATTCGCCATCACCGACGTAGAGAGCCATCGCTTTATGACCGGTGTTGCCCGTGACGGTCAGCGCGTGGCAGCCATAGGCGCCCGTGTCGCTCAACGCGTACATCTCGTTCGCCGTGATGGTTCCGTCGTTTTTAACGCCCGTCTTCATCCTGATGCGCATCGGGTGCCGCGAGCGTGATGCGAAAAACTCTTCGGCGCGCGTGTACTCGATGCGCACGGGCCGTCCGGTCGCGATCGTCAGGTGAGCGGCTACGTCTTCAACAAGCACTTCCTGCTTCCCGCCGAATCCACCCCCGATGCGGGGCTTTATCACGCGGATGCGCTTCGCCGGCAGCCCGAGGACTGGTGCCAGCTGGCGGCGAGCGTGGAATGGGACCTGGGTGCTCGTGCGGATCACCAGACGGTCATCCTCATCCCAATAGGTAATGGCGATATGCGGCTCGATGTGTGCTTGCTGGACTTTAGGCACTTCATAGGTCGCTTCGAAAATGTGATCAGCTTCATCAAACCCGCGCTCGACCTCGCCAATATCGATCCGGATCTTGGCCGCCAGGTTTCGCCCGGGGTCGGAAAGGTCGAAATTCACATAATCTGGTTCATCATGGATTTGAGCTGCCCCTTCTTCCAGCGCATCCGCAGGATCCAGGATTGCGGGAAGCTGTTCGTATTCGACCTCGATCAGAGCCAGTGCCTGCTCGGCGATCGCTTCGTTTTCAGCGGCGACGAACGCCACCCGATCGCCCACGAAACGCACCTTGTTATCCAGCGAGAAGCTGTCGAGCGGTCCCGGGATCGGGTGAGATTGACCCGCAGTGGAATAGGCCACCCGCGGGATATCCTTCCACGTCAGCACGGCGGCGACGCCCTCCAGGGCGCGCGCCTTTGAAGCGTCGATGTGCTTAATGCGGGCATGTGCAACCGGGCTGTGCAAGATTTTCGCGACCAGCATGCCGCGCAGCTCAACATCCGCCGTGAATGCGGGTTTTCCCTGGACCAGCTTGACAGCGTCAACTTTCGGCTCAGGATGGCCAACGGTATGCAGCGGTTCTGGATGATGGGCGACCTGTATGCGGGGCATCACCGTCGTTTCCAATGAGACCTGCGTTCCACCGGGATCCCACCCTGCACGGCTTTCCCGTTCAGGTGCCGGCGTGATCAAGTCTTTCGGGGCTAGAATCGGACCGTCAATCGGTTCGACCTGTTCGCCACGCAGGACTGCCGCGGCGCGCAGGATAGCCTGCACCGGCTTGATATAGCCGGTGCAGCGGCAGAGCACCCCCGACAGAGATTCACGCACTTCCTCTTCCGAAGGTTCCGGGTTCGCAGCCAAAAGCGACCGCGCCGCGAGCACCATGGCGGGCGTGCAGAATCCGCACTGGATCGCCCCGGTCTCGACAAACGCTTGCTGGACTGCATCCAGGCCGGCGCCGCTGCGCCAACCCTGGTCAGGGTGCTCGCCAACCGATTCGATCGTCGTGATCGAATGGCCTTCAACCTGCGCGGCGAGCATCACGCAGCTGTTCACTGGCTGCCCATCAAACAGCACCGTACAGGCGCCGCACTCACCCGTTTCGCAGCCGTGTTTCACACCGAAGAGGCCAAACTCATCCCGCAGGGCGTCGAGCAGCAGCGTATCCCCGGCAACGTCGAGTTCAACCGGTTCACCATTCAATAGAAATTGGATCTGCATCAGCTTTGCACCTCTTCCAGCACGCGTTCAACCAGGATCGAGACGACCTCGGAACGATATTCCGCGCTCGCAAATACATCACCGGCGTCTGAGTAGCGCCGTGCCGCCTGCTGCCTGGCCGCCTCAACCGCATCTCCCGCCACAGGATCAAGCAGCCGCGGTCGTTCACCATAGCCACCGATCGCGATGGAGTACTTCTTCCCGTCAGCCGGAGCTACCGCGGCAGCACTCACCAACGGCCGGTCGGCCGGTGAGCGCGCGACGTATTCATAATGCAGGGCTCCTGGCAAAGCGAATGCGATGCGCTCGATGAGAAAGGGAGTCTCCCCCGTCATACGATTATCAAGGAGCTTGTCCAGGGGGACCTCAGAAGCCTCGCCGCTGATCGAAACGCTCGTCTGCAGAGCGAGCAGGACCAGCACTAGCGGCGAGCGGGCGTTGGCAGTCATAATCGTGCCACCCAGAGTGGCCATATTGCGCAAATTCAAGCTTGCCTCAAACCGGGCTGCCCGGCGCAGCTGTGCGGGCAGTTCGAAATCGGGATCCAGTAAACGCTGGATCCTGGTCGCGGCGCCGATCCTGACCGTCCCGGACTGGATCTCAATCTGGTCAAGGCCCAATCTGTCGAGATCAACGACCGCTTCGAGCGTGCGCCGCTCGGGAGCCAGCGCCGTGCCGCCTGCCAGCGGAACGCCCTCCGAGAGCAGCTCCAGCGCTTCCTCAATCGTTTCCGGTCGGTAATATTTCATCTCCCACTTCCTTGTTCATCTTCGGCATCCGCATACACTCTCCACCCCAGCGCCTCCAGGACCTCCGTCTCCTCCGGGGCTTCAGACAGATCCGCCAGCACGGCTTCGGCTTCAGCAGCCAGGGTGCCGTCGTTAAGTCGGACCTCAGCGTGAGCGGTGACCAATCTGCCCCGGTCCTCCTCCACCCAGCCCTGCAAACGGATCGTTTCACCGGTCGGCACCGGACGTCGGTAGCGGATAGCCAGTTTGGCGGTCAGGCGGAAATGCGTGTGGTCATCGATCATCGCCGCCCTTCCAGCGACCTCATCCAGCATGGCCGCGACGATCCCGCCATGAACGATGCCAGGATAGCCCTGATAGGATTCGGGCAGGCAGGGTTCGGCAGCTACGCGGCCTTGCCCGTCCTCGAAGAATTCCAGACCCAGACCGCTCTTATTCTCAACACCGCAAACGAAACAGTGTCTGGAATTCGGCTGCTTGATGCGCGCCGGAGCGCCGGACTGCTCAGATCGCTTCTCCTTCATGGGCTTATCTCCTTGAAGCTAGTTTGGCGCCCAATTTTCCTGCTGGTCAGTTATGCGGGCTGAAGGTGTCTACAAGCAGTTTTACATCCCCGCCGACCGGGTAGAGGATCGGGGAGGTCGCGCCGTTATCCAGATACTCCTGAACCTTCGCCCGCGCCTGTTCCGGCGTTCCCGAGGCGGTGATCCTGGTGACCAATTCGTCGGGCACAAGGTGCTTTGCACGCTGAATCTGCTCGTGCGTGGCCGGCCAGCCAAGAATCGACTGGATTTCATCGACCACACTCTGGTCCACCTCGCTGGCCTTGGCGATGTGCGGCTGCTGGGCCAGATACTGTGTGAGCAGTTCGCGGCTGGTGTCGAGCGCCTTAGCCTCATCTTCATCCACCGAACAAACCACAAGCTGAGGCCGGTCGAGATCATCGATCCGGCGCCCGGCTTTCTTTGCGCCCGCTTCCAGCCGGTCCATCGCCTGCAGGTTGTAGCTCGGCGGGACGCAGTAGTTGAGCACAGCTCCATCTGCGATTTCGCCGGTCAACTCCATCATCTTGGGGCCTGTCGCCCCGATATAGATGGGGACATTGCGTGGCTCCTTGCGACCGTGCACGACGTCTAATTCGATGCCTTCAACATCGTGGAATTCGCCGTGAAAGGTGACCTGCTCCATGTTCAGCAGCCGGCGCAGGACCTCAACGGTCTCGCGCATGGCGGTCAGCGGTTTGCGGCGGTCGATGCCGACGTTCTTAGCCAACGGATCCCACCACGCCCCGATGCCGCAGATAATCCGGTCGGGAGCCAGGTCGTCCAGCGTGAGGAACGTTGCCGCTAACAATCCAATATTGCGCGTCCAGTTGTTGATCACGCCCGACCCCACCTTGATCCGTTCGGTGACTGCGGCGTAGGCTGCCATCGGTACAATTGCATCGCGGACGAGCCTGGATTCCGCCTGCCACACCGCTTCAAAGCCTTTCTCCTCAGCATAGCGAGCGTAATCCAGCTCATCTCTCAGATCATGGGCATCCTGCAGATAAAGCGCTACTCGTTCGAGACTCATCCTTCACCCTCCTGCACTATTAGGTTTGATTTCAATCCTGCTTGCAGCACTTCGAGATCCTCCGGCAGGTCAAGATCCAGACCCAACGAAGAAATTTCGCAGATCTCAACCCGGGCGCCGGCTTCTTTCGCACGATGAACGTGGTGCTCGAAGCTGTCCGGGCCAAAATCGTAATCAATCAGACCCGGCGGCGAAGCCAGCAGGGCATTCGTGCCGCTCCGGCGTCGATCCGGGGCGATGACCACCACGGGCGGGTCCTTCGCCTTAGCGACCAACATCTGAATATCTTCAACCGTGATCAGGGGCAAGTCCGCCGGCAGGACGAGCACACCGGATACGCCGTAGCCCTGGGCGACGATCGTTGCGCGCACCAGGGCGCGGTTAAGTTTCGGAGAGCCGCGTTCAGCGACGGTGCGGGCACCATGCTGACGGGCGATGGACAAAGCTTGAGTGTCCCTGCTCACCACTAATGTATGCTCAATTTCCTGCACACCATTGAGCGTATTCAGCGTATGGACCAACATCTTGCGACTCAATTCGGCACGTTCCTCATCCGATAGTACGCCTGACAGCCGTGACTTCGACCGTCGCAACGGTTTGATGGGGACGATCGCCCAGTAAGTCATGTGGAGCGCATCCTTTCCTGGATCTGCTGCGCGAACTCGAGAATGGTGTCGGCCAAGTTTCTTCGGTCATGGTAATCGTTCATCACGGTCTGTGTTACGCAAGTCTGAAGGCCGAGAACCTGCACTTGTGATTCTAATTCAAGATCGGCATGATCGAGCACAAATCCGTCGAGCAGTGATCGGTAGTGTTCGGCCACGGTGAGGGCCGAGGCTTCAAACCCCAGCTGCTGATACATCATCGCCGCCGGTCCTTTGAGCGCGCGGCCGCCAATGATAGGCGATACCCCGACCACAGGCTTCTGGCCAACTGCGCTGCGAACACCCTCGATGGCAAGAATCGGATCGAGGCTCACCCAGGGGTTCGACGGGCAAAGCACAACCAGATCTGCTTCACCTATGGCCTCGAGGACGCCGGCGGCCGGTTTCGCAGAGTCAAGCCCTTCGAAACGAAAGCCGCGCACCTCGGGCTCACAACGCAGGGCCACGAAATAGGTCTGGAAGGCGAGCTCGCCCCCCTCTGTCTGGACCTTCGTCGCGACGCGCTCGTCGGACATCGGCAGGATCGTTGATCGCACCCCCAGCGTAGAACAGAAATCACCGGTGATCGCTGTGAGCGTTTCGCCTTGTCCAAGCCTGCGGGTCCGTTCCAGATGCAGCGCCAGGTCTTTGTCTCCAAGCCGGAACCACGTTGGGCCGCCAAGCAACCTGAGCGTGTCGAGACAAATCCAGCTCTCATCCGCGCGCCCCCAGCCCTTCTCTGGATCTGCCAGGCCCGCCAGCGTATACATAACCGTGTCGAGGTCAGGTGAAATCCTGAGTCCGAGATATTCGAAGTCATCGCCGGTGTTGACGATGACGGTTAAATCCCCCGCCGGCAGCACCTGGTCCAAGCCATGTGCCAGTTTTGCCCCTCCGACTCCACCTGCCAGCGCGGCGACTTTCATTTCCAGAGCGTAACCTCCCCCAGCCGCTTGCGCCCGCGTGCCTTTCCCGGATCGGCCGGATACCCCAGCAGGATCAAGCCCTGCGGCGACCAGCTCTGCGGAAGCCCGAGCTCATCTCTGACAAGGTTGGGTACGAACAACGGGGCACAGATCCAGCAGCCGCCGAGACCTTCCGCATGCGCAGCGAGCAAGATGTTCTGACCTGCCATCGCCACACCCTGGACACCCATCAGAAACTCGGCCTGACGGCGCGCTGGATCCGGGTATTCATCCATTGTCTCCTGATCCATGCATACGACGACGACGACCGGCGCCCCGCTGATGCGGGCGTACGAGCGCTCGACGTCTCGCTCGATCGCAGCCGGTTCCAGACCATCCCGCTCGAGGTCTTCACGCAGCCGTTCGCCCATCCTGCGGGCCAGGCGCTCTCTTGCCTCCAGTGCCCGCAACACCACGAAGCGCCACGGCTGGCGATTGTGTGCAGAAGGCGCGTGAATGCCGGCCGCGAGGATCCGTTTCAGCACGCCCTCAACGACCGGCGTACCCTTGAAACGCCGCACGGAATGGCGGCCCTCAATAAGCTTGTAAAACGAGTCTGCGGGGTCGCTCATCCGCGTACGCTGACCGAGTTCGCTTCAATCACAAACATCACCCGTCCCTCGCGCTGATATCCCCGGAATTCGCGTTCTCCTGTGTACTTATCTGCAAGTTTGTGGATGTGCTCCAGGGCGCCATCTTCGATGCGATCCACAACACGACCTCGAACCTGCAGATATCGATAGGGATTCTTGGGATCAATAACTAGGAATGCCACCCGGGGACGGCTGCTCATGTTCTGTTCCTTAACCCGCCCTTTGGCGGTGTTCACCCGAATCCTACCATCGATGAAATCAAACCAAACCGGTGTAACCTGCGGCGACCCGTCGGGCATTATTGTTGCCAGAGATGCTAAGACCTCAGCCTCATCCGTCAACAGGTCACGATGCGTATAGGGAATCTCAACCATAAATCACCGCCGACCTTACTCGTTCGAAGGGTTATTGGAAGAGCTTGAGCAATTTATCGGAATAGATCATCCTCCTTCGAACGGACAATTTCTCTTACCGATCCCTCCCGCAGCGGGTAGGGAAGGCCCCGCAGGTGTATCACCGGTCGGCCCTCATTCGCCTGCCCCATTAGGACGGATGCGCCCGATGCAATCTCGTCCGCCAAGCCCACTTCCGTGCTCTTTAATATGACGTCGAACAGATCCGGCTCGCCGCGCAGGTCAAGCAACACGGGGAATCCGGCCGCCCCGATGCACACCCCGGCAGTCCCCATGCGCCAGGCGCGTCCGTGTGAGTCGATGATCAACACGGCTACCTGCTTGCCAGTCTCCCGAACCAGCCCATCTCGCAGCAGGTGCGCGGAGCGATCTGGATCCTCGGGCAGCAGCAGGACCCAGTCGTCATCCTCTCCATACTCTCCTCGCACGTTAGAGCGGTCCACACCGGCATTGGCGCACACAAATCCCAGCCGATGCTCAACGACGATCAAGCCTTCACGTAGCCGCAGGATCGAGCTGCTTTCGCCCAAAATAATTTCGAGAATACGGGGGTCTTTGCCAATCTTCTCTGCCAGCTCAAGTGCTTCGGCGGAGGGTTCAATCTCCGGGAGATAAACTAAGCGACCTTCGGACTTCGAGACGATTTTCTGAGCGAGGATGAAGACATCGCCCTCCTCGGCGGTAAGCTCTGCTCGATCCATTCCATCAACGATCAGCTGCACCAAATCGTCTCCGGGGTGAATAAGAGGAAGTTCTGGCAGAGCCGTGAAGATGAGCTGCTTGGCTTGCATCCCTATCTCACGCCAGTGACGCGGATGCTGGCTTTCTTCGTATCGTAATGCTTGTTCATGGCGATCAGGATCGCTGTGAGTCCTTCGACCACGATCGCGTTGTCCAGGCTGCCAGCGTAATATCCGTTTAACCCCGCTCCCTCAACGAGTTTGACAACCTCGAATGCAGCATCGATATCATCGGAGCAAATCAGCACATCAAGATCGAGCGGCTCGTCGACCGCTTCCTTCAAGCGGTGTGCGGGAACCGTCTGAAATGCGGCCACGACGCGCGCCTCAGGCCCGATTTCATCCTGCGCATAACGGGGTGCCGAGGGCGGTTCCGGTGGTTTTGGATCGCGGAAATCCACCCGCGCCGTCGTGTCGACGACGATTTTGCCGTGCAGCCCCTCTTTAAGCGATCTCACGGTGGCAGCATGCGCGTCCTGCTTAACGGTCAGGACAACGATGTCAGCCCGCTCAATCGCTTCGCTGTTCTCCAGGCCGAGGATGCTTTCGATGCCAAGCTGCTCATTCAGTTCATCAGCCACGGCCTGCGCTTTCTCAGCCTGGCGAGAGCCGATGATGACCCGGTAGCCAGCCTGTGCCCAGCGCATGGCCAGACCTGGCCCGAGTTTTCCTGTCCCTCCAACCAGCGCAAGCGTAAGGATCAATTTATCTGACATATCCTCTCCCGATCGATTCTTAGGTTACTCGTCCTCAGGCACATACGTTTGGTAGCGCTCCCACACCTGTGGTACGAGAGCGCGTGCCCGGGCGGTGATCTCTTCCTCATCCAGCGTCAACAACTGTCCATCCTTCATCAGGATTTCTCCGGCGACGATCGTCGTGGTGATCATCGACTCGTGGAACCCGAAGAGAATATGCCAGGGCAGATTCCCAATCGTAAGCGGGGTTGTCGGGTGATAATCCACGAGAATGAGGTCTGCAGCCGCGCCGGTCTCGATCTTCCCCGGAGGTTGATCCGGGAAGAACCCGCTCGCCAGCGCAGCGTTGTTTTCAACGGCCAATTTAATGATCGTGTCCCCTGGCATGCGCCGGGGATCGCGATGCCAGACCTTATGGAGCAGGTAGGCCGTTTTCCACTCCGCCCACATCGCATTGGAGAATCCGTCATTGCCGAGCCCGACCCGCACACCGGCGCGCAGCATCGATTCGACGGCAGCCGCTCCAACCCCGTTATTCATGTTCGAGCGCGGTTGATGCGTGACCCAGGTCTGCGTGTCAGCGAGGATCTGCACCTCCCGGGCATCGACGTGAATCGCATGAGCGACAATCGTGTGCTCCCCCAGGATCTCGTGCTCGAGCAAACGGTCCACGACCCGTTTCCCGGACCTGGCCAGGCTGTCATATTCATCCGCTTCGTGTTCTGCCACGTGGATGTGAAACCCGGCCTCCGGGGGGGCAGCTTCCCGGCAGGCCTGCAGTGTCTCGTCAGAGAGCGTCAGGCTGGCATGCAGGCCGAACGTACCGCGCACCCGTCCGCCGGCGATACCACCATCGGCTGCCATCTGCATGAAGCGCACATTTTCCCGGATACCCGCTGCCGCCTTCTGCTCGCCGTCACGGTCGGTGACCTCGTAGCAGAGCACTCCACGCAGACCGGATCGATCCAGCGTCTCGGCGATCACGTCGAGCGAGCCGTCAATCGCGTTAGGTGAAGCGTGGTGGTCGATGAGGGTTGTCGTTCCGTGCTTGATCGCATCAACCAAACTCACAAGCGCCGAGTAGCGGACACTCTCTTCATCCAGCGATTTGTCAAGCGGCCACCACAGTTTCTCGAGGATCTCCGGGAAGTCTTTCGGCGCCCGACCCGGGATCGCCATCCCGCGTGCAAACGCGCCGTAGAAGTGAGTGTGCGCACAAATATTGCCCGGCATTAAGAACTGTCCCCCGGCGTCCAACTGTCCTTCGCCGGGATATTTTTCTGCAAGGGCCTGGCTGGTCCCAACCTCCGCGATCTTCCCATCCCGAATGAGGACGCCATGCTCCTCGAGGATCTGCTCGCCCGTCCAGGTTACCAGTTTCGCATTGGTGATCAACATCGGCCGTCTTCCTTTCAGTCAAAAACCGCAGGCGCGTCCTGTTGGCGGAAAGCCCGGAACACATCCTCAAGATGCTGCGGGGTCGTCCGGAAACCTGAGAGCGGCTCGGGCAGATCATCCTGAGAGAAGAACCCGCCTTCCGTGGTTTCATGACTTGTCCGGATCTCCCCGGAGTGTAAGTCACAGAGGAAGATCAATTTATAAGCGTGAAATAAGTCCAGCGAGCCCGGGATGCGGTTTGCATCATAGACACCAACCAGGCGCACCGCATTAACTTTCAGCCCGGCCTCCTCCAGCACCTCGCGTTCGATCGCCAGGGCCGGCGATTCGCCGACATCCGCCCACCCACCGGGCAGCGTCCAGCCGCCGTCCATGACCTCACGCACCATCAGCAGCTTACCCTGCTTGAACACCGCCCCGCGCACATCCACTTTGGGAGTGACATAGCCCGGCTGCTGTTCGAAGGCCAATTGCACCTGCTCAAAGGTCAGGCTGCTGTGTGCGGCGACCATCTCGGCGGCGATCTCCAGCAGTCTCTCCGCACGTTCTTCCTCGAACGGGTTGCGCGCGTAGTGCCGGCCGGTCTTGGCCAGCGCCTGGATTTCACGCGCCCAGTGAAGCCACTGATCCCCTCCTTTACGCTCCATCCGGGGCCTTCCGGGCGATTTCCAACGCCAGCCAATCCTGATCAACCGGGATCTTGCGCAAACGCACGCCGCAGGCATTGTAGATCGCGTTCGTGATCGCTGGGATGGTCGGCATGGATGAGATCTCGCCAACACCCTTAGCGCCGTATGGCCCTTCGGAGGTAGGATGCTCGACCACGATCGATTCGATCTCGGGCGTCTGTGCGATGGAGGGCATGCGGTAGCGGGCCAACTGATCCGTCCACACCTCGCCACCCTCCAGGATGAACTCCTCGGTCAGCGCGTGCCCGACTCCCATGATCACGCCACCCTCCACCTGGCCGAGCAGACCAAGCGGGTTGATCGCCCGGCCGACATCATTGGCGGCGATAACCCGCAGCACACGCACCTCACCGGTCAGCAAATCGACTTCGACCTCCGCTGCCTGGGCCGCGAACGAAAACGCAAAGTGCTTATCACCTTCGGTGCCCAGCGGATACGTCTCCGGTGCCCAGTATTCAAACGAAACGAGCGGCTTGCGACCTTCTTCATTCATGATCGAAGCGACCCGGTCCATCATGATCTGCTGGCCGTTGACCTGTGCCAGCCCTTCGACGTAGCGGATCGACCCGGGCGGGACTTCGAATTTCTCGGCGAGCGTGGCCGAGATCGAATCTCGCAGCGCACTGGCTGCGTGGCGCACGGCGTTGCCGCTGATGTACGTCTGGCGCGAACCCGTCGTCGGCCCTCCGTCAGGCGTAAGGTCTGTGTCGGAAAGCAGCACCCGAACGCTTTCGAGCGGCAGGCCCATTTCTTCGGCGGCAATCAACTGCAGAACCGTCACCAGACCCTGTCCAATTTCGGCCGAGGACGTGCGCGCCTCGACGGTTCCGTCCGGGAGCAATTCGACCTCAGCCGTCGCCCGGTCCGGGGCGCCCTCACCCAGGCCGGTGTTCTTGAACGCTACTGCAAACCCCCACGCCCGGCTTAAATGAGGCTCCCCCACGACTTGACGCGCCGTGAATGGATCCTTGCCGGCAACCTCTTCTAAACGCGCCTGGACCCGTTCGATACAGTCTATCAACCCGACACTCTCATCCAGGATCTGACCGGTGTTGGCAATCGAACCTTTCCGGAGCGCGTTCTTGCGCCGCAGAGTAACCCGCTCGATGTCCAGCATTTCAGCGAGCTCATCCATCGCGGTCTCAATCGCAAAGATCGACTGCAGGGCGCCAAACCCCCGGAACGCGCCCGCCGGCGGGTTGTTGGTGTACATCGCATAACAATCCGATTTCACATGTGGGATTACATAGGGACCTGCTGAATGTGTGGTAGCGCGCCCCATAACCTTGTCGCCCAGCGAGGCGTAGGCGCCGGTATCGCCATAGAGTTCCGTTTGCGCCGCTACGAGCGTGCCGTCCCGCTTAGCGCCCAACCGCACCCGGATCTGGGTGGCATGGCGCTTGGGGTGGACGATCAGGCTCTCATGCCGGTCAAAGAGGATCTTGACCGGGCGGCCAGTGTGGTAGGCAGCCAGCGCGGCATGGATCTGACCGGCAATATCTTCCTTGCCGCCGAAGCCACCCCCGATCAATGTCCCGATCACCCGGACACGGCTCTCGTCGACTCCCAACGCCGCAGCGATTTGCTCACGATCTTCATACGGGATCTGTGAGCCGACATACACCTCCACACGATCATCGTCAGTGATGCGTGCGATGCTGCACTCCGGCTCCATGAATACATGATCCATCGCCGGGGTGAAATAGACCCGGTCCAGGATCACATCCGCCTGTTCAAAACCCAAATCTACGTCACCTTTACGAACCTTGATGTGTTTCAGGAGATTGCCGTCCTGATGCACTCTGGGGGCGTCCGACTGGTAAGCTTCGACCGGATCGGTAACGACCGGGAGTGCTTCGATTTCAACCCCGATCCTCCCGAGCGCTTGCTCCGCAATCCCGCGCGTGTCTGCAACGACGATGGCGATCGCGTCGCCGACATAACGCACCTTCTCTCCGATCCCGACCAGGGCGGGCCAGTCGTGATAGACGACGCCATGGTTGACCCGACCGGGAACATCCGGCGCGGTGAGGATCGTGTGCACCCCTTCAACTGCACGCGCCTGCTCGAGCTCGATCGCACGCACGATTCCATGCGGCACACCGGCCCGCAACACCGCGCCATGCAGCATACCCGGAAACTCGTAATCGTCGCTGTACATGGCCGTGCCATCAACTTTGGCGATTGCGTCGGGTCTCCAGGCATAGCGGCCGACGACGCGCTCATCACCGCTGACCTGCATGACCGGCTCACTCACCGGTGAACCCGATCGCAAGCTCTGGGCGGCAGCCTGGACCGCCGTAATGATGCGCGGGTAGGCGCCGCACCGGCAGAGGGTATCCCGCAGCGCGTAACGGATGTCTTCTTCCGAAGGATCCTGGTTGTCGGTCAGCAGCGCGTAGCCGGTCATGATCTGACCGGGGATGCAGAAACCGCACTGCACGGCACCGTGTTTCACGAATGCATCCTGGAGCGGATGAAGCTCCCCGTTCGATCGAAGCCCCTCGATCGTGAGCAGCGTTTTTCCGTCAGTCTTCATGGCGGGCATTGTGCAGGAGAGGACCGGCTGGTCCTCCAGCAGCACGGTGCAGGCGCCGCATTCAGCTTCCTCGCACGCGATTTTCGTACCGGTCAGTCCAAGACGATAGCGGAGCACGTCCGAAAGCATCTCGCCCGGTGCGACCTCAACCACATGCTCTTCACCGTTCACCATTAATTTCAATCGATCCACCTGAGAAACTCCTTCATTTACCTGCATACCAACACATGTTGACTTCTCACTCCAGCAGCTGTGCGGAAATCCGTCCAATTGTTCTATCAAGAAGCGTCGCGATCAGGTGACGGCGGTAGGCTTCGGTCGCCCGGTATGGGCTGGTGCGCAACTTTATCTCGTCCTGCAGGGTCCGTGCAGATTCATGCAGAGTGTCCGCATCGATGATACGACCAGACAGAAGATCTTCAAGGGCGTGCGCTCTGAACGGGGTCGGACCGCCAGGTCCGACCGCGATGCGCGCCGATTCGATCGAGCCGTCGGAGGCGAAGCGCATCCACACCGCCATATTAAGAATGGCAATGGCGACGCCCTGCGGCCGCATGACACGATCAAAAGCAGACCCCTCACCGGGTCCGCTGAGCGGGATCCGGAAACCCTTGATCAGCTCACGCGAGCGATCAAATGTGGTCACTCCTGGCCCTGCAAACAGATCCCCGATCGGCAGCCAGGTCTCGCCCTCTGAGTTCACGATGCATGCTTGTGCGTCCAGTGCGACGAGCGCGATCGTCCCGTCGCCGGCCGGCAGGGCATGGGCGACGTTGCCGCCGATCGTGGCGACGTTGCGCACCTGCGGGCCACCGATTAGCCCGCAGCCCTCCACTAAACAGCGGACATTTTCTTTGAGAACGGGGTTGTGAATGATCTCGTTGTGGGTCACGGCTGCGCCGATAAAGATGCCTTCAGGTTCGACACGCACCTGCTGGAGTTCATCGATCCTTGTGATATCCACCATCGTGTCTACCGGGGGATGCCGCCCTTGATCCAGGTCTAGCAGCAAATCGGTGCCCCCGGCAATCACAGCCGAGGTGCCATCGAGTTCGCTCAAAGCGTCAACCGCTTCCTGAATTGAAGTCGGGAGGAGGTAATGTTTCCATAGGCTCATATTTTCGCTCACTTATCATGCAGATATGAGCTAACTGGCACTTTTCGACGGACGAGGCTGCCCGACGCCGCCCATTTGGTACGTGTTGGCGACCACCAGCTCGAGGTAGGCTGATTCTAGCACCTCCACAATCGATCATCAAGATATCTAGAGTACGGGTGCATGCGGTTTTCTTTTAATGAAGCGACCCATCCCGCGTTCGCCCAGCCATTGATCCCCATCGACAATCAGCGTCCCACGCAGAATAACCTTATCCGGGTATCCTTTAAGCGCCCACCCTTCGTAGAGATTGTAATCCGTGCGATGGCGGGCTATCTCAACCCCGTATGTCAGTTCTCGCTCAGGATCCCAGACAACGATATCCGCGTCGGATCCGGGAAGGAGTGCTCCCTTCTGAGGGTAGAGCCCGAAAATCCGGGCCGGGTTCGTGCTCGTCTGGGCGACGAACTGCCGCATCGTAATCCGGCCTTGACCGACGCCATAAGACCAGAGAATCGGCATGCGATCACCGACACCGGGTAAGCCGTTCGGTATTTTGGTGAAATCGTCACTGCCCAGCTCTTTGCCCGGGATGGAAACCGGCTCACCTTCGTATTCAATGGGCGAGGTGCCGTCATAGAAGAACGGACAATGATCGGTACCCATGACCTGCAGTGAATCGTCGGAGAGGCCCTGCCAGAGCGCCTCGTTATCGACTTCCGATCGCATAGGGGGTGAGCAAACCCACTTCGCGCCGTCCGGCCTCTTCAGGTGGTCGACATTGAAAAAGAGATACTGCGGGCAGGTCTCGCCCATCACGGGAAGGCCTTGTCCACGGGCATACTGGATCTGATCGATCCCGCCGGCAGTGTTAACATGCACGATGTAGAGCGGAGCGCCGGCCTGGGCTGCAAGCGCGGCGCTTCTCAGGACCGCATCGACCGCCCCCCATGCCGGGCGGGTGTGCGCATGCCACTCCGGGTCCTTCTTGCCTGCGGCCACCGCCTCACGCGTCAGGATCTCGATCACATCGCCATTTTCTGCATGGATCATGGGGAGCATACCGTGCTCCGCCGCGACCCTCATCACACGGAAGATTTCGCCGTCCTGCAAGCGCAAACGCCCGTTGTAGGCGGTGAACATTTTCAGGGTCGTGATCCCCCGCTCCAGCAGCTGCGGGATCTCTATCAGAACCGCGTCGTTCAAGCGGGTGATATTCATGTGAAAGCTGTAATCGATGGCTGCTTTCGGCTCAGCTTTCTGCTGCCAGACATCGATCGACTCGGCCAGCCGTTCATGATCCTGGGGGACAAAATCCATGACGGTCGTCGTTCCGCCGAACGCGGCGGCCTTGTGCCCCGTGTAGTGATCATCCGACGATACCGTATCGAACATCGGCAGGTCAAAATGAGTATGCGGGTCGACGCCACCGGGCAGGATAAGTTTGCCGCTCACGTCGACCACCTCGGCTCCATCGGGAGCCAAGTCCTCACCGATTTCGGCAATCTGCTCACCGAGGATGCGCAAATCCTGTTCGTAGATCCCATCCTCGGTGATGATCGTGCCACCCTTTAATAGAATCGCCTGCATTCGAATGTCATCCTTAATAGGTCGCCCAAACTGGGATATCAGCGATCACTCAATCCGGTTGGCGGATTTTTCGTCCCGTTGTCCGTCTGTTGATCTCTCACGCATCATCCGCCACAGCAGCGCTCGTTCGCCCGGAGAGTCGACGCGGAGATCGGATAACGAACGAGCCCGCTGCAGCTTCTCACCGGTAGTGTAGAGGAATGTGAAGCGCCTCCACTTCTCGGCAGGAATCGGTCTGGGCAGTTTGAAAAGCCGGCCCAGTTGGAGCTTGAAATAAGGCTCCTTCGCCCGGGGATGCCCGGATTCAGCCCCTAGCAGCTCCCTGCGGGTGACCAATTCATGCCCTTGAACTGGCGCCATATAGCGCACAGCCCATTTCTCGTCCCCGAATGCGGATGTCAGATAGAACGCGATCCAATCTACATCCACGGTTTTCGGCGCGCTCTGTACGGGTATCCGGTACCAACCCAGAACACGGGCGATCTCAAGATCGCGCCTGGACGGGAGGATCGCCACCAGAACAAGATCCTCAGGTCGAACTTCCATGAGCTTTCCCCCTTTCTGAAACCTCCCCGGCGGTTTAGTTCTAAAACGGACCAGCGGTGAACTGATCCGTCTTAAACGATCTACCCTGCTGCGCCGGCTTTACTCGAACTACAAGCCGACTTCACGGTTGAAATCCTGGATCAGCCTGTCGATCTCAGGGATCTGCTCCTGGATCGAAGTCCAGTAATCATGATCGTACCACTGCGCGACCAGTTCATCGTGTTCGCGACCCTGCTGCTCGACCCAGGTGAAGTATTTCAGGTTATGCACCCGGCGCCTGTCTGTGTAACGCATGTCAAGCATATGATCGGTGGTTAAGCCCATCAGATAGCGGGCATAGTCAGCCGCCGCTTCAATCTCCCCGTAGCTGCCCATGCTCTCATGCATTTCATCAAGCCGGCTTTGATAAAGCTCCATCGAGTCGGTCAGAACCGTGATGACGACGTCATTGGAATTCAGTTCATAGTATTTCGAGAATTGGATCGCCATCGCCAGATTGGCAATCCCTGAAAATCCAAGCAGATCCAGCTGGGAAACCACATCCTCTTCGACTCCCTGCTTGACGAGATACTCCCTCCCGGCAGGCTCGTTGAACAGACGTGCGGTGTTGACGATCACGGCGTCATCGAGTGCGATAATCATATCGGTGTTCTTGACGTTGTGGATCCAGGGCACGTGTTTATCCCCGATCCCCTCGATGCGGTGGGCGCCGAACCCGTTCTCCAAAAGGGTCGGGCACTGCCAGGCTTCTCCCGCAGCGATCCTGCTATTGGGGAAGACCTGTTTGAGGTAGTCACCGCACCCGATCGTTCCGGCCGATCCGGTCGTAAGCGTCACACCGGAAAAACGATCACCTGGACCCATAACATGCTGGAGGACCTCCTCCATCGCATGACCGGTCACATCGTAATGCCAGAGGTAATTGCCGAACTCTTCAAACTGGTTGAAGATCATCAGATCTTCACCTGATTCGCGCAGTTCCCAGCACTTATCGAAGATTTCCTTGACGTTCGACTCGCTGCCGGGCGTCTTGATGACCTCCCCGGCGATGTTCGCCAGCCAGTCGAAACGCTCCTTGCTCATCCCTTCCGGCAGAATGGCGATCGATTCGCAAGCCAGCAGAGCCGAGTCATAAGCGCCCCCGCGGCAGTAGTTGCCGGTGGAGGGCCAGACCGCTTTCTGCGAGGTGGGGTCGAATTGCCCGGTCACGAGTCTCGGCACGAGGCAGCCAAAAGCCGCACCGACTTTATGGGCACCGGTGGGAAACCACTTGCCGGCGAGACCGATGATGCGTGCGTCGACGCCGGTGAGTTCTGAGGGGAATTCGATGTAGTTGACGCCGTCGAAACCGCCTCCGCTCTCTTGCGGTTCGTTCTTCCAGGTGATGCGGAACAAGTTGCGCGGGTTGATATCCCACAAGCCGATGCCGGACAGTTCTTTCTTAATTGAATCAGGAATTAGCGATGGATCCTTCATTTGAGCGAACGTCGGGATGATGATGTTGCGTTCACGCGCCCGTTCGACTGCTTTTTCAAATCCACTCTCAATGACTTTAAGGTCGATCATTCTACTTTCTCACTCCTTTAATCTAAGGTTGACCGGGTTTCTCAGGCGCCTCTCGCACGATGTACAGCGGCCGGCCTTTGGCTTCATCATAAAGCCGACCAATGTACTCGCCCAGAATTCCCAATGATATTAATTGTACGCCACCAAGGAACAATACGGCGATCAGTGTTGTTGCCTGCCCGAAGAAGGCCTGGCTGCCCATCAAGCGCAGCGCGATCACGACCGGGATCGCCAGGATGCTGATCCCAGCACTGAAAAAACCGAGATAGGTCGCGATTTGCAGTGGAAAATACGAGAATCCGGTGATCGCATTCAACGCCAACCGCAGCATCTTCCTGAATGGGTATTTCGTCTCGCCTGCATAGCGGGCCGCACGCGTATAGGGCACACCAATCTGGCGGAACCCGACCCAGGCGACCATCGCCCGCGGGAAGCGGTGGCGTTCGCGCATGCCCGAGAGCACGTTAACAACCTGGCGGTCCATCAAGCGGAAATCGCCGGTGTCGACCGGGATATCCACGTCGGTGATGCGATTGATCAGACGGTAGAACAACGCCGCCGTCGCTTTCTTAAACCAGGTTTCGCCCTCACGCTCGGCCCGGACAGCGTAGACGACTTCAAATCCATCACGCCACTTCTCAATCAGGTCGGCGATCACCTCGGGCGGGTCCTGCAGATCGGCGTCCATGATCACGACCGCCTGGCCGCGGCTGTAATCCAGCCCGGCCGTCACGGCGATCTGGTGGCCGAAATTGCGGGCAAAGATGACAGGCTTGATATGGGCATCTTCCTGGGCCTTTGCGAGGATCCAGTCGGTCGAGCCGTCGGTCGAGCCGTCGTCGATCAGCAGCAGCTCCCACGGTTCGCCCACCTGCTCCATGATCTCGGTCACGCGCCGGTGCAGTTCGGGGAGCGATTCGACCTCGTTGTAGACAGGCACTGCGATGGAGAAGACAACATCCGGTTCCATCGATTTCATCCTTCCCAACTACGCTTCAAGTGCAGATTGCAGCGCGCTCAACAGTGGTTCGATCACAGGCGCCTTACCGGTGGCTTGCATACTGGCGCCCACATCTTTCAACCCGCTGCCGGTGTTCATCACAAGCACTTCATCGTTCGCCCCGATGAGCCCCTGCTCGATGGCGACTTTCATGCCTGCATAGGCTGTCGAGCCGGCCGGCTCTGCAAAGACAGCGACGTCCTTGCCGAGTTCAACCATCGCATCCAGAATGGCCTGATCGGAAACCGCCAGGTAGGCACCGCCTGTCTCTGTCGCGGCACGCAGCGCCCGCAGGCCATCGCGCGGCAGGTCGACCGAGATGCTGTCCGCCAGCGTGTCCGCTGCAACCGGCTTGATCTCTTCTGTGCCGGCGCGATAGGCGTTCGCGATCGCTGCTGAGCCTTCCGATTGGATGCCGTAGATGCGCGGCACGCGCTCGATCCATCCCAGCGAGGATAGCTCTTTGAAGCCTTTGTGCAGTCCGGAAATGATGTTCCCATCACCGACGGAGACGAAAACCGCATCGGGCACGTACCAGTTAGATTGCAGAGCCTGTCCGACCATCCCGCTCAATTGCTCACAGATCTCAAACGCGGCGGTCTTCTTGCCTTCGGCGGTGAACGGGTTGTAGCCGGTGTTGCGGCAGTACCACCCCAGAGCGTTGGCGGCTTCGACGCTGAGATCGAACGCGTCGTCGTAATTCCCATCGACGAGGAACACGCGCGCGCCGAAGATCATCAACTGGGCGACCTTGGCTGGCGGGGCCGTTTTCGGCGCCAGAATGACCGCCGGATGGGACGCTGCCGCTGCCATACCGGCGAGCGCCGCGCCGGCGTTACCAGTGGAGGCGGTGATCGTCACCTCCACACCGGTCTGCTGGGCGCGCGCCACGACAACCGCGCTGGCACGGTCCTTGAACGAGGCGGTCGGGTTGCGGCCGTCATCTTTGAGCCAGAGCCTCTTCAAACCAAATTCAGCCGCTTTTACGGACAGATCGAAAACCGGCGTCCAGCCTACTGCCCACAGCGGCGTCCCGGTATGCCCCGGGTCGGCCACAGGCAGCAGATCGAGATAGCGCCAGATCGAGAAATCCCTTGAAGCAGCAATTTTTCCTGGGGAGGAGGTGTTCTTGATGCGGTCATAATCAAGGATCACATCCACATTCCCGCCGTCGTTTGGGCAGGTGTAAGTCAGTTCGTCCTGTTCATACGTCTTCCCGCAAACAGAACAGCGATAACCGATAAAAGACTGCATGTTATTAGCTTTCTCCTGAACTGCTCGGCGAGAACGGCTTCCCCAGTGCAGCCGGGGGTCTCACTCGTAGAATATGACGCAACCTTGATTGAAAGCGCCTAGGCGCGAACAAGATTAAGCGCTCGCTCACGTCGCTCCCAACCAATGTCAGAACCGTGATCATCAAAACCCACGGAAGCGCGTTAAACGCCACGACAGACACCTCCGGGAAACGGCGCTGAAGCACGGTTGCGAGCGCTTTGCTTGCCCCGAACAGCAGCGCGCCAAGCGCGCCGCGTATCGGCGACCAGCCACCGAAGATCACGATCGCAAGGGCGATCCACCCCAATCCGCGCGTGTGCCCTTCGCTCCAGCCAAGCTTGATATCCAGTGAGTATGCGGCGCCGGCGATGCCGACCAGCGCACCACCTACGATCGTATATAGATATCGCAGCCGCTGAATGTTCACGCCGCGCGCAAAACCGGTTTCGGGGCGATCCCCGGCGCTGCGCAATTTCAATCCTGGCTTCGTGCGGAAGATCCACCACCATGTGAGACCCACCAGCACGAACGCAAAATACACAACCGGATCATGATCGAAGAAGATCGGGCCGATCACCGGGATGTCTTTCAAGATCGGGATCCCCCAATGCCGCACCGATTCTCCCGGGATGCGTGTGTAGTTCTGTCCCAGAAAAGCGCTCAATTCCTCACCCAGAAGCGTGAGCACGAAACCGACCGCGAATTGATCTTTGCGCAATCGGATGGTGCTGAATGCCAGAATAGAGGCGAACAAACCGCCAATCAGCGCAGCCGCCAGGAAACCCAGCCACACACTTCCGGTAAGCAAGCCGGCGATGAAACCGATCATAGCTGAGAGCAGCATGGTGCCATCAAGCGAGAGATTCACGATTCCGGCCCGCTCGGTGATCGTTTCACCACAAACCGCGATCATCAGCGGGGTCGCCTGCAGCACGATCGAAGAAAGCACGCGTACCCATTCAACTTCATTCATCAGCCAGCGCCTTCCCTCCTCTGGATCCAAAAATACCCAGTTGGCGATAGTCCCCGAACAGCAGGACAAGCAGGACCATGACGCTGGTCAGAATCCCTCCAAGCGAAGAATGCAGCTGTGTTCTCAATTGGAGCGAGATGCTTCCACTTAACACCGCCGAGAAAAAGAACGCGACAAACGGCACCAGCACAACCCGGAAGAGCGCAAGCATAACCACCAGGAGCGCCAGGAAACCGATGCCTCCTGAAATGCTCTGGCGAAGACTGTCGAACCAACTCAGCACGCGCACAGAGCCACCCAGACCAGCCAATGCTCCGCAGAACATCATCGCCAAGATCATCTCGCGTTCGCTCGACACCCCGAGCAAGAAGGCTGATTTCGGATTGCGCCCCAGAGCATCCAACTTCAGCCCCCAGTAGGTCCCGCGTAAGATGAAGTAAACTGCAGCCAGCGCGCCAAGTGTGAGCGCGATCGAAAGCGGGCTTAAACGCGAAACGCCAAGCAGCGGGAACAGCGCTTTCTCCGGGAAAGGAACGGTGCCACGGAACGTTCCACCTTCAGGCGGCTGCCATGGCCCCGAGATGAGATAGTTTGTAAAGATGATTGCGATGTTGTTGAGCGCAAGCCCGCCGAAAATTTCATGCACCCCACCCCGGGTCTTAAAGATCGCGACAACGCCAGCCCATAGAGCACCGGCTGCCATCGCCACGAGGATCTCAGCGACGAGCAGGATCGGGCGCGGGGCGTCGAATCGAAGCGCCAGCCAGCTGGACGCGACGGCGCCCATCACGATTTGCCCCTCCACACCGATGTTCCAGAGCCCAGCCGTGAACGCCACCACAAGACCCGCGGCGGCGAGCGTTAACGGCACCCAGAACGCAGCCACGCTGAGCACCTTGGCTTCAGTGCCAAAAGCCCCTTGAAGCAATGCGCCAAACCCTTCGAACGGTGAGACTCCAAAAAGGAGCAGCAGACCGCTTGTGATGACTAATGCGCCCAGGACGGGCGCCAGCGGCCAGAGTCTTCTCAGCCATGCGCGCCCGGTCACAACTCGCCCCCGATCATATGGCCCAATTCGTCGGTTGTCGTTTGATCGGCTGTGACGATCCTGGACATCTGACCTCCGGAAAATGCTGCGATGCGGTCGCTTCGCTCGATAATTTCATCCAGGTCGGCGGAGAAAAAGATGATCCCGGCCCCCTCGGCAGCGCGTTGGAACAGCACCTGCCAGATCCACTCTGCGGAACGCACATCGAGACCGCGCGTGGGATGCTCTAACAATATCAGCCGGGCTGACTTGCGCAGCAACGCGAGCAGCGCGCGTTGTTGGTTCCCTCCGGATAATTCTTCAACCCTCGAGGTCGATTGGCCGACGATCTGGTACTCATCTATGCGTTCTTCTGTCAACTGCTGGTAGCGTTCACGCTGGATGACAAATCCATGCTGCGGCTCTGCCAGCACGAAATGGTCAGTAAGGCTCAACCCCTCGACCAGTCCTTCCTCCAGGCGCCCAGAAGGCATGTAAGCCACACCTTCCTCCCGGCGCTTGTGGTACCCAAACCTGGTCATATCCCGCTCTTCGATGATGATCTTGCCGCTCTCGGCCTCGACCAATCCAGCACACGCTCGCAGCAGCAACTGCTGGCCGCTCCCCTCTAACCCCGCAAGGCCAAGCACCTCGCCGGCATGCAGCTCCAGATTCAGCGGACCGACAAGAATACGTCCATCGGAAAGCTGCAGGTCCTGCAGCTGCATGATCGTATGCTCACGAATGTATGATGCACGCTCTGTCCGTTTGGGAAGCTCCTCAAACATCAGCGAAACGAGGCTCTGTTTCGTGGCCGGCAGAGTGACTCCACCGACCTTCCTGCCACGCCGCAGAACATAGACCTCGTCACAGAGTTCCTGGACCTCAGACAGTTTGTGTGAAACAAGGATGATGATCTTGCCATCTTTCCCAGCGAGCTTCTGCAGTGAATTGAAGAGCTGTTCTTTCTGGTCGGCGCTGATGCCGGTTGTAGGTTCATCGAGAATCAACAGGTCCGCGCCAAGTGATAAAAGCCGAATGAGTTCAAGCTGCTGTCTCTCACCGAGCGAAAGTGTGTCGATATAGGCGCGCGGGTTCACTTCAAAGCCGACCGTGCTCGCAAATGCGGTCAGTTCCTCCTCCGCCTTCCCCAGATCAACAGCCAGCGCCCCGCTGCGACCGAGGACGTAGTTCTCCACTGTCCGCATGCTGGGCACATCCAGGGGATCCTGGTAAATCATGCCGATCCCTGCCGCCAGCGCGTCGGCGGGCGAAAAGAACGATCTATCTGTCCAATCAATTACGATCGTGCCATGATCAGGCTTATGATAGCCAGAGAGGACCTTCATTAACGTCGTTTTTCCGGCACCGTTTTCGCCCAGCACGCCGTAGATCTTGCCAGGCTCGAACTCCAATGTGATGCCATCATTGGCTTTCACATCTCCAAAGTGTTTGTGGATATTTTGAAGCTGAATATGCATAACGCCGGTAGGATCCAATCCGAGGGGAGAGCGTCATAGACGCTCCCCCCTCAGGTTATTGAGGTGTGATCCGAACTATTTGCTCGGGCCTTCCATACCTTCTAGAAGCTGGGGCAGATACCAGATCTGCTGGCCGGTAGCAACTTCACCCTCCTCAAGATAGGTCGTCCCATCCTGAAGATTGAGGGGGCCTTTCCACACGACAACGTCGCCGGAGGCCATACCATCGATGAAGGTCTCAAGATCCGCTTTCCACTCGTCCGTCAGGCCGGGTCCGTGAATCCAGCCAATCGGTGTCTTGGTGCGGTCATCGAGCGCGTCCCATGCAGCTTTGTTCCATTCCCACTCCTGCTCCCAGGATCCAGCCTCAACCGCGCTGGCGGTCTCAAGATAGTCAGGACCCCAATTAAAGTAGGGGACACCCAGGCAGATCTCGGGTTTTTCGTCACAGGCGCCGACGAAGTCGTACGGCACTGCGAAGACGCGTTCACCTTGATCGGCGCGCTGGCCGCTCACTACGATCGCTTCCGTGGTATCGATCCCGCTCAGGACGACATCCGCGCCGGAATCGATAAAGTTCGTTGTGACCTCGGTGGGATCCAGGGTCACGCCAGGGATATTGAACCAGAATCCGATCCACGTCACGGTGTACTCCAGATCATCGGGATCCATGCCACGGAACTCATCATAGCAGTAACGCGCGCCGAGATAGGCTGAGGCCGCCAGGCGCCGCGTCTCGAAATTGATCAGCGGTCCGAGATAGGCCAGCTTGCCGGTCTCGGTTGCAAGGGCGGCCGCGCACCCGGCAACCGCTTTCATGTCGGGCATCCGTCCCATGATATTGCCAAGGTTTGGCGGAGCTTTTCCAGCATCTTGTCCTTCTGCCCAGGCATCATCACCCGAAATGCTGATGAAGGTGACCTCTGGATATTTCTCGGCCGCACCGAGAGTGTCCTCCTCAAATTCGTCAGAGGTCGTAAATACCAGCTGTGCCCCATCGGCGACCATGTCGTCCACAACGCCCTCCAGCGTCGCTTCGGGTTTATCAGCCGGGTTCAGGCTTTCAAACACGATCATGCGTGCGCCAGGCATGTTCTCCTCGACATACTGCCCGCCCTCATAATGCGCCTGGCTCCAGCCACGATCATTCTTCGGCCCAACGAGCACTACGCCGAAAACAAACTCCTGCTCCTCTTCCACCGTGCCGCCAGCGCAGGCGGAAAGCAAGAGCGCAGGGATGATCAGCAGTGCCATCAATCGAAATAGGAATCTCTTAGACATGTGATGCTTCTCCTGTTCGGATAAAGTCGTTCGGAGTTCTCTCCTGCATCCAGATCAATCTCTATGTTGACGACCACCTCCTCCACTGGTTCCACACTGATGCCCAATCCCGAGAAAGATCGGTAGAGAACCGCTTCTGCCAGTGTCAACGGTCAGCCATCTTGTTCGCTCCACTGGGTCAGTGTTTCTCCTCACGGGCATAAGGAAGCCCTAAAGCGGCGGGAGCACCCAATCGCTTACTGATCGCCTCCCACCACGTGATGATCACCAGCACAACAATCGTAAAGATATACGGCATCATGTTCAGAAATGGCGCCGGGATGGTCGTACCCGCCGCCTGCATGCGGAATTGGATCGCGTTGATACCGCCGAAGAGCATCGCGCCGATCACCGCCCGGAGCGGATCCCAGGTGGCGAAAATGACCAGCGCGATCGCGATCCAACCGCGCCCTCCGGTGATATTATCCGCCCACCCCTGCAGGTAGCCCAGCGATAAATGGGCGCCCGCGACGCCCATCAACATGCCGCCGAAGATTGTGTAAATGTAGCGCGTGCGGATCACGGGAACACCCATCGCATCAGCAGCCAGCGGCTTTTCGCCAACCGCCCTCAAATGCAGCCCGGGCTGGGTCCTGTAGAGGAAGAACCAGAGCAGCGGGAGCAGCAAATACAGACCGTAGGTCAGCACATCCTGATTGAAGAAGGAAGGGCCCAGGATCGGAATATCGCTCAAGAGCGGCAGCGGGGTGCGCACAAATTTGGGGCCCTGGAGCCCGACCATGGTTGTGCCGCCCGGACCCAATCGCTGGCCCATGAAGCTTGCCAGGCCGGTGCCAAAGATGGTCAGCGCCAGACCGCTCACCACCTGATCGGCACGCATCGTATTCGACAGGAAGGCGTGAATCAGCGCCAGTAATCCACCCACCAGCACGGCACCCAGCAGCCCGATCCACGCACTCCCGCTGTGGTATGAAACGGCGAATGCAGTCGCCGCGCCCATCATCATGATGCCTTCCACCCCCAGGTTGAGGATGCCGACCCGCTCGGTATAGATCTCACCCAGAGTCGCGTAAAGCAACGAGGTTCCCGCACGGATAGTAATTATGAGGATGGATACAATCAATGCTTCTGTCATGAGAGCTCGTCTGCGGCAGCGGGCTCAGAGGGTCGGAGCAGACGGATGCGGTAGTTGACAAAGATCCAGCCCCCCAGCACGAAGAACAGGATCGCACCCTGCAGCACCAGCGCCACAGCGGCCGGAGTTTGAAGCGCGATCTGAATTTGATCGCCGCCAACAAGCAGCGCGGCCATAAAGAAGCCGACAAACAACACCGCCCAGGGGTTCAAATTCGCCATCCACGCGACGATGATGGCGGTGTAGCCGTACCCGACGGTCAAGCCCTGGTAGAGACGGCGAGCAATCCCGGAGACCTCCGCCATCCCGGCTAGGCCAGCCAACCCTCCTGAGAGCAGCATGACGAGCAGGATATTTTTGCCGATGTTGATCCCGGTGTAGCGGGCGGCGCGCTGATTCTCACCGATAACCCGGATTTCGTATCCCCAGCGACTGCGGCTGAGAACGAACCAGACGATGAAGGCGGCGATAATCGCAAAAATGATCCCGAGGTGCACTCGCCCGACAAGGCGCGGCAGGATCGCCTCCGGAGGAAAGGGCGCCGTTCCAGGGAAACCATAGCCATCAGGATCCCGCCAGGGCCCGAGGTACAGGTATTCCACCATTAGGATGGCGATGTAATTCATCATCAACGTGGTCAGGATTTCATTTACGCCGATGAACGCCTTCAGCAAAGCGGGTATTAAGCCCCAGATCGCGCCGGCGAGCATACCTAAAAGGACCATGGTGGGTATCGTCAGCGCACCAGGAAGCGAATCGCTCAGGAAGAGCGCAACGTAGGTCGCGGCGATGCCGCCCATCGCGAGCTGACCCTCCGCCCCGATATTCCAGAAAAGCATCCGGAAGGCAATCGAGACGCTCAGCCCAGTGAGCATCAATGGTATCGCCTTGACGAGCGTTTCTGTCAGCGCATACTGCGATCCAAGCGAACCCACCGCCATCACGCGGTAAGCTTCCAGCGGGTTGACACCAAAAGCCAACAAGATCAGCGAGCCAAAGAGCAGCGCCAGGATGAATGAGATAATCGGGACGAGGACAGCCGCGCGACGTGAGCGTGAGAGGCGCTTTTCAAAAACGATATTCATCGTGGCCTCCCATCATCTTCTATCGATGGGGTTTGAGAGATCCGTTTCTCGCCCGCCATCATCAACCCGAGTTCTTCTGTATCTGCCTCTTCATCGTCCACGATGCCCATAATCTCGCCCTCGTAGAAGACCGCGATGTGATCGGAAAGCTGCATCAATTCGTCCAGCTCCTCGGAGATCAAAAGGATCGCTGCGCCGTTATCGCGCTGCTCCAGAAGCGTCTTCCGGACCGCCTCGGTCGCGCCGACATCCAACCCCCGGCTCGGGTGCACCGCTACCAACATGCCGCTGCTTGCATCAATCTCTCGCGCCAACACGACTTTTTGCTGGTTTCCGCCGGATAGCAAGCGCGTGTCGGTCTGAATTGACGGTGTGGTGATATTGAAACCTTTCACAAGATTGCGCGCAAAATTTCGCAGCGCCTCATAATTGAGCAGCGGCCCGCTTGCCAGGGGTGGCCGCCGGTACGCCTTCATCGCCAGGTTATCGGAGACGGGCAGGTTAGGGACTAATCCCACCCCCAGACGATCACCAGGGATATGGCTTACACCAGTCTCGATCGCCTGGCGCGGCGTGCAGTTGGTGATCTCAACATCATTGACATAGATTGATCCGCCCGTCACCGGTCGCAAGCCGGTGATCACCTCGGCGATTTCACGCTGCCCGTTGCCGGCTACGCCGGCGACACCCAGAATCTCGCCGCTGCGGATGGAAAAAGACATGCCTTTCAAGGCTGGCAGACCCTTATCGTTGAGCGCTCTAACGCCCTCGACGACGAGCACATCCGGCCCTTTCTGGCATGGTTCCTTTTCGAGGCGGAAGAGCACTTCGCGACCGACCATCAGGCGCGCTAGTTCGGATTTGGTCGTCTCGCTCGTCTTGGGCGTGGCGACGACCTCACCACCGCGAAGCACGGTCACCCAATCGGAAAACCTCATGACCTCGTCAAGTTTATGGGTGATGAAAATGATGGCCTTGCCTTCGGCTGTCATCTGGCGCAGGATATTGGCGAGTTCCTGCGATTCCTGGGGCGTTAGAACCGCCGTCGGTTCATCAAGAATGAGCATATCCGCGCCGCGATAGAGCAGTTTGAGGATCTCAACCCGCTGTTGTTCTCCAACCGACAACTGCCAGATAAATGCTTTTGGATCGACGTTTAAGTGATAACGTTTGGATAATTCCCGCACCTGCTCCTCAACCCGCTCGTGGTCGATCACGAACCGGGCTGGCCGCTGACCAAGAATGACGTTTTCAGCGACGGTCAGGCTTTCTACCAGCATGAAATGTTGATGGACCATGCCTATGCCATGGTCAATTGCATCCCGTGGCGAGTTGAAGCGGACTCGATTTCCATTCAGAAGAATGAACCCTTCTTCCGCCTGGTAAAGGCCCGCCAGGACGTTCATAAGCGTGCTTTTCCCGGCGCCGTTCTCCCCCAGAAGCGCGTGAATGTGGCCGGGGGTTACCGTGAGGTCCACATCCCGGTTTGCCACCACTCCTGGAAACCGCTTGGTGATACCACGCATCTCGACTGCGCTGATCGTCTGTGATTCGCTCATCGGTTGTTTCATCCGCTGTTAGATGTGGTTCCCTCCGGCCTCATCGGCCGGAGGGAACCTGGAAAACGAAACCTACTCTTCTAGCGTTCCAACCACGCCTTCGACGAACCAATCCATGCTGAGCATATCGCCATCGCTCATGCACTCGCCGTCGGCGATCTTGACAGAACCATCCTGAGCGTTGATCGGTCCGCAGAACACATCCCATTCGCCAGAGACGATGCGGGTGTGTTCGCTCTCAACCTTCGAGGCGACATCTGCAGGTACGCGCGGGCTCAGCTCAGCCAGCTCGACGACACCGTCCGCCAGGCCGCCCCAGAACTGGTGCGTCTCCCAGCTTCCGTCGATGACCTTGCCGACCGTGTCGACGTAGTAGGTGCCCCAGTTCCAGATGGGGCTGGTCAGCACGGTGTCGCCGACGAACTGTGCCATGTCAGAGTCATAACCGATGCTCAGCGCGCCGCGCTCCTGGGCGGCCTTCTGCGGCTCGGTCGTATCCTGGTGCTGGGCGATGATGTCAGCGCCCTCATCCAGGAGTGCCTCAGCGGCTTCGCGCTCTTTCACCGGGTCGTACCAGGTGTTGGTCCATACAACGCGGACTTCCGCATCGGGGTTTACTTCGCGGACACCAAGCGTGAAGGCGTTGATGCCACGGACAACCTCGGGGATCGGGAAGGCAGCCACATACCCGATCAGATTCGCCTCGGTCATGCTGCCTGCCACGAGACCGGAAAGATAGCGCGGCTGATAGATCCTTCCGAAGTACGTGGACATATTCTCAGCAGTCTTGAACCCGGAGCAGTGCTCAAAGATCACATCGGAGTTCTCTTCCGCCACGGTCAGCGTGGGATCCATGTAGCCAAAGCTCGTCGTGAAAACGACATCGGCGCCATTGTTGACCACATCGCGAATGGCTTTTTCGGCATCCGGCCCTTCCGGCACATCCGGCACCGTCACGGTTTCAACCTGGTCACCCAGCTCTTCCTCGAGCATCAGCCGCCCGCGTTCGTGTTCGTAGGTCCAGCCCAAATCGCCGGGCTGTCCGATATAAATGAACGCGACCTTCAGTTCTTCCGATGGTTCTTCTACTTCAGCCTGCCCACCGCCACAGGCGGTGATCGCCAACGCCAGAACCATCAACAGGGCGGCGCTTTTCCATAACGTCTTCAATGTCATTCCGAACTCCTCTCCTCGATAAGATACGTGTTTACGTCGTGATTTCCGCTATCGGCTTGCACTTCACTCATAATCAACTCCAGATTGACACCTCCTGATTGTTTGACATTCCTTATTGTCTTGCCAGTTTCATGGGACGATGAGCGTCCCTGTTTCACCTTTCAACGCGCGTTCGATGTTCTCCGGGTTGGTGATCAGCGCCTGCCTGCCGCCTCTCTCCAGGAAACCAAGGATGGCGCGGACCTTCGGCTCCATGCTGCCCTTGCCGAAGTGGCCTTGTTCCAGATACTCTTTGGCCTCGGCCAGCGTCATGCGATCAAGCCATTCCTGGTTGGGCTGGTTGAAATTAATCGCAACTTTCTCGACGGCTGTTGAGATTAGCAAGAGATCGGCATTTAGGCTAGTCGCCAGGAGTGCAGATGCGAAATCTTTATCGATCACCGCCTCCACACCGAGCAGCTCACCGCCCTCGCCCTCCACGACCGGGATACCGCCACCCCCCACGCTGATGACCACGAAGCCATCACGTACAAGCGTGCTGATTGCGTCCGCCTCGATGATCCGCACCGGCAGCGGGGATGGGACAACCCGCCGCCAGCCGCGGCCTGCATCCTCCACGACTGCCCAGCCCTCCGCCTCTTTGCGCTGCATGGCAGTGCTCTCATCCATGAACGCCCCGATCGGTTTGGAGGGGTTCTTAAAAGCGGGGTCGTGCTTATCCACAAGCACCTGCGTCACGACCGTGGCCGCCAGCTTGTCCATCGAGCGCTTCTGGAATTGCCCGTACAGCGCGCGCTGGAACATATACCCGATGGCTCCCTGAGTGTCTGCCCCGCAGTAATCCAACGGAACGGGGTGCAGTTCGTGCAGCGATAGCTCGGCCCGGCGCAGAATAAACCCCACCTGTGGGCCATTTCCGTGCGTGACGATCACCTCCCAGCCCTGCTCGATCATCCCGGCGATGTGCTCCATCGATTGGCTCGCCGCTTCGTACTGATCCGGGATCGCCTGGTGGTCCTTATCCTTAATCAGTGAGTTGCCACCCACCGCGACCACGGCAACTTTTTTCTCACCCATAATTTCTGCTTCTCCTCCTGAGATTTACATTGTCAAAGCCATCACGGCTTTTTGTGCGTGCAGTCGATTTTCGGCTTCATCAAAGACGACGCTCTGCGGCCCGTCCAACACTTCGGAGGTGACCTCGATATCCCGGTCCGCCGGGAGCGGGTGCATGTAAATCGCGTCATCCTTGGCGAGCGACATCAGTTTCTGATCGGCGATCCAATCTTTGTACTGGTCCTGGATTTTCTTGCCCTCATCCTGGTCACGCGTTGTCAGCAACGGCCCCCAGGATTTCGCATAAACGACGTCGGCGCCTTCGACGGCGTCCTGCATGTCGTCCACGACCTCGAATGAGGTCTTGTGCTTCTCAGCCTGCTCGCGGGCCTGTTCCATGATTTCCGGCATGAGCTCGAATTCCTTCGGGTGCGCCAGCGTCACGTCCAGTCCGAAGCGCGGCATCTGCAGGATCAGGGATTGCGGCACCGAAATCGGCTTCAAGTACGAAGACGCATAAGCCCACGAGACGACGATTTTTCGGCCGCGCAGATCGCGACCCTTCTTCTCCATGATCGTCATCAGGTCCGCCAGGCACTGGTGCGGATGGTAGTACTCGCACTGCATGTTCAGCACGGGCACCCGCGAAGCCTCCGCCACCAGATTCAGGTAGCGGTTGCCGATCCCCCAGTCGACATGCCGGATGGCGATCCCGTCGAAGTAGCGCCCGAAGATCTCGCCCATCTCGGTTTCCGTATCGCCATGGGAGATCTGGGTCGTGCGCGACTCGATGAACGCCGCGTGCCCGCCGAGCTGCGCCATGCCGGCTTCGAACGAGCCGCGCGTGCGCGTGCTCGAGAAGAAGAACAGCATCGCCAGCACCTTGTCACGCAAGTAGGCGTGCTCTTCGCCGAGCGCCCGTTTGCGCTTCAAATCAAATGCGACATCCAGGATCGTCTCGACCTCTTCTTTCGTGAAATCCAGGTCGCCGATCAGATCCCTTCCTTTTAGATAGGTTTGCATGGGTTCGTAGTCTCCTTATAGTTCCTGATAGTCAAATCCCCTGCTGCTTTTCAGACAGGGCACCCCGTCACTCCGGCACCCGGGCACCCAGGGAGGGCAGGGCTACCCCTTCGAAAACCCACCCGGAATTACCCGGTGACCGAGTGACCGAGTGACCTCCTCAAAACGTCAATTTCAAAGGCTCTTTCGCGGTCACTCCATCGCCCCCAGAATCGACGCCAGGATGCCCATGCGCATGACCACGCCGTTGAAGGCCTCCTGCCAGTAGCGCGACCAGCGCGTGATGTCCACGTCGGGCGGGATCTCGTCCATGCGCGGCAGCGAGTGCAGCAGGATCGCGTCCGACTTCGCTTTCGTCTCCAGCAGCTCGCGCGTGATCTTGTAGTTCGCCGGCGTCATGCCGACATCCTCGCCGCGCTCATCGCGCGACTTGGTGTAGTCCGGCTGCACGACCGGCTCAACCAGGATCACGTCTGCGTCTGCAATCGCCTCTTCGACGTGTTCGGCTTCCTTGTAATCCAGGCTGTAGCCTTTGATTTCCTCTTTGAATTCGTCGGTGAGGGACATATCGGGAGGTGAAACAAACGTGATCGGGCAGTCAAACTGGGTCAGACCATGCGCCAGCGAATGCATCGTGCGCATGCGCATGTCCCCGACGGCCAGCCAGCGCAGGCCGTCGATGCGGCCTTTTTCCGTCAGCACGGTGTACAGGTCGGTGAGGATCTGCGTCGGGTGCTCGCCCCAGCCGTCGCCACCGTTGATGATCGGCACGGAAGCCCATTTCGCGGCTTCGTGCGGCGCACCCTGCTGGAAATGGCGCATCACGATCACATCGCCGTAGAACTCGAGCATCTTGACCGTGTCTTTGATCGATTCCTGGTAGAAATCCCCGGCGCGGGTCATCTTCGCATCGGCGAAGCCGGTCACCTGCCCGCCAAGGCGGATCATACCTGCCTCGTGCGCCAGCCGTGTGCGCGTGCTCGGCTGGTAGAACGCGGTGACGAGTGTTTTGCCCGCCAGCAAGTCCGTGTTCCTCCGGTCCCGGGCAATCGGCGCCAGACGGTCGCAGATCTCAAACAAACGGAAGAATTCGTTTCGTTCGAAATCCTTTAGTGAAAGTATGTCCCTTCCCATAAAACTTCGCATTGTATTGCCTCCTGATTTGGCTCGCCTCGCGGCGGCATGTTTGTGGAATGCTCAGATTTGAACTCAGACTCCTTGCACCCTCCGTACAATAGAAAACCGGAACGTCCCCGGAAGAAAATAGCTGAATGAATGGTCGATCAGATCACCTTCTCTGGTTCGAAGCCAGGCTTCCATGCAGAGCAGAACATCGCCACGCTGAATCCCTAGTTCGCGCGCCACCTCCGCCGAGGCGGAAACTGCGGTGATCTCGGTGAGCGAGGTGTTTACGCTCGGCTTTTGCTTGCGCACGAGAAGATCGAGGATTGAACCCTTGAAGCGCCTCTGCTGGACCTGCTCCGGAAGGTAATGCTCGGGGAGCGAATCGACAAGGTAAGCAATCGGTCGTTCTTCTGTGGAGATGACTCTCGAGACATCGACCACCCGGGCGCCGTTCTCGAGGGCGAAACGCTCGATCTCCAGATCGGTCGCCTCCCGCTCCTCGATCTCCAGCTCACCCATCTCGACCTGCAGCCCAATCCGCCCGGCGAGCGTCTCGAGGCTCTCGAGTTTCTCTATGCCCGTTTCAATCACATGTGGTGGGTGGGTCACCATCGTGCCGACACCCTGCTTGCGCACGATCACACCTTGCCCCTCAAAAACCCGCATGGCTTCACGCAACGTGGCGCGCGAGACGCCAAGCTGACGCGCCAATTTCGGCTCCGACGGCAGGTAGCTACCCGGCTCAACATCCTTGATAACGGCTGCCAGCGCGTCGGTCGTCCTCTGGTAAAGGGGGCGTGAATCTTCGCGACCGGACATGACTCGCTTCATCTCAACCCTGTCCATCACTCAATCGGCTTCGATCGGTATGACTTGAAACGCGTTTACATCAACAAGGCCTTTATCCGAGATCCGCAGATCGGGGATGACGACCAGCGCCAGCAGGCTGAGCTGCATGTTGGCGTTGTTGAGCGTGCAGCCACAATCCCGGAATGCCTCAAGGAGAGCTTCGGCTTTGTCCGCTACAACTTCGGCGCGTTCATTGGACATCAACCCAGCGATGGGGAGTTCAACCTCCGCGCGAACCTCGCCATCTTTGATCACGACCTGCCCGCCTCGAATCTCCGCCAGGCGGTTTGCTGCCAGCGCCATCGCCTCTTCATCCGATCCAACCACAATCATGTGGTGGGAGTCGTGCGCCACGGTTGATCCGATGGCGCAGTTCGCGTCCAGACCGAAACCCTGAACGAGCGCGACCTGCACCTCCCCGGTGCCCTTGTGACGTTCGACGAGGGCGACCTTGAGCAGATCTCTGTCCAGATCGATCGGCAGCTCACCAGCGACCACCGGAACGCTTAGCCGCAGATGCCTGGTGGGCGCCTGGTTCTCGACGATGCCGATCACGTTAGCGATCACTTCATCACCGGCTGATGTGGGTATCTTGAAATCGCCGGCGGTTAAAGCCCTCCCCAGGTTGACTGAATTTTTCACCTCTTCCGGGTAGGAGAACGTGGGCAGGTCGATGACCAGCTTGCCATCCCGGGCGACGACCTCACCACGCGCGATCACCATCTGCACATCGAGCGCTTCCAGATCACCGACCAGCAAGATATCCGCATAGCGGCCCGGCGCAATCTGACCCACGTCCCGGCTGACACCGAAGTGTTCCGCCGTATTCAGCGTCGCCATCTGGATGGCAGTGACCGGCTCGGCTCCCTGTTCGATCGCGTGCCGGACAACACGGTCCATGTGCCCTTCGTTGACCAGCGTGCCCGAATGAGAGTCGTCGGTGACAAGGATGAAGTGGCGTGGATCCATGCCCATCTCGGTCACCGCCTTGATCTGGGAGGCTACATCGTGCCAGGCCGAACCCAGACGCAGCATGACCTTCATCCCCTGCCGGACACGGGCGACCGCATCCTCCAAACGTGTACCTTCATGATCGTCCTCCGGCCCTCCGGCGACGTAACCGTGGAACGGCAACCCGAGGTCGAGCGAGGCGTAGTGTCCTCCGATCACTTTACCGGCCTGGCGCGTGCGGGCCATCTCGGCGTGCATCTTGTCATCGTTGAAATAGACCCCCGGGAAGTTCATCATCTCGCCCAGGCCGATGATCCCGGGCCAGCTCATCGCCTGCTCGACTTCGTCCGGCCCGATCGCGGCACCGGGGGTCTCCAGGCCTGGAGCGGACGGGACGCAGGAGGGCATCTGAACCCAGACATGCATTGGCTGCAGGGCAGCTTCATCGACCATCAAGCGGACACCCTTCAAGCCAAACACATTGGCAATCTCGTGCGGGTCGACAAACATGCCCGTCGTGCCGCGCGGGAGCACGGCGCGGACAAACTCGGTGATCGTGACCATGCCAGATTCAATGTGCATGTGACCATCGAGTAAGCCGGGGACGATGAAACGGCCCTCGGCCTCGATGATCTTCGTGTCCGGCCCGATGGTGTGGCCGGCATCCTCACCCACGAAAGCCACACGGCCGCCCCGAACCGCCACGCTGATTCCGGGCAGTATCTCGCCGCTCTGAACACAGACCCAGCGGCCGTCGCGCACCAACAAATCGGCGAAGGCGCGACCCATCGCGACGTCCACCAGTGATTGGCTTATCTTCTGCCACTCATTTGCGGTGGTAATTGCTGCCATGAATAACCTCCTCGTGGAGACTCTCTCTACTCCCCATTCGCCAAACGCGCCGCGGCCTTATTGTGGCTCTCAACCAGCGGGTCCAGTTCAAGCGTTTGCATGCGGCCCTCTGAGACAACCGCCCGTCCATTGACGTAGTTGTAATCCACACCCACCGGTGAACAAAAAACGAGCGCTGCGAGCGGATCGTGCATCGCGCCAGCGTACTCTAACCGCTCGAGTTTGATGGCGATGAAATCGGCACATTTTCCGGTTTCGAGCGAACCGATATCGCTGCGCCCAAGGACGGCTGCGCCGCCGAGCGTGGCCATTTCGAGGGCCTGCCGCGCCGTGAGCAGATCGGGGTGCTCGTCAATTTCCGGAGCAACAGCCTGCCCGACGCGTGAGATGAGCATCGCCTGGCGTGCTTCAGCAAGCATGTGTGAGCTGTCATTGCTCGCCGCGCCATCCACGCCGAGACCCACGCTGACCCCTTCAGCGAGGTAGCGGCGCACCGGAGCGATGCCCGAAGCGAGGCGCATGTTCGAGGAAGGACAGTGCGCGACTCCCATCCCGGCACTCGCCATCCGTTTCGCCTCCTGCGGGTTGATATGAACGGCATGGGCGAACCAAACATCATCCCCGGCCCAATCCAGCTGTTCCGCGTAAGCTAACGGCCGCTCGCCAAATTCTTCCAGACAGAAGTGCTCCTCGTCCAATGTCTCGGCAAGATGGGTATGCAGGTAGACATTATTGGCGCGTGCCAGTGCAGCCGATTCGCGCATCAGGTCTGCCGTGACGGAGAACGGCGAGCAGGGCGCCACAACGATGCGGGTCATCGCGCCCGGGTGGGGGTCGTGGTAGGCATCGATCACCCGCTGTGTATCTGCCAGAATCGCGTCCTCGTCCTCGACCACAGAATCCGGCGGCAAACCACCATCGCTTTCTCCCAGGCTCATCGAGCCGCGCGAAGCGTGCAGGCGCAGACCAACTTCCTTCGCCGCCTCAATCTGATCATCCAGGCGGCATCCATTCGGGAAAATGTAGTGATGGTCTGAAGCAATGGTGCAGCCGGACAGCGCTAACTCTGTCAGTCCCAACCGGGTCGAGATGCGCATGTCCTCGGGCATCATGCGCCCCCAGATCGGGTAGAGCGTTTTCAGCCAGTTAAACAGGTCGGCGTCCTGGGCTGCGGTCAGCACGCGAGTCAGGGTCTGGTAGAGATGATGGTGAGTGTTCACCAGCCCGGGGAGGACGATATGGCCGGTCAGATCAAGCACTTCGTCGGCATTTTCAGGGAGCGAGTCGCCGGGGCCGATTTCTTCGATCCATCCATCCCGGATGAACATGCCCCCGCCCGTTATCTCGCGTCGTTCCCCGTCCATCGTGACCAATAGTTGTGCATTCCGAACGAGTAATGTCGCCATAAAGCCTCCCCGATTTTCTACAGCGGGAGTCTAGCACCGGATGGTGAAAAAGGTCAATTGTCAGACAACATAATCGAGGGTGTAATTCGTCATGGTTATCGGGATAGGGGAGGGCCTCACGGCCCTACCCCTCCCACACCACCGGACATGCGGGTCCGCATCCGGCGGTTCGGC